>NZ_BDBN01000004.1 GCF_001613005.1 Nocardia nova NBRC 15556 | reverse complement strand
GCGCTCGCGACCACCGGATCGGCCGCCGCCGGAACCGGTGCGCTGCTGGCCGGGTTGCTCGGCACGGGCTCCGCCGCCACCGGATCCGCGCTCGCGGGCCTCGCCGGGACAGGTTCCGCCGCAACGGGTTCCGCGCTGGCCACGCTGCTCGGCACCGGCTCCGCGATCACGGGATCGGCTGCGGTGGGGTCGGCCGCCGCGATGTCGCCGTTGCTGCTTCTGCTTCTGCTGCAGCCGGTTCCGCCCCCGCCGGTACCGGCAGCGCCTCCGCTCGCCATCCCGCCGGTGCCGCCGGTCCCCGCCGTCCCCGCGGTGCCGGGTGAGCCTTTCGTCGCCGCACTCCCGGCGCCCGCCGCGGTCCCGCCCGCGGCGCCACCCGCACCACCGGCTCCTGCCCCGGCGGACCCGGCGCCCGCACTGGCCCAGTCGAATCCAGCCGTGCGTCCTACCGCGGCCAGTAGCGGCCTGCCCGAGGTCAAGACGCTGGCCGTGCTCGGCGGCGTGATCGCCATGGCGCTGGCCGCGGCCGGCTCCGGCGCGGTGAGTTTCCAGAGCGCCTCCGCCGCGCAGGCGCGCGTCGACGCCGCACGCGCGGAATTCTTCGGACCGAGGGCCTGAGGGGGCGCGAGATGACCGAGAGCCGGATTCAGACGGGCCGCTCCTACCGCCGCGTCGCCGCCGCCGTCGACGCGGTGTGCGCGGTTGCCGCCGATTTCGACGCCACCACGTTGGAGGAGGTGGTCCTCGCGATCTCCGCCGAACGCGGCCGCCTGATCGAAATCGCCGACGCCCAGCTCGGACCGGGTGTCTGCGGTCAGCGCCGCAGCTATCCGGACAAGGATGTGATCGTGCTGGCCGCCGCCCTGCCCAGTCGCGACCACACCCTCGCGCACGAACTGGGACATGTGGTCTTCGACCACCCGGGTGAACCGGCCGCCGAGGTGACGCTCGAGGCCAGCGACGATCTGATCGCCTACATGCTGTCCCAGCGCGCGCATCAGCGGATCGTCGACGACGGGCGCGACGATCAGTACGAGTGGGAGGCCGAAACCTTCGCCGGCATGCTGATGACCCGCCTGCGCGTCTTCAACAATCGCGGCGCCGGGGTCTCGGTGCTCCGATTCGACGAGGCTCTCGGATGACCGAGGGGACCGGAGGCGGCAGCGTGCGTAACCACGGAGGGCCCCTCGGACATCCGACGACAGGCACGGGGTAGAAACATGACGTTCTGGTTGACTGCGCTGTTGGTGTGGATGGCGGCCGGCGCCCGCATCGGTCGTGTCCTGGTGAAGCCCGCGACCACGGCCCGGGTGGCGATCGTGATCGCGGTCGCGGCGGTGGCCGCCGCGGCCACCCTCGGCATCCCGGAGATCGCGGTCGCGGTGGATCACGCACTGCCGCAGGGGATCAACGGCCAGGCCCTGGCCGACCGGCTGGTGGCGGCGACCTGGCTGCTGTTCGCGGTGGCGACGTCGGTGGTCGCGGCCGCCGCCTGGCCGGTGGTCTCGCGCCGGAATCTTCGTCAGATCGCCTGGCTGGTCTACGGTTTCGGCGCGCTCGTCATCGCGGCCACCATCGGGTGGTCGATTCTGTTCGGCTGGGTCATGACCTTGCTCGGCGGCGTCTTCGTCGCCGTGACCGGCCTGCGCAATCTGGACTGGACGGCGCTGGGGCGCGGTATCGCGCTCTACACCGCCGGCACGGTGGTCGCGGGAGTCCTTGCCGCGCTGTCGATTCGGCGCCTGGCGATCGGTGAACAACCCGCGCGCCCCGGCGATCCGGGCTGGTTCTGGCCGGCCTGGCAGCTCGCGAGTCTGCTGATCGCGGTCGGTGCGGTGTGGATCGTGATCGAGCTCTGGGTGCGGGCGCGCCTGCTGCTGCGCCAGATTCGGACCCTGCATCGCACCATGATCAAGCGTTTCCCCGAGGTGGTGGCGCACGAGCAGACGGTGTCGGCCACTCAGCTCAAGGCTTCCGATCAGGTCGCTCAGATCATGGACGCGCTGTATCTGCAGACCGGCGGCGGTATGGAGCTGGCGGCGGCGGGGGTGCCCGCGCGTTCGGTCACCGAACGTGCCGAGCGGGTGGCCCGCTGGGCCCGCAATCCGCTCGGTGACGAGATCGTCGACGCCCGCTGGATCGCACCGCCGGAGGGATTGAGCCCGCGCGGCTGGGTGCAGGCGATCGCCCGCGCCTTCGAGCGCACCGTGTCCGAGCCGATACCTTCGGGGCCGAAACCTCCAGGGCCGAAACCCGCAGTCGCGTAGCGTCCCGAGCCGGTGTACGGAGCCTGATCGCGGCAACCCGCTCGGCAACGACACACGCCCGCCGGATCGCGCAACGGTGCCTCCTTCCCATCGCGATGATCCGCACGGGTCGACGATTCCGCGCGCCGCGGCGCGACGAGCATTCGGGCTCAACCGATCTCGCTGCGCGAGCGAACTGTCTGAAGTTAGGATGTGCCGCATCGCGAGGTCCCGGCGATGGGTTGTGGCGACCGGGTAGAGATCTGCGCTGAGAACTCGAGGGAAGGCGAGCGCATGACCATGGGGCGGGTAGCGCGCGTTGTTGCGGTCGCCGGAATGATCTGTAGTTGTGCGGTTCTCGGCCCCCAGGTAGCCGCCGCTCACCCAGCTCACGACAATCCGGCTCGGCCGAATCCGGGTCAGCCCCATCCAGGTCAGCCGAATCCAGGTCAGCCGAATCCGGGTCACGCCCAACCATCCCATCCGCCCGCATCTCAGCCGAACGCCGCAATGGAGCAGGGCTCCGCAGATTCCCGGCCGACTGGTCCCGGTGCCGAAGCACGGCAGCAGCCGGGCGCGTCCGCACCGGGTGCGGGGGGCCTACTCCGGCAGACGATAACCAGAACCATGGCAATCTCGACGCCCCGGGAGGCGCTACGACCTCGTCGGCGCCGGCTCCCGCAGGGTTGCCCGGACCGGCGGCCCCTGGTTCCCTCCTGGCCTCGCTGACCGGAACGGGCCCCGCCGCAACGGCTTCCGAATCGGCTATTGTGATCGACCCCGGGCCCCCGGTTACCGGACCGGCCGCGATCAGGGCCGCTGCCGCGAGGTCGCCGCTGCTGATTCTCGTACTGCCGCACCGGGTTCGGCGGCGCGGGGTTCCCGCGCGACCGACGCCGGTGCTCCCGACGATGCCGCGGGTCCCCGCCGGTCCCCTGCCTCCGGTCGACGTCGCCGCCCCACCCGCGCCGGCCGCGGTCCCGATCGCACCGACCCCCGCCCCGTCGGCGTTGTCCGCGGCTCCGGCGCCCGCGCCGGCCCAGCCGAATCCCGCCGGGGACCAGATCGTGGCCATTGGCAGACCGCCGGAGGTCGAGATTCCGGCGGTCGCCGGCAGTGTGATCGCCACGGCGCTCGCCGCGGTCGGCTCCGGTGTGATGAGCTTTCGCAGTGCCTCGGCGGCGCAGGCACGCCTCGACGCCGCACGGGCGGAATTCTTCGGACCGAGGGCCTGAGGGGCGCGGAATGATCGAGAGCCGGACTATTAAGACAGGCCGCTCGTATCGCCGCGTCGCCGTCGCCGTCGACGCGGTGTGCGCGGTTGCCGCCGATTTCGACGCCACCACGTTGGAGGAGGTGGTCCTCGCGATCTCCGCCGAACGCGGCCGCCTGATCGAAATCACTGATGCCCGGCTGGGGCCGGGTGTCTGCGGTCAGCGCCGCAGCTATCCGGACAAGGATGTGATCGTGCTGGCCACGGCCCTGCCCAGTCGCGACCACACCCTCGCACACGAACTGGGACATGTGGTCTTCGACCATCCCGGTGAACCGACCGCCGAGGTCATGCTCGAGGCCGGCGACGACCTGATCGCCTACATATTGTCCCAGCGTGCGCATCAGCGGATCGTCGACGACGGTCGAAACCAGCAGTACGAGTGGGAGGCCGAGACCTTCGCCGGCATGTTGACGACCCGCCTACGCGTATTCGACAACCGTGGTTCCGGCGTCTCGGTGCTCCGATTCGACGAGGCACTCGGATGACCGAGGGGACCGGAGGCGGCAGCGTGCGTAAACATGTAGGACTGCTCGGTCATCCGCAAAAGGCTCGGATGACGGTGCATGCCGGTCATCCGACGAAAGGGAAGGGTTGGTGATGATGTTCTCGTTGACGGCCCTGTTGGTGTGGATGGCGGCCAGTGCCCGTATCGGCCGCGTCCTGGTGAAGCCCCCGACCACGGCCCGGATGGCGATCGTGATCGCGGTCGCGGCGGTGGGCGCCGCGGCCACACTCGGCGTTCCGGAAACCGCGGTCGCGGTGGACCACTCACGGCCGCAAGGAATCAACGGTCAGGCTCTGGCCGACCGGCTGGTGGCGGCGACCTGGCTGCTGTTCGCTGTGGCCACCTCGGTGGTGGCGGCTGCCGCCTGGCCGGTGGTCTCGCGTCGAAATCTGCGTCAAATCGCTTGGGCGGTATACGGTTTCGGCGCCTTCCTCATCGCCGCCACCATCGGTTGGTCGATCCTGTTCGGCTGGGCCATGACGCTGCTCGGATGTGTCTTCATCGCGGTGACGGGTCTGCGCAATCTGGACTGGACGGCGTTGGGGCGCGGTATCGCGCTCTACACCGCGGGCACCATGGCCACGGGAGTGCTTGCCGCACTATCGATCCGGCGGCTGACGGTCGGTGCACAACCGGTTCCTCCCGGCGAGCCGGGGTGGTTCTGGCCGGGCTGGCAGCTCGCGAGTCTGCTGATCGCGGGCGGCGCGGTATGGATCGTGATCGAGCGGTGGATGCGGGCGCGGCTGCTGCTGCGACAGATCCGAGCCCTGCACCGGACCATGATCAAACGTTTTCCCGAGGTGGTGGCGCACGAGCAGACGGTGTCGGTCACCGAGCTCAAGGCGTCCGACCAAGTCGCTCAGATCATGGACGCACTATATCTGCAGACCGGCGGCGGTATGGAACTGGCGGCGGCGGGGGTGCCCGCGCGTTCGGTTACCGAACGCGCGGAACGGGTGGCCCGTTGGGCCCGCAATCCGCTCGGTGACGAGATCGTCGACGCCCGCTGGATCGCACCGCCGGAGGGATTGAGCCCGCGCGGCTGGGTGCAGGCGATCGCCCGCGCCTTCGAGCGCACCGCGGTCGACCGGAAATCAGCTGTCGCACAGGCGGATTGACCATCGATGCGGCCGGACCGATTGGGCGGGCGGTCCTATCGCGCAGCGCAGGGTCGTATTGCGCAGCGCAGCGTGAATCGCACAGCGCAGCGTGAAATGCACAGCGAAGACCGAAGCGTCACCGCTTCGGTCTCAGGTCACAAGACAACACAGTGCGGTTCCGAGTGCCGCACTGTGTTGCCTTGTCCGACTTGCTATTCCGTGCCGTCCGGTGGAACCTCGGGCAGACCTTCACTCGCCCGGAGCTTTTCGGCCATCGAGGTCAGGAGGTTCTGCGACTCTTCGGAGAGATCGAACGCCCTGCTCGACAGCCGACGCAGTCCATAGCCCTGCAGCTGGGACAGCAACTCCAGATCATGGTCGATCTTGGCGGCGTAGATGTCGTTGAAGAAGTAGTCCGGTTTGACCTTGAAGAACTTTGCCAGTGCGGCAACCGTTTCATCTGAGGGGTTCGTCCGCTGACCCGACCGCAACTGCGAGAGATACGGTTTCGAGATCGGATGCCCGGAGGCGGTGAGCGCTGCCGCCACCTCGGCATTGGTGTGCGGCTTACGCCCCGGGGGATGCACGGTTTCGAACAGCTTGTTCAGCCGCGCCGCGAAATCAGCCATTGTGAGCCGCCCAATTCCCTTCGCTGTACTAACAGTCGTTATCTCGGATACGTATCATTGATATTAGCGGCTGAGTAACTGAAAACCTACGCCTGATTCAGGATTTCCTTGAAGCTTCCAGGTCGGCCGTCCGGGAACCGTTCAGCGTCGGCGCGTTTGCGGGGCACCGCACCCTCACTGGTCGAGGGGCAGTACGCTCCGGTTCTGGCCCGTCGAACGAGTCTCGCTCAACGGGCCATTGATAACCGGAAGATAGCTGACATCTCATCCTTTTGTCTGTATCGCAGTTTGTGTGGCGTACGACACGTCTCGGACCTGTGAGGATGAACGTTCAACTACGGATGAAATCTGTTCGGTATTACAACCGCTCGATGATTGTTCCGGTCGCAAGTGCGCCACCGGCGCACATGAGGACCATTGCGATCGACTTGTCGGAGCGTTCCAGCTCGTGCAGGGCGGTGGTGATCAACCGCGAGCCGGTGCTGCCGACCGGATGTCCGATCGCGATCGCGCCGCCGTTGACGTTGACCCGGTCCATATCCGGCTTGTGCACCGACGCCCACGACAGCGGGACCGAGGCGAAGGCCTCGTTGATTTCGAAGAGGTCGATATCGGCGATGCTCATGCCCGACTTCTCCAGCAGCCGCGTCGTCGCCTGTACCGGGCCGTCCAGGTGGAACTCCGGCTCGGCGCCGACGAGGCACTGGGTGACGATGCGCGCCCGCGGCTTCAGTCCCGCACGCGCGGCGGCCTGTTCGTCCATGAGCAGCACCGCGGCGGCACCGTCGGAGATCTGCGACGAGGTGCCGGCGGTGTGAATTCCGCCCTCCAGCACCGGCTTCAGCTTCGCCAGGCTCTCCCGGGTGGTCTCGCGCAGTCCCTGGTCGCGGTTGACGTCGAGCGTCTCGCCGGTGAGGGTGCCCTCCTTGTCGACCTGCGGCGCGCCGGCGATGGTCAGCACCTCGCGGTCGAAGCGCCCCTCCGCCCAGGCCTGCGCGGCCAAACGCTGTGAGCGCACGCCGAATTCGTCGATATCGTCGCGGGTGATGCCGCGCCGCTTGGCGATTCGCTCGGCCGCCTCGAACTGGTTGGGCATATCGATGTCCCAGCTCGCCGGGCGGCGGGGCCCGGCGTTCTCGCCCACGTTCGCGCCCAGCGGGACGTGGCTCATGGATTCGACGCCGCAGGCGACGCCGATGTCGATCGCGCCCTGGGCGATCTGCCCGGCGATCAGGTGGTTGGCCTGCTGGGCGGACCCGCACTGGCAGTCGACCGTGGTCGCGCCCACCTGCCAGGGGAGTCCGGCGTGCAGCCATGCGGTGCGGGTGACGTTGTTGCCCTGCTCGCCGACCTGCATGACGCAGCCGCCGATGACCTGTTCGACCAATGCCGGATCGAGCTGTGCGCGCTCGAGGACGCCGCGCTGCGCGGCGCCGAGCACCTCGGCGGCGTGCAGGCCGGCCAGCCAGCCGTTGCGTTTGCCGATCGGGGTGCGCGCGGCCTCGACGATGACGGGGGTGCCCATAACTTCAACCTTTCGAACAGGATCCGTATCAGCACAGAAACTGGAACAAGTTCTGTGGATGTACTGAGGGCGGACTATGGCTTCTTTACTACTGATACCACCTATGCTGCAATGAAGGTAGAACGTGTTTCAGTTAGTCGAAGGAGACAACTGGTGGTTGACACCCATGTAGCTCCGAACCTCCCCGAGGGGTTCGACGCCACAGATCCCGATATGTGGGCCCGCGGCATTCCCGTCGAAGAGTTCGCGGAGCTGCGCCGGGCCGCGCCGATCTGGTGGAACCCGCAGTCTCCGGAGGTCGGAGGGTTCCACGACGACGGCTTCTGGGTTGTGTCCAAGCACGCCGATGTCAAGGAGGTCTCGCGGCGCGACGATTTCTCCACCTACGAGAACACCGCGATTCCCCGCTTCAACGACGACATCCCGCGCGAGGCCATCGAGCTGCAGCGCCACATCCTGATCAACAAGGATGCGCCCGAACACACCAAACTGCGCAAGCTGATTTCCAAGGGCTTCACCCCGCGCGCGATCAACGGTCTGCGCGCGGAGCTGTCCGCCCGCGCCAAATCGATCGTCGACGCGGCCGCGGCCAGCGGCGCCGGCGACTTCGTCACCCAGGTGGCCTGTGAGCTGCCGCTGCAGGCGATCGCCGAACTGATCGGCGTCCCGCAGGAAGACCGGATGAAGGTCTTCCAGTGGTCCAACGAGATGACCGGCTACGACGATCCGGACACCGATGCCGACCCGGCCGCCTCATCGATGGAGATCCTCGGCTACGCCTGGCAGATGGCGGAGGCCCGCAAGGCGGAACCGGCCAACGACATCGTCACCGCTCTGGTCAATGCCGATATCGACGGTGAGGCGCTGACCTCGGAGGAGTTCGGCTTCTTCGTCATCCTGCTGGCGGTCGCCGGAAACGAGACCACCCGCAACGCCATCACCCACGGCATGATCGCGTTCCTGGAGAACCCGGAGCAGTGGGAGCTCTACAAGCGCGAGCGGCCGGCCACCGCCGCCGACGAGATCATCCGCTGGGCCACGCCGGTGAGCTCGTTCCAGCGGACCGCGCTGGTCGACACCGAACTGTCCGGGGTGCAGATCAAGAAGGGCCAGCGTGTCCTGCTGATGTACCGCTCGGCCAATTTCGACGAGGAGGTGTTCGAGAATCCGTACACCTTCGACATCACTCGCGATCCGAATCCGCACCTGTCCTTCGGTGGTACCGGCGCGCACTTCTGCATCGGCGCCAACCTGGCCCGCCTGGAGATCGACCTGATCTTCAATGCCATCGCCGACCATCTGCCCGATATCACCAAGCTCGGCGACCCCAAGCGTCTGACCTCGGGCTGGCTCAACGGCATCAAGGAATTCCAGGTCGACTACAAGACCAAGGCCTGATTCGCACCCTGAACACGGACAGGGCGGGCACCCGATGGGTGCCCGCCCTGTTGTTCGTGCGGCCCTCGTTTCGTGCCGCACTGCCTCACTGCTTGCGCATGGTCCCCATCGCGCGATCGGTCTCCCAGAACGCGCGCAGTGCCACGATCTTCCCGGCGTCGTCGACCTTGTAGGTGAAGACGCCCTCGGCGTCGATGACGTGTCCGCCCAGCTGCGTGCGGATCAGCCCGGTGAAGGCCACCTCGCTGCCGCAGGCGAAGGAGTCCCCGAAGAGGAAGTCGATGGATTCGGTGGGGGCGATGGCCTTGTCCCAGAACGCCGCGATGGCCTCGTGGCCGCGGTGGCCCGCGCCCTCGGGGTCGAAGACCGAGGGGCCGATCGGGTCCTCCACGATGCCGTCGGTGGCGAACAGTGCCAGCCACGCGTCCTTGTCCCGGGCGCGGACCGCGGCCTGTGAGGCTCGTCCGGCGAGGCGTGCCGGATGTTCGGTGGTGGTGGTAGCGGTCATGTCGAACTCCCGGCTCGGCGGTATCGGCGAATTTGCTGATGGAATTGCAAATGTGCTTTCCGCCGGCAATCCGGTCACCCGGAAATGCCGGCGGAATTGCGCGTCACCGTGGTTCCGAGCCCACTACCCACATCGAGAAGTACTGTGATCCGCCACCATAGGCATGGCCGAAGGCTTTTCGAGCACCCTCGACTTGGTAATCGCCGGCCCGGCCCATTACCTGCTTGGCCGCCTCGGCGAAGCGGATCATGCCGGACGCGCCGATCGGATTGGAACTCAACACGCCGCCCGAGGGGTTGACCGGCAGCTTCCCGCCGATCTCGGTCTCGCGCGCGTCGACCAGCTTCCAGCCCTCGCCCTCGGGGGTGAAGCCCAGGTTCTCCAGCCACATCGGCTCGAACCAGGAGAACGGGACGTAGATCTCGGCCGCATCGATCTCCTCGAGCGGATTGGTGATCCCGGCCTGCTTCCACAGTGCGGCCGCGGCGTCGCGTCCGGCCTGCGGATTGACCTGGTCGCGGCCGGAGTAGGCCAGCGGTTCGGTGCGCATGGCCGTGCCGTGCACCCACGCGACCTTCTTACCCGACGCCTCGGCAGCCTTCGCCGACTCCTCGTCGCCGATCACGATCGCGCACGCGCCGTCGGAGGACGGGCACGTCTCGTCGAAACGCACCGGATCCCAAAGCATTTGGGACGCGAGTACCGATTCCATGGTGATATCGGGCTGGCGCAGGTGGGCGAACGGATTCTTCGCGCCGTTGCGGCGATCCTTCACCGCGACCATCGCGCCGATGTGCAGGGGAGCGTTGGCCCGGCGGATGTACGCGCGCACGTGCGGCGCGAAGTATCCGCCCGCACCGGCGCCGACCGGCATCGTGAACGGCACCGGATTCGACAGCGCCCACATCGCATTGGATTCGGACTGTTTCTCCCAGCAGATCGCCAGCACCCGGCGGTACACACCGGCCTGCACGTGGTTGGCGGCCACGACGCCGGTCGAACCGCCGACCGAACCCGCCGTGTGCACTCGCAGCAGCGGTTTTCCGGTGGCGCCCAAGGCATCCGCCATGAACAGCTCGGGCATCATCGAGCCCTCGAACAGATCCGGCGCCTTACCGACGATCACCGCGTCGATATCGGCCATCGTCAGATCGGCATCTTCGAGTGCGCGATCGATTGCCTCGCGGCACATACCGGCCATCGAGACATCGGTCCGTTTCGTCACGTGATGGGTTTGTCCCGTGCCGAGTACGGCGGCTTGCTGCGTCATCGTCCTGCCTCCAGGATCGCCACCAAGTTCTGCTGCAACGCCGGACCACTGGTGGCGTGTGCGAGGGCTCGCTCGGCGGTGCCGTTCATGATTTCGTTGGCCGCGTAGCCGATTCGTTCCAGACCTGCGGCGAACATCGGGTTGCCCGCCAGCGCACCACCCGAGGGGTTGATGCGGGTGGACTCGCTCAGCCCGATGGCCTGCTTCAGGATCAGCTGTTCGTGGCTGTAGGTCGCATGCAGTTCGGCGACATCGAATCCGCTCGCATCCCCGCCGAGCACCGCCTTGGCCGCGGCCGTGGTGGAGGGGGAGGTGGTCAGATCGCGGGCGCCGATCATCGGGGTGTCGATGCGATGCGCCATGCCGGTCAGCCACGCCGGCCGCTCGCACAGCTCGCGAGCCTTGTCGCCGCGGGCCAGCACGATCGCGGCGGCGCCGTCGGTGATCGGCGCGATGTCGTGCTCGCGCAGCGGATTCGCGACATACGGTGCGGCGAGGCGCTTCTCGATCTCGGCGTCGTCGGCGGCCGAGACCGCGGCCATATCGCGTTCGGTCCAGTTCCCGGCGTCGAGTCCGGCCCGGGCCTGCAGTCCGGCCACCGAGACCGCATCAGGCCACAGCGGGGCGACCAGGTAGGGATCCATCTGCATCGTCAGCACCTGCCGCAGCGTGCCGGCCGAAGGCTTGCCGAAGCCGTAGACCAGGGCGGTCTCGGCCTGTCCGGAGCGCAGCTTCACCCACGCCTCGTACAGCGCCCAGGCGGCGTCCATTTCGACGTGCGATTCGTTGATCGGCGGCACGGCGCCGATCGAGTCGATCGCGGAGATGAACGAGAAGGCCCGTCCGGCAAGGTAATCGGAAGAACCCGAGCACCAGAAGTCGATATCGGACACGCCGATGCCGAGCTTGTCGTACAGCTGCCGGAAGCACGGGACCAGCATTTCGACACCGTTGGTGGTGCCGTAGGTTTCACGGACATGCGGGGCGTGGGCGAAGCCCACCACCGCGATATCTGTAGCGTTGTCGCTCAAGGTGTTTCGCTCCTAGAGGTGGTGCCGGTAGCTGTCGTAGTCCGCGTCCGGCTCGCCGTTGGGCTCGAAGTGGTCCACGTTCTCCAGCGTGTAACCCCACTCCTCGCGCGGCTTCCACACCGCCTTCACGCGCATACCCATGCGGACTTCGCTGGGATCACAGCCCAGCACCCGGTGCAGCACCGGAATATCGGCGCCGTCGAGCAGTACGTACGCGGTGACGTACGGCGGCTTGATCTTCTGTCCCATGAACGGCACGTTCACGATGCAGAACGTGGTGATGGTGCCGGTGTCGGGCAGGTCGACCATCTCGTCGGTCGGACGGCCGTCGATCGGGTCGGCGCCGCGGGGCGGGAAGTACACCTTGCTCTCGGCGTCGGCGCGACCGCCGATCAGGCGTCCCTCGGCCAGCGCCTTCAGATACCGCGTCTCGGTAGGCGAGGCGGTGTGCTTGTACCGCAGGTCGATGGGAGTGACGATGCCGGTGACCGGCTCGGCAGCATCGGCATCCGACGAGGTGGAACCGGCTGGGGCCGAGGAGGTCTCGCCCGGTTCGACACAGGCTATGTCGTGGATGCTGCCGGTGCGTTCGGCGGCCCAGCGCACCCGCACGCGCAATCCGCTGTGCACCTCGTCGGGAGACGACACGTCGAGAGCGTGCAGCACCGCCGTGTCGGCGCCGTCGAATTTCACCAGCGCCCAGGCGAAGGGGCGGTCGAACGGCTGGCCGGGCAGCGGATCGGCGACCCAGCTCCAGCTCTGCACCGTGCCGACATCGGAGACGTCGACGAAGTCGGTCAGCCGCTCCGCGGTCACCGGATCGAATTCCGCCGGCGGCACGATCACCCGGCCGTCGCTGCCGCGGACGCCGACGATCCGGCCCTCGCGCAGCCCGGTCAGGAACCGGCCGATGGTCGGTCCGACCGATCGGGTGTAGTCGAACTTCATTCGTAGTTCGGCGCTGAGTACCTCGGGTGCGGGTTCCGCTTCCGGACCGCTGCCTTTCGCGATTACGCCGGTCATGGTGTTCCCATTGGTCACGATATCGAGTAGAACAGGTTCTTATTCTGGTGGCAAGGGCTACCTGGAAAGGTGTCCGGCAACGGGCTCGGTGAAACGGGCTGGGCGGAAGGAGTCGACGATGCGGTTCGGATTGCAGCTCGGATATTGGGGTGCGGGGCCGCCGCCCAACGCCGGGGAGTTGGTGGTGGCCGCCGAGGAGGCCGGATTCGACGCGGTGTTCGCCGCCGAGTCCTGGGGTTCGGATGCCTTCACGCCACTGGCCTGGTGGGGTTCGTCCACGCATCGGGTCCGGCTCGGGACGTCGGTGGTGCAGCTGTCCGCTCGCACCCCCACCGCGACCGCGATGGCCGCGCTGACCCTCGATCACCTCAGCGGTGGCCGCCACATCCTGGGGCTGGGCGTCTCCGGCCCGCAGGTGGTGGAGGGCTGGTACGGCCAGCCCTTCGCCAAACCGTTGCAGCGCACCCGCGAGTACGTCGGGATCATCCGCCAGGTGCTGGCCCGGGAGGCGCCGGTGGTGAGTCAGGGCGCGCAGTACCGGCTGCCCTACGACGGGCCGGGTTCGACCGGCCTGGGTAAACCGCTCAAGCCGATAACCCACCCGCTACGTGCGGATCTGCCGATCTGGCTCGGCGCCGAGGGGCCCAAGAACGTGGCGCTCACGGCCGAGATCGCCGACGGCTGGCTGGCGATCTACTACACCCCGCGACTCGCCGGAATGTACGACGAATGGCTCGACGAGGGGTTTGCCCGGCCCGGTGCCCGGCGTTCTCGGGAGGACTTCGAGATCGCGGCGAGCTGCCAGGTGATCATCACCGACGACGCCCGCGCCGAAATCGATCGGATCAAGCCGGTGATGGCGCTCTACATCGGCGGCATGGGCGCCGAGGAGCTGAACTTCCACGCCCAGGTCTACCGGCGGATGGGTTACGGCGCCGAGGTCGACGAGATCACCAGATTGTTCCGCTCCGGCCGTAAGGACGAGGCCGCCGCCGTGATCCCGGACCAGCTGATCCTCGACACCGCCATCATCGGCGACGAGGACCATGTGCGCTCCCAGCTGAAGGTCTGGGAGGCGGCGGGTGTCGGAATGCTCCTGGTGACCGTTCGCGACGTGGCGCAGCTGGACCGTCTCGCCCCCCTTGTTCAGATGTAGAACACGTTCTAGATTCGAGGAGTGACTTCGATGGAGCCGGCGCAGAAGCTGGGACTGTGGAATATCGCTGCCACCGACCCCGATCGGATCGCGGTCGTCGATCCGTCGGGGCGGGAGGTCAGCTACCGGGAGTTGTCCGACCAGGCCGACCGCATCGCAAGAGGCTTGCAGGCCAAGGGGTTACAGCCCGGCGATGTGCTGGTGTCGATGGTGCACAACACCACCGATGCGCTCGGCGTGTACTTCGCGGCCTATCAGGCCGGGCTGTACATCGTCGCGGTGAACTGGCATCTGACCGGTCCGGAGATCGCCTACATCCTCGGTGACAGCGAGGCGAAGGTCTTCATCGCCGACGAGCGTTTCGCCGAAGCCGCGACGATCGCCGCCGACGAGGCGAATGTGCCTGCGAGCGCGCGCTATTCGGTGGGCGACATCGCCGGGTTCCAGCCCCTGGCCGAGCTCGGCGCGGGAGAGTCCGGACGCCCCGACGTCCGGACCACCGGTGCGCCGATGCTCTACACCTCGGGAACCACCGGTCGTCCCAAGGGCGTTCGCCGCCCGCTGACCGGCGCCGATCCGGATGTGGTGGGCCCGCAGGCGACCGGCTTCTTCGGACTCTTCGGCATCCAGCCCTTCGACGACCACGTGCACATCTGCGGTTCGCCGCTCTATCACACCGCCGTGCTGAACTTCGCCTCCATCTCGATTCAGCTGGGGCACAAGGTGGTTCTGATGGACAAGTGGGATCCGGAGGAGATGCTGCGGCTGATCGACACCCATCGGGTGACGCACAGCCATATGGTCCCCACTCAGTTCCACCGCCTGCTCGCGCTCCCGGAGGAGGTGCGGGCGCGCTACGACGTCTCCTCGCTGCGGTGCATGATCCACGGCGCCGCGCCGTGCCCGCAGGAGACCAAGCGCAGGATGCTGGAGTGGTGGGGCCCGGTCGTCACCGAGTACTACGCGGCCACCGAGGGCGGCGGCACGTCGATCTCGGGCGAGGAGTGGTTGCGCAAGCCGGGTTCGGTCGGCAAGGCCTGGCCGTACGCGGTGGTGAAGGTGCTCGACGAGCAAGGCAACGAGGTCGCGCCCGGCGAGGTCGGCCAGGTGTACATGAAGATGGGCGGCTCCAACTTCGAGTACCACAAGGACAAGTCGAAGACCGAGGATGCGCGGGTGGGCGATCTGTTCACCGTCGGCGACATCGGGCACATGGATGCCGACGGCTATCTGTTCCTGCACGACCGGCGTTCGGATCTGATCCTGTCCGGGGGTGTGAACATCTATCCGGCCGAGATCGAGGGTGAGTTGATCACCCACCCCAAGGTCGCCGATGTCGCGGTCTTCGGTATCCCGCATCCGGATTGGGGTCAGGAGGTGAAGGCCGTCGTGCAGCCGGCCGAAGGAGTCGCGGCCGACGACGAGCTGACCCGGGAGCTGATGGAGTTCGCCGCGGCTCGCCTGGCGAAGTACAAGCTGCCCAAGAGCATCGACTACCTGCCCGAACTGCCGCGCGATCCGAACGGCAAGTTGTACAAGCGCAAGCTGCGCGAGCGTTACGTGCCCGCGTAGCCGCAGTCTCGCCGATCGAGTCCGGACGCCCTTTCCGTCCTGCCCTGTGTGGGGCGTCCTCGGTCGCGAGCGCCCAACGGGGTCGAGGCCCGTAGGAGGCAGCGAAGCGTCACCACGCAGGGCCTCCCCGTTGGGCGGATGCGACACTGCCCTCGAGCCCGCCCGGTTGTGACCGGCGGGCTCGTCGGCGTTGCAGAATACGCGTTTCGGCGAAACCCACTGCCGATTCGGCCGAATTAGTAAACTGTGTAAATCAAGTCTTGTCAGGCGTAAGAACACGTTCTATTTTGGTCCTGTGAGCTACAACATAGCGGACCTTGTCGAACACACCATCGACCTCGTGCCGGACCGTGTCGCACTGGCCGACGACGTCCGCTCGGTGACCTATGCCGAGCTGGAGGATCGGGCCAACCGATTGGCGCACTACCTGCAAGAACAGGGTGTGCAGCCGGGTGACAAGGTCGGCATCTACTCGCGCAACACGATCGAGGCCGTGGAGGCCATGGTCGCGATCTTCAAGGCGCGGGCAGTAATGATCAACGTGAACTTCCGGTACGTCGAGAACGAGTTGCAATACATTTTCGACAATTCCGATATGGTCGCGCTGATTCACGAACGTCGCTACAGCGACAAGGTGTCGGCGGTGCGACCGAACACGCCGAAGCTGAAGACGGTCATCGCCGTGAACGACGGTACCGAAGCCGAGGTGTCGCTGCCCGCGGATTCGGTGGAATACGAAGCGGCGCTGGCGGCTTCGCACGGTGAGCGCGACTTCGGTGACCGCTCCAACGACGACATCTTCATGATCTACACCGGCGGCACGACCGGCATGCCCAAGGGCGTCATGTGGCGCCACGAGGACTGGTGGCGGGTGCTCGGCGGTGGCATCAACTTCATCACCGGCGAAGCGATCGAGGACGAGTGGCAGCAGGCCAAGGCCGGCGCCGCCGGCGGCCAGATGGTGCGCTACCCGATCCCGCCGATGATCCACGGCGGTTCGCAGTCGGCGACCTTCCACGGCCTGTTCGACGGTGGCAAGACGATCATGCTGCCGGAGTTCGGCGCCCACACCGTGTGGCAGGCGATCGACCGCCACGGCGTGAACCTCATCTTCATCACCGGTGACGCCATGGCGCGGCCGATGCTGGACGCGCTCAAGGAAGGCCATCCGGAAACCGGTGAGCCGTACCAGCATGCGAATCTGTGGGCGATGGCCAGCAGTGCGGCGCTGTTCTCCCCGGCGCTGAAGGACGAGTTCATCGAGCTGCTGCCGAATACGGTCATCACCGATTCCATCGGCTCCTCGGAGACCGGTTTCGGCGGGCTGTCGGTGGCGGCCAAGGGTGCCACCCATACCGGTGGTCCCCGGGTCAAGATCGACGCCTCCACCGCGGTCATCGACGAGGAGGGCAACCCCGTCGCGCCCGGCTCCGGTCAGGTGGGCGTGCTGGCTCGGACCGGCAACATCCCGCTCGGCTACTACAACGACCCGGTGAAGACCGCCGCGACGTTCAAGGAGTTCAACGGCGTTCGCTACTCGATCCCCGGCGACTTCGCCCGGGTCGAGGAGGACGGCACCGTCACGATGCTGGGCCGCGGTTCGGTCAGCATCAACAGCGGCGGCGAGAAGATCTACCCGGAGGAGGTCGAGGGCGCGCTCAAGTGCCATCCGGAGATCTTCGACGCGCTGGTGATCGGTGTGCCGGACGAGCGCTGGGGTCAGCGGGTGGCCGCGGTCGTGCAGTGTCGCGGCGCCGACCGTCCGACGCTCGAGGAATTGCGTCCGGTGCTGACCAGGGAGATCTCCTCCTACAAGCTGCCGCGCAGCCTGTGGTTCGTGGACGAGATCAAGCGTTCGCCGGCCGGTAAGCCCGACTACCGCTGGGCCAACGAACACGCCGGGTCGCGTCCGGCCGACGAGGAATCCCAGGCCGCGTCGAAATAGCCCCGCAGCGATGGCCCCGCAGAAATAGATAGCTCGCCGAAGTAAATAACCGGCAATCGATATCGCCGCGCCCGGCATAGCACGCCGGGCGCGGCGATTTCGTGTCGCCGAAACGCGGTGAGTTCTGTGCACCGCCGGTCCGTCGAGTGCCATTGCATGGCCGCGGCCTGCTGAGCACGGCGTTCGTGTCGATGCCCCTACTTCCGGGGTGTTTTCTGTCGGTGGCCTGTGCCACAGTGATCCGCATGAGCGAACAAGCTTCCGCCGGCACGGTCGACGACGTGCTGCAGCAATTCGAGAGTTACCGGCGGGAGCTGTGTGCTTACGCCTATCGGATGTTGGGTTCCTCGTTCGAGGCAGAGGACGCGGTTCAGGAGACTTTCACTCGGGCCTGGAAGGCCTACGACTCGTTCGAGGGGCGGTCCAGCCTGCGGTCGTGGCTGTACAAGATCACCACGAACATCTGCCTGGACATGCTGGACGGCCCCCAGCGCCGGGCCCGGCCGATGGACCTGTCCGGACCGTCGAGCCCGGACAGCCCGCTGCCGCCGCCGCAGCCCGATTACGTCTGGGTCGAGCCGATTCCGAACGCACTGGCCTTCGGCGCCGACCCGGCCGAGCACGCCAGCACCAAGGATTCGCTGCGGCTGGCGTTCGTGGCAGCCTGTCAGCATCTGCCGGCCACCCAGCGGGCGATCCTCATCATGCGTGAGGTGCTGCGGTTCTCGGCCAACGAGACGGCCGAGATGTTGATGATGTCGCCGGCCTCGGTGAACAGCGCGCTGCAGCGGGCCCGCGCGACGATGTCGAAGGTGCAGCCCTCGGAGTCGGGCGGCTACGACGAATCCGACGACAGTCAGCGCAAACTCGTCGACGGCTTCGTGCGCGCCTTCGAGGCCTACGACATGGACGCGCTCACCTCGCTGCTGAAAGAGGATGTGGCGCTGTCGATGCCGCCCATCGAGCTGTGGGTCTCCGGTCCGGAGAACGTCGCTCGGTTCATGCTCTCGCCGGGACCCTCGGCCTGCCGGGGTTCGCGGCTCGTTCCCCTGGAAGGCGCCAACGGACTTCCGGCCTTCGGTCAGTACAAACCCACCGGGGAACCCGGGGTCTTCTCGCCCTGGTCGATCACGGTGCTGGAATTCGACGGTTCCGCGATCAGCGGACTGAACTTCTTCCTCGACACCGACCGGTTGTTCCCGCTGTTCGGATTGCCGCCGGAGTTGCGCGACTGATCCGTTCGGGATCGTGCAGGGCCCGCCGGTCGAATGACCGACGGGCCCTTCTCCTTTCGCGGTCGCGGAGATGTCCGCCTCGGAGACGTCATACCCCCAGGGGGTATGACGGGAATCACAGCGGCGTTTCATACCGTGCATATACCCCTAGGGGGTATACAGAACGAGTCGGAAATTCCACGGGCGCAGCGGATGCGCCCGCAACCGAGGAGTGAGGATTTCTATGTCCACTCGGGTATCCACGCCGCCGTCGCGGCGCTGGTTCGCATTGGCGCTGATCGCGCTGGCGCAGTTCATGGTCATCATGGACACCTCGATCATCGGGGTGGCGCTGCCGAAAATGCAGGATTCCCTGGGCTTTTCGCAGGAGGGGCTGTCCTGGGTCTTCAACGCCTACGTCATCGTCTTCGGCGGGCTGCTGCTGCTCGGCGGACGCCTGTCCGACATCTGGGGTGCTCGCCGCGTCTTCCAGATGGGCTGGGTGGTGCTCGGCGCCGGGTCGCTGGTGGCCGGACTCGCCGGATCGCCCGCAATCGAGCTGATCGGCCGGGGTGTGCAGGGAGCGGGCGCCGCATTGATCGCCCCCTCGGCGCTGACACTGCTGATGATGGTGTTCGGGTCGAATCCCAAGGAGCTGACCACCGCATTCGCCTTCTACGGCGCCGCCGCGCCGGCGGGCGGTACCGCCGGCGTATTCCTCGGCGGGCTCATCACCGAGTACGCGTCGTGGCCGTGGGTCTTCTACATCAACATCCCGATCGCGGCGCTGGCCGTCGTCGCGGCCGCGGTCCTGGTTCCCGGCGGAGCGGCCGCGTCCGGCGGTTCGGTCGACGTGCTCGGTGCCCTGACCGCGACGCTGGGTCTGGGTGCGGCCGTCTTCGCAGTCGTCCGTGCGCCAGAGGTCGGCTGGGGTTCCGGATCGACGTGGGGTGTCCTGGCGCTCGCGGCCATCTTGTTGGCGGCCTTCCTGGTGCTGCAGGCCCGTCGCCGGGAACCGCTGATGCCGCTGTCGATCTTCCGTGCGCCGAATCTCGGTGCGGCCAACATGGCTCAGGTCCTGCTGGGCGCGGCCTGGGTGCCGATGTGGTTCTTCCTGAACCTGTATCTGCAGCAGGTTCTCGGCTACTCGGCGTTCCCGTCGGGTGCGGCTCTGCTGCCGATGACCGCCCTGATCATGGTCGGCATGATCGCGGTGTCGCCGAAGTTGTTCGCGCGCTTCGGCGCTCGCGCCATGATCGTCACCGGGCTGCTGGTCCTGGGGGCCGGTCTGGTCTGGCTGACCTTCATCCGGGCCGACGGCAACTTCTGGATCGACGTGCTGCCCGGATCGCTGCTGGCCGCGTTCGGGATGTCGCTGGCCTTCGTCCCGTCGCTACAGGCCGCCATCTCCGCGGCGCGGCCGGAGCAGGGCGGCCTGGCGTCCGGTCTGGTGAACACCGGCTATCAGATCGGATCGGCGCTGGGGCTGGCGGTGGTGACCGCGATCGCCTCGGCCGCCGGAGCCGACCGCATCGGTGACGCCGATGCCCTCACCGACGGGTTCTCCGCCGCATTCGGCGCCGCGGCGGGAATCGCGGTGCTGGCGGCGTCGCTCGGCTGGGCGACCTTCCGGTCGCCGGCTCGGCGTGAGCGAGTGCCGGCGGGTGCGTGACAGCGCGACCGCGTGTGGCCCTCGACCAGGTCGGGGCCACACGGCTGTCAGTCGATCGCCTTGGCGGTCAGCCAGATCGTGATGACGACCCCGGCCGCCACCGCCATGCCGATGTGGCCGGGGGAGCGCGCGTAGTCGTAGCTCGAGAGTGCCGCGACGGCCGCCAGGACGAACATCAGCAGACGTTTCACCGGGTACCCCCCACCGCTCGGAGTTCAAGCATACGAGAGGCGGAAGTAGTTGCGCCACAGGAGAATACCGCGATCACGTGGTATCGGTATTGCACGATGTTCGCCGGTGACCCCGGGCTCGCGTGGTGCGCGGATAGCTCGGCAAGGCCGAAGCAGCCGCGCCCGGCGCGTCGGCGGATGTCGCGGTGGTGAGACGAATTGGGCCGGCGCGGAACGTCTTCGAATGAGACGGACGCAACGATCAGGTGATCAGTCGGTGACGGTGTGGCAGGCCTCGATGAGTGCCCGTAATTCGGCACGTGGCGGATCGGGCCGCACCGCGAGATAGCTCGGCATCCTCGGCTCCGGGTTGCGCAGAGGACGCCAGACCACGCCCGGGAACGACAAATTCGCCGCCTGGGCGGCGTAGTACACCGTCCAACTCGGCGTGCCGAAGCCGATCGCGGCCAGCGTGTCCTGTTCGGTGGTGAACTCCGGTCCGAAGGCCGGTGCGAAACCGGCCTCCCGGCACGAATCGACGACCAGGTCGTAGAGGGTGGGATTGCGGATGCGGCCGACCAACCGCAGCGGCAACGGCGCGAGCTGCGCGAGATCGATCTCGCGCAATACCGCGAGGTCGTGCCGAGCGGGGATCGCGGCCACCAGGCGGTCGGACCACAGCGGCAGCAGTTCCAGGCCGGGTTCGTCCCGCGGACCGCGCACGATCGCCGCATCCAGTTCCCCCGAGCGCACGCCCTTCACCCGAACCTCGGTGTCCGCGCCGACCAGTTCGAGGTGGGCGTGCGGGGCACGGCGAGCGAAGGCCACGAGAATGTTCTCCAGGCGGGTGCCCAGACCGGTGCTGGTGCCCAGCCGGATCGTGCCGGTGCGTTCGATGCGCAGGTCGTCGATGGCGGCACGGGCCTGCGCCACCGCGGCGAGGACCTGTTCGGCGTGCGGAAGCAGTCGCCGCCCGCCCTCGGTGAGGCGCACGGTGCGGGTGGTCCGCTCGAACAGCGCGACGCCCAATTCCCGCTCCAGGCGGGTGATCTGCTGGCTCACGGCCGACTGCACGATGTGCAGCCGCACGGCCGCGCGTCCGAAGTGCAGTTCCTCGGCCACGGTCAGGAAGTACTGCAATTGGCGGAGCTCCACGGCGCGAGATTAATCAGTTTCGGTGAACAGTGCCAGCGCGGTTCGACCGTTTTTCGGCGCGGCCGAACGCGATTTCCTGGTCACAGCACATCGGAAACCGCACCGGGAGTGATGACCATGCCGTATCTCGCCGTCGACGACGTCCAGCTGTACTACGAGGATCAGGGAACCGGGCAGCCGCTGTTGTTCCTGCACGGCTGGGGTACCAGCGGCCGGGTCTGGGGCGCTCAGCAGGCGGCGCTGGTCACCGAGTTCCGGGTGGTCACCGTCGATTGGCGCGGCTGCGGGCGATCGGACCGGCCCGTCGCCGGCAACAACCTGACCGGTGTGATCGCCGACCTCGTCGAGCTCATCCGGCGGCTCGGGTTGCATCGCCCCATCGTCGTCGGATCCTCGGTCGGCGCGACCTTCGCGACCGAACTGGCGCTGGCTCATCCGGATCTGCTCGGCGGTGTCGTCGCGGTGGACGGTCCGGCCTACTGGCCCGGGCAGGGCATGCCGCTGGCCGAGATCATCGGCGAAATGCGGGATCACCGAGCCGAATTCGTCGCGCGGTGGGTGCCGAACTGGTATGCCCCGGGAACCTCGCCGGCGCTGGTGGGCTGGACCGTACGACAGATCCTCGATTCGGGTGTGTACATCGACGAACTGTTCCACCTCTTCGCGACCTACGATCCCCGCCCGCGACTGCCGCACCTGCGTACGCCGATCTACTACCTGCACGGCGAGTTGGACGCCGAAATTCCGGTGGCGGTGGCGCGGACGTGCGCGGCCCTCACCCCGGGCGCGCGAGTCGGCGTGATCGACGGCGCGGGCCATATGCCGCAACAGGAACGAGCGGCCGAATTCACGGCCGCGCTGCGCGCGGCGATCGCCGACTTCACTCTGCAGGCCGCGGCCTGATGACCGAAACACCTACGACACAAGGAAATTCGATGAAATTCGCAACGGCCGCAATCACCGGGGGTACCGCCGAGGTCGCCTACCACATGACCGGAACGGGTCCCGCGGTCGTGCTGGTCCACGGCACGGCGGCCGCACGCGACCAGTGGGCGCCGCTGACCGCCGATCTCGCCGACCGCTATACCGTTGTGGCACTGGACTATTCCGGTTCGGGCGACACCGTCGACCACGGCGGCCCACTCACCGTCGCCGATCTGGCCGCCGAGGTGCGCGCCGTCGCCGATCACGCCGGGCTGGACCGGTTCCACTTGGTCGGGCATTCCCTGGGCGCGGTGGTGGCCGCGCATGTCGCCGCGACCGCACCCGACCGGGTTCGTTCCCTGCTGATGCATGCGGGCTGGGTTCGCACCGACGCTCGGATGGATACCGAATTCCGTTACTGGATCCAGGTGCTGCGCGCCGACGCCGCCTACGGCACCAGCCTCTTCGCGCACATGCTGCCGCTGATGGCATTCGGTCCGCGCTACTGGGAGCGAACGAGCGCGGAGGAGAACGCGACCCTGGTCGAGCAGCTGGCGAAGGTGATCGCGCGCGGTGCCGCCCGCCAGACCGAGGTGGATCGCACCGTGGATCTCACCGATCTGCTCGGCCGCATCACCGCGCCGACGCTGATCCTCGCCAGTGCGCACGACCGGGTGGTTCCGGCGGCGCAGCAACAGCGGCTGCTCGCCGCGATACCCGATGCTCGCTACGCCGAGATCGACGCCGGTCACGGCGCTCCGGGCGAGGATCCGGCCGGCTTCCACGCCAAGATCATCAATTTCCTGGACGCGCAAACGGCGTGAACGCCCGGTCAGTTGCTGCCGGGATGGTCCATCCAGAAACCCTCCCAGTGGTGACCGTCGGGGTCGACGAAGGCGCGGCTGAACATGCCTACCGCCTCCTCCTGGGCGCGCTTGTCCTCGCTGACCTCCTCCGTGGCCCCGGCGCCCACCGCGGCCGCGATCAGCGACTCGACCTCCGCCCGACTGCCCAGCGACAGCGCGTAGATGGAACCGGTGGCCGCCCGGGTGTCGGCGATCGGTCGGTTGGTGAAGGTGTCGAAGTACCGCCGGACCAGCAGCATCACGCAGATGTTGTCGTCGACCACCACGCACGCGGCGTTCTCGTCGGTGAAATCCGGATTCACCTTCCAGCCCAGCGCCTCGTAGAACGATGTGGACCGCTCCAGATCCTCGACGGGGAGATTGATGAAGATCATCTTGCTGGCCATGCTCGGTCCTCTCGCGGCATCGGTACGTGTCGTCTGTAGAGACGCGGTGGGCGCGGCAAACTCATCGGACGCCTCGGCGTACCCCCTCTGAGCTGCACCGATGCCGCATCGACCGGGAAAATCGCTCGCGGTCGAATGTCCTGCGCGATACCGTCCGGCCATGACGAGTGCCGTCTATCTCATCACCGGCATCCAGGCGGCCGGAAAGTCGACGGTCGCGCAGACCCTCGCCGAACGACTGCTCCGTTCCGCCCACGTTCGCGGTGACGTGTTCCGCCGCTTCGTGGTCGGCGGCCGCGCCGAGATGTCCGGCGAACCGAGCGGAGAAGCCATGCGGCAGTTGCGGTTACGCCACCGCCTGGCGGCCGCGACGGCCGACGAATACGCCGCCGCGGGATTCACGGCGGTGGTCCAGGACGTCGTCCTGGGTGAACTGCTGCCGTGGATGATCGAGCAGATCCGCACCGACCCGCTGTACGTGGTCGTGCTGACTCCGCGTCCGGCCGCGGTGGCTCGGCGTGAGGCCGGACGGGACAAGAAGGCCTACGGGGTCTTCACCGTGGAACAGCTCGACACCGTCCTGCACGCGGAAACGCCACGCGTCGGATTGTGGTTGGACACAACGGATCTCACGGTCGAGGAGACCGTCGAAGAGATTCTCGCCCGGGCCGAACCGGTGGAGCGGCGGATCGGCCCGGGCGAGCGCCTGCGTTAGTGGGCCTCGGCCAGGAGGGTGCCCAGCGCACGCAGGTGGTCGGTGGCACCGCCGAGCGCGAATTCGTTGTGTTTGGCGGCGGTGAAGTAGCACTGCACGATGTGGTCGCGGTCGATGCCGACGCCACCGTGCACGTGCACGGCGGTGTGTGCGATGCGGTGACCGGCCTCGGCGGCCCAGAACTTGGCGGTGTGAATCTCCGCGTCCGCCGGCAGCCCCTCGTCGACCCGCCACGCGGCCTGGGTGACCGCCAGCCGCAGCCCCTGCAGATCGATGTAGCCGTCGGCCAGCCGCTGCGCGACGGCCTGGAAGCTGCCGATCTTACGATTGAACTGCTCACGCTCGCGGCCGTATTCGGCGACGAGTTCGACCGCGCGCTCCAAGGTGCCCAGCTGCTGCGCGGCCAGACCGAGCCAGCCGTGGTTCAGCAGCCACGCGAGGATTTCCGCGCCGTCGTCCACGGTGCCGATCAATTCGGCAGGGGTGGAATCGAATTCGATCTCGGCCTGCGGGCTGCGGTCGACCACCTGCTGCGGCGTGATGCGCGCGTCCGCCGGGTCGACCAGGAATACCGCTGCCGTGCCGGAGACCGTGGCGGGCACCAGGATCCGCCCGGCCTGCGCGGCGAAGGGAACAACCGTCTTGGCGCCGACCAGCTTCCAGCCGCCGTCCTCGGTCGCGGTCGTGGTGGGCTTCGCCGGCTCCCAGTTGCGTTCCTCCGACAGCGCCGCGGTCAGAATCGTCTCGCCCGCACCGGCTTTCGCCGCCAGTTCGCGCTGCGCCTCGTCGCCCCAGCGGGCCAGGGCGCCGGCGCCGAGCACGACCGACCACAGGTAGGGGACGGGGGCGGCGGATTTGCCGATCTCCCGAAGGATCGCGGTCTGCTCCAGCGCGCCCAGGCCGCTGCCGCCCACCGATTCCGGCAGCGCCGCCGCGAGCACTCCGGTCTCGGCCAGTGACCGCCAGAGCTGTTCGTCGAAGCGGACCTCGGCCTTGTCCAGTTCCCGCAGCCGGTCGGCGGTGACCAGTTTGGTGCAGACCTCGCCGGTCAACCGCGCGAGATCCTGCTGCCCCTCGGTAAGTGTGAAATCCATCGTTGTTCCTAGTTCTTCGGCGTTTCCGATGTTCCGACCGGTCTGCGGCTCAGCGGGCGGCAGCGGGCTGTTTCAGGGCGGTCATCGCGATGATGTCGCGCTGCACTTCGTTGGTGCCGCCGCCGAAGGTCAGGATCAGGCAGGCGCGATGCATCCGCTCGAGCCGTCCGCGCAGCTGCGCGCCGGGGGAGTCCTGCCGCAGATAGGCCTGCGGGCCGAGGATCTCCATCAGCAGTCGGTAGGCCTCGGTGGCCAATTCGGTGCCGAGCACCTTGCAGGTGGAGGCATCCCACGGCCGCGGCGCGGCATCTCCGCCGGCATCGGCGCCCGAGGCGATCTCCCAGTTCAGCAGCTTCAGGAATTCGACCTTGGCGTGCACGCGCGCGAGGTTCAGCCGCACCCACTCGTTGTCGATCACCCGCGCACCGGTGGAATCCTTGGTGTCGCGCGCCCACTCGGTGGTCTGCGCGACCGCCAGCGCCAGCGGCGCCGCCGAGGTCAGCGCCACCCGCTCGTGGTTGAGCTGGTTGGTGACCAGCGCCCAGCCGCCGTTCTCGGGGCCGACCATCGCCGAGTGCGGAACCCGCACGTCCTGGTAGTAGGTGGCGCTGGTGTCGGGCCCGGCCATCGTGTGCACGGGCGTCCAGGAGAAGCCCTCGGCCGAGGTCGGCACGATGAACATGCTGATGCCCTTGTGCTTCTTGGCGGTTGGGTCGGTGCGGGCGGCCAGCCAGATGTAGTCGGCGTACTGGATGAGGCTGGTCCACATCTTCTGGCCGTTGATCACCCAGTCGTCACCGTCGCGGACCGCGGTGGTGCGCAGTGACGCCAGGTCGGTGCCCGCGCCGGGCTCGGAATAGCCGATGGAGAAGTGCAATTCGCCCGCGGAGATCTTCGGCAGGAAGAACTTCTTCTGCTCCTCGGTGCCGTAGTGCATGATCGTCGGCGCCACCGAGTTGATGGTCAGGAACGGCACCGGCGCGCCCGCGACGGCCGCCTCGTCGGTGAAGATCAGCTGATCCATCGTCGAGCGATCCTGGCCGCCGTACTCCTTGGGCCAGCCGAGGGTGAGCCAGCCGTCGTGGCCCATCTGCTGAACGACCTCGCGGTAGACGTTGCCGTGCCCGTACTCACCGGTCTGCGACGACAAGGCCTCGCGGCGCTCCGGCGTGATCAGCTTGGCGAAATATTCGCGGAGCTCGGCGCGCAGCTGCTCCTGTTGCTCGGTATAAGCAATCCGCATGGCGGTTACCTCGTACTCGGTGATGGTGATGGCGGATGTGACGACATCGCCCCTGTGACGATCAGCGCCGGGGCCGATCTGCCCTGACGTCGATCATTGCATATCTACTGAAACATGTTCCAGTATGGAAACCGAATCCGGCCGCTTCGGCCGCAGCGGCCCGGCCGGGCTTGTAGGCTCGGCACTACCTGGTGGTGAAGGAGTTATCAATGAAGGTCAGTGTGGATTTCGACCAGTGCGAGGCCAACGGTATTTGCGTCGGAATCGCCCCCGACGTCTTCGAACTCGACGATGAGGATCAGCTGCACATCCTCACCGCCGACGTGCCCGAGGACCGGCTCTCCGATGTCGAGACCGCCGTCGCGCAATGCCCCAAGGCTGCCCTGCGGTTGCAGTGAAATGGATGCTTGCCGATAACTGGAACACGTTCTAGAGTCACGGCGTGAGTGAATCGTCGAATCAGTCGGGGACGGATCTGTCCGGCAAGGTAGCGATCGTGACCGGAGCCGGCGCGGGCCTCGGGCGGGCCGAAGCGCTGGCGCTGGCCGGGGCCGGCGCATCGGTGGTGGTCAACGATCTGGCCGAGAACGATACGGTGGCCGCCACCCTCGCCGATATCCGCGCGCTGGGCGCGAAAGCGGAATTCGTGGGTGGCAGTGTGGCCGAGCGCGCCACCGCCGATGCCCTGATTCGCACCGCGGACGAGACCTTCGGCGGTGTGGACATCGTCGTGAACAATGCGGGAATCGTCCGTGACCGCATGCTTTTCAATCTCTCCGACGAGGACTGGGACGCGGTCCTCGCGGTCCATCTGCGCGGCCATTTCCTGTTGTCGCGGAATGCCGCCGCCTACTGGCGCGGTAAATCGAAGGAATCTGGTGCTCCAATTTACGGGCGCCTGATCAACACATCGTCGGAAGCCGGTTTGCTGGGTCCGGAAGGGCAGCCGAATTACGCGGCCGCGAAAGCCGGAATCACCGCGCTGACGCTGTCCGCCTCGCGCGGTTTGTCGCGATACGGCGTGCGTGCCAACGCCATCTGCCCGCGGGCCCGGACCGCCATGACGGAATCGGTCTTCTCCGCCGCTCCCGAAGGGGATGTGGACCCGTTGTCGCCGGATCACGTCGCCCGTCTGGTCGCCTACCTGGCCTCTCCCGGCGCCGATGCGATCAACGGTCAGGTGTTCGTCGTATACGGCCCGATGGTCGCGCTGATGGCCGCGCCCGAAGTCGAGGCCCGCTTCGATGCCGCCGGCGCGGAATGGAGTGCGGACGCGCTGGCCGACACACTCGGAACCTACTTCGCCGAGCGCCCCGCCGGGCGTACGTTTTCTGCGAGTTCGCTGCACGATCTCGGCTGATTATCAGGTGCAGGTCATCCGACCAACTCCGGTTGATCGGCGGTCTCGCACTTGGTAGACATGGGGGTCGAAGGTTGTGGGGTGCCTCACAAAGGCGTTCTGTACACCGTATGAACCTGTTCTAGCTTCCGAGATGAAGCTCGGATGAAAAGAGCAGGTCAAAAATGTCAAATTCTCTTCCGATTCGATGTGAACGTGTTCTAATCTTCGGAGCAGAAGAGGTGTGGAGGCTCGCTTGCGCAGCGTTGCGCGTACGGGTCGGCAAGGAGGAATCGCGGAATGAACGAGGTTCTTGCCGTGCCGTTGCGTGCGGTCGGCGGGTTCTTCGAACTCGTGGCCGCTGTGGCGCGGGCCTTGATACGTCCGCCATTTCAGCGACGGGAATTCGTCGACCAGTCGTGGTTCGTCGCACGGGTGTCGATCATCCCGACCATCCTGGTCGCGATCCCGTTCACGGTTCTGGTGAGCTTTACGCTGAACATTCTGCTGCGCGAAATCGGCGCGGCCGATCTCTCGGGTGCGGGCGCCGCATTCGGAACGGTCACCCAGGTCGGTCCGATCGTGACGGTGCTGATCGTCGCCGGCGCCGGTGCCACCGCGATCTGCGCGGACCTGGGTGCGCGCACGATCCGCGAAGAAATCGACGCCATGAAGGTGCTCGGTATCGATCCGATCCATCGACTGGTGGTGCCCCGCGTACTCGCCTCGATGTTCGTCGCGGCGCTGCTCAACGGCCTGGTCTCGACGATCGGCATCGCCGGCGGCTTCCTGTTCTCGGTTCTTCTGCAGGGAGTCAACCCCGGCGCCTTCGTCAACGGGCTCACCCTGCTCACCCATACGCCGGAGCTGGTGATCTCGGAGGTCAAGGCCGCGCTGTTCGGTCTGATCGCCGGTCTGATGGCCTGCTATCTCGGTCTCAACGTCAAGGGCGGTCCCAAAAGTGTGGGTGACGCGGTCAACCAGACGGTGGTTTTCTCCTTCATGGCTCTGTTCGTGGTGAACGTCGTGGTCACCGCCGTCGGCATCAAGTTCACGGTGCGGTGATCCGATGGCGTTCGTAATCCAGTCCCGCTTCCCCCGTACTGTTCGACGTGTGCGGCGGGTTTCGAGTTCGATGGACGGAATCGGGCATCACGCCCAGTTCTACGCGAAGTCACTGGCCTCGGTGCCGAAGGCGTTCTCGCACTACCGCACCGAAACCATTCGCCTGATCGCCGAAATCAGCATGGGCACAGGCGCTTTGGCGGTGATCGGCGGCACGGTGGTGATCGTCGGCTTCCTCACCCTGTTCACCGGCGGCACCATCGCGGTGCAGGGCTACAGCTCGCTGGGCAATATCGGTGTCGAGGCGCTGACCGGATTCTTCGCCGCATTCCTCAATGTGCGCATCGCGGCACCGGTGATCTCGGGCATCGGGCTCGCGGCGACCATCGGCGCCGGCGCCACGGCCCAGCTGGGCGCCATGCGGGTGGCCGAGGAGATCGACGCCCTGGAATCCATGGCGATCCGGCCGATGCCCTTCCTGGTGGGCACCCGGGTGCTGGCGGGCATGATCGCGATCGTTCCGCTCTACGCGCTCGCGGTCATCGCGTCGTTCGTCGCGAGCCGCTTCGCCACGGTCGTCATCTACGGCCAGTCGGCCGGTGTGTACGACCACTACTTCTCAACATTCCTGATTCCCAGTGACATTCTGTGGTCGTTCGTACAGGCGATCCTCATGGCCTTGGCGGTCATGATGATTCACACCTATTACGGCTACAACGCGACCGGTGGACCGGTCGGTGTCGGAATCGCGGTCGGTAACGCGGTGCGCGCCTCGCTGGTGGCAGTGGTGTCGGTGACCCTGCTGATGTCGCTGGCGATCTACGGCACCTCCGGCAACTTCCATCTCTCCGGGTAGGCGGTATGGCGGCAAATAAACTCGTCGAAAAGGAAGGCGCCGGCAAGTTTTTCGGCGCCGGATGGGGTGTCAAGCTTTCGGGGGTGGCGCTGATTCTGTTTCTGGCCGCGATCGTCGCCGTCGCTTTGACGATGTTCGTGGGCGGATTCAGCACGTCGAAACCGGTCTATCTCGACGCCCCGCGGGCCGGCCTGGTGATGGACAAGGACGCGAAGGTCAAGATCCGCGGTGTGCAGATCGGCCACGTCTCCGATATCGCGTATACCGGCGACCAAGCTCGGCTCACCCTGGCGATCGAACCCGATCAGCTGAAGATGGTGCCCGCGAACGCGACCGTGGATATTCGGTCCACCACCGTCTTCGGCGCCAAATACGTGAACTTCGTCGAGCCGGAGGTTCCGTCCGCGCAGCATCTGCAGGCCGGCGCCACGCTGACCGCGCAGTCGGTGACC
>NZ_BDBN01000003.1 GCF_001613005.1 Nocardia nova NBRC 15556 | reverse complement strand
TGCAACGCGATCTGCAGACGTCGGTGGGAGTCACCAATCTGTACGCCGACACCGCGCCGAACCTGTTGCGCACCACCGACAACGCGGCCGTGACGAGCAAGACCATCGTCGACCACCAGGACAGCCTCGACGCGGTGCTGCTGAATCTGATCGGCCTGGCCGACACCACGGGCGCGGTGCTGAAGGAGAACGAGAACGGCCTGTCGACCGCACTGGATCTGCTGCGCCCGACGGCCGAACTGCTCAACGAATACAACCCGGCGCTGTACTGCCTGGTCGAAGGTGTCGCGGGCGCGATTCCACGAGCCAACGAGATCTTCGGCGGCACCGGACCGTGGGTGACGTTGAACGCCAGTTTCATGCCGGGCGGCACGCCCTACACCTATCCGAAGGATCTGCCGAAGGTGAATGCGACCGGTGGCCCGCACTGCGAGGGCATCCTCGACCGTAAACCCGGTAGTCACGCGAACTATCTGGTCACCGACACCACTGAGGGACGGGTGTACACGCCGGAACTGTCCACCCATCTGAACGGGCCCCGGGTCTTCCAACTGCTGTTCGCGGGGCTGCCGGGGGTGGGTAATCCGTGAGCATCAAACCGCACGCCACCGGCGTCAAACTCGGAATCTTCACGCTCGTGATGGTTCTGGTGCTGGCCCTGTTGGTCGTCATCTTCTCGCAGATGCGCTTCGCCCGGGAGAACGGCTACCACGCGGTGTTCACCAGTTCCTCGGGCATGCTGCCCGGGTCCAAGGTGCGCATCGCGGGTGTCCCGGTCGGATCGGTGAAGAGCGTCAAGGTCGGCAAGGACCATCTGGCCCATGTCGATTTCGACGTCGACCGGCAGTACAAGCTCTATGTCAGCACCCATGCCGCGGTGCGCTACGAGAATCTGGTGGGTGACCGGTATCTGGAACTGATGGACGCCCCGGGCACCGCGCAGGTGCTGCACTCCGGCGGCACCATCGGTCTGGACAAGACCAAGCCGGCGCTGGACCTGGACATGCTGCTGGGTGGTTTCAAGCCGCTGCTGCGCGGCCTGGACCCGCAGCAGGTCAACTCCCTGACCGAGGCGCTGCTGCAGGTCTTCCAGGGCCAGGGCGGCACCCTGGTCGCACTGCTGAACAGCTCCGGCTCGTTCGCCAAAACCCTGGCCGACCGCGACGCCCTCATCGGCAGCGTGATCGAGAATTTGAAGACGGTGCTGGCCACCATCGACGATCACAACAAGGAATTCGACACCACGCTGACCGAATTGCAGCGTCTGGTGAGTGGCCTGGCCGCGGACCGGGATCCGATCGGCGCGGCGCTGCCGCGACTGGCCGGCGCCACCGGAGATCTCACCGATCTGCTGAAGCAGGCGCGCCCGGACCTCAAGGCGACCTTCGACCAGCTGGGCCGGCTCTCGGACAATCTCGACCAGAAGTCCGACGATGTCGAGTGGGTCCTGCAGAACCTGCCCACGACCTACAAGGAGCTGGTGCGGCTCGGTTCGTACGGCTCGTTCCTGAACATGTACGTGTGCGGAACGAATTTCCTCGTGGACGGCCCGGACGGTAAGCCGATGCATGTGAATCTGCCCGGTCTGCAGACGACCGGAAGGTGTTCGACGAAGTGAACCAGACCTCCCCGCTCATCAAACACGGCGTCGTCGGCGTCATCCTGGCGGTCGCGATCGCGTTGTCCGCCCTGCAGTTCGACCGGCTTCCGTTCATTCGCAGCGGCGCCGAATTCACCGCGTATTTCGCCGATGCCGGCGGTCTGGTGACCGGTGACCAGGTTCAGGTCGCCGGTGTCCGCACCGGTCAGGTCGAGGATGTCAGCCTCGACGGCCCCAAGGTGAAGGTCCGGTTCAGCCTCGACGAATCCATCGTCCTGGGGAAGAAGACGACCGCCGCGATCAAGACCAACACCGTGCTCGGGCGCAAATCCCTGGAGGTCGATCCGCAGGGGTCCGGTGCGTTGCGCAGCGATCAGCCGATTCCCTTGGAGCGCACCACTTCTCCGTATTCGCTCAACGACGCCCTGGGCGATCTGAGCAATACCGTGAAGGGGCTGGACACCGACCAGGTCAACAAGACTCTGGACGCCCTGTCGGACGCCTTCGCCGACACCCCCGCGCCGATGCGTTCCGCCCTGGACGGCATCACCCAGCTCTCGCGCAGCCTGAACGCCCGCGACAAGGCGCTGACCGAACTGCTCTCGCACGCGCAGAACGTCACCAAGGTGCTCTCGGATCGGTCGAACCAGATCAACTCCCTGCTGCTGGACGGCAACAACCTGCTCGGCGAGCTGGACGCCCGGCGCACCGCTCTGAGCCAGTTGATCGTCTACGTCAACGGGCTCGCGCAGCAGCTCACCGGCTTCGTCAACGACAACGAACAGAGCCTGAAACCCACACTGGACAAGCTGAATTCGGTGCTGCAACTGCTCGAGCGGAACAAGAACAACCTGAACCAGGCCCTGGACGCCCTCGGACCGTTCGAGGCGGCGCTCGGTGAGCAGGTCGGCAGCGGCCCGTACTTCCAGGCCTACGTCTCCAACGCCACGAGTATGACGTTGCAGCCGCTGGTGGACGCGCTGGTCTGGCCCCAGCATGTACCCGAATCGTTCTGGAAGTACCTGACCACCCCGCCGCCCTCGATCGGGCCCGCGATCCAGGAGCCGCCGCGATGAACGCGATTCGCACGATCACGAAGGTGCCGAAATGGGTCCGCGTCGTGGCCGCCGTCCTTGTGGTGGCGCTGGCGGGCTGGATCGTCTACGGCGCGGTGAGCAATATCGGCAAGACCCACATCACCGCCTATTTCCCGTCCACCACCGGGCTGTACGCCGGTGACGACGTGCGAGTGCTGGGCGTCAAGGTCGGCAGGATCGATTCGATCGAGCCGGGCCGGGACAAGACCAAGGTGACGATGACGGTCGACCGCGGCGTCGACATTCCCGCCGATGCCAAGGCCGTCACGGTCTCGCCGAATCTGGTCTCGGCACGCTTCGTGCAGTTGGCGCCGGTCTACACCGGCGGCCCGAAGATGCACGACGACGGCGTGATTCCGATCGAGCACACCGCCGTGCCGGTGGAATGGGACGACATCAAGGCCGAGCTGACCAAACTGTCCAAGGCCCTGGGGCCGATCGGTGAGGATCAGCAGGGCTCGTTCGGCCGGTTCGTCAACACCGCGTCCGACAATCTCGCAAACGGGAACGCCCAGGCGCTGCGGGACACGCTCCACGAGTTGTCGAGCACGCTGAATACGTTGTCCGACGGTCGCACCGACCTGTTCGGCACCGTCCGCAACCTGCAGCAGTTCGTCGACGTGCTCTCCAAGAGCAACGATCAGATCGTGCAGTTCGGCGGGCGGCTGGCCTCGGTGTCCTCGGTGCTGTCGGGCGTCTCCGACGACCTCGGCGCCGGACTGGACAATCTCGACTCGGCGGTGGCCGACGTCAAACGCTTCCTGGACGAACGCGGCGGCCAGCTCACCGAGAGTGTGCAGAATCTGGCGCAAGTGACCCAGATCCTGGCCGACAAGCGTCCGCAGCTCGAGCAGGTCCTGCACTCCGGCCCGGTCGCGCTGGCGAACTTCTATCAGATCTACAAGCCCGCGCAGGGCACGCTGACCGGCGCCGTGGTGCTGCCGAACTTCCGCAATCCGTTCGCGTTCCTGTGTGGCGCCGTCGAGGCGCTCGAGGACAACGGTTCGCAGCGGACCGCCGACCTGTGCAAACAACAGGTGGCGCCGGTGATCAGCTCACTGATGATGAATTACCCACCGCTGCTGGTGAATCCGGCGTCCGGACAGCAGGCCTTCCCGAGCCAGCTGACCTTCTCGCCCCCGAGCCTGGCCGACCGCGTCGAGTATCCGGCGCCCGGCGAGGCTCCGGCCGAGGTGCCCAGCGGTCTTGCCGGCCTGGCGATTCCGGGAGGAGGACGATGATGCGACGCGGACGGATGCGACTCGCCGGCGCCGCCGTCGGTCTGGTGATCCTGTTGGGCGCCACCGGATGCGAGTGGGACGGTCTGAACACCCTGCCGATGCCCGGTGCGGCCGGAACGGGTGAGGGCGCCTGGCAGATCAAGATCCAGATGCCGAATGTCACCACGCTGACCCGCAATTCGCCGGTGCAGGTGGACGACGTCACGGTCGGCACGGTGAAGAACATCCAGGTCGAGGATTGGCACGCGCTGGTCACGGTGAGCCTCGAGAAGGGTGTGCACCTGCCCGCCAACGCGGTGGCCGCGATCGGGCAGACCAGCCTGCTCGGCAGTAACCACGTCGAGCTGTCGGCGCCGAAAGACGTTGCGCCGGAAGGCCAATTGAAGACCGGCGATGTGATCCCGTTGTCGCGCGCGAGTGTCTATCCCACCACCGAGCAGACGCTGTCGTCGCTGTCGGTGGTGCTCAACGGTGGCGGTATCTCCCAGCTCGAGACCATCACCCACGAGCTGAACAAGACCTTCTCCGGGCGGTCGGATGCCATCCGCGATCTGCTGCCGCAGCTGGCGCAGCTGACCAGCACCCTGGACGGTCAGACCAAGGACATCATCGACGCGATGGGTGGGCTGGACCGTTTCGCCGGACAGCTGAACAACCAGAAGGAACAGGTGACCCGGGCCGTCACGCAGCTGCATCCGGCCCTCACCGTACTGGCCGACCGCCGCGAGAACATCACCAAAACGATTACCGCACTGGGTGATCTCAGCGATGTGGTGAGCCGGGTGATCGCCGAGAGCGGTGACAACCTGAAGGCGGATCTGGCCAATCTCCATCCGGCCCTGGAATCGCTGGCCAGCACCGGAACGAAACTGGCCGACGCCCTGCAGATCCTGCTCACCTTCCCGTTCCCCATGCGGAACTTGAACAAGGCGCTCAAGGGCGACTACCTCAACCTGCTGATGACCGTCGATCTCACCGGCGCGCGGCTGGATTCGAACTTCCTCACCGGTACGCCGCTGGGCGGACGCTTCGGCGGGGTCGAGGGCGCGCTCGGCACGATCGCACCCGATACCGCGATGGGCAAGGGTGACCCGATCACCGGGCCGATGCAGCCGCCGCCACCGCCCGCGCCGAACACGGCGGCGCCGACGCCGAGTCTTCCCGGCCTGCCGCCGATTCCGAATCTGCCCGCCATACCCGGGCTGACGGTGCCCGCGCCGCAACAAGGGGGTGCGGGTCGATGAAACTCAGCAAATTCGTCCGGACGCAGTTGGTGATCTTCTCGATCCTGACCGTGATCGGCCTGGTCGTGATGGCGGGCGTCTACGTCCACCTGCCGGCCATGTTCGGCATCGGCCGCTACGGCGTGACCGTGAAACTGGAGGCCACCGGCGGGCTGTACCCGACCGCGAACGTGGCCTACCGCGGTACCAACGTCGGCAAGGTCGAGGTTGTGAAGCTCACCCCCGAGGGGGTCGACGCCAAGCTGTCGATCAACAGCGACTTCAAGATTCCCGGTGATGTCGATGCCTATGTGAAGAGCGTGTCGGCGATCGGCGAACAGTACGTGGATCTGGTCCCGGCCGAGAATCCGCACGGCGGGAATCTGCACGACGGTTCGGTGATCCCGGTGCAGCGCACCAGACTTCCGCAGGACGTCGGCGATATGCTCGACCAGGCCGACCGGCTGCTCAGCAGTGTCGCCGACACCAAACTGCGCCAGGTGATCGACGATGCCTTCACCGCGTTCAACGGCGCGGGCCCGGATCTGCAGAAGTTCATCGACTCCGCCTCGCTGCTGGTGCAGGAGGCGAAGAAGAACACGAACGAGACCAAGGATCTGCTCGACAAGATCGGCCCGCTGCTCGACACCCAGAACCAGTCCGACGCCGCGATTCGTTCGTGGACAAAGGATTTGGCGACCGTCACCGATCAGTTGCGCCAGCACGACCCCTCGCTGGGGCAGTTGCTCGACCGCACCCCCGCGGCCGCGCAGAAGGTGTCGCAGACCTTCCAGGATCTGCGGCCGACGCTGCCGCTGCTGCTGTCGAATCTGACCAGCGTCGGCCAGGTCGGGGTGACCTACCACGCCGGTGTGGAACAGATCCTGGTGATCTACCCGCAGCTGGTGGCGGCGCTGCTGACATCCATCCGCGGGCCCACGCAATACGGCGCCATGGTCGACTTCATGCTCGGGCTCAACGACCCGCCCGGCTGCACCACCGGCTTCCTGCCGCAGGATCAGCGCCGCTCGCCGGCCCTGAAGGACACCCCGGACACGCCGCCGAATCTCTACTGCAAGGTGGCGCAGAACGCCAAGGAAGCGGTGCGCGGTATCCGCAACACGCCGTGTGCGGACGTGCCGGGCAAGCGGGCTCCGAGTCCGGAGCTCTGCCACGACCCGCAGGGTTATGTGCCCGAGGGCGACAACCCGCCCTTCGGCGATCCGCACCCGGTCACCCCGTCCGGCGAGCCGGCGGCCAACCCCGGCGACGCTCCGGCCGCGCAGAGCCAACCGGCGGCGGCACTGCGCACCTACGACCTGAAGAACCACACCTTCACCGGACCCGACGGCCGGACCTACCGACAGGGGGATGTGGGCGCCGACGGATCGGGCACTGTACCGTCCAGTTGGCAGGCGATGCTCGAGGAGCAACAGAAATGAGCGAATCGAATTCCACACCCACCGGTCGCGTCCGGCGCCGGGCCAGCCGGCAGGCCGGAGCGCCGACCGACGCGATAGCGGTCGAGCGGACCGAGAGTTCGCCCTCCGACGAAGCGACGGTGAAGCTCGGCGCCGCGGGCGCTGCCGACGAGACGGTGCAATCGTCGAGCCCATCGCCGGCGAAGGCGACCGAGTCCTCCTCCGAGGCGGCATCGAAGGTTGTGTCCGGCGCCGACGCGAAGTCCGAGACCACCGTAAAGCTTTCGACGGCGGCCGATGACGACACGACCGTGCGGCTCACCGACTCCGCGGCGGAGACGGCAGCGGCGGACACCTCCGAGCCATCGAAGCGCTCACTCGGACCGCTGGGCTGGGCGGCCGCGGTGGTGGCGGTGCTGTCGTTGATCCTGCTGGTCGGCTCGGGCGGCTTCTTCGCCTACCACCAGCATCAGGTCGGCGCCCAGGCCGACCAGCGCGCGGAATATGTGCAGACCGCCAAGCAGGCGATTCTCAATCTGACCAACATCAAGGACGACACCGCGAAGCAGGACATCGACCGGGTGCTCTCGGTCGCCTCGGGACAGCTCAAGCAGGAGTACTCCGAGCGCAAGGACGCCTACGCGCAGGTCGTGCAGCAGGCCAAGGTGAAGGCCAGCGGCGAGATCATCGAGACCGCGGTCGAAAGCCAGGACGACCACACCGCGAAGGTGCTGGTCGCGGCCAAGCAGACCCTGACCAACGCCGGTGCCAAGGATCCGCAGGAGCGCTACTACCGCTTCCGGGTCACGGTCGACCGCGACGACAACGGTGGTATCACCGCCTCGCAAGTGGAGTTCGTGGCATGAGCAGACAAGGTTCCGGCAAGCTGCGTCCCATCCTGTTCATCGGTGCGGCGGTGCTGTTCGTGGCCGCGGTCGCGATGGCCTCGGTCACCGGCTACAAGTACTGGTCCGACAAACAGGTCGAGCAGGCCCGTACCGACTCGGTACCCGCGGCCCGGCACGCGGTGGAGTCGGTATTCACCTACGACTTCAAGACCGTCGACGCCGAGTTGCCGAAATCGGCCGACAACCTCACCCCGTCGTTCCGCAAGGACTACCTGAAGCTGATCCAGCAGGCGATCGCACCCGGCGCCAAGGAGAAGCAGCTCACCGTGCAGGCCACCACCACGGCGGCCGGTGTGGTGTCCGCGGAGCGCTCGCACGCGGTGGTCCTGCTGTACCTGAACCAGGTGACCACCAGTAAGGACTCCCCGCAGGGCACGGTGACGCCGAGCCGGGTCCGCGTGGCTCTGGACAAGGACGGCGGCCACTGGCTGGTCGACGCGATCACCCCGATCTGATCCCGCGTTAAGCGAATCCCGTTATCCCCGTTAAGGGTTCGTCCCTACCGTCGACGGCACAGCGATTCCGAGGCGGGATCGGTGGTCGATACCGGCTCCGGTCGCGGCGCAGATCTCCCGCCGGTGAAGCGCGCCTGTGCCGCACGGACCGACCGTGTGGTGATCCGGCGGGTGCGGCGGAATCCGGGGTGGCGGGTACGCGGCGACCGCCTGCCCCGGCGGAGGCCAGGACCGAGATTCGGTGTGGGCGGCGCTCTCCGGCTGCCGGACGGTCGGTTCGAAGGGTGTACCCGCCTCGGGTCGCTGTGCAGTCGCCGGAACGTTCGCCCGGCCCCGCCGGGGAGCGTTCGCCGCGGGCCTAGCGCTCGGCGCCGCTCGGATCCACATCCGCATCGGTGAGCAGGGCGCTGCCGGCCACCCGATCCTGGGCCAGTGCGTCGAGGAACGAGCGCGCCCAGCGGTCCACGTCGTGGGCGAGTACCTGGCGGCGCAGCGAACGCATGCGGCGCCGCTTGGTTTCGGGGTCGTCCTCGATCGCGGACATGATCGCGTTCTCGACGCTGTCCAGATCGTGTGGATTACACAGGTAGGCCTGACGCAATTCCGCTGCGGCGCCGGTGAATTCGCTGAGCACGAGGGCGCCGTTGAGGCCGCTGTGCGAGGCTACGTACTCCTTGGCGACCAGATTCATCCCGTCGCGCAGCGGGGTCACCAGCATGACGTCGGCGGCCACGAAGAAGGCGACCAGTTCGTCGCGGGGGATCGGCCGGTGCAGATAGTGCACGAAAGGGTAACCGACGCGGGAGAATTCGCCGTTGATGCGGCCCACCTGACGTTCGATGTCGCCGCGCATCTGGATGTAGCTCTCCACCCGTTCGCGACTCGGCGTGGCCAGCTGCACCATCACCGTCTCGGCCGGGTCCAGCCGGCCCTCGTGCAGGAGTTCCTGCAGCGCCGCCAGGCGGATATCGATGCCCTTGGTGTAGTCCAGGCGGTCCACACCGAGCAGGATGTGCTTGGGGTTGCCCAGCTCCCTGCGGATCTGAGCGGCGCGCTCCCGCACCGAGCGTCTTCGCGACAGCTCGTCGAGTTCGGCGGAGGCGATCGAGATCGGGAAGGCGCCGACCCGCACCGTGCGGAAACCGACCTGCACCACACCGAGTTTCGACCGCACACCGACCGTGCCGCGCGAGGTGGGTTGTCCGGCAAGCCTTCTCGCCAGGTACAGGAAGTTCTGCGCGCCGCCGGGCAGGTGGAAGCCGATCAGGTCGGCGCCGAGCAGCCCCTCCACGATCTCGGTGCGCCACGGCAGCTGCATGAACAGCTCGACCGGGGGGAACGGGATGTGCAGGAAGAATCCGATGGTCAGATCGGGCCGCAGCATGCGCAGCATCTTCGGCACCAGCTGCAGCTGATAGTCCTGTACCCACACCGTCGCGCCCTCGGCGGCCACCTTCGCGGTGTACTCGGCGAAGCGCCGGTTCACGTCCACGTAGGCGGTCCACCAGTCGCGGTGGTACTCCGGCCGCACGATCACGTCGTGATAGAGCGGCCACAGCGTGCCGTTGGAGAATCCCTCGTAGTAGGCGGCGACCTCCTCGGCGGTCAACGGCACCGGATACAACTCCAGGCCGTCCTCGATGATCGGATCGACATCCACATCGGGAACGCCGGCCCAGCCCACCCAGGCGCCGTTGTTGTTGCGCAGCACCGGCTCCAGGGCCGTGACCAGGCCGCCCGGACTGCGCTTCCACCGCTTGGTCCCGTTCGGGAGACGTTCCAGGTCGACCGGGAGCCGGTTGGCGACCACGACGAAACCGGACCCGGCGCCGCCGGGACGGTCCGCTGGTGCGGATTCGGTTTCCGGCGAAGCGTCTCGAGATCGATCGCTGCGTATGTCGCGCATCTGGTCCACTGCTGGATCCTCCGGTCGCCGAAATGGCGGAACTAGGCGTGGGATTTCAGTTGTGATGAGCGCTGCGCATTGCGCTGCGCGGGGCTCGTCCTATTCGCTGCGCGCGCTGGGACCGATTCCGAGCATCGACAGCAGCATCCGGCATTCGTCGGCATCGTTGGCGTAGGCGGCCACGACGCGCTGTGCCTGCCGTGCGGTCTCGTCGGCGAGCGGTTCCAGGTCGTCGTCCGCGATGTCGTTGGCGCTCTTCGCGGCCATCATCGTGTCCTCTCGGCTCGGGGTCGTGGCACGGCGGTGGGGTTCGACCGTCGTGGTGTCGGCGCCGTGCGCTGTCAATGGTATCGGTCGCCGCGCAGGGGCCCGTCGACTCGGTACCGACCGCTGCCGAACCGCAACAGCGCGGGGCGACACCCGCCACACCGGCGAAACGCTGGAGCCTCGGGAACCTATAACGTTGGTAGGGAGGCGAATTTCGCCCACTGCGTGTATCGAGCACCGCACGAATCGAGTGGAAAGGGTCGCAGCACTATGCCGTTGGCCACGGTGAATGGAATCTCGCTGAACTACCAGGTGAAGGGAGACAAGGCCAAAGGCACCGACACCAAGGGGGCTGCCCCGCTGGTCGTGCTGATCATGGGCACCGGGAGCCCCGGCCGGGTGTGGGAGCTGCACCAGGTTCCGGCGCTGGTCGCGGCCGGCTACCGAGTGTGCACGTTCGACAATCGCGGCATCGCTCCGTCCTACGAGGCGCCCGACGGGATGACCATCGACGAATTGGTCGCCGACACCGCGGCGCTGATCGAATTTCTCGACGAGGGCCCGGCCCTGGTCGCCGGCACCTCGATGGGTGCGCGGGTCGCGCAGGAATTGGCCCTGGCGCGGCCCGACCTCGTGCGCAAAGCCGTATTCATGGCCGGACACGCGCGGCTCGACCAATTCCAGAAGACGCTCTCGCTCGGCGAACACGAACTCGACGCCTCCGGCGTGCGACTGCCCGCCAAATACGAGGCCGCCCTGACCGCGGTGATGAATCTTTCGCCCGCCACGATGGCCGATCCGAATTCCGCGCGCGATTGGCTGGATCTGTTCGAATTCACCGGCGGACCGGCATCCCCGGGAATCCGGGCGCAGCGCCGGATGGACCACGATTTCGATCGGTTGCAGGCCTATCGCGCGATCAAGGTGCCGTGCCTGTCGATCGGATTCGCCGACGACCGGATGATTCCCGCGTATCTGACCCGTGAGCTGGCCGAAGCCATTCCCGACGCCCGATACCAGGAGATCCCCGACGCCGGGCATTACGGGTATCTGGAACGTCCCGAGGCGGTCAATAAGATCCTGCTCGATTTCTTCGCGGGCTCGAGGTAACCACCAACGCGTAACGTCGGTCTTGCTAGTGTCGACACATCGCTCGGGGGCTACGGCTCTGGTCGGTCGGCTCAGGTCGGTTTCGGCTCGTGCCCGCGCCCCGCGAGTTCCGTATCCAGCGCGTTCCCGTACACAGCGCCAGCATCCAGTGAGGTGAAATGAGCACCAACCCCTTCGACGACGAGGACGGCCGCTTCTTCGTTCTGGTCAACGACGAGGAGCAGCATTCCCTGTGGCCTGCTTTCGCCGAGGTCCCGGCCGGGTGGCGAGTGGTGTTCGGCGAGGACAGCCGCGCTGCCTGCGTCGAATACGTGGAGAAGAACTGGACGGATATGCGGCCCAAGAGCCTGCGTGACGCGATGGCGGCCGACGACGCGGCTCGCCAGGGCGCCCAGTCCTGATTCCGCGCCGGACGAAACTGCGCGGAGCGACGGTGATCGGCGGCTGCGTGCTGCCCTGAGGGGCACACGCAGCCGCTGCGATCCGCCGCTCCCTCCTACAGTGGTGAACGATTTTTCCGGACGGCCCGCGCCCCGGTTATGATGGCACCGCTTCACCCGCCTCCTTAGCTCAGTGGTAGAGCACCGCTCTTGTAAAGCGAAGGTCGTCAGTTCAATCCTGACAGGGGGCTCCACTCGGGCTCCGGCCTGCGAAAGCAGGTCGGAGCCCTTTTTGCGTCAGGGGAGATGCATCAGCTGCCGGGCCAGCCCGAACAGGCGGCTGCCGAGTTTGATGACGGGGATTCCCAGCGGAATCAACAGGATCGTCACGCACAACACCGCGCCGAGGATCCAGACGACGAGCGCCAACAGGCCGACCACCGTGCCCAGCACGGCCGTCAGGATGCCCAACACCACGTCGAGCAGGCCCCGTATCGCTGCCATGACGACCTTTCCGATGTCCATTCTGCTCTTTTCGGGCGTGGTGTGCTCCGATCCGCGCCGCCGTGATGAAAGTTAAGCGCCTGCCACCCCGCGATGAACGGGCGAGAAGTCGTCAGCAAAACCGTCGCTAAACCTCGCATGCCGACCTGGTGGTTTCCATTTCGGGCCATTGCGCCGCTCCGAACCGTCCCCCTAGCGTCGGGCCCCGTTGCCGCGGCCGCTGTCCGGACAGGACTTCCTGCCCGAGCAGATTCGTGGCAACGCACCTGATGAAACCCACCGAAGTAAGGAGATGACTGTCGATATGACAACAGCCACCCGCCGGATCCTGGCAACGACCGCCTTCGCCGCCCTCTCGGTCTCGATCGCCGGCGCTACCGCCTCCGTCGCCTCGGCTGATACCCCCTCCGCCGCGCCGACGACCAGCAGCGCGCCGTCGGCTCCCAAGCTGTCCACGGGCTCGGCGTTCGGCGCCGACAAGCACAAGGACGACGACGGTGACGACCAGCCGGCCGCGCCCTCCGTGGACGCGATCCAGAAGGTCCTCACCAAGATTCAGGACACCGACAAGCCGGAGGACCTCGAGAAGTCGCTCGACAAGGACATCGACACCCTCACCCACAACGAGGCCGCCGTGCCCGCCAAGGTGAAGGAGGAGTTCAACAAGTTCCGTCAGGAACTGCAGCAGGCCAAGACCAAGGACAGCCTGGACGGCAGCTCCGCCGCCGACACCCTGAAGACGATCAAGGGTGACGCGAAGACGCTCGGCGCCGATCTGAAGGCCGCCGCATAAGAGCGCAGCACCATCGACGACCCGCCGATCCGGGAGGCGCCGCCCGGGTCGGCGGGTCGCCTGTTCTCCGACCTGTCGCGCAGCCGGCTCGCAGGAAACTCCCAGACAACGTTCAGCGCATTCCGGGCTGTAGGAGAGACGATATCCAGCATGAGTGGAGTGGCTGGCGATCGGACCCCCGAGGCTCGGGTGCTGGTGGTCGACGACGAACCGATGATCGTCGAACTGCTGTCGGTGAGTCTGCGCTATCAGGGGTTCGAGGTGGCCACGGCCGCCAACGGCGCCGAAGGGCTGGACCGGGCCAAGCAGTTCCGGCCCGACGCCCTCATCGTCGACGTCATGATGCCCGGTATGGACGGCTTCGGCCTGCTGCGCCGGCTGCGCGCCGACGGCATCGATGCCCCGGTCCTGTTCCTCACTGCGCGGGACGAGGTCGAGGACAAGATCACCGGCCTCACCCTCGGCGCCGACGACTACGTGACCAAACCCTTCTCGCTCGAGGAGGTGGTGGCGCGGCTGCGGGTGATTCTGCGGCGCTCCGGTCACGTGGTGGAGGAGACGAAATCCTCGCGTATCCGCTTCGAGGACATCGAACTCGACGACGACACGCACGAGGTGTGGAAGGCCGGGGAACCGGTCGCGCTCTCGCCGACGGAGTTCACCCTGCTCCGATACTTCATGGTCAATGCCGGAACGGTGCTGAGCAAGCCGCGCATCCTCGATCACGTCTGGCGCTACGACTTCGGCGGCGAGGTGGGCGTGGTGGAAACCTATGTCTCCTACCTGCGCAAGAAGGTCGATACCGGTCCCGACCGGCTGATCCACACCCTGCGCGGTGTCGGCTACGTGATGCGCGCGCCCAGCCGCAGCCGGTCGTCGGCGAAATGAGCGATCCGCGCTCGGTGCGCGAGCGCGCCGACAGCGACACGGCCGGCCCCGAGGCGGTGCTCGCGACGGCCGGTCCGGCCGAGCCGGGCACCGAACCCGGTGACATCGCCGAAACCGGCGCACGCGCCGAGGGCGTCGCCCCGCCGCGGCGCGGACTGCGGCGCCGGATCTCGCGTCGCCTGGCCGCGGTGCCGCTGCGGGTCACCCTGGTGCTCGCGCTGGTGTGCCTGGCGGGTCTCGGACTGCTGGTCTCGGGTGTCGCGGTGACCTCCGCGATGCGAAATGTGCTGATCGACAAGGTCGATCGGCAGTTGTTCGACGCCGCCCACAGCTGGGCCAGCCCCGATGCGCCACCGCCCCAGCACCTTCCGCAACCTCCGGGGCGGGAACGCCCGCCCGCGCTGTTCTACGTGCAGGTGACCGGACCCACCGGAAATCAGCGTCTGCTGCTGAGTTCCGGACCCACCGTTCCGGACACTCCGTCGAATCTGTCGAGACATCCCCAGACCGTGGGATCGGTCGGCGACCCCGACGAACACTGGCGCGCGCTCGAGGTGGTGACTCCGCAGGGATCCAGTGTGGTCGCGCTGCGCCTCACCGAAACCGAGAACATCATCGACCGTCTGATCGGGTTGCAGGTCGCGGTGGGCCTCATCGTGCTCGCCGTACTCGCGGTGGTGGCGCAGTTCGTGATTCGCCGGAGCCTGCGCCCGCTCGGTGAGGTGGAGAAGACCGCCGCGGCCATCGCGAGCGGGGATCTGCATCGGCGAGTTCCGGTGCAGGGCACCAACACCGAGGTCGATCGGCTCTCGCAATCGCTCAACGGCATGCTGTCCCAGATTCAGAGCGCCTTCGCCGCCACCGAGGCATCCGAGGAATCCGCGCGGCGTTCGGAGGCCCGGATGCGGCGGTTCGTCGCCGATGCCAGCCATGAGCTGCGGACCCCGCTGACCACGATCAAGGGTTTCGCGGAGTTGTATCGGCAAGGGGCGCTGGCGGATCCGGCCCTGTTCATGGACCGGATCGAACGCGAGTCCAAGCGGATGAGCCTGCTGGTGGAGGACCTGCTGATGCTGGCTCGCCTCGACGCGCAGCGCCCGGTGGAACGCCGGCCGGTGGATCTGCTGGCACTGGCCAGCGATGCGGTGCACAGTGCCCGCGCCGTCGACGCGGCCCAGCGTCCCGAGGAGCCGCGCCGGCCCATCGACCTCGAAATACGCCCGGGGACGGGGACATTGGAGGTGCGTGGCGACGAAGCGCGGTTGCGTCAGGTGCTGGGCAATCTGGTCAACAACGCGCTGATTCACACCCCGCCCGACGCGGCGGTCACCGTCGCGCTGACACCCGCTCCGGACGAGGTGGTCATCGAGGTCGCCGACACCGGGCCGGGCCTGCCCACCGAGGACGCCGAGCGCATCTTCGAACGCTTCTACCGCACCGACACCTCACGCAGCCGCGACAGCGGTGGCACCGGACTGGGTCTGTCGATCGTGCAGGCGCTGGTCGCCGCGCACGGCGGCACGGTCTCGGTGCACAGCGCGGTGGGGCAGGGCACCACCTTCGCGGTGCGCCTGCCCCGTTCGCAGGAGTGATTCAGGCTCGGTGCGTCAGGCCGGGACGTTCGCGCCGTAGCCGAGATCGCGCAGCGCCTGCTTGATCTTGTCCTGCGCCTCGTCCAGCGATTCCGGGCTCGGATCGGTGTCCGCGCCCGAGATGTTGAAATCGCCCAGCTCGAACGCCGGGAAGACGTGCACGTGCAGGTGCGGCACCTCCAGCCCGGCGATCAGCAGGCCCGCGCGCGGCGCGTCCCACGCCTTGCGCACCGCCTGGCCGACCTTCTGAGCGACCTCGTTGATCCGCGCGAACGTGGCGGGATCCAGATCCTGCCACTGGTCGATCTCCTTGCGAGGAACCACGAGCGTATGACCCTGGGTGACCGGAGCGATGGTCAGGAAGGCGACGAATTCCTCGTCCTCCCACACGAACCGCCCCGGCAGCTGTCCGGCAATGATCGCGCTGAATACAGATGGCATGGGTTTCATACTGCCCCGCCCGGCCGGGAGGCGGTGGCCGGGGCGGCGGGCTGTCCTCCCGGTACCCGCATCTGCTGTTCACCTGCGTCCCCTAAGCTGTCACGCGTGCGCGTACTCGTCATCGGATCCGGAGCCCGTGAACACGCCCTGGTGGAAGCCCTGCGTCGGGATCCCGGTGTCACCGCGATCGCGGCCGCGCCCGGCAATCCGGGGATCGGCCAGGTCGCCGAGGTGCGGGCGGTCGATCCGGCCAGCGCGGAGGCCGTCGTGGGCCTGGCCCGGGATTTCGCCGCCGATCTGGTGGTGATCGGTCCCGAGGTGCCGCTCGTGCTCGGCATCGCCGACGCGGTCCGGGCGGCGGGGATCGCCTGCTTCGGACCGTCGGCCGCCGCCGCGCGGATCGAGGGATCGAAGGCGTTCGCCAAGGACGTGATGGCCGCGGCCGGGGTGCGCACCGCGCACAGCGAGGTCGTCGATCATCCGGGCGAGCTCGACGCCGCACTGGATCGCTTCGGGCCGACCTGGGTCGTCAAGGACGACGGGCTGGCCGCGGGTAAGGGTGTGGTGGTCACCGCCGATCGGTCCGCGGCCCGCGACCACGGGGCCGAACTGCTCGAGCAGGGCCATCCGGTGCTGCTGGAATCGTTCCTCGACGGTCCCGAGGTCTCCCTGTTCTGCCTGGTCGACGGCGAGACCGTGGTGCCGCTGCTGCCCGCGCAGGACCACAAGCGCGTGGGCGACGGCGACACCGGCCCCAACACCGGCGGTATGGGCGCCTACACCCCGCTGCCGTGGCTGCCGCCGGAGACCGTCACCGAAATCGTCGACGATGTGGTGAAACCCGTTGCCGCCGAAATGGTTCGGCGTGGCGTCCCGTTCTCCGGGCTGCTCTACGCGGGTCTGGCGATCGGCCAAGCCGGACCAGCGGTCGTCGAATTCAACTGCCGCTTCGGCGATCCCGAGACCCAGGCCGTGCTCGCGTTGCTCGACAGTCCGCTCGGCGCCCTGCTGCACGCCACCGCGACCGGCACGCTGGCGCAGGCGCAGCCGCCGGTCTGGAAGGACGGCGCGGCGATCACGGTGGTGCTGGCCGCGGAGAACTATCCGGGCCGCCCCCGCACCGGTGACGTCATCTCCGGCACGGAGAGCGCCCCGGCCTCGGAGGGAAGCGCGAATGCCGAAGTGCTGCACGCCGGTACGGCGCTGCGCGCGGACGGCGCACTGCTGTCGGCCGGCGGGCGTGTGCTGAATGTCGTTGCCACAGGCGGGGATCTGACCGAGGCTCGCACGAACGCCTACGCACGCATCGCGGGAATCAAACTGCCCGGCAGCCACTTCCGCACCGATATCGGTCTCGCCGCCGTCGAGGACCGCATCTCGCTTCCCACCCGCGTGTAGCCGAATCGGCTTCGGCCCCACCGGTTTCGAGGCGCACAAAGGCCGAAGCGAGCCCGCCGGGTTCAGCCGACCTGAATGCCGTGCATGGCGAGCCACGGCTGCGGGTCCACATGCTGTCCGCCGATGAGGATCTCGAAGTGCAGGTGCGGGCCGGTGGAATCGCCGCGGTTGCCGATGCGGGCGATCTGCTGACCGGCGCGCACCCGCTCGCCGACCGACACCGAGAAGTCGTACATGTGGCCGTACACCGAGATGGTGCCGTCGTCGTGGCGGATGCGCACCCACAGTCCGAAGCCCTGCGCCGGCCCGGCGTCGATGACGGTGCCGTCGGCGACGGCGTAGATCGGCGAACCGATGGGCGCCGCGATATCGATTCCGTAGTGGAAGGTGCCCCACCGGCCCCCGTACCCGGAGGTGAACACGCCGCGCGCGGGCAGGGCGAAACCGCCGATGCCCGGGGCGATTCCGCCCGGGAGGATGCCGCCGGGAATCGTGGTGGCCGGCCCGGACAGCCAGGGTTGCGGCGTCCCGGCGACCGCCGCGGCGGCTTCGGCCTTCGCGCGTTCCAGGGTGGCCCGCGACGCCGCGGCGACCACCTGCGCCTCGCGCATGCGCTCGCCGTTGTCGATGGCGGTCAGATAGCGCTTGCTGGTTTCGGGTTCGGCCTGCACCTGTAGCGGATAGGCCACCGCGATCCGCTGTGCCGCACCGGGTTTCGGCGTCGAATCGACCGGTTGCGGCGCCACGGTGTCGGCGGCGGCGAACAGTCCGACCACGACCATGCCGATCACCAGCACCCGATGCTCGCCGACCCAGCCGCGCAGCCGCGGCCACAGGGTCTCGAATTCCTCGCGCCAGTGTCGATCCCGCATCATCTGCCACCAGCGCCCCACCCGCGTGCGCCATTCGACCGCCGCGACCTGCCCGAATTCACGCGATCGGCGGGCCGAGGAACGCAGGCGACGCGCGATCGAGGGACGGTCGCGGCGCAGCGTCGTTCGCCAGTCGGGGCGGATCACGGTCCAGCCCCCCTGGTACGACTTCGCGCGGCGTGCCTGGTCAGGCATTCTGCCGACGATAACAGGGGCCCGCCCGGACACGCAGGCAGGCGCGGCGGCGCACAGCAACGTCTCAGGCGCCCGGTGCCCGGGAACGGACTGCGCGCCGGCCTGCCGAGGCGGTGTTCTACCGTCGTCTGGTGCGCAGTGAATCCCGGCGGTCCACCGTTCCGACCTTCTACGTCATGGACGTCTGGAAGGCCGCGGCCGAACGCGCCCGCACCCACGGCGACGTGCTGGTCCTGGCGGCGGGCCAGCCCTCCACGCCCGCCCCGGTGCCGGTGCGCCGCGCCACCCAGGCGGCCCTCGACGCCGAATTACTCGGCTACACCGAGACTTTCGGCATCCCCGAATTGCGCTCGGCCATCGCGGCCCATCATCGTGACACCTACGGCGTCGAGGTCGAGTCCGACGACGTGGTGATCACGACCGGCTCCTCGGGCGCGTTCACGCTGATCTTCCTGGCCGCATTCGACATCGGCGACACCGTCGTGGTCGCTCGCCCGGGTTACCCGGCCTACCGCAACACCCTCACGGCCCTGGGCTGCCGGGTGATCGAACTCGACTGCGGCTCCCACACCCGGTTCCAGCCGACGGTGGCGATGCTGGAGGAGCTGCCCGAACCGCCCGCCGGCCTGATCGTGGCCAGCCCGGCGAACCCGACCGGCACCATGATCGCCCCGGACGAGCTGGCGGCCCTGGCCCGCTGGTGCGACGAGCACGGCACGCTGCTGATCTCCGACGAGATCTATCACGGCATCGCCTATTCGGGCGTCGACGGCGACACCGAACCGGTGAGCTCGGCGTGGGAGACCTCGCGCGAGTCGGTGGTGATCGGTTCGGTGTCGAAGTATTTCTCGATGACGGGCTGGCGGCTGGGCTGGATGCTGGCACCCGCGCGGCTGCGCCCGGCGCTGCAGCGGCTGGCGTCCAATATGACCGTCTGCCCGCCGGCCATTTCGCAATTCGCGGCGGCGCACGCGTTCGGCCCGGAGGCCAAATCCGAACTGGACGGGCACGTCCGCCGCTATGCCCGCAACCGGTCGTTACTGCTCGAGGGGCTGCCCGCCCTCGGCATCAGCGATCTGGCGCCTGCCGACGGCGCCTTCTACGCGTACGCCGATATCGGTCATCTGAGCCAGGATTCGACGCGCTGGTGCGCGGATCTGTTGGCGCACACGGGTGTCGCCCTCGCGCCCGGTATCGATTTCGACACCCGTAACGGACACCGCACGGTCCGATTCTCCTTCGCCGGCGCCACCGCGGATATCGAGGAGGCGCTGGTGCGACTCGGCCGATATCTGAGCTGACGCACAGACTTTCCGTACCGGCCCACCGGAGCGCGTGGATGCGGTACAAATGATTCGGGTTGTGATTTCAACCCTTGCTATTTCGAACCGATCCCGGCTGTCCGCTCGGATCGGATCCCGGAAATTTGCGCGGTCCCATGGTCGATTGCACAGCAACGATTCGGCCGGGATTGCACAGACGCACAGATTTGCACAGATCGCACCGATTTGGCACGGATGAACCGATGATGACTGGCACGATGACACGGTGATCACCGCGACGACCCCGAAAGGCGAAAGGCGTCGCCAAGCGTTGGTTGCGGCTGCCGCGGAGTTGCTACTCGAAGGCGGCTTCGATGCCGTGCGCCACCGTTCGGTGGCGACGCGCGCGGATCTGCCCCTGGCATCCACGACCTACTATTTCGAATCCCTCGAGGATCTGATCGCGCGCGCGGTCGAGTTCAGCGGCAATGCCGAACTCGAGTCGATGCGCCGCCGGATCGGCGAGGTCACCCACCGCAAACGCGGCGCCGAGGCGACCGTCGACCTGATCGTGGATCTGATGGTCGGCACCGACGGCCCCGACGAATTCGCCCGCGGGCGGCTGATCGCCCGCTACGAGCGGTCGGTGGCCTCGGCCCGGCATCCGGAACTACGCGAGGTGCAGCTGCGGTTACGCGCCCAGCTCGAGGACCTATTGGCCGATGTGCTGCGCCGATCCGATCGGATGGTGCGCACCGATCAGTTGCGCCGGCTGGTGGCGGTGGTCGACGGTGCGGTGGTCGCCGCGCTGGCCGAATCCGATCCGCAACCGCGCCGGACCGCCCGCGGCGCGCTGCTGGAATTGATCGATGTGATCGCTCCGCCGGTGCCGCAACCGCTGATGGCGCCGCAGACCGTGCCACCGGCCGCGGCGCAGCACCTGCCCGCGGCCATGCCCCAGCAACCGAGCAGGCATCGAACATTAGACTGACTGTTCGTGAGTCTTGTCCCGAACGTCCTCGCCACCCGGTACGCGAGCCCGCAGCTGGTGCAGTTGTGGTCGCCCGAGAACAAGATCGTGCTGGAGCGCCGGCTGTGGCTCGAGGTGCTGCGGGCCCAGACCGAACTCGGCGCCGCCGGTACCGAGGCGGTCACCCCCGAGGTCCTCGAGGATTACGAGCGGGTGCTGGGCGAGGTCGACCTGGCCTCGATCGCCGAACGCGAGCGGATCACCCGCCACGATGTGAAGGCGCGCATCGAGGAGTTCAACGCCCTCGCCGGGCACGAGCAGATCCACAAGGGCATGACCAGCCGGGATCTGACCGAGAACGTGGAGCAGTTGCAGATCCGGCTCTCGCTGGAACACGTCTACGAACACGGCGTCGCGGTCGCCGCGCGGCTGGCGGAGCGGGCCGCCGAGTACCAGTCGCTGGTGATGGCCGGTCGCTCGCACAACGTGGCGGCACAGGCGACCACCCTGGGCAAGCGTTTCGCCGGTGCGGCCGACGAGGTGCTGATCGCCCTGCACCGGGTGCGCGAGCTGATCGACCGGTATCCGCTTCGCGGGATCAAGGGCCCGATGGGCACCGCGCAGGACATGCTCGATCTGTTCGACGGCGACGCCGCCAAACTCGCCCAGCTGGAGCAGAAGGTCGCCGGGCATCTGGGCTTCGCGACCGTGCTGACCAGTGTCGGCCAGGTCTACCCCCGCTCCCTGGACCACGACGTGATCTCCGCGCTGGTCCAATTGGGCGCGGGCCCTTCGTCGTTCGCGCACACGGTGCGGCTGATGGCGGGGCACGAACTGGTCACCGAGGGTTTCCAGCCCGGGCAGGTCGGCAGTTCGGCGATGCCGCACAAGATGAACACCCGCTCCTGCGAGCGCGTCAACGGTCTGCAGGTGGTGCTGCGCGGTTACGGCTCGATGGCGGCCGAACTGGCGGGCGCGCAGTGGAACGAGGGCGATGTGTTCTGTTCCGTGGTGCGCCGGGTCGCGCTGCCCGACGCGTTCTTCGCCATCGACGGCATGATGGAAACCTTCCTGACCGTCCTCGGCGAATTCGGCGCCTACCCGGCCGTGATCGAGCGTGAGCTCAACCGCTACCTGCCCTTCCTGGCCACCACCCGCATTCTGATGGCGGCCGTGCGGGCCGGGGTCGGGCGCGAGAGTGCGCACGAGGTCATCAAGGAGCACGCGGTCGCGGTGGCGCTGGCCATGCGGGAGCAGGGGCGCGAACCGGATCTGCTGGACCGCCTGGCGGCCGACGACCGGATGCCGCTGGACCGGGCCGGACTCGAGGCTGCCCTGGCGGATCGGACGGCGTTCATCGGGGCCGCCGAGGCACAGGTGGGCGATGTGGTGGCGCAGGTGCAGAAGCTGATCGACGCGAATCCCGAGGCCGCCCGCTACACCCCCTCGCCGATTCTGTAACCGCCGCCGGACCGATGGTCGCGGCACCGCAACCGCCCGGCGCCGCCGTTCGCGCGGTGGTCTCGCGCGTGCTCGGCGCCGTGCGAATGGTGCGGCGGCGCAGGCGAAATCGGCGACTAGGGTTGCCGGATATGGACCCCTATACGATCTTCGCCGATATCGTCGCCGGGCGGGCGCCCTCGTCCAAGGTCTACGAGGACGACGACGTTCTCGCCTTCATGGATATCCGTCCCATGACACCCGGTCATCTGCTGGTGATTCCGAAGATTCCGGCGCGCAGCCTGGCCGAACTCGATCCGGCGATCGGCGGCAAGCTCTTTCAGGTCGCGCAGCGTCTGGCGGCCGCGCTGCGGCAGTCCGAGGTGCGTTGTGACGGGGTGAATCTCTTTCTGGCAGACGGTGTTACGGCCGGGCAGGAGGTCTTCCACGTCCATCTGCACGTCATTCCGCGCACGCCCGGCGACGGCTTCGGTCTGCGCAATCGCGCGACGACCCCGCCGCGTGCGGACCTGGACTATCTGGCCGCATCGATCCGGGGCGCGGTCGGGCGGGCACAACCGAATGCCGCGGGCGGACAGGACGGAAAGTGGTGGCTCACCTGAGTCCTGCTGCGGACCGGGTGATTTGCTGAGGAAGCGCCGGGAGGCCGAAAGCTCCGCGCGGCACCACAGTATGCGTTACTTTAAGTAGCAGTTGTGGTGGGTTGACGGAGGTGGGGACATGCGACGTTCATTCGTTGCTGCGGTTGTGCTGGCAGTCGGACTGGGCGTCTTCGGTCCCTGGATGGGCCCACAGCCACGCGCATCGGCGGCGCGGGTGGTCGGGGAAAACGATATGAGCCCGACCCGGACGGCGCTGTTCATCGACTCCCCAGCCATGGGACGCACCATCCAGGTTCAGGTGCTGCATCCGGCCGGTGGGGGTTCACGGCCCTCCTACTATCTGCTCGACGGGCTCGATCCCGGTGTGCAGCAGAGCACCTGGACCAATGCCACCGATGCCGAACCCTTCTTCCACGGTAAGAACGTCAATGTGGTGCTGCCGATCGGCGGGCAGGCGAGTTACTACACCGACTGGCAGCGCGACGATCCGCACTTCGGCCGCTACCAGTGGGAAACCTTCCTGACGCGCGAACTTCCGCCCATCATCGACGCCACTTTTTCCGGCAACGGCGTGAACGCGGTCGGTGGCCTGTCGATGGGCGGCATCGCGGCGTTCGTCCTGGCCGTTCGCCATCCGGAGTTGTACGAGGCGGTGGCGGGATACAGCGCGTGCCCGGACCTGGGCATCGCGCAGGGGGCGATCATGTTCTCGATCGCCAATCGCGGCGGCAATCCGTTCGATATGTGGGGTGCGCCCGGAAGCCCGGAATGGGGCGCCCACGATCCGGCGCTGCTGGCGAATCGGCTGCGCGGCAAGACCCTCTACCTGTCCACCGGCACCGGAATCCCGGGTCCGCACGAGACCGAGATCAAACCGCAGCTGCCGGAGAACATCGTCCTGGGCGGGCCGATCGAGGCAGGCGTGGACGTCTGCGTCACCGACTTCGAGCAGCGGCTGCGTGGCATGCGAATCCCGGCCCGGGTCGATCACAGTCCGGTGGGGACGCATTCCTGGTCGTATTGGCAGGACTATCTGCACGCGTCCTGGCCGACAATCGGCGCGGCGATCGGGGCCTGATCGCCGGGGCCCGACGTCCGATCGGCGCGGGACACCCCGCGCGACCGGGCGATGCCCCGGAGATCAGGTGCGCTGCGTTCAGTGCGGTTGCGCGCCCGGCCGGTTGAATTCGCCGTCCTTCGCGCCGGCGACGAACGCCCGCCATTCGCCGGGAGTGAAGATCAGCGCAGGCCCGTCCGGATTCTTGGCATCACGCAGCCCGATATTGCCGCTGGCCAGGAAGGCCACCTCGACACCGCCCTCCCCGTCGCCGCTGCGCTGCCAGACCGCCCCGGGTTCGATCTCGCGATTCTTCGCTTCCAACCTGTGCTCCTGCATCGAAGTGATTGCCCGTTGGATCCGTGCGGGCGCTGCCGTCCCCGAGAGTAGGCGGTCGGAAGCCGCCGCACCGGCGTCGTTTCCGAATCCGCGCATACCGGCATGGCCGGGATCACACCGATATGCCGACCTGCGAAATGTGGCATTCGTCTACTCGTCTCGGCAACACCGCTGGTTTACGCCGCAACCTGATCGGAAACCCCATTCACTGTGGCAGTTGGAGGGCGTCGACTGGTCAAGAGACCGAGAGGGCGTGCCCTGCCGCACTGAACGGACGACAAGGATGGAGCACCGCATGGCACCCGTCTTCGACAGTTGCGCGGTGGTGCCCCGGCACCTCACCGTCGAGCAGGCGCACAACATCCTGCACAGTCACAGCAGCTGTCCCACCGACCAATGCCCGCGCCGCAAAGCCGCACTGTTCTTCCTGATGGAATCTCGTCGTTCGGCCCGCGGCAACGGGCGTGACCTGCGCCGGCCCGCACCGCGGACCACCGGCCTGGGGTAACGCGGGCCGAGCTCGCACTCCCGTCCTCGCCGATGCATTCTGTCGGCGGGTGTGGGGGTGCGCGCCCGGAACGGCCTGCCGCGATTACGGTGGTCACCATGGCTCTCGACAGTGGTACCGGAACCATCCAGAACGCCGGCGACGCCGCGGTGGCGGTGACCCCGCCGGTGGCCAAACAGGTCCCGGCCGAACGCGTCCATCACGGTGACACCTTCGTCGATCCCTACGAATGGCTGCGGGACAAGGACGATCCCGAGGTCATAGCCCATCTCGAGGCCGAGAACGCCTATACCGACGCCCAGACCGCGCACTTGGCCCCGCTGCGCGCGCGCATCTTCGACGAGATCAAATCGCGTACCCAGGAGACCGATATGTCGGTCCCGGCGCGGCTGGGCGAGTACTGGTACTACTCGCGCAGTTTCGAAGGCAAGCAGTACGGCGTGCACTGCCGCTGCCCGATCACCGATGTCGACGACTGGACCCCGCCGCAACTCGACGTCGATATCGAGATTCCCGGTGAGGAGATTCTGCTCGACAGCAACGTGCTGGCCGAGGGGCACGATTTCTTCGCCCTCGGCGCCTATTCGATCAGTCACGACGGCACGCTGCTGGCGTACTCCACCGATACCGTCGGTGACGAGCGGTATGTGCTGCGGTTCAAGGATTTACGCAGCGGCGAGCTGCTCGGCGACGAAATTCCGGGCACCGCGCCGGGGGCGACCTGGTCGCTGGACGGAACCCACGTGTTCTATCAGACCGTCGACGAATCCTGGCGGCCCGACACCGTATGGCGCCACCGCCTCGGCACCGCGCAGTCCGACGACGTCAAGGTGTTCCACGAGCCCGACGAGCGCTACTGGGTCAGCATCGGCGCCACCCGCTCCGAGAAGTACCTGATGATCTGGGTCGGGTCGAAGATCACCACCGAGGGCTGGATCCTCGAATCCGACGATCCCGAGGGCGAATTCCGGGTGCTGCTGCCGCGCCGCGAGGGTGTGGAGTATTCGGCCGAACATGCGGTGATCGGCGGGCAGGACCGGCTGCTGATCCTGCACAACGACGTGGTCGACGGTGTGAAGGCCGAGAATTTCGTGCTCACCGAGGCGCCGGTGGACGATCCGGCCGCGATGACCATGCTGATCGGTCATCGCGACGATGTGCGGCTCGAGGACGTCGACTGCTTCCGCGACCATCTCGTCCTCTCGTATCGGCGCGAGGCCCTGCCGCGAGTCGCGGTGTGGCCGTTGACTTCCGACGGCTACGGCGAGCTGCGCGAATTGGAATTCGGCCTGGAACTGTTCTCCGCCGGCGTGGGCTCCAACCCGGAATGGGCGCAGCCGACGCTGCGGCTGGGCGTGACCTCGTTCATCACCCCGATGCAGGTCTTCGACTACGTGCCCGTCACCGGGGAACTGATGCTGCGCAAACAGCAGCAGGTGCTCGGCGGCTATGACCCGGACGACTATGTGCAGCACCGGGATTGGGCGACCGCGGCCGACGGCACCCGGATTCCGATCTCGGTGGTGCGCCGCCGCGACAGCGAGGGTGCGGACCCGAAGCCGTTGCTGCTCTACGGGTACGGCTCCTACGAGGCCAGTATCGATCCGGGTTTCTCGGTGTCGCGGCTGTCGTTGCTCGACCGCGGCATGGTGTTCGCGGTCGCGCATGTGCGCGGCGGTGGCGAGATGGGGCGGCTGTGGTACGAGAACGGCAAGACGCTCACCAAGAAGAACACCTTCACCGACTTCGTCTCCTGCGCACGGCATCTCGTCGATACCGGCGTCACCACGCCGCAGGTGCTGGTGGCCGACGGTGGCAGTGCGGGCGGGCTGCTCATGGGTGCGGTGGCCAATCTGGCGCCCGACCTGTTCGCGGGCATCCTCGCCAATGTGCCGTTCGTGGATCCGCTCACCTCGATTCTGGACCCGTCGCTGCCGCTGACGGTCATCGAATGGGACGAGTGGGGTAATCCGCTGGAGGATCCGGAGGTCTACGCCTATATGAAGTCCTATTCGCCGTACGAGAACGTGGCGGCCGTGGACTATCCGGCGATCCTGGCGATCACCAGCCTCAACGACACCCGCGTGCTCTACGTCGAGCCCGCGAAGTGGGTCGCCGCGCTGCGGGCCACGAAGACCGGTGACTCCCAGCTCCTGCTGAAGACCGAGATGAGCGCCGGGCACGGTGGCGTCAGCGGCCGCTACGAGAAGTGGAAGGAAGTCGCCTTCGAATACGCCTGGGTGCTCGATCGGGTCGGGCTCGGCGAGGTCGGCTGACGGTTGCCGGTTGCCGGATCGTGCGGCCGGGTGGTCGCTCCGGGAATTCGTCGGGGCGTCACTTCGGCTGCACGGGGCCGACACCTGCCGCGCGCACAGTGGAGGCATGAGCGGCAACGACCGGGGGTTCGGGCAGCTGATCGTCTCGGTGTCGGGTATTCGCGACACCACACTGGAACAGGCGCGCGCCTTCGCCGCGGAGATGGACGGCCGCGGGGTACGGCTGTCGCTGCTGGTGGCGCCGCGGTTGAAGGGGAAATACCGGCTCACCGAGGATCGGCGCACCCAGCAGTGGCTGCGGGACCGCCGCGCCGCGGGTGACGCGATCGTGCTGCACGGCTACGACCAGGCCGCGACCAAACGCCGCCGCGCAGAATTCGCCGCGCTGCCCAAGCACGAGGCGCGCCTGCGCCTCACCGCCGCCGACCGGGTGATGGAGCAGATCGGCCTGCGCACCCGGCTGTTCGCCGCCCCGCGCTGGACGGCCTCCGAGGGCGCCGTCGCCGCCCTGCCCGAGGTCGGCTTCCGCCTGGCGCTGGGATTGACCGCCATCCACGACCTGGAACGGGACACGGCACAGCGCTGCTGGGTGCACGGCGTCGGTGAGGGTTTCCGGGCCGAACCGTGGTGGTGCCACGCACTGATCATGAGCGCGGCCCGCATCGCGCGACGCGGGGGAACGCTGCGACTGGCCGTCTCGGCGGCGCAACTGTCCCGGCCCGGTCCCCATCAGGCCATGCTCGACGCGGTCGATCTGGCGCTGTTCCACGAGGCGGTTCCGGACGTCTACCGGTGGGAACCGTACGCCATGCCGCATGCGGCATGAGCGCGCTCGACATCAGCGAATCTGCGCCGGGTCCTCTCCGGCCGCGCGCAGCATGTCCCGCACCTCGGTGACGATAGTCCGGTCCGATACCGCGGCCGTGGCGTCGTGGGTGAAGCCGCCCGCCTCCTTGCGGGTCAGCGAGGTGGACAGCGGATGCTTCTTCAGCTGATCGACGCAGCGGTCGATATCGGCCAGCAGCAGATCGGCCATATCGTGGGTGAAGCCGTGCCGGACGACCGCCCGCATGATCGTCTCGTCCTGCCGGTCGGCCGGTAGCGGATAGGCGGCGATCAGCCAGCCGCGCGAGCGCAGGCGTTCGGACAGGTCGTACAGATTGAAGCCGGGATCTTCGCGCAGCCGCCACGACACCGCGCTGATTCCCCGCGTCGGCGTGCCGTCGTGGATCATCTCGAACAATCCGGTCTCGGTGAGGCCGTGGGCCAGATGTTCGGCGACCCGGTAGATGGCCGATTGCAGCCGGGTATAGCCGGTGCGGCCGAGCCGGATGAAGTCGTAGTACTGGGTGATGGCCTGGCCGCCGGGGCGGGAGAAATTCAGGTTGAAGGTGGCCATACTGCCGCCGAGGTAGTCGACGTTGAACACCAGCTCGTCCGGGAGGTCGGCGGCCGTGCGCCAGAGCGCCCAGCCGGCGCCGAGCGGAGCCAGGCCGGTTTTGTGCCCGGAGGCGTTGATCGACTTCACCCGCTCGAGCCGGAAGTCCCAGACCAGGTCCGGCGCCGTGAACGGGGCGAGGAATCCGCCGCTGGCGGCGTCGACGTGCAGGGGGATGTCCAGGCCGGTGCCGGCCTGCAGGTCGTCGAGGGCCGCGCTCATCGCGGCGACGTCCTCGAACAGTCCGGTGAAGGTCTGACCCATCGTCGCGACGACCATGATCGTATTCGAATCGCAGTGTGCGGCAATATCGTCCGGCTCGAGCGTATAGCGGTCCCCCCGCAGCGGCACCTGCCGGATCTCGACGTCGAAATAGCGCGCGAACTTCTCCCAGCACACCTGCACCGGACCGCAGACGAAATTGGGGACGCCCTGCCCGCCGTTCTTGCGCCAGCGCGTCTTCGCGGCCAGCCCGCCGAGCATCGCCGCCTCACTGGACCCGATGGTGGAGGTGCCGCGCGTCGAGCCGGGATCGGGACAGTGCCACAGGTCCGCGACCATGCGTACGCACCGGCGCTCGAGCTCGGCGGTCTGCGGATACTCGTCCTTGTCGACGATGTTCTTGGCCAGGCTCTGCGCCATCAGCCGGCGAGCGTGATCGTCGATCCAGGTGGTGCAGAAGGTGGCCAGATTCATCCGCGACACACCGTCGAGCATCAGCTCGTCGTGCACGATCTGATAGGCCTCCGGGGCCGGCATCTCGCGATGTGGGAAGTGGGTCTTGGGTGCGCCGCGATCCAGATCGGGCATCGCGAACAGGTCGTCGGATTCCGATGATGCAGACATCTCGTCCTCTCCGGTGGTCGGATCGCGGTCGAGCTCTCCTTCATCATGCCCGCTGCGGTGGCGGGTCGGCCATGAACCGCAGGGAGAAATCGGGCGAATTCCGTCCCGCGCCGCGCCCGACGCCGATGCGGCCGGTCCCGGAAAGAGGGTTAGGTTGGGTGAATGACCGACGATTCTCGGACGGCGGCCCTGCGCGAACAGGTGCGAACGCTGATGCCGCAGGCGAAAGCCGATCTGGCCCAGTTGGTTTCGTATCGGTCCGTGGCCGATGCGCGGCAGTTTCCGCCGGAAGAATGTCATCGGGCGGCGCGATGGGTCGCCGACGCCTTCGCCGACCTCGGTCTCACCGAAGTCGGCCTGCACGAGACGCCCGACGGCAGCGAGGCGGTCGTGGCCCGGTACCCGGCTCCGGCCGGAGCCCCCACGGTGCTGCTGTACAGCCATTACGACGTGCAGCCGCCGGTGGACGAGGCGGCCTGGGAGACTCCGGTGTGGGAGCTCACCGAACGCGACGGCCGGTGGTACGGGCGCGGCGCGGCCGACTGCAAGGGCAATATCGTCGTCCACCTGACCGCTCTGCGGGCACTGCGGAACACGCCGGGAGACAAGGGTTATCCGGTCGGCATCACGCTGGTCTGCGAGGGCTCGGAGGAACAGGGCACCGGCGGTCTGGAGGAGTTCGTTCCGCAGCACGCGGACCTGCTGCGCGCCGACGCGCTGCTGATCGGTGACTGCGGCAACTTCGCGGCGGGCCTGCCGACCTTCACCCAGACCCTGCGCGGAAACGTGAATGTGCTCGTCACGGTCGAAACCCTGTCCGGCCCATTGCATTCCGGCATGTTCGGCGGGGCGGCCCCGGATGCCGTCGCCGCGCTGATCCGGCTGCTCGCGACGCTGCGGGACGAACACGGGAACACGACGGTCGCCGGGTTGCCGGCCGATCAGGTCTGGGACGGCGCGCAATATCCGGTCGAGCAGTTCCGGGTCGATGCCGGCATCCTCGACGGCGTGCAGGTGCTGGGCAGCGGCACCATCTCGGACATGCTCTGGGCTCGGCCGGCGTTGACCGTGCTGGGTATCGATGTCCCGCCGGTGGTGGGGTCGGCGGCAGCCGTCCAGCCCAGCGCGCGGGCCCGGTTGAATCTGCGGATCCCGCCCGGGGTCGATCCGGCTCCGGCCCTGAAAGCCCTTACCGCACATATCGAATCGCATACGCCGTGGGATGCGCGCGTCCGGGTCGAGACGGAGGGCACCGGGGCGCCGTTCCGATCCGGTACCGGCGGCCCGGCGCGGTTGGCGATGGAGGACGCCTTCGCCGCCGCGTACGGACGCACCGCCACCATGCAGGGACAGGGCGGCTCGATTCCGCTGTGCAATGTCTTCGCCGAGACCTATCCCGACGCCGAGATCATGCTGCTCGGCGTCGAGGAGCCGAAATGCCTGATCCACGCCCCGAACGAAAGTGTCGACCCCAGCGAGATCGAGCACGTGGCGCTGGCGGAGGCGTTGTTCCTGTCCTCGTATTCGCGGTGAGGGGCGCGCTCCTCGGTGAGGGCGTGGCTTCGCGGTGCGCGCCCGCTAGAAGGTCTTGTTGTCCTCCGGCTCGATGAGCGCGAATTCGGTATCGGCCGGGCGCATTTCGGACAGGCGGCCGAAGTAGATGCCCTGCGCCTCCGGCGCGATGATGCCGTAGTGGATCGGGACGGCGGTGCGCGGCGCCACGGCGCGCAGATAGTCCACCGCTTCGCTGATCTTCATCCACGGCGCGACCGCGGGCACCGCCAGCACCCCGACCGATACCGGCGGCACCCACAGCGAATCGCCCGGGTGGACGAACTGCGCCGGATCGTCGGCGCTGCCGAGCTGGAAGACGGTGTTGTCGACGACCGGCAGCTCCGGATGGATCACCGCGTGCTTGCCGCCGCCACCGGTGATCTGTAGATCGCCGATGGTGACGATATTGCCCGCGTGCACGGCCTGCCACGGTTCACCGCGCTGCTGTGCGGTCTGCGGATCGCTGAGCAGACGGGCGCTCGGATTCGCGTCGACCAGGGCCTCGATCCGGTTCGGATCGATGTGGTCGGGGTGCTGATGGGTGATCGCGATCGCGTCGAGTCCCGTGATGCCTTCGAATCCGTGCGAGAAAGTGCCCGGATCGAACAGGATCTTCGCGCCGTTCAATTCGACGAGGACGCAGGAATGACCGAAGTGGGCGATGCGCATGAGATCACGCTATCGCCTCCGGCCGCAGCGGGGACCCGGACGCGGCAGCCTGCGTAACCACGGAGGGCCACGCGGAGGCCGGCCGACAGGCGCTGTGACGTCTCTCGCAGGTGCCGCGGCCCGGCGGGGCGCCCGCGAGCAGCCCCGATTAAGCTGTTGTGGTAATCCCCCACCAGCTTGAGGAGCAACGCGTGGCACGAGTTGTGGTCGAGGTGATGCCGAAGGCCGAGATCCTGGATCCGCAGGGTCAGGCCATCGCCGGCGCGCTCGGACGCCTGGGTTTCCCGGGTGTGTCGGATGTGCGGCAGGGCAAGCGGTTCGAACTCGACATCGACGACAGCGTCAGCGATGCGGAGCTCGAGAAGATCGCCGAGGCCCTGCTCGCCAACACGGTGATCGAGGACTGGAAAGTGGTGCGGCTGCCGTGACCAGCTCTGCGCGAATCGGTGTCATCACCTTCCCCGGCACGCTCGACGACGTCGACGCGGCGCGCGCGGTCCGGTTGGCCGGCGCCGAAGCGGTGAGCCTGTGGCACGCCGACGCGGACCTCAAGGGTGTCGACGCGGTGGTGGTGCCGGGTGGATTCTCCTACGGCGACTATCTGCGCGCCGGTGCCATCGCCCGGTTCGCGCCCGTGATGGGCAAGGTCGTCGAGGCCGCCGGTAAGGGTATGCCGGTGCTTGGCATCTGCAACGGCTTCCAGGTGCTGTGCGAGGCCGGACTGCTGCCGGGTGCGCTGACCCGCAACGAGGGCCTGCACTTCGTCTGCCGCGATCAGTGGCTGCGGGTGGAGTCCACCGCGACCGCGTGGTCCTCGCGCTACGAAGCGGGTGCGCAGATCCTGGTCCCGGTGAAGAACGCCGAGGGCCGCTACCAGGCCTCACAGGCCGTGCTCGACGAACTCGAGGGTGAGGGCCGGGTGGTCTTCCGCTACGTGGGCGGCAATCCCAACGGTTCGCAGCGCGATATCGCCGGCATCGCCTCACCGAACGGCCGCGTCGTCGGTCTCATGCCGCACCCCGAACACGCCACCGAACCGCTGACCGGGCCGAGTGACGACGGGCTGGGGATCTTCCTGTCGGTACTCGACAGCCTCGTCACCACCGCCTGATCGGCCGTCATCACGGCCTGAGCGGCCTGTCGCTCAGGGGATCACGACCGCGGCGATGATCGGCGCCGGGGCGTCGGCCCAGCGTCGGCCGGTGTCACGCGGTGTGATGCCGTGGTCGGTCCAGGCGGACAGCAACCGCGCGACCTTGGTGTGCATGGTGGTGCGCAGGCGATCGAAGGAGTTGTCCGGCACGTCGTCGACCTCCCCGAGCAGCAGCCACCACGCCCAGGCGACCGCACCGGCATTGGCGACGAAGTCCGGCAGCACCGGAACACCGCGGGCGGCGAGCATGGCCTCCGCCTCCGGTGTGGTGGCGGCGTTGGCCGCCTCGACGACGACGCGGGCGCGCACGTCGAAGGAATTGTCCGGCGTGATCGCGTACGAAATGGCCGCCGGTACCAGGATGTCGACATCGGCGGACAGCACCGCGGTGCGCGGCAGCTGCTCGACATCCGCCGGCAACCGGGAGCGGTCGATCTCGCCGTAGTCGTCGCGCAATTCCAGCAAAGCCGGGATATCGAGTCCGCCCGCCCGGTACAGGGCGCCGGCGGCATCGGCCACCATGGTCACGCGCATGCCCGCCTCGTGCAGGTAGTAGGCCGCCGCGCCGCCCATCGTGCCGACTCCCTGAATCGCGACCGTGGTCTCGGCCGGCATCCGGCCCCACGAGACGGCCGTGGCGAGGCACGCGTGCGCGACGCCGTAACCGCCGATCACATCGCCCAGCAGGAAACCGCCCTCGACCGCCGCGTTCAGTCCGTCGCGGACCCGTTCCAGGGTGGCGGCCGGATCCGCGGCGCGGCGGATCGCGGCATGATAACTCTGCCCCAGGCCCAGCTTCTCGAAGACCTCGTCGATCAGATGCTGCGGGACCCCCAGGTCCTCCGCGGTCACCCAGTGCGCGTCGATCCACGGGCGCATGGCCTCGCAGAATCGCTCCAGCACCTCGATGGCACGCGGATCCTTCGGATCGAAGTCGATGCCGCCCTTCGCGCCGCCGATCGGCAGGTCGAAGGTGGCGGTCTTGGCGGCCATTCCGCGCGCCAGATCCTCCACCTCGCTCAGCGTGCAGCCGGCCCGCATGCGGGTGCCGCCGGTGGCCAGGCCGCCGCGCAGCGTGTGGACGACGAGATAGCCGACGGCGCCGGTATCCGAATCGGTCCACTGCAGCCGCATATACGGCTCGGGGCGGCGGATCGCGGGGGTGACCGGAACGGTCGCGGGCACCGGCGGGACGGTCGGTGCGGTGTCTTCGGCCGGGTTGTGGATCGTCGTCACGGCGAACTCTCCTTCGCGTTCGGATGGCCGACCACCATCCGCGGGGGAACGACGAGTCGCACGACGATCGGCGTCCGGACCTCGTCGTCCCGGCTGGTGATTCGCTGTCACCAGCCTGCGTCCTGCCCGGTCACACGTCTATTTACGGTTCGTTCACGGCTGTGTTCAGTGTTTCTGCACAGCGGTCCGCACAGCGTTGCCGGCCGCGCGTACGGTTTCCGCGCAGCGCTTACGCTCGATGCCATGGACTTGTCGCTGCCTCGCCTGCGCATGCTGCGCGAGCTGCATCGGCGCGGCACGATCACCGCGGCCGCGGGTGCGCTGCACTACACCGCCTCGGCGGTGTCGCAACAGCTGGCTCAGTTGGAGCGCGACGTGGGGCTGCGGCTGTTCGAGCGGCGCGGGCGCCGGCTGCAACTCACCGATCGCGGAGTTCTGCTCGCCGAGCACGCCGAGGAGATCCTCGCCTCGGTGGAGCGGGCGACCCAGGCGCTCGAGGAGTCCGGTGAGTCGGTGTCGGCGACACTCACCGCCGGAGTGTGGGCCTCGGTCGCCTCGGGGCTGCTGCCCGACGCGCTCACCGCGCTCGCCCGCGCCCATCCGGGCATTCTGGTGCGGACCAGGGAACTCGCACCGGAGGCGACGGCTGCCGCGGTTCGCGACGGGACCCTCGACCTGTCGTTCGTCCTCGACTACTCGAATTACCCGATGACCTGGGACCGCGGTCTGGAACGTGCCGTGATCGCGGTCGAACGGCTCTACGCGGCGGTGCCGGCCGGAGCGGTGCCGGCGCCGACGGTGACGCTGGCCGATCTGACGGAACATCCGTGGATCCTCGCGCCCGCTCGCTCCCATTTCGGTCACGCGGTCCGGCTGGCCTTCCAGTCCGGCGGGGTCGAACCACGCATCGACCACGAAGTGGAGGAGCAGTCGACCGCGATGGCGCTGGTCGCGGCCGGACTGGGTGTCACGCTGGTCTCGGATCTGGGGCTGGCGCTGCGGCCGCCGGGCGTGGATATCGTCGGGCTCGGCGAGGGGCTCACCCGGACCGTCTCGCTGGCTTATCGCACCAATACGGCACGCCGGGCGGCGCTGCTGTTCGTCGTGAATGCGGTCCGGGCCGCCGCCGTCGACAAGGGGCTCGGCCCGGAGCGACCGTTGCTCGCCGCGCCGGGCCCGGAAACCGTTGCGCCACCGAATGATTCGGCCGAAGTCACGCACAAGGGGCTCGGGCTCGACTGAGCCGCGCGAGGTGCCGGTACCGCGGCGTCAATACAAGGTGTCCAGTATCCGCAGGTCCACGCCCTCTGCCCGGGCGATCAGGCTGGGCGGGCGGACCACGTGATTGTCGCGGTACATCCGCGCTCCCGACGGCGTCTCCAGCACCACGCCGTCCTCGAGCGCGGCCCGCATCCGCGGCACCTCGAGGGAGCCGACCGCATGGGCCATCGCCCGCAGCGTATGCAGCGCCTCGTAGGCAGTGTTGCCGAAGTAGGTGAGCTTCGGCGCGAAGCGGCCGTGCATGCGGTGATAGCGCGCCTGCCGGTCGGGATCGGCGTTCACATCGGGGAACAGACTGGAGGCGACATAGAGATCGGTGTTGGCGCCGGGGCCGGCGGCGAGCAGGAGTTGTTCGTCGACGACCGGGCTGACCCGCAGTTGCCTCCCGGCCCGGCCCATCGCGGTGAACTGCTGGTTGAACCGGACCGCGTCCATCCCGACCAGCAACATCACGATGCCGTCGACCCGGTCCAGGCACGGATCGGTGAGGATCGAGCCGAAGTCCCGGGTCCCCAGCGGCACATAGCGCTCGTAGTGGACGGCGTCGCGGTACGCGGCACGGACGTCGCGGCCGGTGGCCACCGGCCAGATGTAGTCGTTGCCGATGATCGCCCAGTGGCGGGTGCCGAATTCCCGGGACAACCACCGCATGGCCGGCAGGATGTGGCCGCTGGGCGCCTCGCCGATCATCACCACCTCGGCCGGTTCGTTCGGCAGCTCCTCGTAGACGTTGGCGAACAGGTACGGAACCCGCCCGCCCGTGACCCGGGCAACCGCCTGGCGGACCGCCGAGATGTGCCAGCCGGTGATGGCGTCGACCATTCCGGTGGCCAGCAGCGCCGAGACCTCGTCGGCCACTTCGGCCGGACTGCGGCCGCCGTCGATGGTCGTCACCCGTACCTGCCGGCCCAGAATTCCTGTGCCGCTGTTGATTTCTTTCGCAGCCAAGGAAATCGCCGCTTCACAGGACGGCGCGACAATTCCGACGGGGCCCTGCAGGGGGACGATATTCAGGACCTCGACCACTTCGTCCGGGCTCTCGCCGAAGGAGAACATTCGGTACCCTTCTTCGTATCCGAGCGAAATGATGGGGCGGAAAATATGTCGACCATTGTAAGTGGCGTCGCCACGCTGCACGGGGCGCTGCGAGCTGCGGAACGCGGTTGGCTCCGCCACCTCGACGCGGCACTGTGTGCCAGGCAGCTGACCGCCGACCAGTGGGCCATGCTGTCGAATCTGTCCGACCGCTCCGGCATCACCATGAGCGAGCTGGCGGTTCGTGCCCAGCTACCGCCCTCGTCGGCCACCCGCCACGCCGACGCCCTGGCCGAACGCGGCCTGATCTTTCGAATTGCGGCCGAGGACGACCGCCGCCGCATTCTCATCGGTTTGACCCATCGCGGCAAGGATCTCGTGGATTCGGTGCGCGAGCAGGAGTCGCTCGCCGAAGAGGAATTGCGTAAACGAATCGGCGCGCGAAATCACGCGGAATTGCTGCGGCTGCTCGAGTTGATGGTCGAGACCCAGTCGGATTGATCCGGTTCGGAACGCGGCCGCCGACTCGGCGATAATCCGGCAATTCCGGCAGCCGATAGGATCGCCGGTATGTCGGTCTCCACCACCGCGACGGCCTCCGGGCTGTGCGCCTTCGTCGATGCCTCGCCGTCCCCGTTTCACGTATGCCGCACGGTGGCAGCCGAATTGACGGCCCACGGATTCACCGAACTGCCCGAGGCCCGGCCGTGGGCCGAGGCGGCGGAGACGAACGGGGGCGTGGGCCGCTACTTCGTGATCCGCGGCGGATCGCTGGTCGCCTGGGCCGCGACGACCACCGATCCGGCGGGTGCGTTCCGGGTGGTCGGCGCGCACACCGACAGCCCGAATCTGCGTGTCAAACAGCATCCCGATCTGGCCGTCGCGGGCTGGCAGTTGATCGGCCTGGAACCCTACGGCGGCGCCTGGCTCAATTCCTGGCTGGACCGTGATCTCGGCATCTCGGGCCGGCTCACCGTGCGCGAGGGCGACGCACTGGGCCAGCGGCTGGTCCGCATCGACGATCCGCTGGTCCGGGTGCCGCAACTGGCCATCCACCTGTCCGAGGATCGGCGCGGGGTGACGCTGGATCCGCAACGCCACGTCAACGGCATCTGGGGATTGGGGGAGCGGCCGCGCTCGTTCATCGCCTACGTCGCCGCGCAGGCCGGCGTCCGCGCCGACGACGTGCTCGGGTGGGAACTGATGACCCACGACCTGGAACCGAGCCGGGTGGTCGGTCGCGACCAGGATCTGGTGAGTGCGCCGCGGCTGGACAACCAGACCACCTGCTATGCCGGATTGCAGGCGTTCCTGACCGCCGCGGACCGGGCCGGCGGCATCACCCCGGTGCTGGCGATGTTCGATCACGAGGAGGTCGGCAGCCAATCCGACCGCGGCGCCCAATCGGATCTGCTGCCCGCGATCCTGGAGCGAATCGTGCTCGCCCGCGGCGGTGGCCGCGCGGATTACCTTGCGGCACTGGCAGGTTCGATCTGTGCCTCCGGTGATATGGCCCATGCCACCCACCCCAACTATCCGGACCGGCACGAGCCCTCGCATCGCATCGAGGTCGGCGGCGGCCCGGTGCTGAAGGTGAATCAGAATCTGCGCTACGCCACCGATGCGGTCGGTGCCGGAGCCTTCGCCTTGGCATGTTCGCAGGCCGGGGTGCCACTGCAGCGGTACGTGCATCGCGCGGATCTGCCGTGCGGTTCCACCATCGGCCCGATGACCGCGGCGCGCACCGGCATGCCGACCGTCGACGTGGGCGCACCACAGCTGGCGATGCATTCGGCGCGCGAACTGATGGGCGCCGCGGACGTGGCCTCCTATTCGGCGGCGCTCGCGGCGTTCCTCACACCGCTCGGGCGGTAGGCGATCGCCGCGATCACCAGAGCGGCGAAGGTCACCAGCACATAGCTGCTGCCGATGATCTGCTGCCACCACGCCCAGCGGAGTTCGCGGTCGGCGTTGTGTGGCAGCACCCACTGCGGCCCGACCATGAACAGCACGGTGATCGCGGCGGTGATCGCGATCCACATCCGCCGCCGCCGAGCCGCGCGTCCCGGCGTATCCGGGGCGTCCGCGGCCGGCATCCGGGCGATCAGGTCGCCCGCGACCAGCAGGGCGGGGGCGACCCACACCCAGTGGTGCGACCACGAGACCGGCGAGACCAGCAGGACCGCCGCCGAGTTCACCAGCAGCGCCGACACCTGGTGACCGGCGTCGAGCAGCCGTTTCATCCACAGGGCGGCGAGTCCGATCGCGATGAGCGACAGCCCGATCCAGACAGCCGTCGCGGCGCCGTCGGAGACGCCCAGGCGGAATGCGAACCCCTTGAGCGACTGGTTGCCCGCGTACTGCGGCGGCCCGATGCGACCGGTATCGATCAGCGTGTGGAACCAGTATTCGGTGGAATCGTGCGGGAACAGCAGGTATGCCAGCGCGATCGCGCCGATCGCCGAGCCGATGAGGGTGAGGCACGCGCGCCAGTCCCGGCGCAGCAGGAAGTAGAGCAGGTAGCCGGCCGGAATCAGCTTCACCGCCACCGTGATTCCGATCAGCATGCCGCGGGGCCAGAACGGCTTGCGGACCAGTGCGTCCAGCGCGACGGCCGCCATCAGGATCAGATTGATCTGGCCGAAGTTGTAGGTCTGGCGCACCGGCTCGGACAGGCCGAGCACGGCCAGCGCCCCGATCAGCAGGATCACCCGGGTGGACCGGTCCATCTCCGGCCGGATCCGGACCAGCACCAGCCACAACGTGACCGCGAGACTCGCCATCGAGGTGAGCAGCACCAGCCATTGGGCGACGGCGAGCGGCATCAGCGCGAGCGGCGCGAAGAACAGTGCGGCCAGCGGCGGATAGGTGAACGGCAGCCCGATGCCGTAGACCTTGGGCATCGGCCCGTACAGGTCGCCGCCGTCGAGCCACGTGCGGGCGCCGTTGCGGTAGACCTGGAGATCGATGTAGCCGGTCCAGATGTGGGCGGCCCAGGAGACGATCGCCGAGACGACGAACAGGGCGATCGCGATCAGGAGTAGCCGTCGCTGCCGAGTCGTCAGCCCCCCGGTGGACCGCGCGGACGACGTGGTCGCGGGCAGTTCGTCCGGATCTGCGACCCTGGATCGATCGTTCACCGGCTCAGCGTACCGGTGAACAGGTGCTGCCTGGTCGGGCTGGGTTTGCCCTCCATTAGACTGGCCTGGATTCCCCATCCGCGTGCATTCCGTCTCTCACTCCAGCGTCGGAGCTCGTAGCTGCACGTTTGCCCGGCCGAAAGGACCTAGGTAGCCCACCGTGACTGTCCACGTCGACACCGTCAGCGCCGCCGCAGCCACCCCGGATACCCCGCAGCCGTACAAGGAGCTGGGTCTCAAGGACGACGAATACGCGCGCATCCGCGACATTCTGGGCCGCCGCCCCACCGATGCCGAGCTGGCGATGTACTCGGTGATGTGGAGCGAACACTGCTCCTACAAATCCTCGAAGGTGCACCTGCGCTACTTCGGCCAGACCACCACCGACGAGATGCGCGCATCCATGCTGGCCGGTATCGGCGAGAACGCGGGCGTGGTGGACATCGGCGACGGCTGGGCGGTCACCTTCAAGGTGGAAAGCCACAACCATCCCTCCTACGTCGAGCCGTACCAGGGCGCGGCCACCGGCGTCGGCGGCATCGTGCGCGACATCATGGCGATGGGCGCGCGGCCGATCGCGGTGATGGACCAGTTGCGCTTCGGCGCGGCCGACCATCCCGACACCCGGCGAGTGGTCGACGGCGTGGTGCGCGGTGTCGGCGGCTACGGCAACTCCCTCGGCCTGCCCAACGTCGGCGGCGAAACCGTCTTCGACGCCTCCTATCAGGGCAATCCGCTGGTGAACGCGCTGTGCGCGGGCGTGATGCGGGTGGAGGACCTGCACCTGGCCTTCGCCTCCGGAACCGGCAACAAGATCGTGCTGTTCGGCGCGCGGACCGGGCTGGACGGTATCGGCGGCGTGTCGGTGCTGGCCTCGGACACCTTCTCGGGTGACGAATCCGGTTCCGGCCGTAAGAAACTGCCCAGCGTGCAGGTGGGCGACCCGTTCGCCGAGAAGGTGCTCATCGAGTGCTGTCTCGAGCTGTACCACGCCGGACTGGTGGTCGGCATCCAGGACCTCGGCGGTGCCGGACTGTCCTGTGCGACATCGGAATTGGCGGCGGCCGGCGACGGCGGAATGCGCATCGACCTGGACAAGGTGCCGCTGCGCGCGGCGAATATGACACCGGCGGAAGTGCTTTCGAGCGAATCGCAGGAACGCATGTGCGCGGTGGTGACGCCCGACAACGTCGAGGCGTTCATGGCCGTCTGCCACAAGTGGGATGTGCTGGCCACCGTGATCGGCGAGGTCACCGACGGCGACCGCCTGGTGGTGAAGTGGCACGGCGAAACCGTGGTGGACGTGCCGCCGCGCACCGTCGCGCACGAAGGCCCCGTCTACGAGCGGCCCGTGCGGCGTCCCGAGGAGCAGGACGCGCTGGTCGCCGACACCGCCGCCGGGCTGGCCCGGCCGAAGTCCGGTGACGAGCTGCGGGCCACGCTGCTGAAGATGATCTCCAGCCCACAGCTGTGCAGCCGCAAGTGGATCGTCGAGCAGTACGACCGCTACGTGCGCGGCAACACGGTGCTGGCCGAACATGCCGACGCGGGCGTGATCCGCATCGACGAGGAGTCCGGCCGCGGCATCGCCCTGGCCACCGACGCCTCGGGCCGCTACACCAAACTCGACCCCTACACCGGCGCGCAGCTGGCGCTGGCCGAGGCCTACCGCAACGTCGCCAGCACCGGCGCGACGCCCAAGGCCGTCACCAACTGCCTCAACTTCGGTTCCCCCGAGGATCCGGGCGTGATGTGGCAGTTCCAGCAGGCCGTGCGCGGCCTCGCGGACGGCTGTGTGGCCCTGGGCATTCCGGTCACCGGCGGTAACGTCAGCTTCTACAACCAGACCGGGCAGACCGCGATCCTGCCGACCCCGGTGGTCGGCGTGCTCGGCGTCATCGACGATGTGCACCGGCGCATCCCGACCGGATTCGGTACCGAGCCCGGAGAGACGCTGATCCTGCTCGGCGAGACCCGTGACGAATTCGACGGATCAATCTGGTCGCAGGTCGAGCACGATCACCTGGGCGGTGTGCCGCCGCGGGTGGACTTCGCCCGCGAGCAGTTGCTCGCCGAGGTGCTGACCGCCGGCTCGCGCGACGGAATGATCAGCGCCGCACACGATCTCAGCGAGGGCGGCCTGGCCCAGGCGGTGGTCGAAGGAGCGCTGGCCGGTGAAACCGGTGTGCGCATCCTGCTGCCCGAGGGGGACGATCCGTTCGTCACGCTGTTCTCGGAATCGGCCGGACGCGTCCTGGTCGCGGTCCCGCGGTCGGAGGAAACGCGTTTCACCAAGATGTGCACCGCGCGCGAACTGCCGTGGGTGCGCATCGGCGTGGTGGATCAGGGCTCGGACTCGGTCGAGGTGCAGGGCCAGTTCTCGATCACGATGGACGAACTGCGCACCGCCCACGAGGGCACGCTGCCCGCGCTGTTCGGCGCCACCGCGGAGTGAGCCGAGGCGGACCGCGGCCGCACCCGGAGCGCTGCGGTCCGCTCACACCCGGAACGGATCGTGTTCGGCCATCAGCTTTTCCACGCGGGCCTCGTCGATGCGCTGATGGACGCGCGCGGACTCGAACTGGTCGCGGATCACCTTGGCAAGGGTGAAGGCGCTCGAGACCATGAACAGCGTTGTCATCAACAGGAATCCGCGCTGCCAGATATCCAGCGGCAGATAGACGATGCCCACGGTGGCGGCGACGAAACTGACGCCGAAGGCGATCGCGGCCTGGGCCAGGAAGGCGGGGCTGCTCTTCGGCTGGGTGGGAGTGCTCATATCGTCGAGTCTGCGGTCCCGGGCCGCGGGGAACGTGCGTAGAACTACTCGAGTACCCCGGGTAATTCCCGCTGTAGGCGTTGTTTGCCTCACGTGGCGAGGTCCCCGATTTCGGCACGCCGACCGCCATACTTGACGGGTGCTCGATACCGCCGAGACTCTCACAACGCTGCGTACGCGCGGCGTTGTGGTCTATCGGCGAGGCCTGCGGCTGCTGCGCCGGCTCGAGGACGACATCATCGCCCTCAACTACGTCGGCCTGGTCACCGCGACAGTGTTTTTCGCCTGGTCGGTGACGCCGTCACTGCTGCCGCGCGACTGGTTGTTCCAAGGTCTGATCAGTGGTCTGAACGCCGCCATCGGTTACGGCGTGGGCTGTCTGCTGGAGTGGGGCTTTCGCAGACTGATCCGGCCGCGCTTGCGTTTTCGCGCACCGTCGCTGCGGATTCGCTATGCGGTGAAGGTGACGATCCTGACGATCTGCCTGCTGACCGCGATCTACATGCTCGTCCTCTCCGCCGACTGGCAACGGCAGATCTACGGCCTGATGGATATGGAAGGCACCACGCGCGCCGCCTATCTGCGCACCGGTGGGCTCAGCGTCGCGGTGGCCGCGCTGGTGGTGGCGATCTACCGGACGGTGCGGTGGATCGTGCGGTTCTTCGCCCGTCTGCTCAGCCGCTGGGTGCGGGTGCCGCCGCAACTGGCCCCGAGCGTCGGCGCGATCGTGCTGGCCGTGGTGGCGGTGCTGCTGTTCAACGGTGTGTTGTCGGAGGCCTTCTTCACCGTCGCCAACTCGGCGTTCAGCGTGCGCAACGACAAGATGACGCCGTACGCCGTGCAGCCGACCGAACCCGAGCGCTCCGGCAGCCCCGCGTCCCTGGCCAAATGGGACACGCTCGGGTCGGAGGGCCGGTGGTTCGTCTCGCACGGACCCGATGCCTTCCGCATCGCCGCGGTGACGGGAAAGCCCGCGCGCGAACCGGTTCGGGTCTACGTCGGTCTCGGATCGGCGGCCGAGGGACAGACCCAGGAACAGCTCGCGGTCGCCGAACTCGAACGCGCGCACGCCTTCGACCGCAAGGTGCTGGTGATCGTCACCACCACCGGAACCGGATGGGTGAATTCCACGACCGCGGGCGCGCTCGAATACATGTACGGCGGTGACACCGCGATCCTCGCCTCGCAGTACTCGTATCTGCCGAGTGTGCTGTCGTTCCTCGCGGACCGGCAGAAGGTCGCGGTGGCGGGGAAGAAGATGTTCGACGCGGTCTACGCCGCCTGGTCGGCGCGACCGGCGCAGTCGAGGCCGAAGCTGCTGGTGTACGGGGAAAGCCTGGGTTCGCAGGGCTCGGAGGCGGCCTTCGACGGCCTGGCCGATCTGCGCGCCAAGGTCGACGGCGCGCTCTGGGTGGGCCCGCCGAATTCCAATCGGCTGTGGAAACAGTTCGTCGAGCGTCGCGACCCCGGCACCCGCGAGGTGGAACCGATCTACGCCGACGGTCTCGTGGTCCGATTCGCTTCCACCGCAGCGGATCTGACGAAACCGTCACCGGAATGGCGGCGTCCGCGCATCGCCTACCTGCAGCATCCCTCCGACCCCATCGTCTGGTGGTCACCGGATCTGATTTTCTCCCAACCGGATTGGCTCTCCGAGCCGCGTGGCTCCGACGTGTCCACGCAGATGCGCTGGTGGCCGCTGGTCACCTTCTGGCAGGTCGCCGCCGATCTGACCAATGCCCAAGGGGTCAGCGACGGGCACGGCCACAACTACGGCACCCTCGTCCTCGACGGCTGGGCCGCGGTACTGCCGCCTCCGGACTGGAATCCGCAACTGCAGGAGAACATCCGGACGCAGCTGGAACTGTCGGAAGCGTTCGAACGCGCGGTGAAATGAGCACAGTGACGAAAACCTCGCGCTACGTCTGGAACGCGCACTGGCGAGGTGCGGGTCGGTGAACATCCGAAGCGTGGCGCGCACCCTATCGGCGTCGTGCATCGCCCTGATGTGGAGCAATCTCGTGCTGCCGAGGCTGGGGTCGGGCATACGGGGTCGCACGGTCGCCGACGCCGCGTTCGCGACCGGGTATGCCGCGGTATTCGACGGCCGGCCGGAGTGGCTTTCTCGACGCGGTTGGGCTTGGGGCGCAGCGGCATTCGGTGCGATCGGTACTGCTTACGGTGTCGGGCTCGCCGTACCGGGGATCCGGGATCGAATGGCGGAGTTCGCCGAGCGCGAGCCGGAGGTGAGTACGGCCGAATGGGTCGGCATCCACATTCCGGTGGGCACCGTCTACAGCGAGGAGCTGATCTTCCGGGGGACGCTGGACCGGCTCTTCGACGACGCGGGGTACGTGCGGACGTATGGCGGCGCAGTGGTTTTCGGCCTGTGGCACATTCATCCGGCACGGTCCGCGGGTGACAGCATCCCAGCCACTGTCGCCTTCACCGCCGCGGGCGGGCTGCTCTTCTCCTGGCTGCGTCGCCGCACGGGCAGTGCGACGGCACCGGCGCTCGTTCACCTCGCCCTGAATGCCGGTGGCGCGCTGGCGCCGCGAGTAGCGGTGGCGCTGCGTGACCGGCGCATCGGCCGGGGTGTATCGCACCGCTGAGTCCGTTCGGCTCGCTACGCTCGGTGGAATGGCGCGACGTTCGGCTGTGGACCCTGCTCAGGTGCGTGATTCGGTGGCGGCGCTCGGCGCGTGGCTGCGCGACGAGTCGGCGGCCCAGCCGGCACGGTCCGAGCTCGCGGCGGCCGTGCGCGG
>NZ_BDBN01000002.1 GCF_001613005.1 Nocardia nova NBRC 15556 | reverse complement strand
GGGCCGGCTCCGGCGCCGGCACTGCCCGGGCTACCGCCGCTGCCCGGATTGCCGCCGCTGCCCGGATTGGGAGGATGACCATGTCGCGAGCAGTGCTGAAGTTGCGATTCCTCAGGAGCAAAGTCGTCATCCTGGGCGTGATAGTCGTTGTGGTGGCGGGGCTTTCGGGACTCGGCTGGCACTTGTACAACCGGGAGACGACGAAATCGGCGGTGGCCTATTTCGAGAACACCAACGGGCTGTTCGTCGGCGACCGGGTGAAGATTCTCGGCGTGGACGTCGGAACGATCGACGTGATCGATCCGCACGGCGACCGGATGCGGGTGAGATTCCACTACAGCAGCCGCTATCGGCTGCCCGCGCAGGCGAAGGCGGTGATCCTCTCCCAAAGCCTGATCTCGTCCCGCGCGATTCAGCTGACCCCGGCCTACACCGGCGGCCCGCAGCTGGCCGACGGCGCCGAGATTCCGCTCGAACGGACCGCGGTGCCGGTGGAATGGGACGACCTGCGCAAACAGCTGCAGTCGCTCGCAGATTCGATCAACCCGACCGAGCAGAACAAGGCGGGCGCGCTCGGGGACTTCGTCAACTCGGCCGCGAATGCGCTGAGCGGCAAGGGCGATCAGATCAACGACACCCTCACCAAGCTGTCCAATGCGATGACCACGCTCTCCGACGGGCGCGACGACCTGTTCGCCACGGTGCGAAACCTGCAGGCGTTCATGACCGCGTTGTCGGCCAGTGACAGCGAGATCGTGCGGCTCAACCAGAACGTGGCCTCGGTGTCGGGTGCGCTCGACGGAACCGATCAGGAGCTTGCGACCGCGTTGCAGGGTGTCGACGCGATGTCGAGCCGGCTCGAGCAGTTCGTCAAGGACAATCGCGACCCGGCCTCCGAAACGATTGCCGACCTCGCGGCAGTTTCCAAGTCGCTCAACGATATTCGACCCAACATCGAACAGTTGTTGCATGTGGCGCCGACAGCTATCCAGAACTTCTACAACATATACAACCCGGCGCAGGGATCGTTCACCGGCGCTCTGGCTGTCACGCAGCTCGACAATCCGGTGCAATTCATCTGCGGCGCAATTCAATCGGCAAGTCAGTTGGGCGCCGCCGATGCCGCGAAGCTGTGTGTGCAACAGCTGGCGCCGGTGTTGAAATTGCTGCAGATGAACTATCCGCCGGTCGGTGTGAATCCGGTGTCGGGCCTGTCGGTGCGCCCGGACCAGATCGACTACAGCGAGCAGTGGTTGCGGGGAAGTGCCCCCGCACCGGCCGAGACCCAACCGGTGGACGCCGCGCGCGGTCTGGCAGGTCTGCTCGGAATCCCGAATCCCGCGAACTCAGGAGGGGGCCGGTAATGCGGTGCGAGAAGCGCTTCGCGGCTATGGCCTTGATCGGCGGACTCACGCTGGCCGCGTCCGGATGTCAATGGGAGGGGCCGAATTCGCTGCCTCTTCCCGGCACGGTGGGTGGCGGTCCGGGATCCTACAGCGTGAAGATCGAGATGCCGAATGTGATGTCCATCCAACGCAATTCACGCGTCCGGGTCAACGATGTGACGGTCGGCAACGTGGCCGATGTGCAACTGGAAGGCTGGCACGCGGTAGTCACGGTGACATTGAATCGAGACGTACATCTGCCGGCCAACGCCACCGCCAAGATAGGCCAGACCAGCCTGCTGGGCTCGCTGCATATCGAATTGGCGAGCCCGCTGAGCGAACCGCCCGCCGGAGAACTGAAGAACGGCAGCGTGATTCCGATCGAGCACGCAGGCACCTACCCGACGACCGAGCAAACTCTGGCCTCGTTGTCGACCGTGCTCAACGGAGGTGGTCTGGCCAGGATCCAGGAGATCAGCAACCAGACCAACACAGCTCTGTCCGGCCACGAGAAGGAGGTCCGCGATCTGCTCTCGCAGACCAGTACCTTCAGCAGTGACCTCAACGCCCAGAGCGACGACATCATCACCGCCGCTACGGGTCTCGATCGCCTGGCCGATACGGTCGGCAAGCAGAACGATGTGCTGGCCGGCGCCCTCGACCGCATTCCGCCCGCACTGTCGATCCTGGCCCGGCAGCGTCAGCAGCTCACCGATACGGTCACCGCACTCGGTGGATTCGCCGACTCCGCCGACCGGGTCGTCACGGCCAGCTCCGAGGATGTGCAGCAGAACCTGCGCGACCTGCAGCCGGTCATGCGCGAGCTCGCCAACGCGGGCCCGGATCTCACCGGGGCGCTGGGGTTGCTGCCGACCTATCCGTGGCCGCTGGCCAACATTCCCAAGTTCTTCCGCGGTGACGCGGGAAACCTCAGCGGCACAGTGGATCTCACGCTCGGACGATTGGGGCGCGGCCTGCTGCAGGGCACGCCGTTGGAAGGCGTGCTGGAGAATGCCGAGACATCGCTCGGACGCACCGTCGACCGGGTGCCCGCCCTGTCGACGAAGAACCCGCTGACCGCGGGACTGGATTCGGTTGTCGTGCGAGGTGGGAAATGATTCTGTCTAGATTCGTCCGGATCCAATTGCTGATCTTCGCCGTGGTGACCGTGGTCGCCCTGCTCGTCATGGGGCTGGTCTACATGCGACTGCCGTCTCTCGTCGGGGTGGGGCGGTATACGGTGCGGGTGCAGCTGGCGACCAGCGCCGGTCTGTATGACAGCGCCAACGTGACCTACCGCGGCAAAACGGTCGGCATCGTGACCGGTGTGGTGCCGACCAGGACCGGTGCGGAAGCGACGCTCAGCGTGGACAGTTCGGTGCGGATCCCGGTGTCCGCCACCGCCAATGTGCACAGCCGTTCGGCGATCGGTGAGCTGTATCTGGATTTCGTACCGACGTCCCAGGGCGGTCCGTACCTCGAGAACGGTGACGTGGTTCCGGCGACACGGACTACGGTGCCGCAGGACATCGCTCCGCTGATCGACACCCTCGACACCAGCTTGACCTCGATTCCGAAGGACAAGCTCAGCACGGTAATCGACGAGACGCAGAACGCTTTCGGCGGTTCCGGTGACGCATTGCAGCGCCTGCTCAACGGAACCGATCGCGTGCTGGATCAGGCGCACACCGACACGGATGCGGTCACCACGCTGATCAACGATTCGGCGCCCTTCCTCGATTCGCAACAGGTCAGCAGTCCGGCGATCCGCGAATGGGTTGCGCACCTGTCGAATTCGGTGCGGCAGGCGCAGGCGAGCGACCAGCAGATCCGCGACGTGCTGAAGACCGGGCCGGGCGCGGCGCGTGAGGCCAGTGAATTGTTCGGGCAGCTGCACCTGACGGCGCCGCTGCTGGTCGCCAACCTGACCAGCTTGGGCCAGGTGGCAGTGACCTACAACCCGTCGATCGAGCAGTTGCTGGTCCTGCTGCCGGCGAGTGTGAGCGCGTTGAAGACGATCAACGTCCCCGACTCCGGCGGCACCAACCGGGCCTTCCTCGACTTCAAACTGAATCTCAACGCGCCGCCACCGTGCACGACCGGGTTCCTGCCGCCCGAACAGCGTAGGGACGGTTCGTCCACCGACGCCCCGGTTCGTACTCCCGCCCCGATCTACTGTGCGATTCCGCAGGACGCCCCCAACGCGGTTCGCGGTGCGCGCAACCTGCCGTGTATGGACAAGCCGGGCAAGCGCGCCCCGACGGTCGAGGAGTGTGACAGCGACCGGCCCTACGTCGCGCAGGGCACCAATCCATGGCGGGAGAACCCCACGCCGACGGTCGACAACCCGCAGGCTCCGGCCGCGGCCGCCACACCACCGCCGCGGGTCGGTACTGCCGCCTACGACCCCGCCACGGGCGGATACGTGGGCAGCGACGGCACGGTTCACACCCAGCCGGGACTGGTTCCCGGGACGGGACAGGTCGCACCGACATTGCAGACCCTGCTGACAGGAGATCACTGATGACTCACCGAATCGCTATATCCGCGCGCACCGCCCCGGAGCCCGCCGAAGAAGACGTCGGTGCGGCGGAAGCGACAGCCGCGAGGGAGAGCGCCGCGGAGTCGGCGTCCGACGACACCGGCATCGGAGACCTCGACGCCGCGGCAGACTCGGAGACGGCCGGCGACGCGGAGGCTGCGGGCGCGCGCACCCCGCGCCGGTCCGCGCTGCGAATGTTGTTGCGCCCCAGCAGGTCAGTGATCGGTGTTGTGCTGATCGCCGTGGTGCCGGCCGGGTTGGCGGCGGCGGCGATCACGCTGGGCCTCGCACATCGCGACAGCGACCGGGTCGGTGATCGAGACCTCGCAGTGCTCTCCGCGGCCCGCCAGGAGGTGGTGAATCTGATCTCTCCGAGCGCCAAGGACCCTACTGCCAGCGCGAATCGCATCGCCGCGGATGCGACCGGTCAGTGGCTCGCCGAATTCAGGGCGGTCAAGGACAAATTCGTCGGCGCGATCGATGAATCGAAAACCGATTCGACCGGGGAGATCCTGGGCGCCGGAATCGAGCACCACAATCCGGACGGCAGCACCACGGTGCTGGTGACGGCGGTATCCAAGGTATCGAATTCGACTGGTGCCAAGGATGATCCGCGGACCTGGCGGCTGCGCGTCGATGTGGTCGACGAGGCGGCGGGCTACAAACTGTCGAAGGTCGAGGTCGTGCCGTGATCGCGCGCACGTGGTATCGAATGGTCGCATTTCTCGGCCGTGCCGCCCGCCCGCGCCGGGCCCGGGTCGGTGTGCTCGTCGCGTTGGCGGGGGCGGCGACCGCATTCGCCGCGGTCGGATACTTCCACTACACGGTGGCCGACCAGCGCACAGGCGACGTGCGCCGCGATGTCGCCGAACAGGCCGCCAAGCTGACCGCGGGCGTGCTCACCTACAAGGCCGATACCGTCGACGCCGATGTACGACAGGCCAAGAGTCATCTCACCGGGCAGTTCCTGGACTCCTACGCCGAGCTGGCGACCGACACGCTCATTCCACAGGCCAAGCAGTCCCATATCGACGCGCGGTGGGAAGTCAGCGGGACCTCGCTGATCTCCGCCGCACCGGACTCGGCCAGCGTGCTGGTCTTCCTGCGCGGACTGACCACCAACAGCACCAAGCCGGATCCGACCTACCTGGTCAGCACCGTGCGGGTGCAGGTGGTCCGGCCGCACGGCCAATGGCTGATCGACCGGATGGAGCCGCTGTGAGCACCGTGGATATCTCGTCCGGCGAGGCGCCGGAGATCACCGAACCGGACGATGAGCCGACACCGGACGCGCCGCGGGGCCCGAAGGCGTTCGTGCGCGTCGCGACCCGCATCGCCAACGCGCTGCTCGCGGTCGTCGTGGTGGCCGGTTGTGCGGTGGGCGGATGGTCGATGGTCCGCCATCACACCGCGGTCCGCGACGCAGCCCGGGATACGCAACTGTTGAATTTCTCGAAGGACGCGGTGGCGCAACTGGTTTCGACCGACTCCGCCGACCCGCGCGGCTACGTGGACCGGGTGCTGGCGAACTCGACCGGCCAGTGGCACGACGAATTCGACGCGCGCAAGCGCTCGGTCATCGACACCATGCAGACGTCGGGTGGTGTGACCCGCGGCCACGGCGTCGCCGCCGGCATCGAGCGGCGCAACGACGACGGCAGCGTGAGCGTGCTGGTCGTCGTCACCTCGCAGACTTCGGTTCCGCTGCCACAATCGGGTCCGGGACAGGGTGGGCTCGCACCGGCCCAGGGCAGCCCGGCGCCCTCCGCGCCGCCGAGCGGAGCCCGCGTCGACACCGCGCCGAAGCAGTATCAGGTGCGCGTCGACGTGGCCTGGGTCGGCGGGAAGTTCAAGCTCTCGAAGGTGGGATTCGTCCAATGATCATCCAGACCTCTACCCGCTATCTTCGCCGAATGGCCTCGGTCGCGGCCGATCTCGTTCCAGTGGCGATCGTGGCCGCGGCCGGGCTGATGATCACCTCCGTGCTGGGGCGTCCGCTCTGGATGGAGGTGGTGTGCGGCGTGGTCGTCGCGGCCGCCTTGGGCTTCGCGGGCTGGAACGCGGTGCTGCGCCGCCGCGACAACGGCGGACGCCGGCTTCTGCCGGCCGCTGCCCCGCCGATTGTCGCTCTGGCAGTGCTGGTTTCGCTGCAAACGCTGATCCAGCAGCCCGCCGACCGCGATCTGGCGAACTCCCGCGACACCGTCGCCAAGGCCGCCTCCGACAGTGCGGTGGCGGTGCTGTCCTACAAACCGGAAACGGTGGATCAGGATCTTGCGGCCGCCAAGACGCGACTGACCGGCGATTTTCTCGAAACCTACGGAAAGCTGGCGGACACCGTGGTCGCGCCGGCCGCCAAGGAGAAAAAGGTGACGATGCAGGCGGCGCCCGTGGGATCGGCGGTGGAATCGGTGTCGAAGGACCAGGCGACGGTGATCGTCTACATCGATCAGACCACCACTGTCGCAGGCAATCCGGCACCGTCACAGTCGCAGAACGCGTTGCGCGTGGGACTGACCAAGGTGGGCGGCCGCTGGCTGATCAACCGATTCGATCCGCTGTTCTGAGCGCCAGAGCATCGCAGGCAAAGGAGAAGTCATCATGAGTGGTGTCGAAGTCCGTGTCGAGGGTTTGACGAAATCGTTCGGACCGCAGACGATTTGGCGTGATGTGACGCTGACGTTGCCGCCCGGCGAGGTCAGCGTGCTGCTGGGGCCCTCGGGTACCGGCAAATCGGTGTTCCTGAAATCTCTCATCGGGTTGCTGCGGCCGGAGTACGGCTCGATTCTGATCGACGGGACCGACATCCTGGAGTGCAGCGAGAAGGAACTCTACGAGATCCGCAAGCTGTTCGGCGTGCTGTTCCAGGACGGCGCGCTGTTCGGCTCGATGACCCTGTTCGACAACACGGCGTTCCCGCTGCGCGAGCATACGAAGAAGCCCGAATCCGAGATCCGCCGGATCGTCATGGAAAAGCTGGATCTCGTCGGTCTGGCCGGCGCGGAAACCAAACTGCCGGGCGAGATTTCGGGCGGCATGCGCAAGCGCGCCGGATTGGCGCGAGCGCTGGTCCTCGACCCGCAGATCATCCTGGTCGACGAGCCGGACTCCGGACTCGACCCGGTCCGCACCACCTACATCAGCCAGTTGTTCCTCGATATCAACGCCCAGATCGATGCCACCTTCCTGATCGTCACCCACAACATCAACCTGGCTCGCACCGTGCCCGACAACATCGGCATGTTGTTTCGCCGGGAGCTGGTCATGTTCGGGCCGCGCGAGGTACTGCTCACCAGCGACGAGCCGGTGGTCAGGCAGTTCCTCAACGGCCGGATGATCGGCCCGATCGGCATGAGCGAGGAGAAGGACGAGGCCCAGATGGCGCACGAGCAGGCGCTCGTGGACGCCGGTCACCACGCCGGTGGCGTGGAAGATATCGAGGGCATCGTGGCGCAGATGCAACCCACCCCGGGGATGCCCTTCCGGCAGGCCGCGGCCCGCCGCCAGGAACGGGTGCGCGCTATCTTGCACACCCTGCCCGCGCAGGCTCGCCGGGCCATCGAGGACACTTTCGAACCGGCCGGGCTGTCGGCCTGATACGTTGCCCGGCAAGGAGTTTCCATGATCATCGATCTCGTCGACCCCATCCGGCACCTCGTCACCGCGATCGCGTGGCTGCTCATCCGAGGCCACCTTCCCCCGCAGTGACGACGAAGATGAAAAAAAACAACCCCCGGCCGCTCGGCCGGGGGTTGTTCCGTTCGGACTACTGCTGTCAGTCGGCGAGTTCCTCCGGCTGCAGCAGGAATTCACCGATGTAGGTGCGGGACTGGTCGCCGTTGAGGGGCTGGAACATCGAGGCCGCGGCGTCACGGTAGAGACGCTCGAAGACGGTGCCCTTGCGGAACGAGGAGCCGCCGACCATGCTCATGGCGTGCCGCGTCATGTGCAGCACGTTGTCGGCGATGAATGTCTTGGCCAAGCCGATGTAGGGGAAGCGCAGTTCCAGCGGCCACTCGTCGTCCTTGCCGTCGAGCAGTTCCTGACAGGTCTGGTACAGCACTCGCCGGCTGATCTCGACGCGCGAGGCCATATCGCCGATGCCGTCGATGATGTGGCCCACATTGGCGACCTTGGTGTCCTGGGCGACGATCGCGCCGAAGGTGGCACCGAGTGTCTTCTTCGACAGCACTGCCCGCGACTCCTCGAGGACGCGGTACTGCATGCCCAGGTAGATGCTGGCGAACATCAGCGAGGCCCACTCCAGCACACCGAAGGCGCCGGTACGCCACTCGCAGATGAAGCCCTCCGCGGGAACGTAGTAGCCCTCGAAGTGGATGGTCTGCGTGCCGGTGGCGTGCATACCCAAAGCGTTCCAGGTCTTTTCGATCCGGATGCCGTCGCCCTGGCCGTTCTCGTCGACCTTGAAATCGCCGATGAAGAAGCTCTCGGCGTTGACCCGCTCCTGGAAATCCTCGGGCAGGTTGCCCTCGGCGTCGGTGATGGTCGCATTGGTGGTGATGATGTCGGCGGCCTCGCACAGCGTGCCCCAGGTCTTCTTGCCGTACAGCCGCCAGCCGCCCTCGGGCTGGGGGACCGCCTTCATATCGGCCAGGCCACTGAAGCCGGCGCGCTGTTCGGAGAAGGGGCCGAAGATCAGGTCGCCGTCGGCCACCCGGCCCAGCCAGTACTTGTTCTGCTCCTCACTCATCAGGCTGCCGGCGATGCCGACCATGATGTAGTGCATGTTGTAGGCCAGGGTGATCGCCGAATCCCCCTTGGACAGTTCGCTGATCACCTTGGAGGCGTGCAGCAGGCTTCCGCCCAGGCCGCCGAATTCCTTCGGCACCGGCAGCGCACCCAGGCCCGAGTCCTTGAACGCCTTGATCGACGGGTAGGCGAAGGTGTTCTTCTCGTCGTACTCCGGTCCGATCTCCCGGAAGAACTCCGAGACCTGTCGAGCCTTCTCGAAGTGCGGCTGGAATTCTTCGTCGGTCATATCCGGTTTCAGCATGTCTGCTCCTTGATTGGGGTGAGAAATGGTGGGGGAGAGGGGGTTTCTAGCGGATCAGCAGATCCTCGCGGCCGTTGTCGACGAGCAGCTTCTTGTAGACGTCGAACAATCCGGAGGTCAGCGGCAGCAGCTTCAACGCGACCGACCGCTTGCCGTCGAGCTTGACCTTGCGCTGTGCCATGGCCAGCGTGAAGTTGAGCTTGCCCTGCCAGAACCGATTGCTGTTGTCCGACGACATCCGAAGCTGCACGGTGGCGTCCAGATCCCGCGCGGCTTCGCCGGTCGTAACCTTCTGCCCCGGGAAGTCGATGACCAGCACCGCGTCCGGGTCGGTCTGGATCAGTTTGACGACCAGACCGGTGCCCGCGGTCGCCTCGACGAACGCCTGTTCCTTGGTGGCGATATCGAAAATTCCGCCGATATAGGTGTAGACCTCGTCGGCATTTTTGAAGGTGCTCATGGATCAACCCTTTTGTTTTCCGAGTGTGTGCAGCCCAGTCTGGCAACGGCGAGCATGCGGCCACACCTCCCGGAAGAGGGATTTGAGACCAACAAAGGGGGAGAAATTCCGGGGTACGGACGAGATGACCGCGTTCGTGAGTACACGTGTGCGGGTGGTGGCGCCGGCCGGACGCCGGTTGGGGTGCGGCCGGTCGGCCGGCAACGGCGCTAATTGCCGTTCCGGCCAGATTTCGCGCTGCCGGCAGGTGGTTGCCTCGGTGCGCCCGACCCGGCATCCCCCCTTAGGGCGGTGCTTTTCCTCCGAGAGGAAGTCGAATCAGTGATGTGGGTCGCAATACCTTGAAGGTGTTCCTGACGAACCGAGGGAGAGCGAAGTTTCATGAGTCATACGTTTGCGATCAAATGGCTGAAGGCCTTCCGAGAGAGCCCGGAGGCAATCGTGGCGCTCTATGCCGACGAGTTTGTTTTCGAGGACCCGATTCTCGGTCAGAAGATCACTGACAAAGAAGAATTGCTGCGTGTTTTCGCGCCCTACGCGAACAAGGACACCGAGAACGGCATCGGTATCAACAATTTCCGGATCGACGAGGTCGTCGGCGACGAGAAGTCCGCGATCTATCGGTGGACCTGGGAGGCGCCCACCGCGACCGCGTTCGTCGGTGTGCCCACCAACGGCAAGGTCCCAGGGACTCGCGGGATCACCTTCCACGTCTACAACGACGAGGGCCTGATCGTGAAGGAGGCGAGCCTGTGGGATGTCGCCACCGCCGCCGCCGAACTGGGCCAGCCGATCCAGCCACGTTCGGTGACCAAGTCGCTCGCCAACGCCTGAACCGCGAACTCTCCGAAGGGAATCCGAATCATGAGCACCCACGAAGACCACGCCCAGCGCTGGGCCAAGGCGCTGACCACCGATACGGCGGCCGCGGTCGAGCTGTATGCCGACGACCTGGTTTACGACGATCACGCCGATCGTGACCACGTGCTGTCCACGGCGATCACCAAGCAGGAGCTCGAGCCGCGCCTGGCGCCGTTCGCGAATACAAATCCGGCCAACGGCGTCGGTACCCACCGCTTCGATGTCTTCGAGACCTTCGCAGTGGCCGGCGCCGGCGGCAACCCCGCGGTGGTGATCCGCTGGCAGTGGACCGGTGAGGGACTCGAGACCTACCGCGGCGTTCCGACCGGCGGCAAGACGCTGACCACCCAGGGCATCACCTGGCACCAGCTCGACGCCGACGGCAAGATCGCGCGTGAGACGACCTACTGGAACGACACTCCTGTGCTGCAGGAGCTGGGCGTACCGATCATCACTCCCGAGTACTGGGTCGAGGGCTTCGATCCGTCGACGCTCGTCGGTTCCTGACCATGTGGGGTACGTTGCCGGACGTCCTGGATCGGGCGTGCACCTATTACTCCACCTCGGTGGCGATCATCGACGGCGACCGGTCTGTCACATACCGGGAGCTGGGCGAATGGCGTAACCGCGTGGCCAACGGCTTGGTCGCGCTGGGTCTGCAGAAGGGCGAACGAGTCGGACTGTTGCTGCCGAACTGCCTGGAGTTCATCCCGACACAACACGGGATATGGGCGGCCGGCGGCGTGCTCGTCCAACTGCCGACGCGATCGGCCGCCGAGGGACTCCGATCGAATCTCTCGCAGACCGACGCCACCACGCTGATCTACCACGCGCAGTTCGACGACAAGGTCGCCGCGATCCGGGGCCAATTGCCGAAACTGCAGAACCTGATTCGGATCGGCGGCAGCCCGGAATCGAATCCGAATGACGCACAAGACTATTCGGAACTTTTCCGGGCCCAGCCGACGACCCGGCCGGAACTGGCGCTGTTCGAGGACGACGAAGCGTATGTCCTGTTCACCTCGGGCAGCACCGGGGAGCCGAAAGGTGTGGTGAACTCCCACTTCACCTGGGCGCAGTACAGCATCTCGGCGGGACTCGAGATCGGTGACATCCGGTTCGGCGAGGTCTTCGCACACGGTGCGCCGCTGACCCACTTCAGCCAGATCTTCGTGATGCCGACGTTCGTGCGCGGTGGTACGAACGTCATGTTGCCGGGGCTGGAAGTCGACGGTCTGCTGAGCAGTATCGAGCGATTCGGCGTCACCGCGACAGCGGTGGTTCCGACGATCATCTACCTGTTGCTGGATCATCCGGCGTGCGAACAACGAGACTTGTCGTCGTTGCAGACCATGATCTACGCGGGGTCGCCGATCACGCCCGAGCGGCTGCGCGAGGCACTGGAGGTCTTCGGGCCGATTTTCATCCAGACCTACGCCGGAACCGAGCAGGGATACGTCTCGTGCCTGCGTAAGAACGAGCACCGGCTCGACTCGCAGGTCTGGATCGACCGCCTCGCATCGGCGGGGCGACCGATGTTCCAGGTGCGGGCGAGCATTCAGGATGAGGACGATCAGCCGCTGCCGGTCGGCGAGGTGGGAGAGATCTGCTCGAAACAGCTCGGCCAGATGCTCGGCTATCTCGACTCGTCCCGCAATCACGAAGCGGTACGCGACGGGTGGGTGCACACCGGCGATATCGGCCGGCTCGACGAGGACGGCTTCCTCTACATCGTCGACCGCAAGAAGGACATGGTCGTCAGCGGTGGATTCAATGTCTTTCCGCGACAGGTCGAAGATGCGCTGGCTACCCACCCGGCGGTGGCGCAATCGGCGGTGATCGGCGTACCGCACCAGAAATGGGGCGAAGCCGTGCATGCCGTGGTCGTCGTGAAACCGGGGGCGCGGCTGACCGAGCGCGAAGTGATCGACCATGTCAAGGCCGCGCTCGGTAGCGTTCCCGCGCCGAAGACGGTCGAGTTCGTCGACAGCGTGCCGGTGAATCCGGCGGGCAAGGTCGACAAGAAAGCGATCCGCGCGCCGTATTGGCAAGGGCGAGAACGCCAAATCGGATGACGCGCCCGCGCCATATCCGACGGTTCACATCACATCAGGAGTAACCGATGAGTACCCCCCACTACTCACTGTTCGTCGACGGCAAATGGACCGACACCGGCGACATCTACGAAATCCGTAGTCCCGCAACCGAAGAACTCGTCGCGACGGTCGCCAAGGGTGGCGTCGCCGAGGTCGACCAGGCGGTGGCCGCGGCCAAGGCGGCGCACGAAGAGGGCACCTGGCGGCGCACGCCGCCGGCCGAGCGCGCGGCCCTGCTCAACGAGGTCGCCACCCGGCTGGGCGGTCGCATCGACGAACTCGCGGTGCTGCAGACCCAGGAGAACGGCGCCACTATCCGTATCACCGGCGCGCTGCATGTCGGCTTGTCGGTGGCGCAGATCCAGTATCTGGCCTCGCTGGCGGAGAACTACGAATGGGAGACCAGCGGTCCGGAGATCGGCCCGGTCCCCGCGGTCGGAATCGTGCGCCGCGAGCCGCTGGGCGTGGTTGCGGCCATCGTCCCGTGGAACATCCCGCTGCTCACCACGGTGTGGAAGATCGCGCCGGCGCTCGCGGCCGGAAATACGGTGGTGCTCAAGCCGGATGAGCACGCACCGCTACTCGCCCTCGAGCTGGCCAAGGAATTCGAAGCAGCAGGCCTGCCCCCTGGCGTGCTCAATGTGATCACCGGTGACGGTGATCCGGTGGGCGCCTACCTCGCGGGACACCCGGATGTCCGCAAGGTGGCATTCACGGGGTCGACCGTCGTCGGCAAGAGCATTCTGCGTCAGTCCGCCCAGACCATTCGGCGGGTCACCCTCGAACTCGGTGGTAAGGGCGCCAACGTCCTGCTCGACGATGCCGATCTGGATATCGCCGTGGACGGCGCACTCTTCGCCTGCATGGCCAACAACGGTCAGGCATGCGAGGCGGGGACCCGGCTGCTGGTGCCTGCGAGCCGTTACGACGAGGTGGTCAGCCGCCTGGTCGAGCGCGCCTCGACCCTGAAGGTCGGTGACCCCCTCGATCCGGCCACCCATATCGGCCCGATCGCATCCCGGGTACAGCGCGATCGCATCGTGGAGTACTTCAAGATCGCGGCTGAGGAAGGCGCCACCGTCGCGTTGGGCGGACGTGTCCCGTCCGCGCCCGGATTCGACAAGGGTTACTGGGTGGAACCGACCATTTTCGTCGACGTCACCAACGACATGCGGATCGCGCGGGAGGAGGTCTTCGGGCCGGTTCTCACCGTCTTGGCCTACGACTCGGTCGACGAGGCGATCAAGATCGCCAACGACACCAACTACGGATTGTCGGCCGGCGTCTGGGGCAGCGAGGAGCGCGCGCTCGAGGTGGCCCGGCAGCTGGATGCCGGCATGGTCTGGGTCAACGATTGGCACGTGATCCATCCGGCGTATCCGTTCGGTGGCTACAAGGAAAGTGGTCTCGGTCGCGAGGGCGGGCCGGATGCGCTCGACGAGTACACCGAGCAGAAGTTCATCTCGCTCGACCGGTCGGGCGGTATCGAGAACAAGGCGTTCGCCATCGTGATCGATCCGGTCGCGAGCTGACGCCTCGGCTGGCCCCGTAGTGGATGGTGGCTCGCGCCGTCGTGGCGAGCCACCATCCGCCCCGGGCTCGTCAGGCCTGCGCCGGGCGACGCTCGGCACCGACGGACGAAGACGGGATCCGAAGACAGGAGTGGATGAATATGTCGCGCTGGATAATCGGGGCCAGGCCCCCCTTGCATGTGGCACTGGAGCTGGCGAACGCCGGCCACCACGCCGCTGTGGCGAGCGACGGTCACACCACCGAGCCGGACGAATGGCTGAATCTGACCTCCACCGACCCGCATCGGCGCCGACCACCGTCCATAGTCCGAATTCAGGCGCCGGACCTTGCCGCCGCTCAACAACAGACAGCCCGGATCAGAGCGGCCGCGACCGGTGAGGGATACGACTCGTCCGACGTGATCGTCTTGGTCGATGTCGAAGTGATGGTCGCGTACGACGCGCCGACCGCGCGTAGGGAACTCACACGGCTGGACGGTCACCTCACGGCCCCCTCGGTCCCGGCCTCGCTGCGGTACGTCGGAACACCGAACGGATTGGCCGGCCTGGTGGCCGACATCCACGCCGTGCATGTCGCCGACGGCGTGACGCTGCGGCCACTGATCAACTCGGAGGTGTTGGCGCACATCGCGTTCCGCACTCTGCCGTGGCTCGAGTCGATCGGTGTGCCGTTGTCGCCGCAGCAGGTCGCGGCGGTAAGGAGGCGCGCTCTTCGATCCGGCGCCGGTCGGTGCGCGGACAATCGGCAGCCGGCCTGAAGAGCGGCGAGCTCAGTTACCCCTACCGTCTCGAACGAAAACCAGGAGGAAGCTATGTCGAACTCGGTCGAAAAGGACGAGGACGTGCTTACTCGGTCGGACCGGTTCCGCAGTGTCAGTGCCGTCGAGTACCGCGCCGCGCTGCGCCGTCACCCGGCCGGCGTCACAATCGTCACCCTGAACTCGCGCAGTGGTCCCGTTGGGTTTACCGCAACCTCCTTCGCCTCGTTGTCGCTGGACCCGCCACTGGTGTCGTTCAACATCACCTGCACGTCGTCGAGCATCGGTGCCCTGCAGGCAGCGGAGTCCGTGGTCGTCCATCTGCTCGGCGCCCATCAACTCCATCTCGCGCAGCGATTCTCCAAGAGCGCCGATCAGAGGTTCTCCGATGAGTCGCTCTGGGCGCCCCTGGATACGGGCGAACCCGTGCTGCACGGGACGCCGACGTGGATGCATGCCCGGGTGCACCAGTTGATTCCCGCCGGTGATTCGGTATTGGTCATCTGCCGGGTCGTCCGCGTGTACTGGGACGACGACGACGGCGAGCAGAGGCACGAGCCCCTGCTGTATCACAAGGGCGCCTACTCGGCCGCGGTTCCGCTCGCCGAGTAGCCGACCAGGCCCTGCCATGTTCAGGCAGCGGGTAGTTTCCGGAGCTGTCTCGCTCTCCCGAGCCGGCCGCACCCAGCGCGGTATGCTGGCGATACGCGAGCAGGCGGACCGGACGTCTGACGGGGTGATAAACCTTCTCCGGTCCCATGTGGCGCGGGTGGACATCGGGAGATGGGACCGATCGATGGTCAGCGGCGACCCTCAGGACGCGCACCGAGATCTCACCGAAGGCATTGCGGCGGAGTTGCGGTCGGCCGGGTTCGAGGCCGTCGTTCCGATCGGGAAGGGCGGCTTCGGAGTGGTGTACCGCTGTGAGCAGTCCGCACTGCGGCGAACCGTGGCGGTCAAGGTGCTCACCGCCGAGCTCGACTCGGAGAATCGATCGCGCTTCCTGCGTGAGCAGCGAGCCATGGGCCAGCTCTCCGTGCATCCGAATATCGTCAGCATCCTGTTCAGCGGTGCGCTCTCGCAGGGCCGGCCGTACATCGTCATGCCGTATCACCCACAAAAGTCGCTGCGGGAAACGATCGAGTGCGACGGCCCCCTCCCGTGGAGCGATGCTGTGCGGATTGTGATCAAGATGGCCGGCGCGCTCGAAACGGCCCACCGATCGGGCATTTTGCACCGCGATGTCAAACCCGGCAATATCCTGCTGAACGAGTTCGGCGAACCCGAGCTCACCGACTTCGGAATCGCACACATTTCCGGCGGATTCGTCACGACGTCCCGGGTCGTCACCGGATCTCCGGCCTTCACCGCACCGGAGATCCTGCAGGGGCATCCGCCGACCGCTGCCTCCGACGTCTACAGTCTCGGGTCGACGCTGTTCTGCCTGATCACCGGCCACGCCGCCTTCGAACGCCGTAGCGGGGAGAAGCTCGTCGCACAGTTCCTGCGAATCACCTCCGAGCCGCTGCCGGACCTGCGGGCACGCGACATTCCCGACGATGTCTGCCGCGTGATCGAGCGTGCGATGTCGCACAGGCCGCAAGATCGACAGGCCTCGGCTGCGGCGCTGGGTGAGCAGCTGTGCGCGGCGCAGCGCCGTCACGGTCTCCCCGTCGATCGGATGGTGCTGCCCGCGAGTGCGAAAACCGAAGGAGCGGAGAAGGATTCGACGATCCGCGTGACCGGTTTGCCGCAGTTCACGACCGGCGCCTACGGCCAGGTCCGGAGAGCGGCTGCCGTCGATACACCGCCGGCCGCATCGACCAAATTCCGGCCGCCGACCCCGACGCGCCCGCTGGTCGTACGGCAGCGGCTGCTCGAACTGCTCCGGGCCGGACAACGTCGTCGATTGATCGTGATTCACGCGCCCGCCGGATTCGGGAAGAGCACTCTGGCCTCGCAGTGGCGCGAGGTGCTCACTCGGGAGAACGTGCGGGTGGCGTGGCTCAGCGTCGACCAGGACGACAACAATGTCGTGTGGTTCATGGCGCATCTGGTCGAGGCGCTCCGGCCGGTGTCGGCCGAGCTGGCCGAGGCGCTCGGGCAATTACTCGAACTGCACGGCGACACCGCGCAGCCCTATGTGCTCTCGGCGCTGGTCGACAGGGTCCATGCCGCCGCACAACCGGTCGCCCTGGTCATCGACGACTGGCATAGGGTGACCGACGCCACCACCATATCGGCGCTCGGCTACTTGCTCGAGCGCGGATGTCACCACCTGCAGGTGATCGTCACCAGCCGGAGCCGGACCGGGCTGCCGCTGAGCCGCATGCGAGTCCAGGACGAGCTGGTCGAAATAGACTCGAATACATTGCGTTTCAACGTATCCGAGGCGGGCTCCTTCTTCGCCGGCGCCGGTGGGCTGGCGCTCGAACCCGCCGACATCGATCATTTGACCGAGTCGACCGAAGGCTGGGTTGCCGCGTTGCAACTGGCGGCGTTGTCACTACGCGGCGCCGACGACCCCGATGATCTGATCGGCCACCTGTCGGGTCGCCACCACGCGATCGGTGACTTCCTGGCGGAAAATGTGCTCGACGGTCTGGAACCGCGGTTACTCGAATTCATGCTCCGCACATCGGTCACCGAGCGGTTGTCGGGCAGTCTGGCATCGGCGTTGTCCGAGATGCCGGACGCAACGGCTTTGCTGGAAGAGGTCGAGGCCCGCGACCTGTTTCTGATCAGGTCCGATGCGGATCGGAACTGGTTTCGGTACCACCACCTCTTCGCAGAGTTTCTGCGGCGGCGGCTCGAGCGCGATCACCCTGACTGGGTCACCGACCTTCATCGCGTGGCATATCGATGGTTCGCCGACCACCAGTTCCTGCGTGAGGCGGTCGATCACGCACTGGCTGCCGGTGACGAAGACTGGGCTGTCGAGAAGGTTGAGCGCGATGGTACCCACCTTCTCGAGCAGTCACAGATGTCGACGTTACTGGCGGTGATCGAGAAGCTACCGCCGTCTGCGGTGCGGACCAACCCGCGCTTGCAGCTCGCCAAGGCGTGGGCCAACCTCCTCCTGCAGCGCCGCGAGCCGGCGAATTCCGCGCTGGCGCAGGTTCGTTCACTGCTCCGAGACGGCCTCGGCGTGCGGGATGAGACGGTGGAGATCGAAGCCGACGTGGTCGAGGCGGCGGTGCGAGTCTCGGCCGACCGTCTCGGCGGCGTGGCAGAACTCGTAGCCGACGCGCTGCACCGGCCGCAGGAGCTGCACCCATGGGTCGTCAGTACGGCGGCCGATATGGACGCCTTCGTGGCGATTTACCGTTTCGACTTCGCCGCGGTGCACCGCCGTCAGCAATGGGCGATCGACTATCACAGGCGTATGCGCGGGCCGTTCAGCGTCATGTACGGCTACAGTTTCGACGGCATCGCGGCGAACGAGGAGCTCGATATCGTGACGGCCGAGGACGATTTCCGTACCGCGGTGCGAGTCGCGGGGCGAAGCGGTGGCGGCCGGTTGCACGCGGCGCGGATCGCCGGCGCGTTGCTCGGAGATCTCCTGTTCGACAAGGGGGACCTCGACGCCGCCGAACGTCTACTCGACGAGGGTTACGAACTCGGCCTGGAGGGCGGAATCGTCGATTCGATGCTCGCCACCTTCGGTACGGGAGCGCGGATCAAGGCGTTGCGTGGTGATCTCGACGCCGCCCGGCAGCGCTTGTACGACGGGTGGCGTCTGGCCACCACGTTGTCGATGCCGCGTCTGGCGGCCCGCATCGCGAACGAGTGCATCCGGGCCGGGATACCCGTTCCCGCCGGATGTCCTTCGTCCGGTCTCGTCGCGTCGTCCGGCTGGGACGAGGCAGCGAACGGGATAGACCTGGTCACCGCGGAACTGCAGGAGGAATCGGTGATCCGGGAGTTGCTTGCCCGGCAATCGGTTACGGCGGCCGCCGAGGCGTGTGTGCTGGCGCGCTCCCGAGTGGACCGCCTTGCCGGGCACCATCGGCCCAGAGCCCTGTTACACGCAAATCTGCTGCTGGCCGGCTGCCTCGCCGCCGCCGGTGAGACGGAGCAGGCCGAGCGGACCCTGCTACCGGGGGCACGCCTGTGCGCCGAACGTTCGTTGATCGGTCTGCTCCGCTACGGCGATCCAGGAGTGCGCGCGATAGTGAGGCGGCTTGCGGGTAACAGTCGCGAGGGCGGGCCGACGCTGCCTGCGGCCTTCGTCGACGCGGTGCTGTCCTGACACGGATTCGGGGTGATCATGTGTCCGCGCCGGACTCGGCGCACATCTTCGGAACGCGACTCATCGTGCGAACGCGGAGGGGCACCGCGCGCAGCGAGTGCCCCTCCGCGATGTGGTGGACTAGCGGTAGATTTCGCCGCGAGAGGCCTTGGCCTGCAATGATTCCGGCGGGTTGAAGCGGTCGCCGTAGCGCGCTGCCAGCTCGCGAGCGCGTGCTACGAAGCCGGGCACTCCGCCGTCGTAACCATTGATGTACTGCAGCACACCGCCGGTCCAGCTCGGGAAGCCGATCCCGTACAACGATCCGATATTGGCATCGGCAACGGAGGTCAGGACGCCCTCGTCGAAGCAACGCACGGTTTCCAGTGCCTCGGCGAACAGCATGCGCTCCTGCAGATCGCGTATCGGGATGTCGTGCGTGCCCGATCCGAAGGCGTTGCGCAGCCCGGGCCACAGGCCGATCCGCTTACCCGATTCGTCGTAGTCGTAGAAGCCGCTCCCGGTGGAGCGACCCTTGCGATCGAATTCATCGATCATGCTGTCGATGACCGCTTCCGAGCCGTGCGCGGACCAGCGCCCGCCGGCCGCCTCGATCGCGGCCCGCTTCTCCTGCCGGATCTTGCGAGGCAGCGTCAGAGTCAGCTCGTCCATGAGTTGGAGTGGCGGGGCGGGGTATCCGGCTTGTGCACCGGCCTGCTCGATCAGTGCCGCGGTGACGCCTTCGCCGACGGCGGCGACCGCCTCGTCGAGGAAGGTCATGATCACGCGGCTGGTGAAGAAGCCGCGACTGTCGCCTACGACAATCGGAACCTTGCCGATCTGCTGGGTGAAGTCGAAGACCTTCGCCAATGTCTGCTGCGAGGTGTTCTTCCCGGTGATGATTTCGACCAGCGGCATCTTGTCGACGGGCGAGAAGAAGTGTATTCCGATGAAGTCCTGTTGCCGTTTCACGCCTTCGGCGAGCGTGCTGATAGGCAGTGTGGAGGTGTTGGACCCGAGTACCGCATCGGGCTCGACGATATCCTGAACCTCTTGGAACACACGCTGTTTGAGCGCGACGTCCTCGAACACCGCCTCCACGACGAAGTCCACGCCCGCGAGATCGCCGGCCTCGGCGGTCGGACGAATTCGGCCGAGAAGCTCTTTCGACTTCGCTTCGGTCGTCGCGCCCCGGGCCACTGCCTTGGCCTCCAACTTCTCGGCATAGGTTTTACCGCGCTGCGCCGATTCCAGCGTGAGGTCCTTGAGTACGACCGGCAATCCGGCTCGTGCGCACACATACGCCAGGGCGGAACCCATCATCCCGGCGCCGAGGATGCCGACCTTCGTCGCCGCGAAGGCGGGTTCGCCCGCTGGACGGCTGGCGCCGCCCTGCACGGTTTGGATATCGAAGAACGCCGACTGGATCATGTTCTTCGCGATCTGGCCGGTGACCAGCGGGATGAAGTAGCGGGTCTCGATCGATGTGGCGGAGTCGAAGTCGACCTGCGCCCCCTCCACGGCCGCGGCCAGGATGGCACGCGGTGCCGGCAGCGGGGCGCCTTTCGACCGGCTGCGCAGGGTCGCGGTGAGGATCGGGAGGCGCGACGCCAGCCCGGGATCGGCGGGGGTGCCGCCGGGGATGGTGTAGCCCTTGGTATCCCACGGCTGGGCGGCATCCGGGTTCGCCTCGATCCAGGCCTTGGCCGCCGGGACCAACTCCTCGGCCGTGGCGACGACTCGATGAATCAGCCCGAGTTCCAGCGCCTTCTGCGGCTTGAACCGTGTTCCGGTCAGCAGCACCTCGCTCAGCGCGCGTTCCACACCGAGGATGCGCACGGTGCGGGTGACGCCGCCCACCGCCGGCAGCAGTCCCAGACCGACCTCGGGCAGGCCGACGACCACGCCCTTGGCGGCCGCGATGCGGTGATGGGCGGCCAGTGCGAGTTCCAGCCCGCCACCCAGGGCCGCGCCGTTGATGGCGGCGACAACCGGACGGCCCAAGGTCTCGAGCCGGCGCAGCTGATGTTTGATGCCATTGCAGAAGTCGGTGAAGTATTGCGCGTCGTCGGGCGTCGCGGCGACGAGATCGTCGAGGTTGCCACCCGCGAAAAACGTCTTCTTCGCCGAGGTGATCACCACGCCGCGCAACGTGTCGCGCTCGGCGGCGAGGCGATCGACCACCGCGGTCAGCGATACGAAGAACGCGCCGTTCATCGTGTTCGCCGAGGCGGCGGGATCGTCGAGGGTGAGGACCACGATATCGTCGGAGCCGCGCTCCCAGCGGATCGTCTGTGCCTGTGTCATTTGCCGAATTCCGTTCCTGCTCAGAGGCGTTCGATGATGGTCGCGATGCCGATGCCGCCGCCGACGCACAGCGTCACCAGCGCCCGGCGTTCGCCGCGGCGCTCGAGTTCGTCGATCACGGTGCCGACGAGCATCGCGCCGGTGGCGCCGAGCGGATGACCCATGGCGATCGCGCCGCCGTTGACGTTGAGCTTCTCGTCGGGGATATGGAGGTCCTTCTGGAACTTGAGAACCACCGACGCGAAGGCCTCGTTCAATTCGAACAGGTCGATGTCGTCGAGACTCAGCCCCGCCTTGGCGAGCACCTTCTCGGTGGCCGGCCGCGGCCCGGTCAGCATGATGGTGGGGTCGGCGCCGGATACCGCGGTGGCCACGATGCGTGCCCTGGGCGTGAGCCCGAATTGTTTGCCCGCCTCTTCGTTTCCGATCAGGACCAATGCCGCACCGTCGACGATGCCGGAGCTGTTGCCGCCGTGGTGGACGTGGTCGATGCGTTCCACCGACGAATACTTTTGCAGCGCAACGGCGTCGAAGCCGGCCGCGCCGAGGGCGGCGAACGACGGCTTCAGCGCCGCCAGCGACTCGACCGTCGTGCCGGGGCGCCGGTGCTCGTCATGGTCGAGCACGGTGACTCCGTTGAAATCCTTCACCGGCACCACGGACTTCGTGAAATATCCACCGGCCCAGGCATTTTCCGCGCGTTGCTGCGAGCGTACGGCGTAGGCGTCGACGTCGGCGCGACTGAACCCCTCGATCGTCGCGATCAGATCGGCGCCGATGCCTTGAGGTACGAAATGCATGTCGTAGGCGGTTGCCGGGTCGTTGAACAGCGGGCCGCCGTCGGTGCCGATCGGTACCCGCGACATCGACTCCACGCCACCGGCCAGTACCAGGCTCTCGAATCCGGAGCCGACCTTCTGGGCGGCGAGGTTGGTCGCTTCCAGGCCCGACGCACAGAATCGGTTGATCTGAAGGCCCGCAACGGTTTCCGGCAGTCCCGCGGTCAATGCCGCGGCCTTGGCGATATTGCCGCCCTGATCGCCCACCGGGGTGACGACGCCGAGGACGAGGTCGTCGATGTGGGCTGGATCGAGATCGGGAAAGCGCGCGCGCAGTTCGTCGATCAGACCGACAACGAGGTCGATCGGCTTGATGCTGTGCAGCGATCCGTTCTTTCCCTTACCTCGGGGTGTGCGAATCGCTTCGTACACGATGGCCTGATTCGGCATCGGCTTCTCCTCATTCTCCGCATATGGCCCGATCGAGGGCACGGCCCGGCCGTAGCGATAGCGCGGCGGGGCGAACGACGAATCACGTGCTGGGCAGGTGACGGGTTTTCCGCGTTGGCGCGGTACCAACTGACGCTAACCCAGTAGGAGACCTGCAGTCAATACTGACTGTAGCTGTCCGCTGTGGGTTGCGCGCCGGCCTCGCTCCGGGGGCATGCCGTCACCGATTCGTGCAGGTCGTCGATGATGGTGTAGCGCACGGCGTCGGCCATCGGGTATGGCGTGTACAGGGTGAATCTGTCGATGATCCCGGCGAATCGGCGGTGGATCTGCGCGCCTATCGTGTCGGGTTCGCCGACCACGGCGAAGGTTTCGAGCACTGTGTCGTCCACCAGATGTGTCATCGTCTGCCAGTCCCCGGACTTGGACAGGCGATGGAGTTCGGTGCCCAGCTCGCCCCAGCCGTGCAGTTCCAGCACCGGACGATAGGAAGGGGTGGCTCCGTAAAAGGCTATCTGCCGGCGCACCGCATCTAGTGCCCGGTCGAAGTCGCGTTCGTCCGCGCCGGTCACGACCAGTCCCGGATAGCTGGTCGTGAACCGGGCGTGGTCGCGCCCCGAGGCGCGCAGCTCCGCTTCGAGGAGTGGGATCGTGACCTCGCGCAGGTATCGCTCGGTGGTGAAGCCGTGTAGCACAATGCCGTCGGCGACCTCCGCGGCGACCCGGGTCATCTTCGGTCCCACCGCCGCGAGCAGGATCGGCGGTGGCCCCCAGGGGTTGCGCTCGGGTCGGAACATCGGAGTCATCAGCGTGTGCCGGTAGAACTCGCCACGGAAGTCGAGGCGCTCGTCGGCTTCCCAGCTGTGCCAGATCGCGCGCACCGCCGAGATGAATTCCCGCATCCGATCGGCCGGGGCCGACCAGGGCATGCTGAAACGACGCTCGATATGGGCCTGGATCTGCGAGCCCAGTCCGAGCATGAACCGCCCCGAACTGAAGGCGTGCAGATCGTTGGCCACCGTGGCCGTCGTCATCGGATTCCGGGCGAACGCCACGGCGACCGCGGTGCCCAGTTGCAGCCGAGGGGAGCGCTGCGCGGCGGCCAGCAGGGGCAGAAACGGGTCGCGGGCGACTTCCGTCGACCAGACGCCGTCATATCCGAGGCGGTCGGCGAAGTCGACCTGTTCGCCGACAGCGTTCAGGTCACCGCCGCCGGTGCCGTCGATCGAGCCGCCGATATTTCCGTCAACCAGCATGGCGTTTCCTTCTCTGCGAATCCTGCAGTCAGTGCTGACTGTACTCTGCCGCGGCGTCGTAGTATCGAGGCCATGGCAGCCACACGCGCAGAGAGTTACCTGCAACAGCAGGAGAGACGTAGTCGAGCCAGCCGTCAGCAGATTCTCGACGCGGCCGTGCAGTGCCTGGTCGAATACGGATACGCGGGTGCGTCGACGCTGAGGATTCAGGAATTGGCGGGCATCTCGCGCGGGCGGCTGCTACATCATTTCTCCTCGCGAGACGAGCTGCTGGTCGGGGCCGTCCAGCATCTGGCGTCCGCGCGAGTCGCCGAGCTGCGCACGGAGGTCGGTTCGATGATCGCCGTGCCTGACGACGACCCGGCTCGTATCGATGAGGCGATCGGACAGATGTGGACGAATTTCCATCAGCCCTTCTTCTGGGCCTCTATAGAGCTCTGGGTGGCGGCTCGGCACAACGACTCGCTGCGAGAGGCGTTGCGGCCGGCGGAACGGCAGTTGCAGAAGGCGATTCACGAAACTCTCGCGGTGATGTTCGGGCCGGTCTGGTCCGCGCGCCCGCGGTATCAGCAGGTGGTCGACACATTGCTGTCCAGCATGCGAGGGGCTTCGGTGGCGTACGGGTTCGATCCGCGAACTCCGGCTCGGGATCCGCATCTCGCGCAGTGGCGGGATGTGGCGAGAGTTCTGCTGGCCGCGTAGCCCTCGAGGCCATCGAGCGCTACCGGGTGGCGCACGGTCAATGGGTGCCGACGATATTCGTTCGCATGTGAAGCTGCCCCAGCCCGACCGCGAGCGATTCCGACCTGGCCAGTCACCGGGTGGCCGTACATGCGGCCGCTCCGTGCTCGGTCGAGGTCGAGCAGGCCATGATCGACTGGTGGGGACCGATCCTGCACGAGTACTACGCCAGTACCGAGGGGATGGGGATCACCATGATCGACTCCGATCAGTGGTCGACATCGCAGTGATCGGGCTACCGGACCCGGGGACCGGCGCTCGGGTCATAGCCCGAGTACCGCCCGCCCGGCGTCGGCCAGGATTTGACGCAACCGATCCTCGGGCAGGCCCGTGTTGTGGAACAGCGACGACTGGATCGCACCGATCGCGGCATGGACCATGGCACGCGCGTCGGCGTCGGACAGGTCGTCACGCAACTCGTCGAGCAGGTGCACCCACTCCTCGATGTACATCCGCTGTTTGCGTCGCAATCGGCGGCTGTCCTCGTCGGGCAGATTGTTGATCTCGTTGTGGTAGACCTGTGCCAATTCACGGTCGCCCACTACGAACTCGACCTGACCGTCGATGAGCCGGTTCAGGGCCAGCCGAAGGTCTGCAACTGATTCCACGATGGCGTGCTCGTCCATGAGCAGGTTGTCGATCGCCTGTTCGAACAGTGACACCAGGACGGCCGATTTGCTGTCGAAATGGCGGTAGATCCCGGACCCGGTGATACCGGCCGCGTGGCCGATGTCGGACATGGAGACCGCGTGAAAACCTCTGCGAGCCACTAGATCGGCAGCCGCGACGAGGATGCGGTCCTTGCGCGCGGGGTCGCGGATCCGCGTCGGCGGCTCGACGTCGGGCGTTGCTTGCTCGCTGATGATGACCTCCCTGGCTCGCGACAAGTCCGACCAATGTTAGTCCTCATTGACTAATGATGAAATAGTCCGTATCCAGACCCTCCATCCTTGCCTCGAACTGCTCCGATGCGTCGGTACCGTGGAGTGAGTGAGGCTACTGGTCAACAGGGGATAACTATGTAAGGGCCCTCGTCGAGCTCCTCGGTGAGACAGGCGTCCTGAGCGCCACATCTGTGAGCGCCGGGGGCAAGTTTGCGGAACTGACGCAGAGTTAGTGAATTGCGGTTAACGTTCTCAGTACCCCTTAGCGATGACTGGAGTCGACACCGATGTCTGCCACCGAACTGCACGCCAACCTGATCCACCGAGTCAACGTCGGTGACAGCCTGACCCGCTCCGCGGACCGCCGGCCGAACGCCATCGCGGTCGTCGAGGGCGATGCTCGCTACACCTACGCCGCGCTCGACACGTGGGTGAACAGGGTCGCGAACGCGTTGCACGATCGCGGGTACCGGCGGGGGGATTCGCTCGCGCTCGCATCCGGCAACTGCGTCGAGTTTCTCGTCACCTACTACGCGTGCGCGAAACTCGGTGTGGTCTGTGTGCCGATCAATCTCGGCTGGCGCAGCCAGGAGACGGCCTACGTTCTGGAGCATTCCTCGTCGCGCGGAATTGTGGTGGAAAGTCAACTGCTGGAACAGATCTCCGATGCGCTGCTGCAGGTGCCGGCGGTTGCCGAGGTGATAGTCGCGCCCGGTATCGGTGCCGGGGAGTGGAATACCGTGCCGGGGCGTTCCCGGTTGACCTTCGCCGAATTGACCTCTGCCGGTAGCGTTGCCGAACCCGAGCACCTCGTGGGTGATCGTGATCCGATCACCTACCTGTACACCAGTGGGACCACGTCTTTTCCCAAAGGTGTGGTGGGCAACCACACGGCGATCTACCTGGAATCCATGAGTATGGCGCTGGAGTCCGGGTTCCGTGACGACGACCGATTCATCGCCATGTTGCCGATGTTCCACACCGCGCAACTCAACTGCCACTGCACCGCGGCGCTGATGGTCGGCGCCACGATCTACATCCGTCGCGGCTTCGACGCGGATGAGGTACTCGACCAGATCGAGCGCGAGGCCGTCACGCAGATCTTCGGTCTTCCGACGATGTACCGCGCGATGCTCGAACATCCGCAACTGAGGGAGCGGGATCTCAGCAGCCTGCGCCGGGCCTGTTATGCGATGGCACCGATGCCCAATGCTCAACTGGAACAATGTCTCACCGCCTTCGGTTGTGATTTCTACCTGCTGTTCGGCCAGACCGAGATGAGTCCGACCGCGACCATGTTCCGGCCCGAACACCAGTTGTCCCACGCGGGTGCGGTAGGTACGCCGGTGGTGAACATCCAGGTCGCGATCATGGATGCCGAGGGCGACCGGCTGCCTCGTGGCGCCGAGGGGGAGATCGTCTACCGCGGGCCGCACACCATGACCGAATACCTGAACAATCGTGCGGCCACCGAGGAGGCGTTCGCGCACGGATGGTTCCACTCCGGAGATATCGGGCACATCGACGGCGACGGCATCCTCTGGTTCAGCGATCGGCGCAAGGATGTGATCAAGACCGGTGGCGAGAACGTCGCGTCGATCGAAGTGGAGAAGGCCGTGTACGCGGCGGACCCGAACGTGGCCGAGGCGGTGGTCGTCGGCCTTCCTCATGATCGCTGGAATGAGGCGATCACCGCCGTCGTCGTCGCCAAGCAGGGTGCCCGCATCGACGAAACCGAGTTGAAGGCCGCCCTGCGACATCATGTGGACGCGTACAAGGTGCCGAAGGCGGTGATTGTTGTCGACGCCTTACCGAGGACATCCACGGGCAAGATCCAGAAGAACATCGTGCGCCAGCAGTTCAGCGACTACTACCGGCAATGAATTCTATCGGTGCATGCGCCGAAGCTGGCTGAATTATCGGACGAAGCACCGATCGTTCGTGAGGTGGACGCGGTCGTCAACCGCGGGACGAGAGCGATGGACGCCCCGGTCACGCAACGCATGGACGCGGCTGGTGACCGGCGCGAATCATCCTCCGGCACCACCGGATTTCCCAGGGGCGCGGTGCTGTACCACAAGGGAATCGTGAACGAGGCCACCTTCGTCTTCGAACGAGCCGGCAAGACAGAGCGGAGCAGGGGGCGGTTAAGGTTAAGGTGGTCAGGTTCGACGCGGCAGTCTGCACGGGTTGCGGTCGAACCGCAGTTGTCACTAGCCGGACCATCCGTTTTCGAGCGTCGAGGCCGCGGTCAAAGCGCGCTTTACGGGGTGGTCGAAGAAGTAGCGCACCCACCTCGACCATTCTCTCCAGTGCACCAAAGAAGTCCGCGTTCCAGGGAAGCGTAACCGCGTATTCGTTCATCGCTGCCTGCACCCGCTCACCGGACAACTCGGTCAGTGAGGTCCCCCCGCTTTCTCGGAGGGCTTCGACCGATTCGGGTAGCAATCGTAAACAGAACGCTGTCCCCGACCCGGTGGCATTGCTTCCCACGGTGACGCTGGAGGATTCGGCACGATGAACATGCGAATGGCAGCCGGGGCCTTGACGATCAGGTTGTGCCGCTATCTGTTTCGGACGAATCATCGGGTTCGCGGACACCCGCGGAACCCCACGCGGCGCGCAACGCCTCGGTCCGTTCAGGGCGGTCCAGACCCCGCAGATCCGCGATACCGTGCTCGGTCACGACGATATCCACATCGTGAGACGGTGTACTGACGGGACGGGAGAGTCGCTCGACCAGGGTTGATCGGCCGCGGTGCGTCGTGGTCACGGCGATGATGCTGAGCCCACCCACCGACCGCGCCGCCGCGGCCGCGTAGTCGTGGTGACCGCCGATACCGCCGACCACGGCACGTTCGGTGCCTTCGACGTTGATCTGCCCGTCCGTATCGATCTCCACCGCGGTGTTCACCGCGAACAGCGGCGACGCCGACAACCGGCCCGGATCGTGGGTGAACTCGATGGGATGCAACACATCTCGGCCCGACACCCACTCCCGCAACCGCGGTCCACCGGCCAGGTAGGTCGCCACCGGGGTGCCGATGAGAAGGTCTCGCTCGGCGAGGTCGACCACGGAGTCCGGCAGCAGCCCGGAGTCGATGCGCACCGGGACCTCGAGTTTCCGCAGCACCGTCGCACCGAGTGCTCCCGGGCCGATCTGCAATCGTGCCCCCTCGGGAATGAAGCGCACCAGATTCTCGACGAGGCGTTCGAGCTCCGGCGCCACCGGCTCGTCCGGCATGTTCAGGGGCGGGTGGTCGGTCTCCCCGACGACGGTCAGCCGCTCCGCGGGCAGAACGGGACCCGCCGCGCACACCGGGGCAGCCCGCGACACGAGCGCGGCAACCCGGGCGCCGGCGTCGATCGCGGCGCGCTGCCAGGAGACCTCGTTGGCGAACCGGTATCCGGACGGCGTGTGCACCACGGTGGCCATCAGCACGTCGGGACGCAGCGGCCCGTGCAGCAGCGCGGGAGTGCCCGACAGCCGCACCGGCAGGAAACGGATATGCCCCTGCGCGACCGCCGAGCGCAGCCCCCAGCCGGGCATGAAGGTTCGCACATCGGCGAAGGCCCTGGGGTCGAGATCGGGATCGGCGACGGGCATCCAGCCCAGCACCAGCCGCAGGCCCTCGGTGTTCTCGGCCACCGCGGTCAGCTGCTCGGACAGCTCCCGCGGCGCTCCGAACCCGTCACCGATCGCGATGGTGGTATCCGGGCGGATGAGCGATGTGAACGCCACGGTGTCGGTCTGCATCGGTCAGCCCTTCTGCACGGCGGGTTCGCGGGGGAGTCCCAGCACTCGTTCGGCGAGAATATTGCGCTGGATCTCACTGGTGCCACCCAGAATGGTCTGCGCCCGGGCGACGAGCATCCGGTGCACGATCGGATTGTCCGCAGGATCGTCGGTGATATCGAGTCCCAGGGCGTCGACGGCCAGATCCGCCAGATCGCGATGGGTTTCCGAGCTCATCACCTTCAGCACCGAGAAGGTCGGGGAGGTCAGCGAGGACTCGGCGTGTACCGCGCGCAGCCAGGTCGCGCGTAGCAGCCATATCCGGGTCCAGATCGAGACGATGTCCTCGCGCAGGCGCGGGGTGAGCCGGTCGCGCCGGGTCGCGGCGGCGACGATATCGTCCAGCGCGGCGAACATCGACACCGACTGCGTGCCCAGCGACAGCCGTTCGGTGCCCAGCGTCGCGGTCGCTACCGCCCAGCCCTGCCCGATCTCCCCGAGCCGATCCTGTGCCCGCAGTCGCACGCCGGTGAGGAACACCTCGTTGAATTTGCTCTCACCGTCCATCTGCTCGAGCGGGCGCACGGTGATTCCGGGCGCCGTCATGGGGACGATGAACGCGGTCAGGCCGTCGTATCGGCCGGGGCCCGTCCTGGCGATCAGCAGACCGTAATCGGCCGCCGCCGCGGCGCTGGTCCAGACCTTGTGTCCGTCGATCACCCACTCGTCGCCCTCGGCGACCGCGCGAGTGCGCAGTGAGGCCAGATCCGATCCGGCCTCCGGCTCGGAGAACAGCTGGCACCAGAGGTGTTCGCCGACCCGGATCGGCTCCAGGTGCCGCGCCCGCTGCTCATCGGTGCCGAACTCCATGATCACCGGCGCGGCCAGCGCCGGGCCGACCAGTCCGAGCTGGCGGGGCACCCCTGCGCGCGCGGTCTCCTCGGCGAAGACCGCCTGTTCCATGATGCTCGCGCCGCGGCCGCCGTATTCGACCGGCCACGGCAGGCAGGCATAGCCGCCATCGGCCAGCAGACGCTGCCATTGCCGTCCGGGGAGTACGTCGTTCACCGTCGGGGTCGGGCCGTAGTCCCGCAGGCCGGCGGGCCTGGGCACCGACTCCAGCCACGCCCGTAGCTGCTCGCGGAATTCGGTCGTGTCATCCGCCTGATCGGACGTGTTCCCGGACCCCTGTCGTGCGGTCGGCGTCCCTGCCATGCCGGCTCCCTCCTTGTCGCCCTGTTCGGTCGAATACGCCGGGGCTGCAATGGAATAGGTTGAATTGGATAGGTAATCGAGTTGAACAGCCGAACGTGGCGCGTCCGCCTACGCGGGCAACGTCTCCGTGCGCAGTGCCAGTCGCTCGCGGTGGTAGCGGGGTGTTCCGAAATGTGCCTCGCCGCTCTTGGCGCGCTTGTAGTACAGGTGCGCCGGATGCTCCCAGGTGAAGCCGATTCCGCCGTGAATCTGGATGTTGTCGCGTGCGCAGAGGCTGAACGTCTCCGAGCAGACGGTCTTGGCCAGTCCGGCCAGCAACTCCAGATCGGGGTCGTTCGCGGCCACCGCCTCGGCCGCGCAGCGCGCGGCCGAGCGCGCCGATTCCACGGCAACCAGCATGTCGGCGCATGTGTGTTTGATCGCCTGGAACGAACCGATGGGCCGATCGAACTGGTGGCGCGTCTTGGCGTAGCCGACCGCCATCTCGAGTACGCGCTCCGCGCCGCCGACTTGCTCACACGCCAAGGCGACAGCGGCGCGATCGAGTATCCGGCGCAGTACCGCCCGGCCCTGCGCCGGCCCGGCGAGCAAACGCGCCGGTGTGTCGGCGAAGTCGAGGGTGGCCTGTCTGCGGGTTCGATCCAGCGTCGGCACCGCGGTGCGGCGCAGTCCGAGGTCGGTGTCGACGATGAACAGTCCGACTCCCTCCGGCAGCCGGGCGGCGACCACGATCGCCTCGGCCGACGCGCCGTCGAGTACATGCCGTTCGCGGCCGCTGAGCAGGTAGTGCTCGCCTTCGCGGCGCGCTGCCAGTCGGATCGATTGCTCATCCCATCCGCCGGCGTCCTCGGCGATTGCCGCTGTCCCGACGAGCCGGCCCGCGGCGATCTGTGGCAGCCAGGTTCGGCAGGCGTCGTCGTCTCCGCTCTCCAGTAGCGCGGTGGCGAACAGGACCACACTGCTGAAGAACGGGCCGCACAGCAGTACCCGGCCCATCTCCTCGAGTATCACGCTCAGTTCGAGGAAGCCGAACCCCGCGCCGCCGTACTCCTCCGGAATGGCGATGCCGTGCAGGCCCATCTGCTCGGCCATCAGTGTCGCGAGCTCCCGGTCGTACCCCTCGGCGGCATCCATCGTCGCGCGGACAGCGGACTCCGATGATCGCTCCTGCAGTAACTTTCGAACGGCGGCGGCCAGTTCCTGCTGTTCCGCACTGCGTACGCCGTACATGCCCCACTCCTGCCTAATCAGCTATAATCGTTAGATAATTTACCAGTATGCGCGCGGATCTGCATGCATCTCCGAGTGGATGTGCCGGTTCAGGTTGCGATACCCGGTGACGGGTGCGCGCTGGATCCACGTCGATGGCGGTGGCTGCAACCCTCGGGCTCACACCAGGCGGCGCCCGCCGTTCCCGTGGGAATAGAGGTAAATTATATAACTTATATGGATCATTAGTGGAAGGTGGGTCGAGTGAGTAGCGGCGAGAAATTGGATCCGTGGGCGATCGCTCCGGTTCTGCATGGGCGGACATTCGAACAGATGCGGCCGGGGGACCGCTTCCGAACCGGGAGCAGGACCATCACCGAATCCGACCTGATCGCTTTCGTCACCCTCGCCGGGCTCAGTGAGCCGCTGTTTCTGGATGAGCGAGGTTCGGTCGAGGCCGGTTACTCCGGGCGCGTCGTTCCCGCGGCTCTGACCTTCGCCTATGCCGAGGGGCTGGTCCTGCAAACCGGGGTGCTGCACGGTACCGGCATGGCGTTCATGCGTTCGGATCTCGATATCAAGGGGCCGGTTTTCGTCGGTGACACCATCTCTGTCGTGGTCGAGGTGCTGGAATCGCGGCCGACGAGTTCGGGCGGCAGAGGTGTGGTGACGACCGAGAATTCGGTGGTCAACCGTGACGGCGTCGTCGTGCTGGAGTACCGGCCCGTGCGCTTGGTTCTCGGGCGCTGACGACGCGGAGCGACCGTGGGGTTTCGGCCGCGGTGGCGGCCAGGTGTGGCGATTGACGTCACCTGGAAAGAATAGTTCTATTATATAGTTAATTTACCTACAAAGTGGAGGTCACAGGCGATGCGCCGTAGCATCTTCGAGCCGGAGCACGAGCAGTTCCGCGCAACCGCGAAAGCGTTCTTCGACACGGAGTGCGCTCCGCATGTGGAGGAGTGGGAAACCGCGGGGAAGGTAAGCCGGCAGGCTTGGAAGCGGGCCGGCGAGCTCGGGCTGATCGGCTGGGAGGCCCCCGAGGAGTTCGGCGGCCTCGGGCTGCGCGACTTCCGTTTCAATCAGATCGTGAGTGAGGAGATGTTCGCGACCGGCTCCGTCGGGATCGGCCTGGGCATCCAGAACGACATCATGGCGTCCTACCTCATCGGGCTGACCACCGATGAGCAGAAGAAGCGCTGGCTGCCGGGATATGTCCGGGGCGAGACGATCACGGCCATCGGAATGTCCGAACCGGCGGCGGGCTCCGATCTCGCCGGCATCAAGACCACCGCCCGCCGCGAGGGTGACCACTACGTCATCAACGGCCAGAAGACGTTCATCAGCAACGGCATTCTGGCCGATCTGGTGCTCGTGGCCGCCAAGACCGATCCGGCCGCCGGGCGTCGGGGCATCAGTCTGATCGTCGTGGAATCGGATACGCCCGGCTTCACCAGGGGCCGCAAGCTGGACAAGATCGGCCAGCGCGCGACCGACAGCGCCGAACTGTTCTTCGATGATGTGCGCGTGCCGGTCGAGAACCTGGTGGGTGAGGAGAACCGCGGCTTCTACCACCTGGTCGCCAACCTCCCCTATGAGCGGCTCGGTATCGCCACCTACGCGGTGCCGATGGCTCGGCGCGCCCTGGACTTGACCCTCGCGTACGCCACCGATCGCAAGGCGTTCGGGACCGCGATCGGCAAGTTCCAGGTGAACCGGCACTTCTTGGCCGAGATGAAGACCAAACTCGAAGTGGCGCAGACGTATCTGGACCAGTGCGTGCTGGCGGCGAACGCCGGTGAACTCACAGCCGAAGAGGCCGCCGGACTCAAGTGGTGGACCTCCGAAGTGCAATGGGAGATCCTGGATCGCTGCATGCAGTTGCACGGCGGTTACGGCTACATCAACGAATACGAGATCGCCCGGCTCTGGCGCGACTCCCGCGTGCAGCGCCTCTACGGCGGAACGACCGAAATCATGAAGGATCTCATCGGGCGCTTGATGGGGTTCTGAGGCAGCACCGGCCTCGAGCACGACAAGCGCGGGCACCGACCATAGGGTCGGTGCCCGCGCTTACTCATCCGGGCGGTCTGGCCGCTCAGGCTTTGGAATCGGTCTTGCTCAAGAATTTGTCGACGATCGCCTGATGCTCGGGGGTGTCGAAGGACTGGAATTCCTCCGCGAGTGCGTACTCGAGTATTCCGGTGATAGCGCGTTTGACGTGCAGGTTCAGCACGCGCTTGGTGGACTGGATGGCTTGTGGCGGCTGGGCGGCGAACTTGGCGGCCAAGGCGACCGACTGCTCCAGCAGTTCGGCGTCGGGCACCACGCGGTTGGCCAGACCGAGCGCGACGGCCTGCTGGGCGGGAATACGCTCGCTGGTGAACAGGTACTCCTTGGCGCGCAACAGACCCATCAGCAGCGGCCAGGTGGGCGCGCCGCCGTCGGCCGCGGTGAGTCCGACACCCACGTGCGGATCGGCCATGTAGGCGCTTTCGGCGATCAGGACGACATCGCTGAGCACGGCGAGATTGCAGCCGAGCCCGACCGCCGGCCCGTTGACCGCAGCCACGATCGGCAGCGGGAAGTCGACCATTTCGGTCACCAGGGCCCGTGCCCCGTCGATCTCCGAGCGTCGCTTGTCGCGGTCCAGCCGCACCGCGCGCAGATGGTTGAAATCGCCACCCGCGCTGAACGCCCGCCCGGCCCCGGTCAGTACCACCGCGCGCGCCTCCGGATCGGCGGCGATGTGGCGCCAGACTCCGACGACGGCGTCATGCAACTGCTCGTTCGCCGCGTTCAGGGCCTCCGGCCGGTTGAGGGTCACGATACGTACGGCACCGCGCGCCTCGATCAGAAGTTCGGGTTCGAAAGGCGATCTCATAGGTTCTCCCAGGGTTCGGATGGGTGTGCGGTCGGCGGGTGCCGGGTGTCAGGCGTCGGCGCGGTCTTTCACCGAGAAGGTCAGTACCGGACCGGGATTCGAATCCGGGTCGGTCAACAGCTCCGCGACCCGCTCACCGATCTCGACATCGGTGAGCCAGTCCGGCTCGGCCTGCGCACGGGTGCTGCGGCCGTTGACCATGGCCGCGATCAGGAGTTCACGGATCTTCACTCCGGAGTCGCGGTTCTCCTTGGACCAGGCGCGCACCAGGTTGCGCTGGGCAGCCTGGACCATCGAGACCGGAGCCATCCCGGGGAAGACGGCATCGGCCATGCCTCCGCCGATGGCGAGATAGGTTGCTCCCGGCGACAGCCGCGGCAACAGCACCCGCGCGGCATTCACGTGCGGACGCAGGAGCTTGTCGAATACTTCGGTGACTGTGTTCCAGCCACATTCGGCGACGGGCGTCGGCTGCCACGGCCCGCTGACGGTGACCACGACGGCGGAGGCGGAGGCGAGGTCGGCCGCGTCCGCGAGTTCGGCGGCCGATGCTTCGCTGTGCAGGCTCCCGGGCACCGTGGAGAGCAGGGGATCGTTGTGCTTCCCGGCGAGGTCGGCCAGTGTCGACTCCGTCCGCGCGGCCGCGACGGTCGTCCACCCGCGTTTCAGGCACGACGCGACGACACCCCGTCCGACGTCACCCGTCGCGCCGATCACCAGCACCCGCATCTGCCACCTCTCGTCGCAATCGTTTATTTAGTAGAATCATATATCTATATTTTGCCCTCTGTCCGCTGTCTTGACAAGTAGTTAAATGATATGACTGAATGCGGTGACGGTTCTACGCTCGGGGATCCCGAAGTGCGTTTCGACGCCGAGCATCCAGTCGGAAGGTGAATGATGGAGATCTACCGTGGTATCGCGGACCTCGAGGCCGCGGTCGGCCGGGAATTGGGGCCCACGGAGTGGTTCACGATGGAGCAGGAGCGAATCGACCGCTTCGCCGATGACACCGAGGACCATCAGTGGATTCATGTGGACCCGGAGCGCGCGGCCGCCGGCCCGTTCGGGGCGACCCTGGCTCATGGGTTCCTCACGGTCTCGCTGGTGCCGTATTTCCTGAACCAGTTGCGCCGGATCGAAGGTGTACGCATGGGGGTCAACTACGGGCTGAACAAGGTTCGCTTCCCGGCGGCGGTTCGCGGTGGTGACCGCGTCCGGGCACGCAGTACTCTGATCGGCGCCGAGCGTGTCGGTGCGGACGGTGTGCAGCTCGTCACCCGGACCACTGTCGAGATCGAAGGCGGTGACAAGCCGGGCTGCGTGGCGGAACTTGTTGCCCGCTACTACTTTTGAGCCATCACTTCCGATCGGTGCGCCCCGTGAACGGCGCGGCTGTCGCTGCCGATGGGCGTCGGAGTCGAGATCGAGTGGTCAGCGAGGTTCGGCCGGCCGCCGCACCTCGGTGCGCGGCCGTTCCACGAGCTCGACGACCACACCGTCGGGATCTGCCAGGAACAGGACGGTGAAACCGCCGGTCGGAACGTCGGGCATCGGAATGAACGACGGCTGCTGCAGGCCGGGGTGACCGCTCGCGGCCAGGGCCGCGTACGCGGCGCGGACATCGTCGACCGCGAGTGCTATCCGGTAGAGGCCCTGCGTATTCGCGGTCCGCTGCGGTGTCGCGCCCCCCGCCGGCGCCTGGTCGAGTTCCAGCGAGAACGTCGGGTCCGGAGGCAGGACCAGCGATATCCAGCCCTCACCCCGGGCGCGTGCGGCGAACCCGATCCGCGAGTACCACCGCAGGCTCGCGGACAGATCAGCGCAACTGAGCCGTTCGTGGGAGATGAGCGCCGACTGTGGGTCCGAGGGTGCATGTTCGATCTCGACGAGTTCGACGACAACCCCGTCGGGGTCCCGCAGTCGCACCGCGGGCCTATGGGCTCCGCGGACCATGCTGCCGCCGGCGACCTCCACCGGATCGTGACCGGACTCGGCGAGGTGCCCGCGAATCCGGGACAGCGATGGCACACGGTATCCGATAGCTGTCAGGCCCGGCGCCCCCGGAGGTGGGGTGGGTGCGACGGTCGCGGGTGTCTGCCACTCGACCAGTTCGAGGGCGGGCGCCGCCCGCGGACCGCGTCGATCGTAGAGAAACACCGTCTCGCTGTCGGTCCTCGACGGCATCCCCATGCATGTGGCATCCACCCCCTTTCCGGTCGAACGCATCCGGGGCGCGATCTCGAACAAGGTCGTGTAGTAGGCCTCGGCGCGCGCCTGATCAACGGTGTTGAGGTTGCAGTGCATCACAGCATGGGCGTGTTCGGGAGGTGGATTCACGGCAGGACTCTCCCCTTCGGAGATCGGGCCGCAACGGAGATCGCGGTCGCGGGATCGGCTCAACCTAACCAATTGTGACGATTGCGTCAATATTGTCCGTTGATCAGGCGGCGACGCGCCACTATCCTACAGCTTTCACTGGGAAGGGTCGCCGAAAACTACTGTAAGAAGGGCTATTCAGTACTCCGACGACTTTTATTGACGAAATAGTCAAATAGTCTGTTACAGTGACAGTCGAAGTTCGACCGTGGCCTCGTTCCCGCCCACAGGGAGCCGACCGGCACATCAGCATCGCGGGGCCCCGCCGTCGGGCACCGCTGGAACCAGGAGGGGTCATGCAGAACCCGTTCGCACCCGGCCGGGCGATCGTGGGTGGATTCGGATGACCGAGTCGGCCGGGATGGAGGTCTCCTACCTCGAGGCGCGCGATGACTGGGCCCGAGACCCGTCCGCCTATCGCCGGGCCCTGCGGCAATTCATCGCCACCGAGCCCGGACTGGATCGCTGGCGCGGGGGCGACTATCCGACCACCGAAGACCGGATGCGCGACAACGCCGCGCTGTCGAAGTTGCTCAGCGAGGGCGGATGGAATCGCTATGGATGGCCCGTGTCGGCCGGCGGGTTGGGCGGAGACGAGCGACATCGCGCGGTGATGTATGACGAGCTGAGCGCCGCGGGGCTGGCGGTGCCCGAGCAGAACAAGTTGCTCGAGACGCTCGGCCCGGCGGTGTTGCGGTTCGCTCCGGACTTGGCGGTGCAGTTCATGCCGTCTTATCTGGCCGGCGAGGAGTGGTGGGGCCAGGGCTTTTCCGAGCCGGAGGCGGGTAGCGACCTGGCTGGGCTGCGCTGCCGCGCCCGGCGTGCGGGCGAGACTTACGTGTTGTCCGGCCAGAAGATCTGGACCAGTCACGGCGCCACCGCGCGCCGGCTGATCTGCCTGGTCCGTACCGGCACGCTGGAGAGCAGGCACCGCGGACTCAGCATGATCATGGTCGATACCGACACCCCGGGCGTTACCATCCGGCCCATCGCGCTGGCCAGTGGTCACAACGAGCTTGCCGAGGTGTTCTTCGACGATGCCGTGGTTCCCGCGTCGCGCCTGCTCGGCCAGGAGGGGGAGGGCTGGGCGGTGGCGATGTATCTGCTGCAGTTCGAGCGGGCCATGTACGCCTGGCTCAGCGCCACGGTGGCCTCGCGCCGGCTGCGCGAACTGCGCGCGGCGCTGATCGGGCGACGGCTGCCCGACGGCGCTATCCGCCGATTCGGCGAATGTTATTCGGACATAGCCACTTTGAAGGCACGCAGTGCCGATACGGTGCGCCGGCTCGCCGCGGGCCGGACGGTGGGGCCCGAGGCGAGTATCGACAAAATCCTGCTGGCAACGGTGGAGACCGGACTGCACGACCTCGCCCGGGATGTGCTGCCGGGTGAATTCCTCTTCGGGGACGACCCTGCCGCACAGCAGTGGCGGGCCGAGTGGTGGTACAGCCGGGCCTCGACGATCATGGGCGGTTCCGCGGAGGTTCAACGCGGGATCATCGCCGATCGGGTCCTCGGCCTGCCCAAGGAGCGTGGCGCATGAGCGCGGCGTCGAGCACGACCACGCGCTCAGCGACAGATACGGCCGAGGGAAGAGATATGGGCTTGGATGCCGAGACACAGACCGTCATCGCCGAGTCGCTGCGAGAGCTGTTCGCGGCGCGGAATGGGCGAACGAGCCTGGCGCCGTTGCTCGCCGAGCTCGGCTGGGCAGAGGTACTCGCCGCGGATCCGCGCGCGGCGGTCGGATTGCTGTTCACCGAGCACGGTCGCGCGCTGGCCGGTTCCCGTGCGCTCGACGACGTCGTGCTCGCCGAACTGCCCGAACTGCCCGACGCCGATCTGCGCCGCGCCGTCGTCTATTCGTCCGGAACCATCGATCTGCCGCGGGACCACGAACGGATCGACGGAATCGTGCTGGGACCCCTGGACGACGTCGACGAGGTTGTTATCCCGGTGGCCGGGGCGCAGGGGGCGCCAGCGCTGTTCATCGTGCCGGTGGCCGATATCCGCGCCTCGGCTGCCCCGCTGGGTGGTTTCGACCCGGCCGCCGGATGGACGGCGATCGGCGGGCTCGCGCTGGGGGATCTGGTTCCCACCCCGGCCGGCCGGAGCTGGGAACGGGCCGTCGCCGCCGGGCGTCGAGCACTCTCGGCCGAGATACTCGGAATCTGTGATGCGACCATGGATCTGGTCACCGCGCACACCACGACGCGCGTCCAATTCAACCGCCCGATCGGTTCGTTCCAGGCGGTGCGCCACCGGCTCGCCGAGGCAGCCGTCGCGATAGCCGGCGCACGCTCGGTCCTGGACGCCGCGTGGAACGCGGCCGCGGCACCCGGCGGCGGCGCGTGGGCGGCGAAGATCGCCAAGGTGCGAGCCGGCCGTGCTCAGGCCGAACTCATGCGCAACGCCGTTCAGGTATTCGGCGCCCTGGGCCTGACGCGGGAGGGTGATCTGCACCGGTACGTGACCAGGGCGGCCGCGCTCGACGCGTTGCTCGGCGGGCATCGGCTGCTCACCGAAGCCGTGGGAAATGCGGTACTCGACGGCACGGAGGACGACTCCGCCTTCGGCTTCTGAGCGGGAATTTCCGGTCGGTGCGTGGAACAAGGGGCAGTACCTTCCAGCGGCCTATGGGCGCAACGCTTCGGCGAGGATCTGCGGAATGCGCAATGCGAAGATGGCATAGTAATAAGTGTAATTAGAGTACTCATTTACCTATAGAATTCATATCGTCCGGCCCGGTCGACCCACCGTGGACCATCTGTTCAAGGAGATCACATGACTTCCGCTGCGCGCCTTGCCGATCGCGTCGCGATCGTGACCGGCGCCGGTCAGGGCCTCGGCCGGGCGATAGCGCTGCGATACGCCGCCGAAGCGGCCCAGGTCGCCGTCGTCGACATCAACGAGGCCACGGCCGAGAAGGTGGCCGGGGAGATCGCCGGGGCCTACGCCTTCCTGGCATCCGAGGACGCGAACTACATCACCGGACAGGTGCTTCCGGTGGACGGCGGACTGGTCATGGTGCGCTGATGGCCGCGGGTGTGCAGCGGCTCGAAGCCGCGGAACTGACCGCCGAGGAGCAACGACTGCGGGAGGAAGTCCGCGAATTCCTGGCCGAGCGTTTGCCGGCGGGAAGTTACGACATCGGGCTCGGAATCGCGGCCGATATCGATGCGGAATTCTCCCGCGACCTCGGCAAGCGCGGTTGGCTGGGAATGGCGCTGCCTGAGGAGTACGGCGGTGGCGGCCGAACGGCGGTGGAGCGCCTGATCGTCGTCGAGGAATTGCTCGCGGTCGGGGCCCCGGTGGGCTGGCACTGGGTTGCCGACCGCCAATCGGGGCCGAATATCGCGGCCAACGGCACCCACGAACAGAAGGAGTACTTTCTCCCGCGAATTGCCAAGGGAGAGTTGTCGTTCGCGATCGGGATGAGCGAACCCGAATCGGGCTCGGATCTCGCGTCGGTGCGTACCAGGGCAGTCCGGGTCGACGACGGCTGGCTGATCAACGGAACCAAGATATGGACCTCCGGTGCGCTGGAGGCGACGCATATCCTAGGGCTCTTCCGCACATCCGACGAACGATACGGGGGCCTCACCCAGTTCATCGTGGATCGCCGGAGCACGGGGCTGCGAGTATCGCCGATTCCGTTCATCGACGGAACCCGGCATTTCTGCGAAGTGTCGTTCACCGACGTCTTCGTGCCCGACACCATGCGGCTGGGAGACATCGGCGCGGGCTGGGGACAGAACAAGGCGGAGCTCGTCCTCGAACGCGGGGGAGTGGACCGGTGGATGTCGCTGATGCCGGTCCTCGAGCATTGGGCAGCGCATCCGAGCAGCGCGGATACGCGATGGGCCCAGAGCGATGTGGGGTCGATTGCCGCCCGGGCGTGGGCATTTCACGGTTTGTCGCTGTCGATAGCGAGGGCTGTGGACGAAGGCCGTTCGCCCACCGTCCAAGCGGCGCTGGCCAAGGAGATGGCGACCCGGTTCGAACAGGAATGCATCGAGATCGTCGCGCGTCATTTCGGCCGCACACCCGACTTGTCCTCGCCGGACCCCTACGAGTCGCTGCTCGCCCGGGCGATTCTCACCGGACCCTCGTGGACCATCCGCGGCGGCACGACCGAAATTCTGCGCAACATCATCGCGAAGGGGTTGATCCGGACATGAGTGAAGTCGTCCGGCGCGATCCGGATCTGGTCCGGCTCGTCACGGAATTCTTCTCGCAGACATTCACTCCGGATGTGGTGACAACGGTGGAGAACACGGGCTTCTCACCCGGTCTGTGGTCCTCGGTGGAACAACTCGGCCTGCCGCTGATCGGAATCGAGGAAGACCTCGGCGGTTCCGGCGGCTCGCTGCTGGATCTGCTGGCCGTCGGCCACGGGGCCGGAGAGTATGCGGTGCCGCTGCCGCTGGCCGAGACCAGCCTGGCCGCCTGGTTGCTCACCTGCGCCGGTGCCCCGGTGGAGCCCGGACCGATGACCGTGATCACGGATTCGACCCGCCTGCGTCTGGACGGAAATCGCCTGTCCGGCACCGCCGGGGACGTGGCGTGGGCTCGCGGTGCCACCCGCGTGGTCGCGATCGTCGAGGACGGTAGCGGGTCCTCGCGCGTCGTTTCGGTGAATGCGGCGGATCTCGACATCGAAGCGGGCACCGACCTGGCCGGTATGCCGAGGGATCGGATATCGGCCGCGCACGTCGAGGTACAGACCTGGGCCGGTGACGTCACCGCCGATGCCCTGCTGCTGCGTGGCGCGCTGCTGCGTTCGGCGCAGATGGCGGGCGCGATGACCGCGGCCTTCGATCTCACCAAACGATATGTCGAACAGCGGGTGCAGTTCGGCCGGCCGATCGGTGCGTTCCAGTCCGTCCAGACTCACATCGTGGAGCTGGCGCAGGCATCGGCATCGACCACGCTCTCGGTCGATCGGGCGGGAGCCGCGGCATTGCGTGGCCCGGCGTCGTTCGAGATCGTCGCCGCGAAATCGCTGGCCAACCGAAACGCGGGCCTCGCGGTCCGGGCCGCCCATCAGGCCCACGGCGCGATCGGGATGACGAGGGAGTACTCGTTGCAACTGCTCTCGCGCCGCCTGCAGGGGTGGCGCGGGGACTTCGGCGACGAAATGACGCTGAACATGCGGCTCGGCGCGGCCATGGCCCGGGAGCGCGGTATCGCCGCCGCGGTCACATCGGTCGGTTCGACGGTCGCCGTCTGAGCTGCGCTCGCTCCGTTCAACGCGACTTGACGTTTTATCACTCAGTGGAAGGAACATCGCGCATGACCCGATCAGTGCCCTTGGCAGAGGGGTTGTTCACTTGGCCTTCGGACGATCCCGCCTTGATCGGCGGGAAGGCCTCCGACGGCAGCATCGTCTTCCCCTATCGTGAGCACCGCCTCGTCGGTGGCCGCAGGGAGAAGCTCGAGCCGGTGGAGCTGCCCCGGCGGGGCACGCTGTGGACGTTCACCACACAGCGGTTCTGCCCGCCGATTCCGCCCTATGCGGGCGATGCCGAAGCCTTCGAACCATTCGCGGTCGGTTATGTCGAACTCCCCGGCGCGCTGCGGGTGGAAGCTCGGTTGACCGAGCCCGATCCGGAGAAGCTGCGAATCGGTCAGCCGATGGAGTTGCGGATCGTGCCCTTCGGCAAGAACAAGGAAGGTGCGCAGACGATGATGTTCGCCTTCGCTCCGGTCGACGAGGAGGAGGACAGCCGTGGCGAGCAGTGAGGTCGCGATCATCGGGGTGGGTCTGCACCCGTTCGGGCGCCATCAGGGCAAGTCCGCCCTGGAGATGGGCGAGGACGCCATCATCGACGCCCTCGCCGACGCCGGCGTGGCCTGGCCGGATATTCAGGCCCTCTACGCGGGCAGCATGGAGGTGAAGAACCCCGAGAACGTCGTCTCCCTGCTCGGTCCTACGGGCATCCCGACGCGCGCGGTGTTCACCGGATGCGCCACCGGCGGAACCTCACTGGCGATGGCGGCCAACGCGATCCGGGTCGGTGATCACGACCTGACGCTGGCGGTGGGGCTGGACAAGCATCCGCGCGGCGCCTTCTCCGACCACCCGTCGGTGGTCGGGCTCCCGGACTGGTACGGCGAGATCGGCCTGTTCCTGACCACCCACTTCTTCGGTATGAAGATCAACCGCTACATGCACGACCACGGGATCTCGCACGAGACGCTCGCCCGGGTGTCGGCGAAGGCGTTCCGCAATGGCGCGGCCAATCCGACCGCGTGGCGGCGCAAGCCGGTCACCGAGGCGGAAGTGCTGGCCTCGCAGGTGCTCAATTATCCGCTGCGCCAGTACATGTACTGCAGTCCGGACGAAGGGGCGGCGGCCGCTGTCCTGTGCCGCGCGGACCAGGCTCACAAATACACCGATACGCCGATCTATCTGCGTGCCTCCCAGCTGTTTTCCCGCCGGGAGGGCTCGATCGAGGTGCTGACCCCGTCGCTGAACATCGAGACCGCGCCGAGCCCGACCGTCTTCGCGTCCCGGGCCGCCTACGAAGAGGCCGGCATCGGACCCGAGGATGTCGATGTCATCCAGTTGCAGGACACCGACGCGGGCTCGGAGGTCATTCACATGGCCGAGAACGGTTTCTGCGCCGACGGCGATCAGGAGAAGCTGCTCGCCGAGGGGGCGACCGAGATCACCGGGCGGCTGCCGATCAACACCGACGGCGGACTGCTCGCCAATGGTGAACCGGTCGGCGCGTCCGGCCTGCGGCAGGTGTACGAACTGGTCAACCAGCTGCGTGGGCGGGCGACGGGTCGGCAGGTGGAGGGGGCGCGGGTCGGCTACGCGCAACTCTACGGTTCCCCGGGCACCGCCGCGGTCACGATTCTGTCGCGCTGACACGAAGGGGCCCAAGGATTTCGGAAAAGGAGCACCATGCCTTCGGAGCTGACTCTGGGTGACATCATCGGTGACAATGCGGTGCGGTTCCCGGATGTTCCCGCCTATATCGCCGACGGTGAAATCCGCACCCATTCCCAGTTGCTTCGTCGTGCGACGGAATTGGCCGCCGCACTGGGCGAGTGCGGCGTGCGCCGCCAGGATCGCGTTGCGGTACTGAGCCGCAACGGCATTCGCTTCGGCGAGGTGCTCGCGATGGGCCAGCTCAGTGGCATAGTGGTCGCGACGGTGAACTATCGGCTGGCGGTGCCGGAGATGGGCTCGATCCTGCGCGACGCCGCGCCGCGGGTGCTGTTCTTCGAATCCGAATATCTGGCCGCCGTGGCAGAGCTTCGCCCGGGGCTGACCGGTGTCGATCTCTATGTATGCCTGGACGCTCCGGCTCCCGGCGCCGTGGAATACCGGGAATTGCTGGCCGCGGGCGCCGATCGTGAGTTGCCGTTCAGCGCGGTGGCGGCCGACACCGCCTGCCTGATCTACACCACCGGAACCACCGGACGTCCCAAGGGATGCATCCTGGGCCAGCGTGAGCTGCGGCGGATGGGTGCCGTGCTCAACGGCGAGATGCGCAGCGGGAGTAGCGATCGTGCGATGCTGGTGATGCCGATGCTGCATATCGGCGCGATCGCGATCGCGCTGGGTGTGCACGCACGCGGCGGCACCGCCGTACTGCACCGGCAGTTCGAGCCGGCCGCGATGCTGGCAACCGCGGCCGCGGACGGGATCACCATCCTGCACCTGGCGCCGACCATGTTGCAGACGTTGGTCGACGTGGCCGGCCCGGACAGTCCCGCACTGGCCGGGATCCGCACGGTGGTCTACTCCGCGGCCCCGGTCACCAGCACCATTCTGCGTTCGGCGATGGCGGCGATGCCGAATGCCGGATTCCTCAATCTGTACGGGCAGACCGAGGTGATCACCTCCGGCCTGCCGCGCGAGCTGCATCGCACCGCGACCGAGGACGACCGGCGGCGGCTGACCTCGGTCGGCTACCCCTTCCCCGACACCGAGGTCCGGATCGTCGACGGCGACGGCCGGGAGTGCCCGCCGGGACAGCCGGGAGAAATCGTGGTTCGCTCGGCCGTGATGTTCCGCGGCTACTGGAACAACGACCGTGCCACCGCCGAAACGATTCGCGATGGCTGGTGTCATACCGGTGATGTCGGGATGTTCGATACCGAGGGTCTGCTGTATCTGGTCGACCGGAAGAAGGACGTGATCATCTCCGGAGGCGAGAACGTCTACTCGGTGCAGGTCGAGGAGGTCGTCGCGAGCCATCCCGCGGTCGCGGAATGTGCGGTGATCGGCATCCCGGACGAGCGCTGGGGTGAATCCGTCTGTGCGGTGGTGGTCCCGGTCGAGGGAGCCACCGTCGATGCCGACGACCTGCGTGACCATGTCGCGGCGCGGATCGCCCGATACAAGGCGCCGCGCCGCACGATCGTGGTGGACGAGCTGCCGAAACTGCCGACCGGAAAGCTGGATAAGAAAGTGCTGCGGGCTCGTTACGGGGGTTCCTGATCCGCATTTCCGATGTAACGCAGCACTTTTCGTCTGCGGAGCAGGCCCCGGCAGGTTTTCGGTGTCCGCCGCGGGAGTATCCGCCGCACCGCTCGCGGTGTTCTCGTCCCGCCGCCGGGAGGGCAGGGAACAAAGCATTGAATAAATAGTGAGATATTTTTACTATATTTCTGAACTGTGGCGCCCGCCACGGGCTGGTGAAAGGACCCTCCGATGCTGGTCGACCCCGCTGCTGTTGTGAGTGACACCGATCCGATTGCGGCGGAGGGGTTCTGGGATCTGATCCGCGAGCGCGCACAACGATCGGCGCGCCTGCCGATGCTGGCCGACGAACACGGCACCACACTCACCTTCGGGGACTTCCATGGGCGGGCCGAGCGGGTCGCGGCCGCACTGCGGGCCGAGGGAATCGGCCCGGGGACGCGCGTGGCCTGGCAGCTGCCGACGCGGATCAGCACGCTGCTGGTGATGGCCGCGCTGGCCCGGCTCGGGGCGGTGCAGGCGCCGATCATCCCGATCTATCGGGAACGCGAGACCGGTGCGGCGGTGGCCGCCGCCGAGGCCGACACGATGCTGATCCCGGGAACGTGGCGGGGCACCGACTACCGCGCGATGGCCGAGGGGTTGCCGGGGACGCGTCGGGTACTGACCATTGGGACGTCCGCACCCGAGTCGGCGGATGTGGCGGCGCTCCCGCCTGAACCCGGTGTCTCGCAGGATATCCGGTGGGTCTACTTCACCTCGGGGTCGTCCGGTCTGCCCAAGGGGGTCTGTCACGGCGACAGCTCCCTGCTGGCCGCGGCGCGGGGATTCACCCAGCGCGGCGGACTCGGGCGCGAGCCCGGCGAAGTCGGCGGAATACCGTTCCCGGTGGCCCATGTCGGCGGTGTGGTCTATCTGATGTCGTTGCTGCTGGCCGGATTCCCCGCGGTCGTGGTCGAGGCGTTCGATCCGGCCACCACCTCGGAGCTGTTCCGCCGGCACCGCGTGACATTCACCGGCGGCAGCACGGTGTTCTACACCGCACTGCTCAACCAGCAGCGCACACTGCCCCCGGGTGAGCGGCTGCTGCCGAGCCTGCGTGTGCTCAAGGGTGGCGGAGCGCCGTGCCCGCCGAGTGTGTATCACGCGGTCCGCGCTGAACTGAACGCGACGGTCGCGCACGACTACGGCGCGACCGAGGTGCCGATGATCTGCGTCGCGTCCCCCGACGACACCGACGAGCAGTTGGCAAACACCGAAGGCCGCCCGATTCCAGGCCTTCGGCTGCGCGTCGTCGGCGCGGCCGGGGAGCTACCGCTGGGGCAGGACGGGGAAATTCAGGTCCAGGGCGCATCGGTATTTCGTGGCTACACCGATCCGGAGCTGACGGCCGCGGCGTTCACCGCCGACGGCTGGTTCCGCACCGGCGACCTGGGTCATCTGCGTTCGGACGGACATGTGGAGGTGACCGGCCGCCTGAAGGACATGATCATTCGCAAAGGTGAGAACATCGGACCCGTCGAGGTGGAGGCGCTGCTCGCCGAACATCCCGCCGTGGCCGAGGTCGCGGTGATCGGCTTGCCCGATGACGAACGCGGTGAGCTCGTGTGTGCGGTGATCGCCGTCCGTCCGGGTGCGGCAACGCCCACCCTCGACGAGGTCGCCGCGCATCTGCGGCGGGCGGGCCTCATGCCACAGAAGCTCCCCGAGCACCTCGAGGTCCTGGCGGAGCTGCCCAAGACCGGGCTGGGAAAGCTGGACAAGCAGTCGCTGCGGAGGACCTTTTCCGGAGCGTGAGCGGGTGCGCACGTCCGTGCCGGCCGGCGGGCGCACCGCGTTATTCCGGCGCGATCCGGATCAGCCCCTCCTGAACGACGGTCGCCGCCAGCTCGCCGCCGCGCCGGAAGATCGAGCCCCGGCACAGCGCACGGGCCGAACCGGCCCAGATGCCTTCCTGCTCGTACCACAGCCACTCGTCGGCAGGGCCGGGTGCGTGGAACCAGATGCTGTGGTTGATCGTGGCGAAGCGCAGATCGGGGTCGTGTACGGTCCGGCGATGCGGACCGAGCGAGGTCGACAGCAGTAGCGCGTCGGAGAGATAACCGAGTACAGCGGCATGGACCACGTCGTCGTCCGGCAGCGGCTGCGGGGGACGCACCCAGAACCTCTGGTACGGCGCCACAGCGGTGCCCTGGCCGGCGGAAACCCGGACCGGGGTGTCGGGGAAGCGGAATTCCAGCATCGTGGTCCGCTCGAGTGCCGACAGCCATGCCCGATCGGCCCCCTCGCCCACGATCTGCGCGGCCGGTTCGACGTCTTCGGGATGGGGTGCGGACAGCGTCGTAAGTTGATGTGCCAGACCGTTTTCGGGTCGCTGGAACGAGGCGGTGGCGATGAAGATGATCCGGTCGTGCTGGGTGGCTGTGACAAGCCGGGTGGTCAGTGACGTCCCGTCGTGCAGGGGTTCGACCCGGTAGGTGACAGGAGAATTGCCGTATCCCGGGCGCAGGAATGTGGTCTGCAGGGCGTGTATCGGCCGATCGTCGGTGACCGTCGCCCGGGCGGCGAGTATGGCCTGTCCTACGGTGACGCCGCCGAAGATGCGCGGTGCCGCGGTGGGCCGGGCAGGGCCGAGGAATTCGGATCCGCCGATCCGGTGGATGCTCAGAACGTCGGCCAGGGAGACCGGATCGACAGTCCGCGTCGCCATACTCATCGCTGGAACCTCTTCTCTCGGTGGCAAGCCCGCACGGGTACCCACCAACCCGTCGTTTGTCGCTTAACTATCTAACTATATTGCCCGAGGCGCTGTGCGGGTGCTACCGAGTCGCGCCCGGATTCCGCGTAGTAACCCGTGGGTCTTCTCGCTCGCCCCGCTGCCGGGCGGGAGGCGATGGCAGGTGTCCGAGATGGAACAATGGCAGCTCGATACTGTCCTCGTAGGGAGGAGATTCGATGTCGGCGCCCGCCAGGATGGGCCGTCCGGTGAATGCGGACGGGGAACAGACTCGCCTCCGAATCATGACCGCGGCGATGGACCACATCGCCGAGGTCGGCTACGCCAAGGCGACGATGAAGTCGATCGCCGAGCAGGCGGGGCTCACCAGTGCGGCGATCTACCACTACTTTCCCTCCAAGGTGGAGCTGGTCACCGCGACGCTGAACGTGCGGATCGACGAGGTGATGGCTCGACTGGTGCACGCGGTCGACTTCCCGGGCACGCTGCGCGAACATTTCGTCGCCCTGCTGGACGAGGCGATCGCGTGTGTGCGCGACTATCCGTCGGTGACCCGCTTCGATGCCACCGTCTACCTCGAATCCGCGCGCTACCCGGATCTGGGTGCCGCGGTCACGCGACGCCAGCGAGCCGAGGAGGCGCTCTACTCGCGGCTGGTGGATGAGGCGGTGCGCGCCGGCGAGGTGGCGCCCGGTATCGATGCGCGGTCGGTGGTGGACATGCTGACCTCGCTGACCTGGGGGCTTGCTCATCTGTCGGCCACCGCGACCGCCGACCGGCACCGGGCGGCGGTCCGTGCGACCGAAGCGCTGCTGGCCGGAACTTTGTTGATTGAACGCAATCATTAAACGAATTTAAGTCATTTTTTCGGAATCGCTCCCGCGGCTCGGGCCACCTCCATAAAGTAACTCATCAATTAGTTAGTTACATGCAGCCTTGTCACGAGGAGGTGGCTGGCTTTGACCACCCACGTCGAACACCGGATCGAGCAGCCGAGTACAGCCGGAGTCCCGTTCGCGATCACCGACCCGGCCAAAGTTCCTGCGGGAAGGTACTTTTCGCCTGAGTTTGCCCAGCTCGAGAAGGAGAAGCTCTGGCCGCACGTTTGGCAGATGGCCTGTCGGGCCGACGAGATCCCACGCCCGGGTGACTTCACCGAGTACAAGATCAACGATCAGTCGATCATGGTGGTGCGTCAGCGTGACGACACCGTGAAGGCCTACTTCAACGCATGCCGCCACCGTGCCACGGCCCTGGCCTCCGACAGCGGAACCTTCCACGGTGGTCAGATCGTCTGCCCGTACCACGGCTGGCGCTGGAACCTGGACGGCTCCAATTCCTACGTGTATGCCGAACGCGGCTTCGCTCCGCACTGTCTCGATCCGGAGTCGTTGCGGCTGGTGGAGTGTCAGGTCGGCGAATTGTTCGGGCTGGTGTGGATCAATATGGATCCGGCCGCGCCGCCGTTGCACGAGGCGATGGCCGGGATCGCCGAGGCGCTGGCGCCGATCGCTTTCGAACGGATGCGGGTGCGCTGGTGGCGTCACCTCATCCTGCCGGGGAACTGGAAGGTCGCCCAGGAGGCGTTCATGGAGGCCTACCACGTGATGCAGGCGCATCCGTCGCTGTCGATGGGCGCGTCCGACGAGGACTTCAACCTCGACGCGTTCGGCGGCACGTTCGAGACCTTCGCCGGCGGCCACGCGCACATGCTGCCCGTGCCGGGTGAGATTCCGGTCGAGGGAATGTCCGCGGCGGAGTACTTCGTCCAGTACAACACCGCGCTCTACCTGGGCACCGATGCCTACGCCACCGAACGGGAGATGTTCATCCAGCAGGGCTTGCTCGAGCGCGACATCGATCCCGATCAGTTCCCGTCGGCGTTCTTCGGCGCGCTGTACGACTACGCGAAGGGGGCGGGCGTCGATCTGCCGGCGCCGCCGACAAAGACCAGCGGTTACGGTCACATTTTTCCGAACATCACCGTGTTGCCCGCCTATGGCAATTCGATCATGTACCGGGTCCGGCCCAACGGCGACGATCCGGAAAGCTGTGTCTTCGAGGTCTGGGCACTGCAGATTCCGGCGGCGGGGGAGGAGAGCGCCGATCGGCCCGAACTCGAGGGACCGATCCCGGTCGAGGACTGGCCGCAGATCCTCAAGGAGGATTTCCACAACATCATCGCCCAGCAGAAGGGTCTGAAGACTCGCGGGCTCGACGGGCTGACGCTGTCCGAACCGTACGAGGCGATGATCGTCAACAGTCATCGGACGATCGATCAGTATCTGGCGCGGTGATCCGGGTGCCAGTGGTACGAGTGGACCCGGCCGGTTTCGAACTGGCCGTCGGCGACGGTGAGACGCTGTTCGAGGCGGCGCTGCGGGTGGGGGCTCGCTGGCCGACCATCTGCTACGGGCAGGCCCGCTGCACGGCCTGCGCCGTGCGAGTGATCGACGGGCACGACCGGCTCGGCCCGGTCTCCGACGAAGAGCGAGATGTCTTGCGGCAGATCACGAATCGGCGCATGGGATGGCCCCTGCGCGATACCCGGCTGGCATGCCGGTTGACGGTGACCGGTGACATCACAGTGGAAAAGCGGGCGGCCCGGCCGTGTGCGCCCGGAGTGTCCGACAGTGAGGAGCGGGGCGGTGAGTGAGCAGGGACCGGCAACGACGCCGGAACAGGTCTACGACGTCGTGGTCGTGGGCTTCGGCGGCGCCGGGGCCTGCGCCGCGATCGCGGCCGCCGAAGCCGGCGCTTCGGTGCTCGTAGTGGACAGGTTTTACGGTGGCGGATCGACGACGCATTCCGGGGGTGTGGTCTACGCCGGCGGCGGCACACCCGCGCAGCGGGAGGCGGGCGTCACCGACACCGCCGAGGCCATGTTCACCTATCTCGCACAGGAGGCCGGTGACGCGGTGGGCACCGCGACGCTGCGCCGGTTCGTGGACGGCAGTCCCGCGATGATCGAATGGCTTACCCGCCAGGGCGTGCCGTTCGAGGGCAGCCTGTGCCCGTACAAGACGTCCTATCCGACCAATCGCCACTTCTTGTACTACTCGGGCAACGAACAGGTTCCCAGCTATGCCGACAACGCCGCCCCGGCCCCGCGCGGGCACCGGGTCCGGGCGAAGAATTTCAGCGGGGCCGCGTTCTACGCCACGCTGCGAGATGCCGCGCTGGGCAAGGGCATCGAGTTCCGCCCGCTGGCCGAGGTGCGCGAGCTGATCGTGGCCAACGGTGCGGTGGTCGGCGTCGAATTCGACGCCCCGGACCCCGGTGTCTTCGGGCGCCGGCACAAGATCCGCACCGAGATCGCCGCCAAGGCAGAGGTGTGGCATCCGCCGCTGGGCGACCGCCTGATGGCGAAAGTCGTTTCGGCCCAACGCAAGCGGAGCACTCGCCACCGGGTCCTGGCCCGCGGCGGGGTGGTGCTGTGCACCGGCGGCTTCGGGCAGAACAAGGAACTGGTCCGGCGCCACGCGCCGGCCTGGACCGAGGTGTCGCCGCTGGCCGCCGGTGGTGACGACGGCGCGGGCCTGCGGCTGGGTGCGCAGGTCGACGCCGCCACCAGCCACCTGCACAAGATGTCGGGCTGGAAATTCATCTCGCCCCCGTCGGGATTTCTCGAGGGGGTCGCGGTCGGAATGGAGGGCGATCGGTTCGCCAACGAACAGCTCTACGGCGCGACCATGTCCGAACCGCTGATCGAACAACAAGGCGGGCGCGGATTCCTCATTCTGGACGCGCCGGGCTGGCGCACCGCGCGACGGCAGGCGCGGGAACAATCGGCATTCTTCCAAGTTCCGCAGAGCCTCTATATTTTCAGCCCATTCGGCCACCGCCGGGCCGCGACCGTGCAGGCGCTGGCCTCAGCGTGCGGTATCGATCCGGCCGGTCTGGCGGCGACCGTCGCGAAATACAACCAGGACATCGAGGCCGGACGGCCCGATCGGTTCGGCAAGGCCGACCAGTACCGGCGGGTGCTCGACCGCGGCCCGTATTTCGCGGTGAATCTGGCGCCGGGCGTCAGCCCCGCCTATCCGTTCCCGTTCATCACTCTCGGCGGGTTGGCGGTGGACGAGGACACCGGGGCGGTTCGCCGGGCAACCGGTGGCACCGTCCCCGGACTGTACGCCGCCGGCCGCGCGGCGGTCGGAATCTGCAGCAACAGTTACGTGTCCGGGCTGTCGCTGGCCGACGCGGTGTTCTCCGGCCGCCGTGCCGGTGAGCATGCGGCTCGCTCCGGCCGCGACGTCGAAATCCTCGAATCGAAGAATCAGGAGACCAGGTGAGTCCATCGACCCCCGCGCCGAGCCCCGAGGCGCAACTCGACATCTTCGCCACCGCGACGCGAATCGCGTTGTCGGACGAGAAATATCGCTCATACATGTTGAGCGGCAAGATCGGCGGCATGTACTACTCGCCGCGCGGACAGGAGTTCGTCGCGGCTTCGGTAGCGGCGCATCTACGGCGCGACGACTACGTGGTGACCACTTATCGCGGACTACACGACCAGGTCGCCAAGGGGGTGCCGCTGCGCGATCTGTGGGCCGAGTACCTGGGCAAGGCCGCCGGAACCTGCGGCGGCAAGGGCGGGCCGATGCATGTGACCGCGCCGGAGTACGGGCTGATGGTCACCACCGGTGTCGTCGGCGCCGGTCTGCCGATCGCGAACGGACTGGGCTTGTCCGCGCAGATGCGCGGCACCGATCAGGTGACCGTGGTGAACTTCGGTGACGGCGCGTCCAATATCGGCGCCTTCCACGAGGCGCTCAACCTGGCGTCGGTGTGGCGGCTTCCGGTCGTCTTCGTCTGTCAGAACAACAGATACGCCGAGTACACGCCACTGCGCGAGGGCACCTCGGTGGAGAGCATCGCCACCAGGGCGGCCGGTTATTCGATGCCCGGTGTCACTGTGGACGGCAATGATCCCATTGCGATGTACCAGGTCGCGGGCGACGCGATCGGCCGGGCCCGGCGCGGTGAGGGGCCGACGTTGCTGGAGGCTATGACCTTTCGCTTCCACGGCCATGTCATGGGCGATCAGCAGGGGTACATGCCCAAGGAGGAACTCGCGGCGGCGATGGCGAACGATCCGCTGCCGCGTTTCCGGGCCCAACTGATCGAGTCGGGCGCGGCCACGGTCGAGCAGATCGAGGCCGTCGAAGCGGCGGCGGCCGCCGAGGTCGCCGATGCCGCCGAATTCGCCTTCGATGCGCCCCTACCGGATCCAGCGGAACTGACCACCGATGTGTATGCGGAAGGAGCGGCGGCATGACCATCGCAGAACAGCCTGTGCAGACCCGGACCCTGGGCTTCGTCCAGGCGATCAACGACGCGCTCGATATCGCGCTGGAGACCGACGAGCGGGTCTTCGCCCTCGGCGAGGATATCCAGGAGCCCGGCGGTGGCGGTTTCGGTGTGTTCAAGGGCCTGGGAAAAAAGTATGGGACACAACGGATTAGGCATACACCGATCTCCGAGCAGGCGATCATGGGGGCCGCGATCGGCGCGGCCATCTCCGGGCTGCGGCCCGTCCCGGAGATCATGTTGATGAACTTCACCCACGTCTGCATGGATCAGCTGGTCAACCACGCCGCCAAGTTGCGCTACATGTCCGGTGGCCGCACCCCGGTGCCGATCACGGTGCGCACGGCCACCGGCGCCGGCGGTGGATTCGGGGCACAGCATTCCGACATGCTCGAGGCTCAGTTGGTGCATGCCGCCGGCCTCAAGGTCGTGGTGCCGAGCAATCCGGCCGACGCCAAGGGACTGCTGCTGTCGTCGATCTTCGACGACGACCCGGTGGTATTCGTGGAGATGTTCGGGCTCTACTTCGCCTCGCGCGGTGAGGTTCCGGTGGGGGACCATCGAGTTCCGCTCGGTAAGGCGGCCATCGCGCGCCCCGGATCGGATGTCACCATCCTGACCTATGGGCGGCAGGTGGTCGACTGCCTGGCCGTCGCCGAACAGCTGGCCACCGAGGGGATCGACGTCGAGGTGGTGGATCTGCGGACGCTGCAGCCGCTCGACATCGAGACCGTGCTCGCCTCGGTGGCCAAGACCAAGCGTGCGGTCGTCGTGCACGAAGCGGTGCGGCGCAACGGATTCGGCGCCGAACTGGCCGCGACCATCCACTCCGAGCTGTTCGGTGAGCTGGCCGGTCCGGTGGCGCGGGTGACGGCACCGAACACGCCGGTGCCCTACGCCAAATCGCTGGAACAGGCCTACATTCCCGGGCCGCCGCAGATCGAGGCGGCCGTGCGCGGGCTGTTGTGACACCCGATCACCCGATTCATCGCGAGAGGAGACGCCTTCCGTGGCGCACGAACTATTGATACCCCAGCTCGGTGTGACGATGACCGAGGGGACGATCACGGCCTGGCTGGTCGAGGACGGCCAGACGGTGCAGCAGGGAGATCTGCTCTACACCCTGGCCACCGACAAGACTGAGACCGATATCGAATCACCTGCCGCGGGCACGCTGGTCATAGTCGGTGAGATCGAGGTGGAGTACCCGGTCGGCTCAGTCGTCGGCCGGATCGAATAGCGGGGCCGGATCCCGCGGCACGCCGTTGTCCGCTGCCGCGGGCCGGTGTCCTGCACCGTTGACCACCGGCGGGGTTCCGGATGCGCGGAGCTCACCGAAGTTACCGCGCACCAACATGTTTTGTACCAGACATGCTCGTTCGAGGAGAACAGTCGTGGCACGAGGAATCTTGTACGTCGAAACCCGGCCCAGTGCCCCGCAGCGTACCGCGGAGTATCACAGCTGGTACGACGAGACGCATCTGCGTGAGGTGGTGGCGATGAAGGGGTTCGTCTCGGGCCGCCGGCTCGAGCCCGTCGCCGATGACGGCCCGTTCGTCGCCCTGTACGAAATCGAGGCCGACGATCTGCAGGCCGTGGTCGACCGGCTGTTGGCCGCCGCGGTAGGTGGAGCCCTGCACATGTCCGATGCCCTGTGTATGGATCCTGCGCCGGTGGTCCGCCTGTTGCGCACGATCACGGTGCAGGAGTCCGAGCCCGAGCCCGGTCCCGGTCGATCTGCGCTGGCCGATTCGGGCACAGCCCCGCGCTGAGCTGGTGAGGGGCTGGTCGCCCCCCCCTGACGTGGGGGCGACCAGGGCCTCGCGGCCGGTGGCGCACCTACCGATCCGCGGCCGCGCGCCGCAACGGCGCCGCGACCTGGGTGGCGAACAGGTCGAGCGTGCGTGCGGGGGCGTGATTGTGGAAGCGCAGGATGAACAGATCCACGCCCCGCGCCCGCTCGCGGGCGAAGTAGTCGACGAGTTCGGCCGGGGTGCCGACAACCGGTGGGCCCCAAGATGATTCGGGCATGCGCCACAGAAGTTTCGCGCGCACGGCTTCGGGGTCGTCGCCGGGATGGACGAGGCCGACCGGATATTGTGCGGAGATGCGCGCGCTGCCGCGCAGCGGCGCCAGTTGGTCCATACGCTCGCGGGCGCCGGCGACGCAGTTCCACCAGTCGGCGTATTCGGCGACCAGTGGCATCGTCAAGGTCGGCCCGCCGCCACCGATGTGGAACGGGATCCGGTCCTGTGCCGGTACGGGCAGTCCCCACGCATCCCGCAACCGAAAGTGCTTGCCGGCGTAGTCGAAACGTTCACCGGTGAACATCAATGCCAGGATCTCGAGCGTCTCGGCCAGTCGTTGCGAGCGCACCCGCGGCGAACCGGCCTCGATGCCGAACCGGGCGAATTCCTCCTCGATCGACCCCCAGCCCAGGCCCAGATCCAGGCGGCCGCCGCTGATGCGATCCAGGGTCGCGGCCATCTTCGCCAGCACCGCCGGATGCCGCAATGGTGCACATCCGACCAGATGGCCCAGGCGGATCGTGGCGGTCGCGGTGGCGATGGCGGTGAGCAGAATCCAGCTGTCCGGCACATCCACCGGCGGGGCGGCGGGGGCGTAGAGATGATCCATGAGCCAGAACGAATCGAAACCCGCGTCCTCGGCTGTGCGAGCGGTGGCTATCACGGCATCCGGGCTGGTGTTGAACTGCGGGAGGAAGACCCCGAATTGTGGAATCGGCGCGGGCATCGGTCACAGCCTCGCCTGGGCCCAGTACGGGTCGCGCAGCAGCTTCTTGTACAGCTTTCCGTTGTCCTGGCGGGGAAGTTCGCGGGCGAAATCGATCGATCGCGGCCACTTGTAGGAGGCCAGCCGGCCACGGCAGTGGTCGAGTAGCCGCTGGGTCAGCTCAGGTCCCGCATCGGCCCAATCGGCGGGCTGGACAACGGCTTTGACCTGTTCGCCGAGTTCTGGGTCCGGCACTCCGAAGGCGGCCACATCGGCCACCTGCGGGTGCAGGATCAGCACATCCTCGATCTCGCGGGGATAGATGTTGACTCCGCCCGCGATGATCGTGAAATCACGCCGGTCGGTGAGATATAGATATCCGTCGGCATCCAGCTGCCCGATATCGCCGAGGGTATGCCAGTCCGGATGCTCCGGATGTGAGACGGCCGCGGTGCGCTCGGGGTCGCGGTGGTAGCTGAAGTTCGCGCCGGCGGTTTCGAAATAGACGGTGCCGATGTCGTCGTATGACAGTTCGTCGCCGTTGTCGTCGCAGATATGGACGGTGCAGCCCACCGGCCGCCCGACCGAGCCCGGATGGTCGAGCCATTGCTCGCTGGACAGGGCGGTGGTGCCGAAGTTCTCGGTGCCGGAGTAGTACTCGGTGATGATCGGCCCCCACCAGTCGATCATCTGCTTTTTGACCTCGATCGGGCACGGCGCCGCGGCGTGCACGGCCACCCGCATGCTGGACAGGTCGAAGCGGGACCGAATCCGCGGCGCCAGCTTCAGCATGCGCACGAACATCGTCGGTACCCACTGACTCGAGGTGACCGAGTATTCGTCGATGGCGCGCAGCGCGGCCTCGGCATCGAATTTCGGCATGATTGCCACCGTACCGCCGCTGCAGTGCACAAGACATGAAACACGCAGTGGCGCAGCATGGTACAGCGGAGCGGGGGACAGGAACACGGTGTCGGCATCGAGACCGAACAGGGCTCGCCCGCTGGGCAGTAACTCCGCGTCACCGTGGGCGGCCGGGTGATCGGGCAGCGGGTAGCGGATGCCCTTGGGCCGGCCGGTGGTGCCGGAGCTGTAGAGCATGAAGGTGCCGCGGACCTCCTGATCGTCCGGTCCGACGGAATACCGCGCGGCCGCGTCGTCCAGCGATTCGTAGGATGTGCTGGTGCCGTCGAGCATGAAACGCCGCACGACGTCGGGAGTGAGGTCGACGATCTGTTCGGCCACCGAGGCCAGCGCGGCGGTCGTGATGACCACCTTCGCGGTGCTGTCGTTGATCAGATAGGCGACCTCGGCGGCGGTCAGGTGGGAGTTGACCGGAGTGACGTACAGACCGGAATTGAGTCCCGCCCAGACCAGTTCGAAATATCTCAGGTGGTTCTCGGCGAGAACCACGTAGTGGTCGCCGGGCCGCAATCCGGCCTCCCGCAGCAGCCGGGCGAGCCGGTTCGCACCGGCGACCAGCTCGCCGTAGGTCTGCACGGCGCCGGTGGCGGTGTCGATCACCGCCGGCTTGTCCGGGGTGGATGCGGCGAAGTGGGCTGGATACACGAACTCTCCCGTTCTTGCTCGATGCGTTGTCATCCGCCGGCGTCGCCGTCGAACACGATGCGCGGCTTCATGATTCGCTGATGCTGTGCACCCATTCGGCGGCCCGGTCGAAGAACTCGGCGCTGTTGAGCGCCAGGTTCATCGAATGGCCCGATCCCGGCAGCACGTAGGTTTCGAGCTCCGCGCGGGGGAAGAACGGGCGTTCGGAGCTGTACAGAGCCGCGGCGCTGGAGCAATCGGTGAGCGAGCCGCCTGCTCCCTGCGCGCAGAAGACTTTGTCCGCGGTCCCGTTCGCGATGAGCACCGGCACCGCGATATCGAAAGTGGCGGGGATGAATACCGGGATGGTGGCCAGAATGCCGATAGTGCCGGCGGCGCGCGTGGCCTCGTCGGCGGCCACCACCTGGGGATCGGAGTCCCCCGGTGCGTGGAAGGCGGCCTGGCGGGCGCCCGGAACGCTCAGGTAACCCAGGTCGCCGGCGGGTATCCGACCCGCGGTGGCGGGATCGTCGAGTGCCGGACGTGCCGCGCCGACGATGGTTGCGATGCCGCCGGGCCCGGGAGCGTGTGACGCGCCGCTGACCAGGAGCCCGTCCACGTCGTGATAGGTCCCGGCCTCGAGCATCGAGGTCAGTGAGCCGAACGAGTGGCCCACCAGCACGACGTGGTTCCACGCCCGTCCCAGTGCCCCGGCGCGCGCGGCGCCGATGACCTCGTGCACGGCCTGGGCCGCCGACAACGCCGAGACCTGTACCCCGACCGGCTTGGAACTCTTGCCGACGCCGATCGGGTCGATGGCGAGGGTCGCCAATCCGGCGCGGGCGGCGTGCCGCACATAGGAGTAGCGGCCGTCGAATCCGGGGAAGTCCCAATAGGTCCGGTCGTAGGTGGCTCCGGGCACGAGTATCTGGAGTGCGGAGGACGGATCGGCCGGCCGGCAGTAGGTGCCCGCGATCCGGGCCTCGCGGTCGACGGTGACCGGGATGGAGACCTCCGTGCACCGGGGGCCGGCCGCCGGCGCGGCGGTGGCCGGTGCCGCCAGGCCCGCGAACGCTATGACCGCTATGACCGTCGGCCAGAACCGTACTGCCCGCAGACTTCTCATTCTCGACCCTTCCGCTGTGCCCCCGGTGTCGAGCATGCTAACAGCCAATAGGGTAATGAGATTACTTATTCATCTAATTGATGGCGGACCTCAGGTCAGGGCGAGCGTGGTCAGGATGTCGGGGCTGAAGGCCGCGGCCGGCGGCGTCCAGGGGCCGGAGTGGATGCCCCCGAGCGCCGCGCTCGTTTCCGGGCGCTCGGCCACCAGTTTCAGCATGCGTGCCCGCTTGGCGGTGCGGTCGGGCAGCCCGAACGCCGAGAGCATGTCGGTGAGCGCGGTGGCGAAACGCAGCCGGGCCATGCGCACGCTGCGCTCCTCGCTGTAGCCGCGCAAGGTCGCCGGAGTCCACGTCCGGTTGTCCAGCAGCGCTTCGGCGAGCAGCCGGGCATCGCGCAGGGCGATACTGAGTCCCTGGGCGCCGATGGGATTGCTCCACCCGGCCGCGTCGCCGATCAGCGCCACGCCGGGGACGACGGGGGTATCGGTCCAGGCGTCGGTCAACGGAAAGGTGGCGCAGGGGCCCAGGGGCTGCGCCGTGGCCAGGGCGTCGCCGCACGGCAGCGCCGGGGTGCGGTAGGCATCGAGTAATCGGCTGATCCGATCCGGCCCGGTGATGCGTTCCGGATCGGTGGTGCGGCGGCCCACGTAGAGCCGGATCCGCCCGTCGGCGCGCGGGATGACGATGTACTGGTTGCGACCGCTCACCGCGATCGTGGTCTCGGCGCGATCCCATGCGCCGTGGTCGTCGACGAGCATGCCCGACAGCATCACTCGCGGGCTGGTGATGGTGAACGGGATCTGGGTCGCGGTCCGGGTGGCCGAGTTCTTGCCGTCGGCGCCCACGACGATCCGGCAGTCCAGATGGTGTTCGGTTCCCGCCCTTTCGTAGTCGACCGAGGGTGACGCGCCGTGCCCGACGACGCAACGGGCGACACCGCGCACGACCGTGGCGCCCGCCTTGGTCGCCGCGGTGGCCAAGGCCTCTCGCAGCTCGGGGTGGCCGACTCCGATGACGCCGGGCGCCTGCGGTACCACCGCGCTGAGATCGATCGCCCCGCGCCGCGCCCGGGCGATGTCGAGACTTTCGTCGTAGGGCACCATCCGGGTGATCACCGAGGCGCCGGCGGCGCCGGTGACGGCGTCGGCGATGCCGAGATCGATCGCTTCGAGAAACCCCCACGGCACCAGGGCCTCGCCGCGAACCTGGTCTCGGTAGACCGGCTCGCGCTCGAGTACGGTCACCGCCACCCCGGCGGCCGCCAGCCGGGCCGCCAATGCACATCCGGCCACGCCGCCGCCGACTATGACTGCGTCACAACGCATTCCATCCTCCTTCGGTCCATTTACTGGTGCATAATGAGATTCTCATTTACTGTGACATAATGATTCGCGGAACGCGAGAGAGGCTCGAGCACCCGGAGGTGTCGGTGGCGCGTCAGCGTGGTGGGACACAACCCGTTCCGTTGTCGGCGCAGGACATTCTCGAGGCCGCACTGCGGATCGTGCAGCGGTGTGGTCTGGATCGGCTGACGGTGCGCGCGGTCGCCGACGAGCTCGGGGTCACGCCGCCGGCGGTGCACTACCACCTGCGCGGCGGAGAGGATCTGGACGCGCGCGTGATCGAAGCGGTGGCCTCCCGCATCGAGATAGCCGTCGACCCCGAGGCGCATTGGGTGGATCAGTACGCCGGTCTGGTGTCGAGCATGGACCGCGCGTTCCTGCGCTATCCGGGCACGGGCACCCGGGTGCTCACGGCCGCACGGGAATCCCCGGCCGCCGAACGCCTGACCGGTGCGGCGCTGTCGATTCTGCGCACCGCCGGGTTCGGCGAGGCGGACGCCGTCGACCTCTTCACGGCCACCTATCTGATGTTCGCCGGATGGCTGGCCACCCGCGGCCTGCGCGAGACCGGCGGCACCCATCCGGCGCTGATCGCCGCGGGTGTCACGGCACCGGACCTGGCAGACGGAACGGCGCTCGACCGGGCACTGCGGCGACTGCTGGAAAACGCTGCGGCGGCCAGGTCGGGCACCGGGAACGAACGAGACAATCCACGAGACGGGAGAAAACCATGACCGAAACGACCGCGATCGAACGCTACTTCGCCGCATGGAATGCCGGTGACGCCGACGCGATCATGGCAACGCTCGATACCGATGTCGTACTCGAGGATGTGCCCAGCGGCCACGTCGCCCGCGGCCCCCGCGAGGCACGGGCTTTCGTCGCCGGGGCGCTGGAGAAGGCGCCCGGGGCCTCCTACGACGTGGTGAGCAGCCATATCAGCGGGGATGCGTTCGTCGTGGAATGGATCATGCAACCGATCGGGTTGCGGGGCGCGTCGGTCGGCTCGCTGCGCGGGGGGCGCATCGGTACCAACCGCGATTATTGGAATGCGGGCCCGGCGCCGGCCTGAGAGTGTCCAACGGGAATGCGTGCATGTCACCGACGTGGCGGGCGCGGGCCGGCTACCTACGGCGCAATCCGCTCTATCCGCAGAATTAGAATATTTAGATAACTGATTCTACTATGGGGGTGATGTCGCCCAGCGTCGCGGCCGGGTGCCGCCAGGTACTCGCGGTCGCGACGGGCGATCGGATCGAGACGAGGAGCAAATATGAATCTGGCCGACAGTGTGGTGTTGGTGACCGGTGGCGCGGGCGGACTCGGTGAGGCCGTGGTCCGGGAGGTCGCCGCGGCCGGTGCCGCGGTGGTCATCGCCGATCTCGCCGACGAGAAGGCCGAGAAACTCGCTGCCGACCTCGGCTCCAAGGCCAAGTACGTGCGCACCGACGTGACCGACGAGGACAGCGTGCGCAACGCGGTGGCCGAGGCCGGCAAGCTCGGCACCTTCCGGTACGCGGTGGTGGCGCACGGTGGTTTCGGCGTCGCCGAGAAGGTGATCGGCAAGGATGGCAACCCGGCGAGCTTGACGGGCTTCACCAAGACGATCGACCTGTATCTGACCGGCACGTACAACGTGCTGCGCATCGCGGCGGCGGCCATCGCCGGGACCGAGCCCGACGAGGACGGGCAGCGCGGCGCCATCGTGGCCACGGCCAGCATCGCCGCCTTCGAGGGGCAGATCGGCCAGATCGCCTACTCGGCGGCCAAGGCCGGTGTGGTCGGCATGACCATCGTGGCAGCCCGCGACCTCGGGTCCCTGGGCATCCGGGTGGTCACTATCGCGCCGGGCACGATGCGCACGCCGATCATGGAGTCCGTCGGCGACGAGGCACTGGCCAAATTCGCCGCCAACATCCCGAATCCGCGGCGGCTGGGAAAGCCGGAGGAATACGGTGCGCTCGCGCGCCACATCCTGGAAAACGCATACCTCAACGGCGAGACCATCCGGCTCGACGGTGCGCAGCGGTTCACCCCGCGGTGAGCGCGTGACCTGGGCCCGCCCCCCCGGGCGGGCCCACGTCGGCCGGGTCGTGGAGCTGAACGCTTGCCGGTTCTACCGCCTCCTTGCGGCCGCTGCGGCGCCGGTGGGCGCGGCGAGTTGAGCTCGCGACGGCAGAGACCGCCGCCATGTCCACAGTGCGCCCAATTAGTTCTATTATATGATTCATTTAAAGTATCGTTCGGCGGTGGGAGGTAAGCGTGGCAGTCGATTCCCCGACCGGGGCGTCGCGTGGGGCCCAGCGGTCCCCGGCTCGCGGCACGACTCAGCGCGTCCGGGTGCCCAAGATGGCCGAACTCGTCGCTGCCGAACTGCGCCGCCGCATCATCCGGGGCGAATTGTCAGAAGGTGAGGCGCTGTCGTCCGAGACGGAGCTGATGAGCCGATTCGGGGTGTCGCGTCCGACCCTGCGCGAGGCGTATCGGGTGCTGGAGTCCGAACGGCTGATCGTCATCCGCCGCGGCGCCAACGGCGGGGCGCGCGTGCAGCCGCCGCGGCGTGAAGTCGCCGCCCGCTACGCGGGTTTCATCCTCGAGTATCAGGGTGCCTCGGTCAAAGACGTCTACGAAGCACGTGCCGCGCTCGAGGTGCCGAGCGTCGGCCGGTTGGCGGTGCGCCGGTCCGCGGCTGATCTGGCCGCGCTGACCGAGGCGCTCGACCGCTACGACGACGAATACGACCCGTCGCGGTCGATCCGGCTGCACGGCGAATTCCATCAGCTGGTGGTCCGGCTGGCCGGTAACGAAACCCTGACCCTGCTCTCGGAGATGGTGCATCACATCATCGAGACCGCCAACGTGACACTGCAACCCGACAGTGGTCCCTCCGCCGAGCGGGCCCGGCGCGACACCGGCAGGGTCCATCGCAAGCTGGTGGAGCTCATCCGTGAGCGAGATGCGCGCGCGGCCGAGGAGCTGTGGCACCGTCACCTCGGCGAAGCCGAGGGCTACGTTCTCGGTGACGATGCGGCGACCAGCGTGCTGGATCTGCTCGGCTGAGAGTTCACAGCCGGCCGTCGCGGCGCAATTCGGCGGGCACCCAGTGCGGTGAGCGGCGCTGCTTGAATGCCTGCAAGCCTTCCAGTGCTTCGGGCCCGGCGAGGCTGGACTCCATCGCGATACGAGCGAAATGCCCGAGGTAGCCGTCCAGACTGGCCTTGATCTCCCGGCGCGCGTCCGGCGCGGTCCGGCAGATCTGGGCCAAGGCTTCGGTCGCGGCGCCGAGAAGTTCGTCGTGCGGCACCACCCGCGAAACGAGCCCCCAGTCCAGTGCCTCCTGCGCGGACAATGTGCGCCCGGTGAGTAGCAAGTCGCGGGCGCGCACGACGCCAACCACGCGTGCGAGCACCTGGGCGTAGTAGGTATCGGCGATGCCGCGCAACAGTTCCGGGACGCGGAAACTCGCCCGGTCGCTGACCACCGCCAGATCACTGCACAGAGCGATCATCAGGCCGCCGCCCTGGCACAGGCCGTTGACCGCGCACACCACGGGCTTGGCCGAACGGCGCAGCGTATCGAACGGCGTGACGTCCATTCCGAGCGCGGTTTCGAAATCCAGCCAGTCGTCGGCGCCGCTCTTGCCGAGGTCGCCGCCCGGGACGAAGGTGTCGCCCGTGCCGGTCAGCAGCAGTCCGGCCACGGCCGGATCGCGGTCGACCCGGTTGATCACGTACCGCAGACCGAAGTACATCGCCGGGGTCAGCGCGTTGCGTGCCTCCGGCCGGTCCACCGTGCAGACGGCGAATACGCCGTCGCGCTCGAAGCGAAGATACGGAGTGCCGAGCCAGTCGCCCGAGGGTGGTTTGGGCTGCTCCTGTGCGGACATCGTCTTCCCTTCGTCGGCGGAACCGATCCGATACAGCTAACTTATTATGCTGTATGGGCCGTAACGGCACTGCGGTTGACGATTAGATCAGAGTGTTGGGAATATTGTGCGATATATAGCCGCTAAACAGCCTCTATAAACTTGACACTTTCGTCAAGTTGGTTCTATCGTAGAGATCGACTCAGTGGCCATGCCGCAGCAACCGCATTTTCGGACAGGGGACATCCCATGACACAGTTCACCGACGCGCCGATCTTCGACGCCGATCAGCACATGTACGAGACGCCGGACGCGCTGACCCGCTATCTACCTGAGAAGTACCGCCGCGCAGTGCAATTCGTGCAGGTCGGGAACGCGGCGCGGATCGCGATCCTCGGCCGGATCACCGAATACATCCCGAACCCGACATTCGACCGGGTGGCCGCGCCGGGATCGTGGGAGAAGTTCTTCGCGGGTCAGAACGTCGAGGGCAAATCGCTGCGCGAGCTGTCGGTCGGCATCGATGCCGAACCCTCGTTCCGGGAGCCCGGACCCCGCATCGCCGAACTCGACCGGCAGGGTGTCGACGAGGCGCTGATCTATCCGACGCTGGCCAATCTGGTCGAGCACTCCGCGGCCGAGGACCCCGAACTGGTGGTCGCGGTGATCCACGCGCTGAACCGTTGGATGCTCGACACCTGGGGCTACACCCATCAGGATCGGCTGTTCATGACACCGGTGATCAGCGCCGCCATGGTCGACGACGCCCGCCGGGAACTGGCCTACGTCGTGGAGAACGGGGCCAAGGTAGTGCTGATGAAGCCGGCTCCGGTGAAGGGCCTGCGGGGCTGGCGCTCACCGGCGCTGCCGGAGTTCGACCCGTTCTGGAGTGATGTCGAGCAGGCGGGGATTCCGGTGGTATTCCACGCCAGTCAGCCGCCGCTGGACGGCTACATCAACCAGTGGGAACCGCCGGAAACCAACAACCACCTGGAGACGAGCGCGTTCCGCTGGATCACGCTGGGGCACCGCGAAATCGCCGACATGATGACCAGTCTCATCTGCCACGGCACGCTGACCCGGTTCCCGAAATTGCGCGTGGCCAGTGTGGAGAACGGCAGCGCCTGGATCCAGCCGCTGTTCGACGATTTCGAGGCCACGTATGCCAAAATGCCGCAGGCCTTCGACGAGCATCCGCACGAGGTGTTCCGCCGCAACATCTGGGTCAGCCCGTTCTGGGAGGGCAAGGTCGCCGATGTGGTGCACACCGTAGGCTGGGACAAGGTGCTGTTCGGCTCCGACTTTCCGCATCCGGAGGGCCTGACCGAACCGCGTGGCTTCTACAAATACGCCGAGGGCATGGACGAGCGGCGCACCCGCGACTTCATGGGTGACAACGCACGTCGTCTGCTCGGGCTTCCGGTGCGCAACCCCGCCGGTGATAGCGTGCCCGTCCCCGCGTAATCGAAATACAGTGTGCCACACTGGTATTCGATGAGCGGTATGGCACACGCCGGTTGACGACCCGGTCGGCCCGGCGCGCGGGTGTGTGCCGAGAAAGGTGTGAGATGTCGCTGGAGTCGGCACCGATAGCGTCTGCGACGCTGCTGGATCTGCTGGAGCTGGAGCAGATCGATCGCGATCTGCATCGTTCGGTCGTGCTTTTCGACGAGCCGTTCTCGCTGTACGGGGGGCAGGTCGCCGCGCAGGCCCTGTACGCCGCCGGGCGGGCGGTACCACCGGGGCGATTGCCGCATTCGCTGCACTGCTACTACCTGCGCGGCGGCAGTGCGGCGCGGCCGGTGCTGTTCCGGGTCGACCGGGACCGTGACGGCCGGTCGTATTCGGCGCGCCGGGTGACCGCACTGCAGGATGGCGAAGTCATCTTCACGATGTCCGCGTCGTTCGCGACGCCGCGGCGCGACGCGGACCACGAGGTCGAGCCGATGCCCGACATCGCAGCGCCGGAGTTGCTGCCCGAGTGGGAATTCGAGCGCATGTGGTCGATGCAGGCGCGAGTGCCACCGCAGCGAACCCGCTCCACTCCGTGGCCGAGCCAGTTCTGGGCTCGCAGCGCGATCGAGCTGCCGGATTCGCCGCTCGTGCACGCCTGTGTGCTGACCTATCTGTCCGATACGTCAAGTGGTCTGGTGGATGTGCCCGGCGGCGCGCAGTGGGCGGGTTCGACTCTCGACCACACCGTGTGGTTCCATCGCCCGGCGCGATTGGACGAGTGGGTGCTGGTGGACCTGCTCCCGCGGACGGTGGCCGGAGGGCGGGGGCTCTACACCGGAACGGTTCGCCGGGCCGACGGCGCCACGGTGGCCACCCTGGCTCAGGAGTCGCTGTTCCGGGAGCCGCCGCCCGGCAGTCCCCTGCCGAAGATCTGAATCGGCGCTGCGGCTGTGAAACCTGATGCGCCGCCGGAATATCCGGCGGCGCTCGGTCTACACGGGGCGGCGGTCGTCACGGTGTGTTCTTGTCCGCGGGCCGCAGCGCGGGTGCCGCCCGCCAGTCCTCCAGTCCGTAGTCGACCGTGCCGACGTAGGTTTCGCCGCGCGCGATCTCACTCCAATGGGCGTGGTTGAGCTGATGGATCGTGAAGCAGGCGTCCAGCGCGGTGCTGAAGCCCTGGGCGTCCTGTGCCTGGTTGACCGAATCCTTGATCAGCAGCGCGGCCATCGACGGGACCTTGCCGATGCGGGCCGCGAATTCGACCGTTCGCTCCGATACGCTTTCGGCGGGGAAGATCTTGCTCACCATGCCGAGCGCATACGCCTGTTCGGCGTCGATCGAATCGCCGGTCAGCAGTAGCTCTTTGGCTTTGCGTGGGCCGAACTCCCACGGGTGGGCGAAATATTCGACGCCGCACATGCCGAGCCGGGTGCCGACCACATCGGCGAAGACAGTGCCCTCGGCGGCCACGATGAGATCGCAGCACCACGCCAGCATGAGTCCGGCCGAAAGGACTTTGCCGTGCACCTGGGCGATGGTGATCTTGCGCAGCTGTCGCCAGCGCTTGGTGTTTCGAAATAGTAATGCCACTCTTGACGCAGCCGCGATTCGGCGCCGTCGAGAGTGCCTCCGTTGCATTGGAAACTCGGATGCTGGTCGGGTCCGGGCTCGCGTTCGGCGACGCTCTCGGCGGTGCCCAGATCGTGTCCGGCCGAGAATGCGGGACCGTCGCCGCACAGAACCACCACGCGGACTGTGTCGTCGGCTTCGGCGCGTTCGAAGGCCTCGCCCAATTCCACCAGCATCCCACGGTTCTGGGCGTTGCGCGCCTGCGGCCGGTTCAGGGTGATGCGTGCGATGCGGCCCTGTTCGAGAGTTTCGTAGCGGATGTAGCGGTAACTCATGCGGACGCCTTTCCCGGCAGCTGCCGACGGCGAGCTCCGGACTTTAATTGACGATAGTGACAAACTGGCCCGTTCCGGACGGGTATGGGCGGGATCCTACGAAAATCTCCTGTTGCTATACAAACAAGAACCCACTTTCGATAGGGTTTGACGATGACGTCAAGTAAGAGTAGCGGAAGTGGATCCGGCGCCCGCGCCACCCGGGCGGGGGCCGATCCCACCGGAGTCGCCGTCGTATGCGTCGAATGTCAGAACGGCGTGATCGGGCCCGAATCGGTTCTTCCTGCGCTGGCCGCCGATGTACGGGCCGTCGTGTCGAGTATCGCGCGGCTGCTGGCCGGCGCCCGGACCGCCGGTATCCCGGTGGTGCACGCGACGTTCGAAGGATTCCTCGGTGCCGGTGCGCCCGGGCAGGCGCCGTTGTGGCGTGCACTGGACCGGGCCGCCGGGTGGGGGCCGGGGGACCCGTCCACCCAAGTCGTCGCGGAGCTGTTGGATCCGGCCGACTTCGTGCTCGGCCGGCATCAGGGTCTCTCGCCCACACACGGTACGGAACTTCTTCCGGTGCTGCGCAGCATGGGAATTCACACTGTTGTGCTGGCGGGGGTCTCGCTGAATGTGGCCCTGCCGTTGACCGCGGCCGATGCGAGCGAGGAGGGATTCCGGGTGGTGGTCGCGCGCGACGCGGCGATGGGCACCCCGGCCGAGTACGCCGAGCAGGTGCTGCGCAATACGATGGCTATGCTGGCCGAAATCGTCACTGTCGACGACCTGACCACCGCCTGGGCCGCGTCGGCTCCGCGCGCGTAACCGGACCGGGCTCAGGCGGTCAGGATCGCCATCAGGAAATCGCTTGCGGTGCGGACGATGTCGTCGGGATCCACCGGCAGCTGTTGCTGGGTGTGGCTCAGATACCAGGATCGGTCCAGCATGGCCTGGACGCACAGTCCCAGCGCCTCCGGTGCGGCGGCCGGGTGGCGCTGGCGGTTGCGCAGATTCATCCCGAGCAGCCACACCACTCGCATCTGCATCCGGGTGCTGGCCATCTTGACATCTTCGTCGGAAGGGCCCGGTTGGGCCGACAGGATGAAGGCCCCGTGCTTGTCCATGAAGGCGAAATAGCCGCGCACCCAGGTCTCGACGTCCTCGCGAGTGCACGGCTGGGCAATGGCGTCCCAGCGTGCGACCACGTCGAGCAACTCGTGATAGGTCTCCTCGCCCAGGGTGTTGAAGATTTCGCGCTTATCGCGGAAGTAGGTGTAGAAACCGGCCCGCGAGATCCCGCAAGCATCGGTGATGTTGTTGATCCGGGTGCCCGAATAGCCGCGTTCCAGGAACAGCTGTTTGGACGCCTCCAGGATGGCGTTGCGCGTGCGCGCCGCGCGGGCGCCCAGCCGGGGGTCGTCGGTCCGGCTGTTGTCGTCGTCGAGTGCGGGCGCCGATGAATCGTTCATGATGGGGCCAGTCTAGGAGATTCCGGTGCGGGATCCGGCGCTGCGCGTCCGGGGCGGGCGGGAATGCGGACAGTTTCGTCAACTGCGGCGTCCGGGCGCTCCCGTCAGCGGCTCGGCCGGGCGAGGGGGATCTGCGCCGGTGCCGAGGTGCGTTAGCACCCGCCGATCGGTGGTTCGACCCCTGGGCCGAATGACGGTCGGTTGGCACCGGATACAGGTGGATAGGTGATAATAGTGGTATCAGCTGACCCATACCGGAGGAATTCATGTCTGCGATGCCACTGTCGACGTCGGTCGTCCGCGTGCCGAAGGCCGGTGAGATGGTGGCCGCCCAATTGCGCCGTCAGATCGTCACCGGTGAACTGCGCGAGGGCGACGCGCTGCCATCGGAGACCGACCTCATGGAGCGATTCGGCGTGTCGCGTCCCACCCTGCGCGAGGCATTCCGAATCCTGGAGTCCGAACAGGTGATTCAGGTGCGGCGCGGTGCGCGCGGTGGCGGCCGGGTGATGATGCCCGACGTATCCGCGGCCGCTCGCTACGCCGGCACCCTGTTGCAGTACCGCAAGGCCACCCTCGCCGACGTGCACGAGGCCCGGGCCAATCTCGAGGTGGCAGCGGTGGCCGCATTGGCGCGCAAGCGAACCGCGGCCGACCTGCGAGCCCTCGACGACATGCTTGCCAAAGGCGAAGCGCTGCTGAGTGACCCGCCGGCCTTCGGTAAGGGATACGACCTGGAATTCCACCGCACACTGATGCAGCTGGCAGGCAATCAGACGATGATCGTGCTGCTCGACATCGTCTCGACGATCATCGAAAGCCACGTCGAGAACTTCCTGCGTGAGCACCGCGGTGACACCGGCGCCGAAGCCAAGGCCGCGGCAGCGCACCGGGCACACGTCAAACTCGTGCAGTTGATCCGGGACAAGGACGCCGTCAAGGCCGAAACCTTCTGGCGTAAACATCTGGCCCAGGTCAAGAACTTCATGATCGAGGACCCGGAGGAGTCGGTCCTCGACGTGCTGCCTTAGGCCGCCGCCCGGCCGCGCGCCCGGTGGGGGACGCGGCCGGGGCGGGCAGCGCGATCCGGTCCCGCTCGGGTCAGGCCCGATCTCGTCCGAGGACGGTGACCGCGGAGACCGCGGTGGGGCCGCCGATATTGTGCGCCAAGCCGATCCGCGCGCCGTCGACCTGGTTGGCGGCGCTACCGCGCAGCTGTTCGAAGATTTCGAAGCATTGCGCCACGCCCGTGGCCCCCGGCGGGTGCCCCTTGGCCTTCAGTCCGCCGCTGGGATTGACCGGCAGTGATCCGCCGATCATCGTCGCGCCGGCCTCCATGAGTTTGTATGCCCCGAACCGGTCGGCGAATCCCAGGTCCTCGTAGCTGATCAGTTCCACACCGGTGAAGCAGTCGTGCACCTCGGCCACATCGATGTCGCCGGGCGTCAGGCCCGCCATGGCGTAGGCGGCCTTCGCCGCTCGCACGGTGGCGGGGAAGGTGGTCATATCGGCTTTGTGCTGATGCATCACCCGATCGACGCCCAGGCTCACGCCCCGGATCCACACCGGTCGATCGGTATAGCGGTCCACCACGTCCTCGGCGGCCAGCACCAGCGCCGCGGCGCCATCACTCTGCGGTGTGCAGTCGTAGAGGCCGAACGGCTCCACCACCATAGGCGCGTTGAGTACCTGCTCGATGGTGATCTCCTGCCGCAGTTGGGCTTTCGGGTTCGGCATCGCGTGGCGGTGATTCTTCACCGCCACCATCGCCATATGTTCGCGGGTGGCCGGGGATTCGTGCAGATAGCGGCTCACGTGCAGCGCGAAATTCGCCGGGGCGATCAGTCCGAGCGGATAGTCCCACGCCATATCGCGGGTCATCCCGGCCCATTCCCAGAAGGTGTCCTTGCTCGCGGACTCCCGGACCTTGTCGGCGCCCATCACCAGGGCGGTGTCGAAGGCGCCCGACGCGATCCCGAACAGCGCGTTGCGCACCGCGTCATTGCCTGTGGCGCAGGCGTTTTCGACTCGAGTTATCGGGATGTCGAGCAGGCCGCAGCTGTCGGCCAGGATCCCGGACGGGAAGCCGTCGGTGGTGGACAGCTCGCCGAACCAGGCCGCCTGGATCTCAGCGGGAGCGATGCCCTTGTCCACGTTCGCGATACACTCCGCGAAGGCGATCGGCAGCAGATCTTTGATGCCCAGCCCGAAATGTTCGCCGAACGGTGTCATTCCCGCCCCGACGATCGCGACCCTTCTCATGCGATCTCCTTCTGTGTGTGTTGCGCGGTGTCGGGGATGAAGGCGTACCCGTAGTCGGGAACGCCCGAACGCACCGCGACCCGGCGCAGGACCATGCGGCCACGGTCACCGATGCCGACCGAACCGGATGCGGCGGCAGTGGTTTTCGCCAGAGCGCGCACCGCGACTCCGTCCAGTTCGACGATGACCAGTGAATACGGGCTGGGCAGGCCGGGGACGGGCACGTGCACCGTGACTTGCGTGTAGACGGTTCCGGTGCGCGGCAACTCCACCAGCTCGGCCGGCTCGACGAGGCGGCCCTCGGTGTCGATCGACAGCCGCGGCGGGAAATCCAGCGCGCCGGTGGCGGGGTTGCGCGAGGCCTGCCAGCGCAGCTTGGCATCGAAGGCGCGCTCGTAGGCGGCCAGCGAGATGGGGATGTCGAGGCCCGGCGCCCGGACGACGCGCGGAACCGGGCGCGCCCGGAGTTCATTGCGCACCACCGATGCGGTACCGCCATCCACACCGAGACCGCTCACCGTCGCCTGTTCGACACCGAGAAGTACACCCGCGGTGCCGGTTTCGGCCATCCGAGCCAGGGCGAACACGGCCGCGGACGCGCCTGTCGTCGGCAGTTGCGGCGCAGTGGCACTCGACAGCGCGGTGGCCGTCTTGTGATCCACTCCAGCAACCGCGCTCACCTCACCTGGCCAGGCGGTCCGCACCGATCGCAGGATTCCGCGTTCGCGCAGCAGGCGCGGATCCCCGTAGTCACGGGTCGCGCCCGCGGCGTCACGGGTCCGGACCGGAAGGCTGCGGGCCAGCCGGGCCACCGGACGGACGGTGAGACCGGTCTCGCCGATGACCGCCGCGGCGGCGCCGGCCGGTTCCAGATCGACGGCAATGACCAGGGTGCGCGGGCGCGCGGTGGCGATCGCGTCCAGCGCCGCGGGGGCGCCGCCGATGCGCTCGGTGACCTCGATGTCGGGATCGAGTCCGAGTCCTGCCAGCAAGACTGCTCCGCTACCGCCCTCCAAGAGCGGAAAGTCCCTGGTGACCAGGGTGACCCGGGCGATCTGTCCGCCGCCTCGCCGGGCGGCGGACCCGGCTTCGACCGCCATCGTGACCGCATCCTCGTCGTCCCCGGCGGTGCGCCGCTGCGCAGTTCCCCATGGCGGCAGGTAAGTGCCTAGTGAACTGATCCAACTCATTGCCACAACCCCTGTTCGGTCGTCGGCGCTAGGGCGCTCGAAGTAGCATATTTAACTAACTATTTATACTACATTGGGGTGCGGCGGGTCGATGTGGATCGGCGCGGATGCCGAGCAGCGCGGCCATGAACCGAGGACGCGCCGCCCTACGGACACCGCCGCGCGAGGGCGGCTTCTCTGTCGGCTCGCGCCGGCCGGCGCCGCCGAGATCGAGAACGCTACCGGCCACAGCGCGATCCCTCGCGGCGTACGCGGGGGTTGGTGGGGCGAGCTGGACGGTCCGGTCGAGGTGGTGCACGTCACTCAGGGGCTTATACAGCTAAATAATTATGGTGTTATTGCGATTATCTCTATTTGGATCCGACGCCGAGCGCTGTACTCCTATCATGTCGCCAAGGCTGCACCGTCGACACGTGCCGTGGGTTGTTCCGGTGCGTCTGCTCGTGCAGGCCCCGCCGGGCCGACCGGCCTGTCTTTTGGCCGGCGGATTAGTGACGCAGTGTCAGACTACCTCTATGGCGCCGAAACGCATCGCACTTTACCGGCGCAAAGTGCCCGCATAACATTGACGCTACTGTCAGATTGGTTCTACAGTGAAGAGGATCAAGTGGTTGTGGCCGATCGTGACGACGTGCCGCATGGACACGGGATGTGACTGGATTTGTTGGAACAGACCGAGGGTGTGTCGCACGGTGGTGCGGTCGCGGTCGAATACGTGCGGCCGGAGGTGCGGCTGCTGCCGGCGCCGACGGCGGTATCGGAACCATTCTGGACCGGCGGCCGCGACGGGAGGTTGCTGATCTACCGGTGTCGCAGTTGCCAGCGGTGGTTTCATCCCGGATCGGCGGCGTGTTTCCGCTGCCGGAGCACCGATGTGGCCCCCGAACCGGTTTCCGGCCGCGGCCGGGTGGCCGCGTTCACCGTCAATCGCCAGCCTTGGATTCCGGGATTTCCGCCGCCCTATGTCGTGGCGATGATCGAACTGGCCGAAGAGCCCGATGTCCGAGTGGTGAGCAATGTGGTCGGGGTGGTGCCGGAGACGGTGTCGGTCGGCCTCGAGGTCGAGGTGTTCTTCGAGCAGTGGGACGACGTCTGGCTTCCGCTGTTCCGTCCCGCGGCAGGAGTGAGCGATGAGTGAGCCGAGCGGTCTGTTCGGACGCAAGGCCGTAGTGACCGGCGCCGGCAAGTCTCAGGTCGGGCGGCGTCTTGGCCGCAGCGGTCTGGAATTGACCGTCGAGGCCGCCCTGCGGGCCATCGCCGATGCGGGCCTCGAGCCCGACGATATCGACGGGGTGGCCAGCTATCCCGGTCCGGGCGTACCCGATCCCGGTTTCTCCGGGGCCACTGTGCACGAGTTGCGCAACGCACTCGGACTGCGCAGCCGGTGGTTCACCAGCAGTATGGAGACCGCGGGGCAGATCGGCCCGGCGATCGATGCCTGTATGGCGGTAGCCACCGGGCTGGCCGACCACGTGCTGGTGTATCGATCGGTATGGGAGTCGACCGCGCAGACCGCCGGGCGCGCATCGGTACTGTTCGGGAGCGGCCGGCTGCCCGATCACCTGGAATATTTCGGCCCCTTCGGCGCGGTGTCGGCGGCGAACTGGCTGGCTATGGCCGCCCAGCGCTATATGCACGACTTCGGTCTCACCCGCGAACAGCTCGGCGCCATCGCGGTGAACGCCCGGACCAACGCCGGACTCAATCCCGACGCCGTCTATCGCACCCCCATGTCGCTCGAGGACTACCTCGAGGCGCGGATGATCTCCGATCCGTTCTGCCTCTACGACTGCGATGTGCCCTGCGACGGGGCCAGCGCGGTGATCATCTCCCGGCGCGAGGCCGCCGCCGGTCTGCCGAAGCCGCCGCTGACAGTCGAATCCGTCGGCACCGGCATGTTCGAACGCGCGACCTGGGACCAGCGCGCCGACATCACGACGATGGCGGCGCACGATGCCGCGACGACGCTGTGGGAGCGCACGACCCTGCGCCCGGCCGATGTCGATATGGCCCAGCTCTACGACGGCTTCAGCTTCCTGACGGTGCAGTGGCTCGAGGCGCTGGGATTCTGCGAGCGCGGCCGCGTCGGTGAATTCGTCGAGGGCGGGCATCGCATCGCTCTCGACGGGGAGCTGCCGCTCAACACCAGTGGCGGCCAGCTGTCCGGTGGCCGCCTGCACGGCATGGGATTCCTGCACGAAGCCTGCGTCCAGCTGTGGGGTGAGGGTGGCGATCGGCAGGCGCCCAAGACTCCGGAGCTCGTGGCGGTGGCGGTCGGCGGCGGCCCTGTCGCCGGGGCCATGCTGCTCAGCAGGCGTGATTGAGAGGTCCTCGGAGATCATGACAGCCCCCACGACATCACACATCACCCGCGGAGAAGCGCGGATGCTGATCGCCGGCGTCCTGACCGATGCCGCCTCGGGCGCGCGCTATGACAACATCGATCCGGCGACCGAGCAGGTCATCGGCAATACCGCCGACGCCGGCGCGGCGGATGTCGATCGTGCGATCGCTGCGGCGCGGACGGCATTCGACGACGGTGTCTGGGCCACCGATCGCGAATTCCGCAAACACTGCCTGCGTCAGCTGCACGAGGCTCTGCAGGACGAGAAGGAAGCCTTCCGTACCGAGCTCGTCGCCGAAGCCGGATCGCCGGTGTCGATCACCTATATGGCCCAGCTCGATTGGCCGCTGGCCGACGCGATCGCCTATCCAGCTGAACTCATCGATGATTTCGAGTGGGAGCGAACGCTTCCCGACACCGAGCTGTTCGGCGCGGTCAGTCATCGTCGCGTGGTGCAGGAGCCGATCGGCGTCGTCGCGGCCATCGTGCCGTGGAACTTTCCGATCGAAGTGGCGCTCAACAAGATCGGACCGGCCCTGGCCACCGGCAATACCGTCGTTCTCAAGCCTGCCCCGGACACCCCGTGGGGCGCGGCCCGCATCGGCCGGCTCGTCGCGGAGCGGACCGACATCCCGGCGGGTGTGTTCAACGTGGTGACGACCTCCGACAACGGAGTCGCCGAGCAGCTACTGGTGGATCCGCGCGTGGATATGGTGTCGTTCACCGGCTCGACCGGCGTGGGCAAACGCATCGTCGAGTTGTCGGCGGCGACGTTGAAACGGACCTTCCTCGAGCTCGGCGGCAAGAACGCGATGGTGGTACTCGACGACGCGGATTTCGGTGCCGTCATTCCGCAGTCGATGATCGCCTGCATGCACGCCGGTCAGGGATGTGCGCTACCGTCCCGGTTGCTGGTGCCGCGCAGCCGCTACGCCGAAGCGGTCGAGATCGCGACCGCGACATTCGGTGGTATCGCGTACGGCGATCCCACCGATCCGGCCAATTTCTCCGGCCCGCTGGTCAACGCGCGCCAGCGCGACCGTGTGCTCGACTACATCCGCAAGGGCGAGTCGGAAGGCGCCAGGATCACCGTCGGGGGCGGTCGCCCCGAGCATCTTTCGCAGGGCTACTACGTGCAGCCCACGGTGTTCGCCGACGTCGACAACACGATGACCATCGCGCGGGAGGAAATCTTCGGCCCGGTCCTCTCGGTGATCCCGTTCGAGGACGACCGCGATGCGATCCGCATCGCCAACGACAGCCCGTATGGGCTGTCCGGCTCGGTGTGGGGTGGCGACCCCGAACGTGCCGACGCGATCGCTCGTGGCATCCGCACCGGCACGCTGATGGTCAACGGCGGAATGTTCTACGGCGCTGATTCACCGTACGGCGGCTACAAGCAGAGCGGTCTGGGCCGCCAGAACGGTCGCGAAGGTTTCGAACAGTACCTCCAGACAAAGGTTGTCGGATTCCGCTGATCCCTCGCGGGGTTGTTCCGGAACGAGCAGGAAGAAAGGACTCCGATCAATGGAGCCGATTCTCGAAGGTGTGAAAGTCGTCGAACTCGCGGCGTGGACATTTGTGCCGTCCGCGGGCGCCGTGCTGGCCGACTGGGGCGCCGACGTCATCAAGATCGAACACCCGGAGACCGGGGACCCGCAGCGCGGACTGGTCAATTCCGGGGTGGTGGCCGGGGCGACCGGGGTCAACCATTTCATCGAGCAGCCCAACCGGGGGAAGCGCAGCGTCGGACTCGACGTCGCCAACCCGCAAGGACTGGAAATCCTGTACAAACTCGTCGAACAGGCCGATGTCTTCGCGACGAATCTGTTGCCCGGGTCTCAGCAGCGCCTCGGCGTCGACCTCGACGCGATCCGGGCGCGCAATCCGAAGATCATCTACGCGCGCGGGCACGGTTACGGGCCGAAGGGACCGCAGGCCGATCGCGGCGGATTCGACCTCGCGGCCTACTGGGCGCGCGGTGGCATCGGTGACGCGCTGGCCGCGGGTGACGGCAGCTATCCGCCGATCCAGCGGCCGGCCTTCGGCGATGTCTTCGGAGGTTTCGCCATCGCGGGCGGTGTCGCGGCCGCCCTGTACCGGCGCGAGCGCACCGGGCAGGCCTCGGTTGTGGACGTATCACTACTGGGAACCGCACTGTGGCAGCTGGGTCCGGATGTGGTGGGGTCCAAGGTGATCGGCTCGAACATCCCGAAATACGACCTCGATGAAATGCCGAACCCGGTGACCAGTATCTATCGCACCCAGGACAATCGGTTCCTGGCACTGGTGCTGCTGCAGTCGGACCGATTCTGGCCCGATCTGTGTGCGCGCATCGGCCGGTCCGATCTCGTCTCCGACGACCGATTCGCCGACGCTCGCGTTCGTTTCGCCAACCGCCGCGAATGCACCGCAGAACTGCGCCGGACCTTCGAAGCTCAGCCGCTCGAGTATTGGCGCAAGCAGTTGGAGGATTTCGACGGGGTGTGGGATGCCTTCGAATCCGCCCTCGAACTGCACGATGATCCGCAGGTGACGGCCAACGGCTATCTGCCGAAGGTGACCGACGCCAACGGAAACACCTTCGCGCTGGCGGCCAATCCCGTCCAGTTCGACGAGACACCCGCGGCATTGCGCCCGGCGCCCGGCCACGGGGAGCACACCGACGACGTGCTGCAGGAACTGGGGCTGGACTGGGACCGCATCATCGCCCTGAAGGAGTCCGGGGCCGTCATCTGATCTGGCCGCCTTCAGGCGCCGAATCACTACCGCGACAAGAGAAATGGGCAAGGCAGTGGGCAAGCTGGAAGACAGGGTCGTCTTCGTCACCGGAGCCGCGCGCGGTCAGGGCCGGTCGCATGCGATTCGGTGCGCGGAGGAGGGCGCCGACATCGTCGGCATCGATATCTGCGCCGACATCGACCTCGTACCATACAAACTCGGCACCTCCGAAGACCTCGACGAGACCGTGCGACTGGTCGAGCAGACGGGGCGGTCCATGCTCGCCCGCAAGGCCGACATCCGCGATCTCACGTCGTTGCAGTCCGCATTCGACGCAGGCGTCGAACGGTTCGGTCATATCGACACCGTCTTGGCCAATGCCGGTGTGCTGCTGAGCAATACCGGCGAGAGAGATGCCGCCGAGGTGTTTCGCGCCGGTATCGATCTGCTGCTGATCGGGCCCTGGAATACGGTTCGTGTCGCCTTGCCCCATCTGATCGAGCGGGGCGAGCAGGGGCACCGGGACGGCAATATCGTGGTGACGAGTTCGATGGCGGCCATGTTGGGACTCGGCAACGGAACGGGCGGTGACGACGCCTACGGTATGGCGAAACTCGCGCTGACCGGAATGGTGCGCCAGTATGCGAATTACCTTGCCCAGTACCACATTCGGGTGAACGGTGTCGCGCCGACCAATTGCGCGACACCGATGGTGACGCAGAACCCGGAACTGTTCAACGTGCTCGGCGCCTATCCGAACCTGGCCAATGCCATGCAGACCCTGTTACCGGACCTGCCGATGATCGAGCCGCGCGATGTCAGTGAGGCCATTGTTTTTCTCATCACGGAGTCGGGGCGCTCGTTCACCGGAAGCACCCTCAACGTCGATGCGGGAATGGCGACTCGACGCTAGAACCACGCCGCACGTGGGCGGTCACCGCCGTACGCACGTGCGACGAACAGAGTAAGGAGTGCATATGTCGGGGCCGGATCGGCTGATCGTCTGCGCGAGCCACAGTCCGGGAATGATGCGCGATGTGGAACATGTCTACGGCAAAGAGTTCCGGGATGGTCTGGCGCGGGTACGCGCCCTTGTCGAGGAATTCGCACCGGATGTGGTGGTGCTCTTCGGCGGTGACCATCGTCGCGCCTTCCGCAAGGTGGTGCCGTCGTTCGCGGTCGCGCTCAGTGCCTCGATCATGGCCGAGGCGGGTCAGCCCGCAGGAGCATTGCGGGTGCCGCCCGAGCCGGCGCGGGGGCTCGCGGACCATCTGCTCGACGCCGGATTCGATATCACGGTATGCCGCGATATCGAATTGGATCACGCGTTCGCACAGCCGCTGCGCGATCTCACCGAGGGCCTGGCCGCCTATCCGGTGATTCCGGTGCCGATCAACTGCGCCACGGCACCGCTGCCGACGCCGAGGCGCGTACTCGAATTCGGCGCCGCCGTCGGGAATTTCCTCGACGGTCTCGACGAGCGGGTGCTGGTGATCGGCACCGGCGGGCTCTCGCACTCCCCGCCGAGCCTGGAGGTCGATACCCACGATATGAGCGATGAGGAACGGGCGCGCATCATCGCCGCGGGCTACGCCGCCGCCGAGAAGAAGATCCGGCCCGAGTGGGACCGCGCCTTCCTCGACGCGCTGACCACCTGGGACGCCACCCGGCTGGCCGAGCTCGCCGCTGTCGCCACCGAACAGGCCGGCGTCGGGGCCAATGAGGTCCGGACCTGGATGGCCGCGGGCGCGGCCGGTGCCGGGAAGCCGTTCGAATGCGTCTGCTACGAACCGGTGGAGAAATGGATCACCGGGATGGGGCTCGCTATCTCGCGCGGATGAATGGCATCCGCTGGAACAAGGAGGGTCACGATGGCTGAATTCGACCGGAGCGAGGTCGAGGCCGCATTCCGCAACTATGTGATGACCGGATTGGTCTACGAGGACTGGCAGGCGTGGGCGAATCTGTTCACCGACGACGCCGTCTACACCGATCACTACTACGGCCGGTTCACCGGCCCCGGTGAAATCGTGCGGTTCCTGGAGGGGACGATGGGCGCCGCCCCGCAGGTGTACAGCCCGCTGAAGTGGTATCTGATCGACGGCGGCCGGGTGGTGTACGAGATCGCCAATCGCGCCGACAATCCGGAACCGGGTGCGGCGCCGATCGACTTCCCGTCGCTGCAGATCATCGAATACGCCGGCGGCGGCCGGTGGCGTTCGGAGGAAGATATCTGGGCTACTGGCGAGATGGCCGATTTCTCCGCGCGATATCAGCGCGCACTCGACGCGTATCCGCAAACCCCGCAGCAGCGTTTGAGCCGCCGCGACTGGGGACCATGGGTGTCGTGGGCGCGTCCCGAACCCGGTCACGTCGCCGAACCGTCGTGGGTGACCCGCGAGGGTTTCGTTCCCTTCTCCGGTATCGCCGATATCGATTTCGGCGTGCGGAGCCATTGAATTGCAGCGCCATCTGGATGGCGGCCGCGTCGGACCGCAGTGCCGGCGAATTGGGGCCGTCGAGATGTGGCCGAGACCTGGTGGAGGAATTGACCGATGACACAACTGGGCAGTGAGATCGACACCGCTTTCCGGCATTTCTACTCGACCGGCCCGATACACGGGGATTGGGCGAGCTGGGCCGACTCGTTCACCGCGGATGCGAAATACCACGATCCGCACCGGGGCGCCGCCGTGGGCCCCGAGGCGATCCGGGAATTGGTCGAGTCGAGTCTGGCCGGCTCGATTCCGGTCTATTCACCGCTGGTCTGGTACGCCGCCGACGGGGACCGCGTCGCCTTCCGCAGCGTGCATCGCGCGGACCGCCCCGATGGGGGCAGTATCGCCGCGGAATTCACCTCGACGACGATCCTCACCTACGCCGGGGACGGCCACTGGTCGGGCATGGACTGCTGGTGGCTGCTGCCGGAGCGAAAGAAGTTCGTCCGCGAATACCTGCGGGCCCGTGAGGAGCCCGGGCCGGTGCGGGAACCGGCCGCACCGCGCGATTGGGGCCCGTGGGTCGACTGGGCCCGGCCCGTCCCCGCCACCCGTCGCTGAGATTTCGCGGCAGACGGAAAACGCTGGGTGCCTGGACGAAATGTCCGGGCACCCAGCGTTTTTCGTGTCGTCGAGGTCTGGGGCGACAGTCAGCGGGGGTCAGCGTCCCTTCCACACCGGCTTGCGCTTCTCGGCGAAGGCACGCGGGCCCTCCTGCGCGTCCTCGGAGTAGGCGACTGCGGTCAACTCCGCAGTGGTGGCGGCCCAGCCGCGATCCTCGCCGGGGCGCTCGCCGGCGCTGCTCTGCCCGAGGGCGATGCGCTTGGTGGCCTGAACCGCCAGCGGTGCGTTGTCCGCGATCCGGTGGGCCAGATCCAGCGCCTGCTCGAGCACCTGCCCCGCAGGGACCACGCGGTTGACCAGATGCAGTTCCAGGGCCCGCTCGGCACTGATCGCATCGCCGGTGAGCAGCAGCTCCAACGCCACTACCTGCGGCAGCCGGGTGGGTAGCCGGAACGCGCCACCGGCACCGGCGATCAGCCCGCGGGTCACCTCGGGCAGGCCGAAGCTCGCGGTGTCGGCGGCGATCGCCAGATCGCTGGCGAGCACCAATTCGGTCCCGCCACCGAGGGCGGGACCGTTGACCGCGGCGATGGTCGGCTTGCTGATCGGATGCGAGACGTAACCGGCCAGTCCCCAGTGCTCGCGCCCCTCCGGAATCACCGCCTCCCCGCGCGAGATGGCCTTCAGATCGGCGCCGGCGCAGAACGCCTTGTCGCCGGCGCCGGTGAGCACGACCGCGCGGATCTCCGGATCGCGGTCGGCCGCTTCCAGCGCGTCGCCGATCCGGACGCACATCTCGGCGTTGAGGGCATTGCGGGCCTGCGGGCGATTGAGCGTGATGAGCAGGACATGGCCGTGGCGTTCGACGAGAACGGTCGGCGCCGCGACCTCGGTCTGGCTATTGGTCACCTGGGTCCCTATCTTTTCCGGTCCGCCGTGCGGCGGATTCATTTCCATACTGATGCGATGTCCACCGGCCACCGCGGCGGTGGTGCGGGGACGGCCGGGGGAGTGCGGGAGAACACCGGCGCGGGTGCCGGTTGCACCGCGCCGTCGATGTCGACGAATACGCCGCGGGCGCGCATATGCTCGTCGTCCTGGGCTTCGGTCATCGTCAGCACGGGTGTCACACACGCGTCGGTGCCGTCGAACATGTTCGCCCAATCGTCGCGGGAGCGGGTCGCGAACTTCTCGGCGAAGACCTTGCGCATCTTCACCCAGCCTTCCGGATCTCGTTGCGGGCCCAGGGTTTCCGGCTCCAGATCGAGGATTCGCAGCAGTTCGGCATAGAACTTCGGCTCCAGCGCCGCCACCGCGACATAGCGTCCGTCGCTGCATTCGTAGGTGTCGTAGAACGGCGCGGAACCGTCGAAGATATTGGTGCCGCGCTCATCGGACCAGCGTCCGGAGGCGCGCATCGACCACAGCAGATGACCCAGCGCCGGGGCCCCGTTGACCATCGCGGCGTCGACGACCTGGCCCCGGCCGGAACGCTGCCGCTCGACCAGTGCCGCCAGCACGCCGACGACCAGCGACATCGAGCCGCCACCGAAATCGCCGAACAGGTTCAGCGGCGGAACCGGCCGCTGATCCGCACGACCCACGGCGTGCAGTAGTCCGGTGATCGAGATGTAGTTGAGATCATGGCCGGCCTGCTGGGCGCGTGGACCGGTTTGTCCCCAGCCGGTGACGCGGCCGTAGATCAACCGCGGGTTGCGCTCGAGCGCAACCGGCGGCCCGATGCCGAGGCGCTCGGTGACCCCGGGCCGGAAACCCTCGAGCAGCACGTCGGCTCGTTCGATGAGGGACAGGATCTGCTCACGGTCGGCCGGGTGCTTGAGGTCGGCTTCGACCAGGGTGCGCCCGCGCTGCTGAGCGGGCCGGTGGCCGGTCGCGCCGGGAAATCGGCGGTCGATCAGCACCACGTCGGCACCCAGATCGGCCAGTGTCATCGCGGCGTGCGGTGCGGGACCGATGGCGGCGAGCTCGACCACTCGCACACCGGCCAAGGGGCCCGCACCGCCTGCCTGTACCAGGTCAGTCACTGGCGGGCAGGGGTTTCGCGGTCTTGACCGACAGCGCGGTGTCGCCCAGGGACAGCGAGCCCTCGCCCGGCTTGGTCACCAGCACCTCGATGGTGCCCTCGGCATCCACGTAGCGCTTGCCGATGAGGGTGCCGCCGGAGAACTCCGCGGCCGGGCTCGCCCCCGATTCCCGAGGCCGGTCCAGATCGACCATCGGCGCCCCGCCGCAACGCAATTCCGCGGCGTTGTCACCGGCGCGCACCACGATCACCTCCGTGTTGCAGACCTGACTCCGTAACCGGGTTCCGGGCTTTACCATTGCTACTCCTTTCCGGGGTGCGGATCAGCGGACCGAATCGGCGGCCGCGTCCGCGAGATAATCGGCGGCGATGTCCTTGCGCAGGATCTTTCCGGTCGGGGTGGCCGGCAGCTCGCTGCGGAAGACGAGGTGGTCGGGCGTGCGTGAAGAACGCAGCCGCGAGCGCACGAATTCGAACAGCTGCTCGGGGTCGGGCAGCTCATCGCCTTCGGGGACCACGGCGGCGAGAATCGCCTGGCCCCAGTGCTCATCGGGAATTCCGACCACCGCGACCGAGCGCACGGCCGGGTGGTCGATGAGGACGTCCTCGATTTCGGCCGGGGCGATGTTCTCGCCGCCGCGAATGATCGTGTCGTCGTTGCGGCCGACGATGTACAAGAAGCCTTCGCCGTCCTGATAGGCCAGGTCGCGGGTGGGGAACCAGCCTTCCGCGTCGAGCACCGAGCCCGAGCCCATGTACTCGCCCGAGACCTGTGGCCCGCGAACCCAGAGTTCACCCTGTTCGCCGGGAGCCACCGGACTGCCGTCGGCGTCGCGAATGAGAATCTCGATATCGGGCACCGGACGCCCGATCGAGCCGAGCCGGGCGCGCACGGCGGGATCGTCGCTGTCCATCGCGGCCCGGTGGTCTTCGGGGCCCAGCAGTGCGATGGTCGAGCTGGTTTCGGTGAGACCGTAGGCGTTGACGAATCCGGTACCGGGGAATGCTCGTAGCGCCGCCTCCAGCGTGGGGCGCGGCATGCGCGCGCCGCCGTAGGACAGCGATCGCAGCGCCGGGGCGTCGGCGACCGCCCCGTCCACCGCGGACACGATCCGGTCGAGCATGGTGGGCACCACCATGGCCGAGGTGACGGCCTCCTCGCGGACCAGGCGCAACCACTCCCGCGCGTCGAAATCGGGTAGGTACACGATGCGGCGGCCCGCGTAGAAGTTCGTCAGGATCGTTCCGATCCCCGCGATGTGGTACGGCGGCACACTCACCAACGTGGCGTCCGCCGGATCCGCCGAACCGAATTCGACGGTGCCCATGACGTAGCTGAGCAGATTGCTGTGACGCAGCAGGACCGCCTTGGGCTCCGAGGTGGTTCCGCTGGTGAACAGGATGACCGCCGGACTCTCGGGATCGACGTCGGCGATCGGCAGCGCACCGGTCGCCGCGCGCGCGAAGAATGCGTCCGTGGTCTCGACGGTGGCACCGGCGTGGGCGACCGACTCGGCGTAGCGCGGAGCGGCGACGACGAGTGCGTTGCCGACCCGCTCGATGAGCCGGACCAGCCGGCCGGCCTCGAGCCGGTAGTTCACCGGGACGAACGGGATTCCGGCGTGGGCGGCGCCCCACAGCAGTGCGGGCAGTTCGACACCCGAGCCGCCCAGATAGACGATGTGCTCGGCGCCGGATCGGCGCAATGCGGAGCCGACGCCCTGGACCAGATCGCTGAATTGCTGGTAGGTCAGCGACCGGTCACCCGCGGTGAGGGCGACGCGGTCCGGATTGGCGGCAACCGCCATGTCGAGGAGGAGGGAGATCGTCATCGTGTGTTCCGATCGGCATAGTTCGGTGCGGCCTCTTCCGCGCGGGCCGACCGGGCGAGCCGGTGCCGGGACCGGCGCGTTCCGGCACGACCAGATGATGTGTTAGGGGGTCTGTGTCACACCACAGTAAGCGATGATCTGACAGCTTGTCTATATTGGTCGACTACTGCTGCTCTCAGTCGAAATCCCCTGATACTGCGCACAGTAGGCTGTCGTCCGGTCATTCTTGCCAGCCCTATAAAACATCTATAGTGTCGATCTGACAATGTATGTCATTTCGAGTGCCATCGCGGAGGCTTCGGCCACCAAGCGCTCGCACCGTATGAGCAGGGAGAATTCGATGGGCGAATTGCCGCTGGAAGGCGTGGTCGTCGTCAGCCTGGAACAAGCGGTCGCGGCCCCGTACGCCACGCGGCAGCTGGCCGACCTCGGGGCCAGGGTGATCAAGATCGAACGACCGGGTGCAGGGGATTTCGCCAGGGGATACGACACCACGGTGCTCGGCCAGTCCAGCTACTTCGCCTGGCTCAACCGGTCCAAGGAATCGTTGACGCTCGATCTGAAATCCGAGAACGGCCGGGAGGTGCTGCACCGGTTGCTCGCTGGTGCCGACGTCTTCGTGCAGAATCTCGGGCCGGGTGCGGTGGCCCGGATGGGCCTGGGCGTGGATCGGCTGGCGCAGCGGTATCCCACTGTCATTCCGTGCGGAATCTCCGGATATGGCGGTGACGGACCCTGGCAGTCGCGCAAGGCCTACGACCTGCTGGTCCAGGCGGAGGCGGGCCTGCTGTCGGTGACCGGTTCGGACGCCGACATCGCGAAGGCCGGTATCTCGGTGGCGGATATCGCCGCCGGAAGTTTCGCGTTCTCCGGCATCCTGACCGCCCTGTACACCCGGGCCACGACCGGACGGGTGCGGGCGGTGTCGGTATCGCTGTTCGAAGCATTGGTCGAATGGATGGGCTCGCCGCTCTACTACGCCCGCTACGGTGGCACGGCCCCGGTGCGGACCGGGGCCCGGCACGCGACCATCGCGCCCTACGGCCCGTTCACCGCCGGTGACGGCGGGACGGTCCTGCTGGCGGTGCAGAACGATCGGGAATGGCAGCGACTGTGCGCCGAGGTGCTCGAGCGGCCGGAGCTGATCACCGATCCGCGATTCGCGACAAATCCCGGCCGGGTGGCCCATCGCGACGAACTCGAGTCGATCATCGCCGCCGTGACGAACAGCCTCACCACCCAGGCGCTGATAGCGCGCCTGGAATCGGCGGCCATCGCGACCGCCCGGATCAACGATATGACTCAGGTATGGGAGCATCCGGTTCTGGCCGCGCGCGATCGCTGGCGCCAGGTGGATACTCCCGGCGGTGATATCCGAGCGCTGCTGCCGCCCGCGGCGCTCGACGGCGTGGAACCCCGGATGGATCCCGTCCCGGCCGTCGGCGCCCATACCGAGGCGGTCCTGCGCGAACTGGGTTTCTCCGCGGCCGAGATTCAGCGGTTCCGCTCCGCCGGCACCATTTGAGCGCCGGGCTGCGTCGAGGTCAGTTTCGGGCGCGCGAGAAGAATCCGCGCTCTATCACCGCGGACATCAGATCCACGATCTGCTCGGGGTCGAGAGGAGTCTCGATCTCTTGTGACGCGCGGGCCAGCCGCTCCATGATGGCGCGGAAGATCAGCACCGAGGCGATGGGATCGAACGGAATGTCGGGCCGATCGACGGTGCTGAGAAAATCCAGGATCGCGGAATCGGTCATAGCTTCGCCATAGGCGGCCAGATCGGCGACCAGCGACCGTTCGGTCCCGCGTTCGGTCCAGACATCGATGACCCCGCCGAACTCCGCCTCGAACTCCACGAATCTCGACAGCCAGCCGCGGAACGCGGCAGGGTCGGCAGCGGGCGGGCGCAGATGACGCAGTTCGTCGCCCAGGGTGATCGCCGTGGCACCCGCCTCGGCGCTGACCGTGAGCAACAGGTCCTGCTTTTCGTTGAAGTATTTGTAGAAAGTGCCGCGGGCGTAGCCGGCCGCGGCGACGATATCGTCTACATTGGCGCGGTGGTACCCACGAGCTGCGAACTGCGCCGCACCCGCGGCTACGAGCCGCTCGACGGTACGCCGGGCGCGCGTGCTGAGATCACGCGTGCGTTCCTCGATCGTTATTCCCCGCGCCGACGGTATCGGCGGGATAGTGATGACCTGCGCCGAGTCGACGCGCAGCGGCAAGGTATCGAAGACGTTCGCGGGTGTATCCGGGAAGAACACCAGCTGCAGGAAGACCGACAGGGCATCGACCACCGATTCGATGCTGCGGCCGTGGGCGCGGTCGGTGTGCAGGTAGAGATTCACCCGGTGTACGACCGCCATCATCGCCATCGCGGCGAATTCCGGGTCGAGCCCGTCGAGTTCCGCGTCGGCCAAGCGATTCGCCAGCTGATGCTGGTATTTGCCGACGAAACGGTCGATCTCCGGCTGCACCACGCTTTCGGTGGCGGCCACATTGGCCCACTGCACGAACATCGTCGAATAGCGTTCGAAGACCCAGCTCCACTCGCCGAGCCACCAGTTCAGATTGTCGAAACCCGTGGGGGTGGGCCCGAGCGGGCCGATGCGGCGGGTCACACGCAACAGTGCGCTGCCACACTCGTCCATCAGCTCCAGGAAGATCTCGTCCTTGCCCGGGAAATACTGGTACAGAGTGGCTCGCGAGACCCCGGCCGCCTTGGCGATCGCATCCACGGAGGTGTTGAAAAAGCCGAGTTCACCGAACAGCACAAGCGAGACGTCGACGATCTTTCGCCGCGTGGTGGTACCCCGGGTGCCGATCTCGGGGCTCGACGGGCCGTAGCTCGCCCGGCGAAGGATTCGGTTCTCTGACATCAACGGCTACTTTAGTCGATCTCGCGCGTGCGCTTCATGTGCTGGCCACCACTGTGTCGTGGCCGTGGTCGAGCAGGAACTCCGCGGTTCCGGTGAGGGCGGTGCCGCCCGTCTGACGTTGACATGCAAGTTCGACGGTTACTCTGCGGCCGCCGTCGACCGGCTCGATCGCGGTCACCGTGCCGGTGCAGGTGAGGACGTCGCCGGGCCAGACCTGCTCGCGGAAGCGCACGCCGAATCGCCGCAGGTTGTGCGCACCCAGCCAATCGGTGGCGAACGTCGCCAGCAGCGCCGCCTGATGCATGCCCTGGGAGAAGACCGAGGGGTAGCCGGCCGCGATCGCCATGGTGTCGTCGTAGTGCATGGGATTCAGGTCGCCGGAGGCACCGGAATAGCGTACGAACATCTGCCGGGTCAGCGGGCCGAATGTGCGCGGTGGGGCCGTGGTGCCGATCTCGAATGCGGCGGCCGGGGTGGTCATGCGGATTTCTCCTTCTTCTCCCTGGGTGCGGTTTCGATGAATGTGGCGCGTGCCTCGGCCACCAATTCCCCGTCGCCGTTGCGGAATTCGGTGGCCACCACGGCGAATCGCATGACGCCGCCGCGTTTTCCCGGTTTCTCGAATCGATCGACCACCTTTTCGCGCGCGGTCAGGTGATCTCCGGCCCGTGGCAGCGGCCCGTGGAAGATGTACTCCTGCTCTCCGTGCAGCAGGCGGGTGCGGTCGAATCCGACGTCGACGCGCGCGCCGGGGGGCGCCCACTGACCGGCGGTGATCAGGAAGGTGGGGGGGACGATCGCGTCCGGGCCCGCGTAGGCGGAGTTCTCCGATTGCATCGCGCGAGCGAATTCGCGGATCTTTCCGCGCTCCACGATCACTTCCCACGGCGCGCCTATGGTGCCGACCGGGGCAGGTTCGTTCATCGGGTGATACTCCTTCGTTCGATGCGTTCGCCGAGGTAACGCCGCACCAGATCGAGCGCGGCGGCGGGATAGGAACGGGCGATCTTCGGGTCGAGACCGTCTCGGACCAGCAGGGCCGAGAGCCGGTTGGTGATCAGCGTCAGCACGACGGCGGCCAGCAGCGTGTAGTAGCCCATATCGCCGGTTAGGCGGCCACCGAGTTGTTCGTAGCGGAGCACGATATCCGGATCGTCGGGCACGCCTTCGGGGCGTCGCAGGCCGATACTTTCGCACAGAAACCGCTCGAACATCAGCCACCAGCCCAGATCGATATCGGGCGGTCCGGTGGTGGCGCCCTCCCAGTCGAACAGGGCGGCGACCGACAGATCCGCCGCGAAGGCCATATTCCCCACCCGAGCATCACCCCAGACGATGCCCTCGGCGTCGGTGTCGGGAACGTTGGTGGTCAACTCGGCGACCGCCGCGGCCAGCATCTCGGGGTCGACCACCAGCTCGTCGCGGGCGCTGAGGTACCAGCGGTGCACCTGATCGACGTAGCGAGCCAGGGCAGTGCCGGGCCCGGGTGTGGCCAGCGTGTCGATCGTGGCACGGTCGGTAATTCCGTGGAGTGCGACCAGAGCGCGTAACCCGTTGTCGTACAGCTGTTTTCGTTTGTCCGGGGTGAGGTCGGCGGTCCATCCCGCCTTGTGCCAGCTCGGCACGTCCGACGGGACGCGCCCGTCGACGCGGTCCATGACGTAGAAAGGTGTGCCGAGTACGCGGGGATCGGGCTCCTGGGCGGCGACGACAGGCATCGGCGCATACCGGGTCAGCGCACGCATCACCTCGGCCTGCCGGATGGCATCGGGGGCCATGAACAGCTGATGATCGGGTGCCTGCATGCGCAGTACCAGCGCACGGCGTACGCGCCGGCCGCCCGCTTCGGTCCATGCGGCGGTGAAGAAGACGGTCTTGCCGGAGTATCCGGCGCCCGGGGCGGAGAACTCCGACAGTTCCAAGCCGGTGTGACCCGGCGGTGCCAGACGGGTACGCGCCCACGCCGTCAACGCGCCGCGGGACCGGTCGTCGAGGTGTCCTCGCTCGGCGGTGTAACTCACTGGAACTCGCTCTCTGTCGCACGGCCCGGCCGCCGACTTCGACCGCGTCGGCCCAAAACTGACCATTACTGTCAGAATATGGGTATGAGTGAACAAAAATCCAGTGCTGCCGAGCGGGCAGGCAGGCTTGGCGCCTATGTCGTTCCCGGCCGCGTCACCGATCCCCGGCCCGCGCTGACCCAGGCGGCCGAGGCCGAACGCCTCGGGCTGGGCACGGTCTGGCTCAGCGAACGCTGGGGCGCCAAGGACTTCGGGGTGCTGTTCGGTGCGATCAGCCAGGTCACCAGCGATATCGACATCGCCGCCGGCGTGACGCATCTGAATTCGCGGCATCCGGCGTTGCTGGCGTCGATGGCGATGACCGCGCAGGCGCTGTCGAACGGTCGCCTGGTGCTGGGTGTCGGGCGCTCGGTGGCCGCGATGTGGCAGTCGGTGGGACTGCCGGTGCCGACCAATCGCTCACTCACCGACTCCGCCGACATCTTCCGGCGGTTGTGTCGCGGCGAAAAGGTCCGCTACCAGGGGCCCGCCGGCAATTTCCCGGCGCTGCGCCTGACCGATGTGCCCGACCAGCCGGTGCCCCCGCTGTTGCTCGCCGCCATCGGTCCGCGCGGGCTCGAGCTGGCCGGCCGCCATTTCGACGGAGTCATCCTGCATCCGTTCCTGACCCCCGAGGCGGTGGCGCGGTCCGCGCAACTGGTGCGCGCCGCCGCGGCGGCCGCGGGCCGCCCGGCCGATGCCGTGCGAATCTGCGCCACCGTCGTCACCGCCTCGGGACTGGCCCCGGCCGAGGAAGCTGCCATAGTCGCCGGCCGGGCGGTGAGCTACTACCAGATTCCGGGATTCGGTGAGCAGCTCGCTCAGGTCAATGCTTGGGACCCGGACCAGCTCGCGGTGCTGCGCGCACATCCGCAATTGGCCGGCATACGCGGGTCCGCCGACTCGGTCCGGACCGCCGCGCAGCTGGCGGAGGCCGCCGCGGCGCTGCCGTCCCGCTGGCTGAACGAGGCATCGGCGGTCGGCACCGCGGCGCAGTGTCACGCCGTGTTCGACCGCTACCTCGACGCGGGCGCCGACGAACTGATCCTGCACGGCAGTACACCGGATCGTCTGGCATCGGTCGTCGGCTGAACCGGCCCTTGCGGATAAAGTGACATTACTGCCAGAATTCAGTCATCGCGGCCGGATGGATCCCGGCCGGCTCTGGCGCAGTATCGGATGGAAGAGGTAGCAGTGCGCGACTTTGCAGGGTGTTATATCGCCGGGCAGTGGCGGGCCTCCGACGGGCCGCGGATCGAGGTGCTCTCGCCCGCGTCCGGTGCACTGCTGGGCACCGTGACCGAGGCGACCGGCGCCGATGTCGGGGCGGCGGTTGCCGCAGCCCGCGCCGCGCTCGATGAGCCGGAGTGGGCGGCCGGCACCCCTGCCGACCGGGCCGAATTGCTGCGCGGCCTGGCCGCCGCACTGAAACGGCGTTCGGGCGAATTCGCCGACCTGCTCTGCGCCGAGGTCGGGTCGCCGCGCAGCTTCTCCTCGTTCGGCCAGGTCGGATTCGCCGTCGGGGTGTATCGCTCCCACGCCCGGATGGTGGCGGATTTCGGCTTCGAAGAGATCCGTCCCGCCGGAGCTGGGGGCGAGGTTCTCGTACGCCGCGTGCCCGTGGGCGTCACCGCGGCGATCGTGCCGTGGAACGTCCCCTTGTTCATCGCCGCGATGAAACTGGCGCCGGCGCTCGCGGCCGGATGCACCGTGGTGCTCAAGCCGGCCCCCGACGCACCGCTGGGTGTGTCGCTGTTCAGTGAGGTCGTCGAGGAGGCGGGGATACCGCCGGGCGTGATCAATATCGTGTCCGGCGGCGTGGCGACCGGTGAGGCGCTGGTGGCGCATCCGGGCGTGGACAAGGTGAGTTTCACCGGCTCCACCGCCGCGGGAAAGCGGATCGGCGCGGTCTGCGCCGCCGCGGTGCGGCGCTGCGCACTCGAGCTCGGCGGCAAATCACCGGCCATAGTGCTGGACGACGCCGTATTCGACGCCGAGACGATCGGCAGTCTCGTCACCGGCGTGATGGGCAACAACGGCCAGGTGTGCATGGCTCAGACCCGGATCCTGGTCCCAGCCACGCGCTACGCGGAGTTCGTCGACATCTTCGGTAAGGCCGTGGCTGCGCTGCGGGTCGGTGATCCGGCCGATCTCTCGACCGATGTCGGCCCGCTGATCAACCGCGCCGCGCTGGAACGGGTCGAATCGATGGTGTCCGCCGCGGTCGGCCAGGGCGCGCGAGTAGTCACCGGCGGCGCGCGCCCCGACGGATTCGACACCGGCTGGTACTACCAGCCGACCGTGCTGGCGGATGTGGACAACGACATGGCCATCGCCCGTGACGAGATCTTCGGACCCGTGGCGGTGGTCATTCCGTACGCCGACGACAGCGACGCCGTGCGCATCGCCAACGATTCCGACTACGGCCTCGCCGCCGCGGTGTGGTCCGGCGATCGATCGCGCGCGGCCGGGGTCGCGGCCCGGCTGCGAGTCGGATCGGTCTCGGTGAACTCCGCGGCGCCGCTCGATTTCGGCAGCCCGTTCGGCGGTTTCAAGCAATCGGGAATCGGCCGCGAGGGCGGTCCGGAAGGGATCGCTGGGTTCTTGGAAACCCAGTCGATCATTCGCTGATCAAAAATGTTGTCGCCGTTGTCGTTTCGGTCACGGCGGAAGAAGGGAACATGATGGAGACCACTGCCGCCGTGCTCTGGGAGCGCAACACGCCCTGGTCGGTCGAGACGATCGAACTCGATCCGCCGAAGGCCGAGGAGGTGCTGGTCGAGTTGCACGCCTCGGGAATGTGCCACTCCGACGAGCACATCGTCACCGGCGACATGCCGTTTCACCTGCCGTGTATCGGTGGCCACGAGGGCGCGGGCGTGGTGAAGCAGGTCGGTTCGAGTGTGTCCTGGCTGCGAGAGGGTGACCATGTGGTCTTCGGATTCATCCCCTCGTGCGGGCGGTGCCCGTCCTGCGCGACCGGCCATCAGAGCCTGTGCGATCTGGGCGCGAAGATCTACAGCGGTCGCCAGATCTTCGACGACACCGCGCGCCACCATGCCCGCGGCCGGGATCTCGCGCTGGCATGCGGGGTCGGCTCGTTCGCGCATCACACCGTCGTGCACGAGGCCAGCTGCATCAAGATCGAGCCGCATCATCCGCTGGACCGGGCCTGCCTGTTGGGCTGCGGTTTCGTCACCGGGTGGGGATCGGCGGTCTATGCCGCCGATATCCGGCCCGGCCACAATGTGGTGGTCGCCGGTGTCGGCGGCATCGGCGCCGCGGCGGTGCAGGGTGCGCGACTGTCAGGGGCGCGCACCATTGTCGCCATCGATCCGTCGGAATACAAGCGCGAGGCGGCACTGCGGATGGGCGCCACTCATGTGGCGGCGTCCTGGGAGGAGGCGCCCGAGGTTGTGCGGGAAGCGACCTGGCACCGCGGCGCCGACCGGTTCATCTGCACGATGGGGGTGGGTGAGGGTCGCCTGATCGCGCAGGCGCTGGCGATGGTCGCCAAGCGCGGCGAATTGATCGTGACCAATATTCATCCCATGGCCGAGAACGAGGTTTCGGTCAACATGATGGATCTGACGCTGACCGAGAAGCGAATCATCGGCAGTCTCTACGGTTCGGCCAATCCGCGCGCGGACATCCCGAAGATCCTCGAACTCTGGAGCAACGGCCAGGTCGACCTGGACGCCGTGGTGAGCCGCGCCTATCCGCTGGAGAAGATCAACGACGGTTACGAGGACATGCGCGCAGGCCGCAACCTGCGCGGCGTACTGCGCTATCCGGCCGCCGACGCCGTGGCGCCGGGCTAGGTTCTGTCTCGAAGTGGTGGGGTGGGTTGGTGGCCCGTCCTCATGAGTGTCTGAGCCATTGGTTGATGACGGCGATGTGGATGGTGGCCTGGTAGCGGACGGCGAGCTTGTCGTACCGGGTCGCGACTGCCCGATGTTGTTTGAGCTGGTTGATGCCCCGCTCGACCGCGTTGCGGTCGCGGTAGAGCACCGGGTCGAACGCTGGTGGCCGTCCACCGGCACGGCCTTTGCGCCGTCGGTGCGCGGCCTGGTCGGCTGGGACGGGGATGGTCGCTGCAATTCCGTGACGGCGCAACCACTCCCGGTTGCCGCGACCGGAATACGCTTTGTCGGCCAGCACCCGTTGCGGGCGGATCCGGGCTCGCCCGCGGCCGAGTTTCGGTACCTCGATGCCATCGAGGACCGCGGTGAATTGCGGACTGTCACCGGCTTGCCCTGCGGTGACCAGTACCGACAGCACCCGGCAGTTCTTGTCGCACGCCAGATGCAGCTTGCTGGTCCACCCGCCACGCGAACGCCCCAACCCATGATCGGCTGGCTCAGATCGGCCCGGCTCTGCCGGCGGTTCGGCCTGCTCGGCGCTGTTGCGACGGGCACCGGCAGCATGGGGATGAGCCCGGGTAACCGTGGAATCCACGCTGATCTGCCAGTCGATCATCCCGGCCGCGTCGGCCAGGACCTGCAACGAGGTAACGATCGTCGCCCACGCCCCGGCCCGCTGCCAGCGGCGGAACAACCCATAGACCGCTTGCCAGGACCCGTATTCTGCTGGCACATCCCGCCACGGCGACCCGACCCGCGTCCGCCACCGTATTCCGTCGATGAGCTGCCGTTTCGTCCACTTCGACGGTCGGCCCGCCTTCTTACCGCAGGGCAGCAGCGGCTCCAACCTCACCCACTGGGCATCGGTCAGGTCCGCTCGCCCCGCCACCGCTACGCTGGTCACGAGGTCTCCGGTTTGGTCTCCGGTTTTGCTTGGTCGCTAAACCGATCTACCGGAGGCCTCACCTATATGCCAACGGGGGCAACCTCTTTCACTGCCCCTGCCGATGGGGGCACCGCGCGGTGATACCACCCACCCCACCACTTCGAGACAGAACCTAGGCGACGCGGTGGGGGAGCGCTCGCACGCGTCCCCCACCGTTCGCCCCGGTCAGAAGTTCGTGCCGCCGTCGATGTTGATCAGCGCGCCGGTGAGGAATCCGGCCCGCGGCGAGAGCAGGAAGGCGATGAGCTCGCCCACCTCGTGCGGCCGGCCCGGCCGGCCCAGTGCTGCGGTGAAACCCCACTCCTCGACCATGACGCGTTCGAGTGCCTCCTCGCGGGGGTAGCCGCGCTCTGCGGCGAGGTAGTCGCGTATTGCGCTCAGCGCGTCGGTTTCGACCGCACCCGGGCATATGCAGTTCGCCCGAATACCCTGTTTCCCATACTCTTTCGCGATCCCCTTGGTGAATACCGCTACGGCGCTCTTGAGTCCGGCGAAAGGCAGGCGCGCGATCTCGGGTGACCTGATCGAATAGGCGGCCGTGGTGACGATGGTGCCCTTGGTCGCGATCAGATGCGGCAGTGCCGCCTCGATCGTGCGAGTGGTGCCCAGTACGACATCACGGAAGGCCGCGGTCCATTGCTCGTCGGTTGCCGAGATCGGATCGTGGCCGGTGGTGCCGGTGGTGATCGCGACACCGTCGAGCCGGCCCAGAAATTCCACCGCGTGTTCGACCGCTTGCGCGGCCTGGCCCGGCTGCGCGGCGTCGAACGGCAGACTGGTCACCCCGGCGGCCCCGGCCTCGGCCAGTTCGGCGGCCGCTTTCCCGCCGCGTTCGCGATCGCGCCCGACGATCGCGATCCTCGCGCCGTCCTCGGCGAGTGATCGCGCGGCGGCCAGCCCGATGCCCGCCGTTCCCCCGAGCACCAGATAGCCCTTGTCGCGCACTGACAGATCCATGTGTCAATGTCCTTCCCGAAATGTCGCGGATAGTGACGATGATGTCAGAATAGTCATTCCGATGTCCTGTTAGTGGCCGATGTGTCATGGCGGGAAGCCTGAAGTATGCGGCTGAACGCCGTAATCGAACTGGAAGTTGACTGCTGTGACTGCAGTCACTAGATTACACAGTGTCAGATAGCGGACACGAACGGTGGCCTGCATATGCGGTCCAGGTCGGTCAGCCAGTTATTTTTCCGAGGAGGCGTTGTGCCGCTTCAAGATTCCATGCAGATGATTTCCGTCGATGACCATCTGATCGAGCCGCCATCGGTGTGGGTCGATCGGTTGCCGAAGAAGTTCGTCGAGGATGGTCCCCGAATCGTCGAGATGGATATGTCGCAGAACACCGGCGACGAGGAACTGTCCAAGGTGCTGCTCGATGCGGCGCGGGGCGGAGGGCGGGGGGCCGAGCGGCTCGCCGAGGTCTGGGTCTACGAGGGTCGGGTGTATCCGAACATCGGCCTGAACGCCGTGGCGGGGAAGAAGCCGCAGGAATATGGCATGGACCCCACCCGCTACTCCGATATGCTGCCCGGCTGCTACGACCCGGTGGCCCGAATCGCCGATATGGACGTCGACGGCGTCCAGGCGGCGCTGTGCTTCCCGTCGTTCCCTCGCTTCTCCGGCACCGTGTTCCTCGAGGGCAAGGACAAGGAACTGGCGCTGTTGTCGGTGCGAGCGTGGAACGACTTCCATCTCGACGAGTGGGCGGCGGCCGCACCGGATCGATTCATTCCGCTGATCATCCTGCCGCTGTGGGATCCGGCCGCCGCGGCCGCCGAGATCTACCGCTGCGCCGCCAAGGGCGCAAAGGCCATAACCTTCCCGGAATGCACTGTCCCGCTGGGGCTTCCGTCGTTCTACACCGACCACTGGGATCCGGTCTTCGCCGCCGCGCAGGAGACCGGCCTTCCGCTGTGCATGCACTTCGGCTCGTCGGGCCGCCCGCCGATCACCTCCCCGGAGGCCCCGATGGCGGTGATGATCTCGCTGTTCGGCACCAACTCGATGTATGCGACCGCGGATCTGCTGTTCTCCCCGGTGTTCTACAAGTTCCCCAACCTGAAGGTCGCCCTCTCCGAAGGTGGCGTCGGCTGGGTGCCGTATCTGCTCGAGCGCATCGACCAGGTCTGGGAGAAGCATCGCTGGTACCAGAACGTGAACAAGGAGGTGCGCCCCTCGGATCTGTTCCGCGAGCACATCTGGGGCTGCTTCATCGACGACAGCGAGGGCATCGTGCGCCGCGAGGCGATCGGCGTGGACAACATCCTGTGGGAGTGCGACTACCCGCACTCGGATTCGAACTGGCCGAACAGCCGCGAGTTCACCGGCAAGCTGCTGCAGAACGTTCCCGACGACGAGGCGCACAAGATCGTCGAGTTGAACGCCCGCAAACTGTTCAACTTCCCCCGCGCCAACTGAAGGGCGAAACATCGTGGCCGAGAAGGACATTGATGCCGCCGATTGGGTCGAGCAGGACTTGCTCACCAAGCAGGAGGCGGGCGAACGCCTGGCCGAGGAGATCGTCCGGGTGCGGGCACGTCTGGGCGAACTCCGGGCCGGAGCCGGGGATGCCGCGGCGATGACGATGGTCGCCCGGCGGCTGGCGGCGATGGAGGCGATCCGGGATTCGCTCCAGACCGCATCAAGTGGGCATTGAAGCTGAATTATTCAGCTATACAATCGACTGTGTGACGGATCGCGGCGGTTCTCGGCGCATGTATGGACCCCTGGAGGAGACGGGGGCTGTGGCCCGTCGGTGGCCCGCCGCGATCTGGTCGAGACTGCTCGGGCGGCCCTCGCTCTCTTCCCGAAGAAGACCCACTTAGTGACACTGATGTCCAGCTAATGGCATGCTCGCATGCCATTAGCTCGCAGAATGTCCAGGTAAACGCGGTTGCAAAATAGTGACACTAGTGCCAGAATCGGATGGCAATGGGGATTTCGGCCGCGTACCGGTACCGTCCGGGGGCCGCCGAAGATGTGACGACGACGAGCGAGGAACAGCCGATGATCGGAGCCGATGAGGCCGCGGACGTGCTGATCGATTTCGACTGGTGGCAACAGACCGGCCAGGCCGAACGAGACGCCCGGTTCGACGCGCTGCGCAGGGAGAATCCGCGGGCGTTCGTCCCGCTCGGCGGCGAGCCGGCCCGGAGTAAGGGTTTCTGGGCGTTGACCCGCCATGCCGACATACTCGAGGTGAGCCGCCGTCCCGAGGATTTCGCCTCGGGGGAGGGCACCCAGATTTTCGACCAGCCGCGCGCGTTGCGTGACTATCGCGGGTCGATCATCGATATGGACAATCCCGAACATTCCCGGGTCCGCAAGATCGTATCCCGCGGGTTCACCAACAAGAGCCTGGAATCGATTCGCGGGCTGGTCGAATCGACCACTCACGAAATCCTCGACGCGATGCCGGTCACGGGCGAATGCGATTTCGTCGACAATTTCGCGGCGCTGCTCCCGCTGCGGATCATCAGCACCATGCTCGGCATTCCGCAGGAGCACGAGGCCGATATCCTCGCGGCGACGAACACGATTCTGGGCGCCTCGGACGCGGAATACATCCCCGACCAGTCCGGCGCGGGTATCGCGGGTGCGGTCACCAAGGCCAGCGAACGGCTCATCGGGCTGCTGCAGAATCTGTCCGAGGAGCGGATAGCCGATCCGCGCGACGACGTCATCAGTATGCTGGTCGCCGCGAAGGAGGGCGACAACCTGACTCCACAGGAGATGGCGAAGTTCTTCATCCTGCTGGTCGGCGCCGGTAATGAGACCACGCGCAACGCTCTGACGCACGGGGTGTACGCCCTGAGTCGCCACCCGGATCAGCGCGATGCCTGGCTCGCCGACTACCGTGCATCGGCGCCCACCGCGATCGAGGAAATCCTGCGCTGGGCGAGTCCGGTGATCCACATGCGCCGCACGGTGACCCATGACGGCGTCAAACTCGGTGATCAGGTGTTCTCTCGAGGCGAGAAGGTTGTGCTCTGGTACACCTCGGCCAATCGCGATGAGGCCGTTTTCGAGGATCCCTACGTTTTCGATATCTCTCGCAATCCGAACCCGCACTTGGCATTCGGTGCGCCGGGGCCGCACTTCTGCCTGGGCGCGCATCTTGCGCGGCTCGAGCTGAATATCGCGTTCGAGGCACTGTATTCGCGTTTTCCCGACCTCGAGGCCGTCGGCGAGCCGACACTGCTGCGGTCGAATTTCGTGAACGGCATCAAACATCTGACTGTGAGGTACACGCACCGATGACCGATGCCCTCCTGCAGAAGATCGACGGCGGGATTCTCACGATCACGCTCAATCGGCCCGAGGCGGCCAATGCCATCCGGCCCGACGATCGCGACGCCTTGATCGAACTGTTCGCCGCGGCGGACGCCGACCCCGACATCCGGGTGGTCGTCCTGCGGGCTAACGGCAAACATTTCTGCTCCGGCGCGGACGTGGTGAAGTTGGCGGACGGTCACGTGAAGAACGTCAAACGGGTCACCGATCCGATGCGGCGCATCATGACCGGTGCGCAGCGCCTGATCGCCGCGGTATTGGATTGCGGAAAGCCGGTGGTCAGCGTGGTGCACGGCGCCGCCGCCGGCATCGGCGCCCACCTGGCCTACGCCTCGGACCTGGTGATCGCGACCGAGGCGGCCTACTTCAGCGAGTCGTTCGTCAAACGCGGGCTCGTGGTCGACGGCGGCGGTGCCTATCTGTTACCTCGGCTGATCGGCATGCAGCGCGCGAAGGAATTGGTGTTCTTCGGTGACAAGCTCCGGGCCTCGGAAGCCCTCGGTCTCGGTGTGGTGAACCGGGTTGTGGCCGAGGAGGATCTGGAATTGGTACTCACCGAACTGACCGGCCGGCTCGCGACCGCCCCGACCAGCTCGATCGCATTGACGAAACGATTGTTCAACGGCTCTCTCGACGGTGATCGTGCGGCCGCATTTCTCGCCGAGGCGATGGCGCAGGAGATCCAGTCGTATTCGGCCGATGCCAAAGAGGGCGTGCGCTCGTTCGTCGAACGCAGGCCCGCCGAATATCGCGGTTGGTGATATGCGCCGAACATCCGTGCAGTCAGATCAGGAGGATCGATAGTGGCCGGCCGTGCCGATATTCCCGTCGTCGAAGGAAACAGCGCGCAGTATTGGGATGGCGCGCGCGACCGGAAACTGCTGATCGCGAAATGCCAGGACTGTGGACGCGTCCATCATTACCCGCGGGTGTCCTGTCCGTTCTGCTGGAGCGAATCGGTCACCGCGGTCGAAGCCAAGGGCACCGGGTCGGTCTATTCGTTCTCCACGGTGTACGTCAACGACCTCGAGCCGTTCGCGGCGCGGTTGCCGTATATCGCCGCCCTCGTCGAGTTGGACGAGGGTCCGCGGGTGGTGACCAATATCGAGGGGATCGCGCCCGCCGATGTGCGTATCGGCATGCCGGTGCGGGCCGTATTCCGCGAAATCGTCGACCCGGCCTACGCGGTCGTGTTCACGCCGATCGAGGCATGACGACCATTATCGAACAATGAGGAGAGGATCGCCCAGATGAGCGGATTGCTCGACGGAAAGGTCGCGTTGGTGACCGGAGCCGGACACGGCATTGGGCGCGGGCACGCCCTGGAATTGGCCAAACACGGCGCCACGGTGATTATCAACGATCTGGGAACGTCGGTTTCCGGTGAGGGAACAGGCAAGGTGGCCGACGAGGTCGTACGCCTGATCGAGGACCGGGGTGGCAAGGCGATCTCCGATTTCAGCGATGTCGGCGATGAAGAACAGATCGATCTGCTCGTCGAGCGCGCGTATTCCCAGCTCGGCCGGCTCGATATCGTGGTCAACAATGCCGGTATCGTTCGCGACCGCGCGATCTGGAATATGAGTGCCGACGACTTCGACTCGGTGATGCGAGTTCATGTGCGCGGCACCTGGCTCACCAGCCGGGCAGCGGCGCGCAAGTGGCGGGAGGAATCGAAGTCGACCGGCGCGAAGGTGTACGGCCGCATCATCAATACGACCTCGGGCGCGGGGTTGCACGGACACTTCGGCCAGACCAACTACAGTGCCGCCAAGGCGGCCATCGTGGGCCTCACCCAGACGCTGAGTCTCGAGCTCGCCTCGATCGGCGCCACGGTCAACGCGATCAGCCCCGGCGGCCGCACTCGCATGTCGGCGACGATGTCCGGGGCCGCGGCGCCGATCGAGCCGGGGGAACTCGGCGAGGACGAATTCGATCCCAAGGACCCGTCGCTGGGCTCGCCGGTGGTCGCGTGGCTGGCGAGTCCCGAGGCCGCCCACGTCAGCGGGCAGGTCGTGCGGGCGCTGGGTGACACCATCCAGCTGATGCGCGGCTGGACCTCGGCGGCGTCGGTGTCCAGTGGCGGAAAGCGCTGGGACACAAATAAACTCGGCGTCGTCCTGGGGACCGACATCTTCGGCACCCGGGCTCCCGGCCTGCGCCTGGGCGGCTAGCGGAAATACGCCGATAACGACCGAAGGCCGGGACGCGGCTGGTGTAGACACCAGCTACCGCGTCCCGGCCTTCGGCCGTTGTGGCGGATCAGTCCTCGCGCCACCGGATGGCGCTCATCGGGCAGGCCGTGCGCCCGGAGTCGGCTTCGTCGACGAGTTCGGGCGCGACCTCGAAGTCGGCACGCAGGGCGAAGCCGTCGTCGTCGAGTTCGTAGAGCCGCGGCGCGACGGCGGCGCACTGACCGTGTCCTTCGCACTGGTCGAGAGCAATGTGAATGCGCTGGTGGATGCTCATGGTGCCTTCCTTCTCGGCGGGGGCGGATTGTCGGCGGCCAGCTGCCGCAGGCGATGGCGGTCGAGTTTGGACATCGCGGTGCGCGGCAGGTCGCCGACCACGATCAGATGGTCGGGCGCCTTGTAGTCGGCCAGCCTGGCCTTGGCCCAATCCCGAAGTTCGGCAAGGGAAATCGGTGCGTCCGGATCCTCCGGGACGATGAATGCCACCCCGATCTCGCCGATCACCTCGGCCGCGAGGCCCACCACGGCCGCGGCGCGGACGCGGGGATGTTCGGCCAGGACCTGTTCGACCTCGACCGGGTGAACGTTGAACCCACCGCGGATGTACATATCCCCGGATCGACCGGCCAGGACCAGATTCCCGACGGCGTCGAAGCGTCCCAGATCGCCGCTGATCAGGTAGCCCTGCTCGTCGAACGCGGCCGCGGTGAGTTCGGGGTCGTTCCAGTACCCGCGCATCGAACAACCACTCTTGATGCGTACCCGGCCGATCTGTCCGGCCGGTAGCGCCGCTCCGCCGGCATCGGTGATCGCGACCTCGACGCCGGTCTGCGGCCGCCCGACGGTGCGGTACAACACTTCTGGAGGGTCACCGGGCTCGGTCCCGCAGATCGTCGGCGATTCGGTCATCGCATACCGTACTACCAGCGGCGCTCCGATGCGTTCAGTCGTCTGCCGGACCAGCGCCGGTGAAGCCGGTGCGGTCGCGACCACACCGATGCGCAGGTGCGGCAGTGACTGTGGCGTGAGCGCGGGCAGTTCCAGCAATTTCGCCCACTGTGTCGGCACCGCGCCCGCGACGGTGATCCGTTCCGTGCGAAGGACGTCGAACATCGCCGCGGCCGACCAGGGCACCGGCGCGATCACCAGGGTGATGCCCCAGACCAGTTGGTCCCACAGTTTGGACATATATCCGACGTGCGCGAAGGGCGTGGAGGTCAGGCGCCGGTCATAGGGTGCGCTCATCGCGCCGGCCGCCTGTGCCGAGGCGGCCAGATTGTTCGCGTCGAACCAGGCACCTTTCGGCAATCCTGTTGTGCCACTGCTGAAGACGATCGACACCGGGGCATCGCGGCCGATCGTCCGCGATGGTGTGGCGGCGTGCCGCAGCAGTTCGCGGGTCAGCTCCGAGGCGGCGAGTTCGGGGATGTCGCGACCCGTCGCGGGCATGGTGGCGGCGCGTACGACCAGGACCGGATCCGCCTGCCGCAGTGCGGCATCGATCTCACGAGGCCCCAGGCGCGGATTCAATCCGGTGGTGACGGCGCCGAGCATCGCCGTGGCGGCGTAGCACACCGCGTAGTCGATCCCGGAGGGCAGCATCAGCGCGACCACATCGCCGCGCCCGACGCCGTGTGAGGACAGCTGGCGGGCCACGGCGCGGGCGCGCGCGACCCAGTCCGCGAAGCTGATGCGGGTGCCGTCGGCCTCGACGTAGGCGTCGCGGAATCCGTGCACGAGCGCCGCCGCCTCCAGCAATTCGACGGTATCGGCGAAGTCGCCGGCGTCCAGCGGCGCGAGGATCTCGGCGGCGGTCACGGTTTGTTCGCCCCCAGCAACACCGTCCCGCTGGAACAGAACCAGCCACCGGTGCCGCTCACGCAGGCGATCTCGGCGCCGGGTACCTGGCGGGGCCCGGCCGCACCGCGCAGCTGGCGGGTCGCCTCGACCAGCAGGAACAGCCCGCGTTGGCCCGGATGACACGCGGACAGGCCGCCGCCGTCGGTGTTGGTGGGCAGGGCGCCGCCCAGGCGCAGCGCGCCGCTCTCGGCGAAAGCGCCGCCCTCGCCCTTACCGCAGAATCCGAGATCTTCGAGGGTGAGCAGCAGCATGTAGGTGAACGCGTCGTACAGCTCGGCGACGTCGACATCGGCCGGTGTCAGGCCCGCGCGCCGGAACGCGAGCGGACCGGTGACCGCGGCCGGGCCGATGGTCATATCCTCCCACTGGCTGGTCAGCATGTGAGAGGTCGCCTCGGCCGAGCCGAGTACCCAGACCGGATCCGATTTCAGGTCCGGTACGCGGTCCTCGGCGACCAGGATGGCGGCCGCGCCGCCGTCGGAGCGGATGCAGCAGTGCAGTTTGGTGAACGGATCCGCGATCATCGGCCCGGACAGCACGTCCTCGACGGAGATCGGGTCGCGGTAGTACGCCTCCGGATTGTCGGCGGCGTTGAATCGCGCCGACACCGCCACCTCGGCGAGCTGCTCGATGGTGGTGCCGTACTGGAACATGTGCCGCCGCGCCGCCATGGCATATTTGGACACCAGCGTGTGCCCGTAGGGTGCGTCCCATTGCAGCGGTCCCCGCGCGCCCCAGTTGATATTGGCGGTGCGCAACCCCTTTCGCAGATCCGCACGGGCGGTGGAACCATAGGTCAGCAGCACCACGTCGGCGTGACCGGCGGCGATGGCGTCGGCCGCATGCGAGACCATCACCTCCCAGGAGGCGCCGCCGACCGAGGTCGAATCGATCCAGCGCGGCCGCAAGCCGAGATATTCGCCCACGTCGGTGGGCGGCAGCATTCCCTGGCCGGTGGAGCCGAGGCCGTCGATGTCCTGCGGTGTCAGTCCGGTTTCGGCGAGTGCGCGCGCGCTGGCTTGAGCCATCAGTTCGTAGGCGTTCTTGTCCTCCACCCGGCCTACATCCGACAGGGCGACACCGGCGATGGCGACCTTGCGGTTCATGCGGCGACACCGTCCTGGGCGAGGTCCTGGGCGAGCAGTTCCGCCAGTACCTCCGACGGTTCGGCGAACAGGTGCCGGTAGACGTGCGCGCGTTCGAGGTACAGGTGCGCGTTGTGCTCGTAGGTGTAACCCATGCCGCCGTGGACGTGAATTCCATTGGCGCCGTTGTCGATTGCCGCGTTCGCGGCGACCGTGCGGGCCGCCAGCGCCTGCGTCGGGGCATCGTGCCGGTGCGAGGCCAGGCACACCGCCGCGAAACAGACCTGGGTGAAGGCGGCCTCGGTGCGCACGGCCATATCGGAGCACATGTGCTTGATCGCCTGGTTGACGCCGATCGGCCGGCCGAACTGAATCCGGGTCTTGGCATGTTCGGTGGCCAGCGCCGCCGCGCCGTCGGCCAGGCCCGCGAGGAAGGCCGACGACAGCACCACCGCGCGCAGCCAGGTCGAATCGGCCCGTTCGGGCAGCCAGTGTGTCACCTCACCCGCGGTGACGGTGGCGGTGGCGAGCCGGGTCCCGGGGTCGACGCAGTCCAGGACGGTCGTCTCGCCGAACTGCTCGGCCGCGACCAGCGCCGACCCGTGCCGGGTGACCAGCAGCAGATGGCTGCACCCTGCGGTATCGATGAGGTCGAAGGTGCCCTTGAATCCGCCCGACGTGACCGATCCGTCGCCCCGCAACTGGGCCGTGCCCACCCGAGCCTGCCCGCTCGCGATGCGCCGGCACAGCTGTTCGTCGCCGGAGAACGCGGCGATCCGGGCGCCGAGAGTGGAGGCCAGGAACGGGCCGGTGGCCAGGTGCCGGCCCAGCTCGACGAACAGCAGTGCCTCATCGTCGAAGGACTGGCCCGCCCCACCGTATTCCTCGGCCAGGCCCAGGCTCAGGAATCCGAGTTCGGCCCCTTCGGTCCATACCGAGGTATCGACCGCGGAGTCGGCGTCCGCGCGGCGGCGAATTTCCTCGATGGGCATCCGTGTCTGCAGGAAATCCGTTGCGGCAGCGACGAGTTCGAGTTGCTCGGCTGCTGGTAGAAGGTTCATGACTGGCTGCTTTCTGGTTACCGCGGCAGGCCGAGCACGCGCTCGCCGATGATGTTGCGCTGAATTTCGGAGGTGCCGCCGCCGATGGCCTGGGAGAACGAGTAGAAGTAGTTGCCGACCCAGCCGTGGCGGTCCCAGCGCGAGGTGCGCCGCAGCGCGTCCGGGCCGACGATGTCCATGGCCAGCGCGCCGACCTGTTTGGCGAGGTCGCCGTAGAAGAGTTTGAGCATCGATCCCTTCGGTCCGGGCGTCTCGGTCTGCATGGCCCGGCAGATGCCGGCATAGGTCATGGCCCGCAGCGAGGTGACCGAGGCGCGGGCGGTGGCGAGGCGGCGGGCGATCTCGTCGTCGAGGATCGCCGGCCGCTTACCGTCGGGCCCGACGTGATCGCGCGCGAATTCGATCAGATCCTCGACGACCTTGGCCAGGCGCACCTGATTGGCGGTGAAAGCGGTGCCGCGCTCGAACGACAGCGTCGACATGGCCACGCTCCAGCCGTCCCCGACCTCACCGACCACATTCGAGACCGGGATGCGCACATTGTCGTAGAACACCTCGCAGAAGTCGGCGCCGCCCTCGATCGTCTCGATGGCGCGGATCTCGATGCCCGGACTGTGCATATCGCAGATCAGCCACGTGATGCCCTGGTGTTTGGATCCCGAGGCATCGGTGCGTACGAGCAGTTCCTGATAGTCGGCGCAGGCGGCGAAGCTGGTCCAGATCTTCTGGCCGTTGACCACGAACTCATCGCCGTCGAGTACCGCCCTGGTACGCAACGCCGCCAGGTCCGAACCCGCGTCGGGCTCGGAGAATCCCTGGCACCACACGACCTCGCCGCGCAGAATCTTGGGCAGATGGAACTGCTTGTGTTCCTGGGCGGCGCGGGTGATCAGGGTGGGACCCGCGTGGCTGAGGCCGACGAAGTTGGCGTCGATGCCGGGCAGTCCCGCCGCGGCGTACTCCTCGTACCAGATGAGCTGTTGCAGCAGCGTCAGGCCGCCGCCACCGTATTCGCGGGGCCAGGCGATTCCGGCCCAGCCGCCGTCCCACTGGGTGCGCTGCCAGGCCAGATCGAATTCCCGGATGCCCGCGTGATCGCGGGGCCGCGGCTCGGTGGGCTTGTGCTCGCGCAGCCACGTGCGGACCTCCTCACGGAACTCCAGTTGTTCCTTCGTGAAGTCCAAATCCATCGGTAGCCCTTTCCTCGTTGCCGGTCCGGCACGTCCAGGATAAGTGACATGACTGTCAGATGTTGTGCGGGGTCGGAAATTGGATGTCGTTCCGGTAGGCCTGCGCCAAGGCCTCGGCACCACGTGCGAGCAGTGTCACGTCGGCGCCGACGAGAACGAACGACGCGCCGGCGGCGATGTATCGCCGGGCGGTGGCTGGATCGAACGCGTTCACGCCGGCGGCCACGCCCGCACCGTGAAGGGTCCGCAAAGCCTCCTCGATTACCTCAACGACCGGCGGCGCCTGTGGTTTGCCCAGATAGCCCAGCGAGGCCGCGAGATCGGCCGGGCCGATGAAGACCGCATCGACGCCCTCGACCCCGGCAATCTTGTCCAGTTCGGCCAGACCCGCCGCGGACTCGATCTGAACGGTGACCGAAATCGAGCTGTCCGCAGTGGTCAGATAGTCAGAAATGCGATTCCAACGGGAGGCGCGGGCGAAAGCGCTGCCGACCCCGCGAATACCGGCGGGCGGGTAGCGGGTCGCCGCGACCACCGCCTGCGCGGCCGCGGCCGACTCGATCATAGGCACCACCAGATCGGTGACCCCGAGATCGAGCAGCTGCTTGATCAACACCGGATCGGCCGACGGCGGGCGGACCAGCACCTCGACCGGATAGCCCGAGACCGCTTGCAGCTGGCTCAATGTGGAGCGCAGATCGTTGGGCGCGTGCTCCTGGTCGATGAGCAGCCAGTCCAGTCCGGCCCCGGCGCAGATCTCGGCCGAATACGGGCTGGCGCCCACCACCCACATGCCGATCTGGGTCCGTCCTGTGGTCAGGGCCTGCCGCCAGCGATTGCGAATCATGGTGCGGGCCTTTCGAATGCGCACGACACCGTGCCGAGCGGGCCGAAATCGGCGACGAAACTGTCACCGGGTTCGGCGAAGACCGGCGTGGTGAAGGAACCGGACAGGATCACCTCGCCCGCGTGCAACACCTCCCCGAAGGGTGCGAGCCGGTTCGCCAGCCACGCGACACCGTTGCCCGGATGATTGAGCACTGCCGCCGCCACACCGGACTCCTCGATGGTTCCATTGCGCAGCAGCAGCGCCGCGATCCAGCGCAGGTCGGTATCCAGCGGGCGGATCACCCGTCCGCCCAGGACGAGCCCCGCGTCGGCGGCATTGTCGGCGATGGTGTCGACGATGGTGCGGGTTCGCCCGGTATCGGGATCGCTCATCTGCACCCGGGCATCGAGGATTTCCAGTGCGGGAGTGACGAATTCGGTGGCCCGCAGCACGTCGAACAGCGTGACGCCGGGGCCGGCGAGCTGCTCGCCGAGCACGAACGCCAATTCGACCTCGATACGAGGACGGATGAACCGGCCCGCCGGCACCACCGCACCGTCATCGAAGAACATGTCGTCGAACAGCACGCCGTAATCGGGTTCGGAGATCGACACCGCGCGCTGCATCACCTTGGAGGTCAGCCCGATCTTGCGTCCCCGGACGCCGCGCCCCGCGGCCGTCTCCAGGTCGATGAGGGCGCGCTGCACCGCATAGGCGTCCTCGATCGTCATATCGGGATGGACGAGCGAGGGCTGGCGAATCGGCACCCTGGTGCGCGCGGCCTCATGCAGCTGCCGGGCGAGATCGGCGACGGAATCAGGTTCGAGCATCCTGTTCGTCACTTCCCGAGAAATTCCAGTGCCGCCCGGTTGAAGGTCTCCGGATCCTCGAAGTGTGGCCAGTGCCGCACATCGGGCATCTCGAAGATCTGCGAGTCGGGGATCAGCTCGGCGATCCTGCGGGCGGTGTCCTGATAGACCCCGTGATCGCGGCCGGAGGCGACGATCATCGCCGGCGCCGCGATCGCGGCCCACTGCTGCGGTGTGATCAGATTGCGGTCGCGCGCGGCGGGGTCCTGCAGGATCAGCAGCCGATCGATCGTCTCCCGGGTGTCGGTGCGCTGGTAGATGGCGCGGCGCAAGGCGATCAGATCGGGAATTCGATTGTGGTCCTCGGCAATCAGATGTTCGAAGACCTTGTGGATCGACTCCCAGCTCGGATCCTCGACCGCCTTGGTCCGCTCGGCGCGGATACGGGCCATATTGGATTCGGAGGCTTCGAAACCGGCCGGTGACATCAGGATCAATTTGCCGACCCGCCCGGGATGGGCGACGGCGGTCGCGGAGGCGACCCAGGCCCCCAGCGACATCCCGATCAGATGTGCGCTGTCCATGCCGAAGTGGTCCATGACGCTCACGATCTGGCGCACGTAGACCGCGATTTCGTAGTCGTAGTCGGGCTTGTCGGAGAAGCCGTTGCCGACCATGTCGATCGCCACGCAGTGGTACTGCGAGCTCAGTGCGGCCAGATTCGGCGCGAAGGTCTCCCAGTGCCCGCCGGTGCCGTGCAGCAGGATCGCGTGCGGTTTGTCGGGGGAGCCGGCCTCGGCTGTCCGGGTGCGCACCCCGCCGATGTCGAGGAATGCCTGGCGGAAGTCGAGTTCGCGCAGGTAGCCCCAGATGCTGCGGTAGTCCTGCGTGCTGGAAATGGTCGGTGTCTGCGTCATGCGAGCCCTCCGTCGGTGCTGCGGTAAGCGCCTAATCTGTCCATAGTGTTCATCTTCTTATCGTCCTACGTCAATGCCTCTGAGCTGCGCGCATCTGGAAGGTTGCGATATCGGCAGGCGATCTGGCGTCTCTTGTTTCTGACAGTCGTATACGCTAATACTTGAAGTGGCCGCCGGGCGAATGGGCGGCGGAGACCGGCGCCGTCCGGTACCGGACCAGCAACGATCGGGTTATCGAGGAACATGTCTGCAGCAGAGGAAGGCCGCACCATCCGGCGGCGGGAGTTGGCGGTACTGGCCAACGAGTTCGCTGCCGCCCGGATCTCCCTGGATAGCAGCGGCAACGGACCGCGCCTGCTCGTGGAGGATCTGGACAGCGGGGCGCGGATCTTCCTGTCGCCGTTGGAACTGGCCTGCTTCTGCCTGGCCACCAGCGAAGACCGTGACAACTGGCTGCGGGTGGGCACCTATCGCGACGAGCGCTCGCCGCACCGCGCGCCGGTGGGGGATTCGCGGTGAGCGCGCCGAGCGTCGCCATCTCCGGTCTGGGCATGACCGAGATGTCGGTGCGGCCCGGCGGGACCCCGCTGCAGCTGGCCGTCGAGGCCACCGGCGCGGCGATCGCCGATGCCGGCATCGAACACCGCGATGTCGACGGCGTCCTGGTCGGTTCCTCGCAGGGTGTGCGCCCAGACCGCTTGGGCGTGGGCTTCGCCGCCCAAGCCGGATTCGGCGATCTGCGCCTGCTCGAGCACGTCGAGATCAAGGGTGCCACGACCATCGCCATGGTGCAGCGCGCGCAACTGGCGATCGAGACGGGTGCGGCCACCACCGTGCTCTGCGTCTTCGCCGACGCACCGCTGGTCGCGGGCAAGGGCGCCGGATCGGCCTATGCGCACAGCGGTGGGAATGCCGGGCCCCGCGGTCTGGAACGCGCCTCCGGTGTCCTGGGATCGGTGCCGACCTACGCCCTGCTGGCCCGGCGCTGGCTGCACACCACCCACTCCTCGGAGGCCGATCTGTGCCGGGTGGTGACGACCGCGCGCGGCTGGGCGCTCGGCAATCCGGCCGCGGTCGTGCGAACCCCTCTCGACGAGCAGGGCTACTACGACAGTCCGATGGTGTCGGACCCGCTGCGGCGGCTGGACTGTGCCCGGCCGGTGAACGGCGCGGTCGCGGTGATCGTCAGCGCGGATCCGGCGGTCGGCGCGGACGGGCGGCTCATCGTGCGCGGCATCGGACGCCACCATCCGATCCGTCGCCGCCGCGCGGGACGTGAGTCCTGGTTCGGCGGCGGTCGGCGCGCCGTCGACGACGCGCTCGAGCAATCGGGGATGTCGCGCGGCGACCTCGATATCGCCGAGCTCTACGACCCGTTCTCCGTTGTCACCCTGATCCTGCTCGACGAATATCGGCTCACCGGCGCACAGCCCGTGTCCGAGTTCGTCCGAGCCGGAGGTATCGGTCCCGGCGGAGCGCTGCCGACCAATACCGGCGGCGGCCAGTTGTCCGGTTTCTATCTGCAGGGGATGACCCCGCTGGCCGAGGCGATCGTGCAGTTGCGCGGCGCGGGCGGCGATCGGCAGGTGCCCGATGCCGTGACTGCCCTCGTGGGCGGAATCGGCGGCCGGGTCGACCATCACGCGGCATTGATCTTGGAGCGTGCGGCATGACCACGGCACTCGGACTCGACTGGCTGCTCGATCCCAGCCTGGCGCCGGACGCGGGGGACGCCCTGCTCGAGCCGTTCTACACCGCGGCCTCCTACGATCAGCTCGCATTGCCCTTCTGTGCCGACTGCGGCATCCCGAAAGACCTCGATCAGCACATCTGCGATGACTGCGGATCGGCCCGAACATCGTGGCGCACAGTCGAATCGAGCGGAACCGTGCACTCGGTCACGGTGATGCACCGGCTGGAGCCGGGACTGGTCCGCACCGACGCGCCCTACCCCATCCTCGACGTCGAACTGGCCAGCGGGCACCGGTTGATCATGACCACCCGCGACCACACCGACGTCGCCTTCGGCATCGGCGACCCGGTCGCCATCGGATTCCGCCGGCTCGGCGGCGTCGCCATTCCGGCCGCCGTCCCACTGCCGGCGCCGGCCCACGAATCCACCGCTCACCCCATTTCGGAGGAACCCTCATGACCACACTCGAACCGGCCGCGGTGACGGCGGACTTCGACGTCTCGACGGTCGTACGACACGATCGAGTGCACGGGTCGGTGTACACCTCACCCGAGATATTCCAGCGGGAGCTGGACACGATCTTCCGCCGCGGCTGGGTGTACGTGGCGCACGAGAGCGAGGTCAGCGAGCCGGGCGACTATCTGACTCGCCGGATCGGCACCGATCCGGTGGTCGTGGTGCACGGCCGCGACGGCGAGATCCGGGTGCTGCTGAATCGGTGCACGCATCGGGCCAACAAACTGTGCAATGCCGAAAAGGGCAGTGCCTCCTCGTTCCGTTGCCCCTATCACGGCTGGACCTTCAGCAACACCGGGGCGCTGAGTGCGGTTCCGATGCGGGAGGGCTACGGTGAGACCTTCCGGCAGGTCCGTTCCGAACTGGGGCTCGCGGCGGTGCCGCGGGTCGAAAGCTACCGCGGATTCATCTTCGCTTCCCTTGCCGCCGAGGGTATTTCGCTGACCGAACATCTCGGCCGGGCGACCACCGCGATCGACCGCCTGCTGGCGTTGTCGCCGACCGGCACGATCGACCTGCGTGCCAACTGGATGAAGCACCATCACCGGGCCAACTGGAAGATGGTGGTGGAGAACAACGTCGACGGCTATCACGCCCTGTTCACCCACGCCTCGGTCTACGACGCGATCCGCCCGGCCAAGGTGTCCCACATTCCCACCAAGGTCGACGTCGTGGTCCGCGATATGGGCAACGGCCATTCCGAGATCGACTATTCGGCCGAATACCGCAAGCTCGACGAGGAATTCGTCTGGTACGGCCGGATTCCGCGCGCCAAGCTGCCGAAATACATCGCCGACCTGGAATCGGCCTACGGCGCCGAGAAGACCCACGACTCGCTGGTGGTCGGGCCGCCGCACACGCTGATCTGGCCGAATCTGTTCCTCGCCGAGATGAACATCATGTACGTCGAGCCGATCGCGCCCGACGAGACGGTCGCCTACACGACCGCCGCGCTGTTCCCGGGCCAGCAGGAGATGAATCAGCGCATGCTCCGGCGCGCGGAGGGCGCGATGGGGCCGTCCGGATTCCTGATCGCCGACGACGGCGAAATCGGCATGCGCAACCAGGCCGGGCTCGCCGCCCGCAAGCCGGACTGGCTGGTGCTGGCCCGCGGCATCGAAACCGATACCGAGGACGAAACCGGAATCGTCAACAGCGACAAGAGCGCCGAGACCCCGCAGCGCGGTTTCTACCGGCAGTGGGCGGCCGTCGTCGGACAGGAGATCTAGGACATGACCACCGCGCAGGCTTCCGCCGACACCTCGATCGCGGCCCCGCAACCGTTGCGCGTGCCCGATCCGGACATCGAGGCGTTCCTCTATCTGGAGGCGCGCCTGGCTGATGAGGCCCGTTATTCCGAGTGGGAAGCGCTGTGGGCCGACGACGCGCTCTACTGGGTCCCGATGCGTCCGGAGGACGATCCGGCGGTCAATCTGGCCTATATCCACGACAACCGTCGCCGCATCAAAAGTCGTGTGGCGCAGTTGAACACCGGCCATCGGCATTCGCAGACACCGCCCTCGGTGATGCGCCGCATGCTCGCCAATATGGAGGTCACCGACGAATCGGATGGCGTGGTGACGGTCGCGTCGAATTTCGCGCTGTTCGAATACCGCTACACCCAGCGAATCTGGGCCGGTCGCGTCGTGCATCGCATCCGACGGACCGAGGAGGGCCTGCGACTGGTCGCCAAGACGGTCCACCTGGTCAACGCCGCGGGCCCGGTCGAAACCTTGGCCTTTCTTATCTAGTGCTCCGACGTAACCGGCTGAGCCACAACACATTTGCGAGGAAAAGTGCTCGTAGGCGATATCCCTACCAACAACGCCCGCCGGTATCCGGACAAGGCCGCGGTCATCGAATCCGATTGCATGCGTACGTGGTCGCAGGTCGACGACCGCGCGCGGCGACTGGCGAACCATCTGCGCGCGCAGGGACTGGTCACCGGTGACCGAGTCCTGGTCATTGCCCGCAACTGCGCCGAATGGCCGGAGATCGTCTTCGCGATCGCCAAGGCCGGACTCGTCGTGGTTCCGGTCAATGTCCGGCTAGCGCCCGACGAACTCGCCTACTTGCGCGACGACTGCTCGGCGCGGGCGGCGGTGATCCACACCGACCAGGTGGAGCGCTTCGGCGCCGAACTCGACGATCTCGATACCGTGCTCGAGATCGGGTCGGCGGGTGCGAGCGGGCACCCGGACTACGAGACCACGCTGGCGCAGGCCGCGCCCACCGATCCCGCGCCCGCGGACCTGCACCCCGACGCCATCGTCAACATCCTTTACACCAGCGGTACGACGGGGCGCGCCAAGGGCGTGGTGAACACTCACCGCAACCTGCTGGCCCAGGCGATCGACACCACGCTGGTCACCGAGAGCAACCGGTCGGACGTCTTTCTGGCGACCACGCCGTTCTTCACCGCCGGGGGCAGTGTGCGCACCCTGTCGTGGACCTATCTGGGCCAGACGATGGTGATCCACCGCAAGTTCGACCCGCAGGCCGTCATCGACGAAATCGAACGCAGCCGGGTCACGTTCACGACCTTCATCCCGACCATGCTGCAGCGCACCCTGCGCATCCTCGAGGAAGGCCCGGCCCGTGACATGTCGAGCCTGCGGCGGATCAGCTACGGATCGGCACCGGTGCCGCCCGGGCTGGCGCGCAAGGCCATGGATCTGCTCGGCTGCGATCTGCAGCAGCGCTACGGCCTCACCGAATGTGGCGGGCAGGCAACGATTTTCACTCCGCAGGACCACCGCGACATGGTGGCGGGCAAGACCTCGATCCTGACCTCCTGCGGTCAGGAGACGCCGATGTGCTCGATCCGCATCGTCGATGCCGACGGCAACGAGCTGCCCGCCGGGGAGATCGGTGAGATCGTGATCCGCAGCGACGCCAACGCCATCGGGTATTGGAACCGGCCGGAGCAGACCGCCGAGACTTTCCGGCCCACCGGTCTGTGGTCGGGCGATCTCGGATATCTGGATTCCGAACGCTACCTGCACATCACGGGACGCAAGACCGATATGATCATCTCCGGCGGCTTCAACGTCTACCCCGCTGAGATCGAGCGGGTGATCGGCGAACATCCCGGTGTCGAACTGGTCGCCGTGGTGGGTGTACCCGATCCGGAATGGGGGGAGACACCGGTCGCGGCGGTCATCGCCCGCGACGGATTCGATCCGGACGGACTGACCGCCGAACTGAAGGCGTTGTGCCGGTCCGAATTGGCCGGATACAAACAGCCCCGCCGCTTCGTCTACCGGTCGGAATTCCCCCTCGGCCCGGCGGGCAAGATTCTCAAACGCCGGATCGCCGAAGATCTTCGAGTCGTGGCGGAGTAGGTCATGGAAACAACAGCATCCCCGCCACTCGCGGCCGAGGCGATCGGCGAGCTCGTGCGCCGGCGCGCCGCCGCCACACCCCAGGCGCCCCTGCTCGTCGACGAGGACCGGCGCCGCTTCACCGCGGGGCAGTTCGGCGACCTCGTCTCCTCCTATGCCGAGACTCTGCGCCGGGCCGGTGTTCGGGCCGGCGACGTGGTGTCCTGGCAGCTGCCGAATACGGTGGAGGCGATGGCGCTGTCGATGGCGCTCGCCCAGCTCGCGGCGGTGCAGAATCCGCTGATCATGATGTTGCGGGCCGAGGAGGTCGCGCATATCACCGGCCGCCTGCACAGCCGATTGCTCATCGTCACAGAGGTTTTCGCGGCCGAGGCGTTCGCCGCCGCGCTCGGGTCCGAGGAGCAGGCGCCGGCGATCCACGTATTGTCCGCCGATCCCGCCGGCGGTGCGCTGCCGGCGCTGCCGCCGCGGCCACCGGCCGATTTCGGCGCCGAGGTGCGGTGGATCTTCTACACCTCGGGTACCACGGGAGTTCCCAAGGGCGTCAAGCATACCGACCGCACGCTGCTGGCCGCGGCCGATACGTTCATCGCCAATGTCGGCCCGCGACCGGAGGACCGGTGTGCGGCGCTGGCACCGTTCGCCCATATCGGCGGCGTGGCCCATTTGCTGCACGCGCTGATCATCGGGCATGTGCTGGTGGTCGGGGCGCGGAAATTCGTTCCCGAACGGCTGGCGGATCTGCTCATCGACGAGAAGGTCACGCTCGTCGGATCCGGCCTGCCGTTCACCAACGAATATCTGCGGATCGCACGCGAACGCGGTGTGGCCCCGCTGTTCCCGAAGTCGCGCGCGACGCTCGCCGGTGGGTCGCCCCGCCCGCGCGATCAGCACGAACAGGCCCGCGAACTGCTCGGCGGTGTCGGCGTCATCTCCGGGTACGGAATGACCGAATGTCCCTACATCACGTGGGGCTCGCCGTCGGATACCGATGAACAGCACGCCGTCGCCGAGGGCCGGCCGGGCCCCGGCGGGTCGGTGCGGATCGTGCGCGCCGACGAGACCGCCGCCGCGGTCGGTGAGATCGGCGAGATCAGGGTGCGCGGGCCCCAATTGTTCTGCGGCTACGTCGATTCCACCCGCGACGCGGAGGCGCTCGACGCCGACGGCTACTTCCGCACCGGCGATCTGGGATATCTGGACTCCGACGGCTGCCTGGCCGTGACCGGCCGGCTCAAGGACATCATCGTCCGCAAGATGGAGAACATCCCCGCCCGAGAGGTCGAGGAGGCGCTGATCGCGGATCCCGCGATCGCCGACGTGTGCGTCATCGGCTTGCCCGACACCGGGTCCGGGGAACGGGTGTGCGCGGTCGTGGTGCCCCGCGATGCGAGCGCGCCGCCGACTCTGGAGTCGGTGCGCGTCTTTCTCAGCGGCACGTCGCTGAACAAGCGCAAATACCCCGAACAGGTCGAGATCGTGACCGAGCTGCCGCGCAATTCCCTCGGCAAGATCGCCAAACCCGCACTGCGCGAAAGGTTTTCCGACACGATGCCGGCGAGCGACACGAGACCCGCGACGGCTGCGACGCCGGGAAACCGGCAGACCCCCCAGGGTGCGGTCGCCGAATCGTTCACCACGATCGAGTTCGAGGTCAGCGGCCATGTCGCGACCGTCACGCTGAACCGCCCACACCGCCTCAACAGCTTCGACCAGGTGATGGCCGAGGAGATGGCGCGGGTGTGGCAGCGGGTGCGCGACGACGACGGTATTCGCGTGGCGATCCTGCAGGCCAACGGTGAGCGCGCCTTCTGCACCGGTATCGATCTCGAGGGCGGCGCGTGGTGGAAGCACAAAAGCCGGTGGAATCAGGAGGATCCCGGGGTGTCGCTGGGACCGCGCCAGCATCGGGTGTGGAAGCCGGTGATCTGCGCGGTGCACGGTATGGCCGCCGGTGGCGCGATGTACTTCATCAACGAATGCGACATCGTGATCTGCTCCTCGGAGGCCACCTTCTTCGATCCGCACGCCAACGGCGGCATGGTCTCGGCCCTCGAGCCGATCGGCATGCTGGCGCGCGGGATTCCGCTCGGCGAGGTGCTGCGCTGGGCGCTGCTGGGTAGCGACGAACGGATGACGGCCGAGACGGCGTTGCGGTCCGGCATCGTCACGGAGATCGTCGAAACAGGGCACTTGCGTTCGCGCGCAAGGCAACTCGCGGAGGAGATCGCCGCGCGGCGGCCGGAGGCGATCCAGGGGACGGTGCGCGCCATCTGGGAAGCGCTGGAGATGAACCCGTCGATCGCGCTGCGAAACGGCCTGTCCTACACCCAGATCGGAAATCCGGGCGACGGGCGCACCGACTCGCGCGTCAACAAGCGCACCCCGCGTCTGCGCTGAACCGAGGAATCAGGAGACCGTCGTGACCAGCACCGGAACAGACAAGATCAGCAGTTTGCCGCTCGTGATCGGAGGCGTCGAAGGCGGCGCCGAATCCGGGCGCAGCTATGAATCCCTCGACCCCTACACCGGCTCGCCGTGGATTCGGGTCCCCGACTGCGGGCCCGAAGATGTGGACCGTGCGGTGCGTGCCGCGCGGGCCGCATTGGAGGGGCCGTGGGGGGCGTTGTCCGGCGCCGCGCGCGGGAAACTGCTGTGGCGCTTGGCCGATCTCATCGAGCGCGAGGCCGACCGGCTGGCCGAACTCGAGGTGCGCGACGGCGGAAAACTGTTGCGCGAGATGTCCGGGCAGATGCGGTCGCTGCCCGACTACTACCGCTTCTACGCCGGCCTGGCCGACAAGGTGCAGGGCGAGGTCATCCCGACCGACAAGCCGGACTACTTCGTCTACACCCGGCACGAACCGGTCGGCGTGGTCGGCGCGATCACCCCGTGGAATTCGCCGCTGCTGCTGCTGACCTGGAAGCTGGCGGCCGGGCTCGCGGCGGGCTGCACCTTCGTGATCAAGCCGAGCGACTACACCCCGGCCTCTACTCTGGCCTTCGCGCGGCTGTTCGACGAGGCCGGATTCCCGCCGGGAGTCGTAAATGTGGTGACCGGGTGGGGGCCCGAAACCGGTGCGGCACTGGCCGCTCACCCCGGAGTGGACAAGATCGCCTTCACCGGCTCGACCGCCACCGGGGTCAAGGTCGGGCAGGCCGCGATCGCGAACATGACCCGGGTCAGCCTCGAATTGGGCGGCAAATCCGCACAACTGGTATTCCCGGACGCCGACCTGGACGCGGCCGCCAACGGCATCGTCGCGGGGATCTTCGCCGCCACCGGGCAGACGTGCCTGGCCGGCTCCCGGCTGCTGGTGCACGAGAGCGTGGCCGCCGAGCTGGTCGGCAAACTCGTCGCCCGCGCCGAGCGGATCGTGCTGGGCGATCCGCGCGACCCCGCCACCGAGATGGGGCCGGTGTCCAATGAGCCGCAGTACCGGAAGGTGTTGTCCTACTTCGACAGTGCGCGCGCCGAGGGGGCCACGGTCGCCAGCGGCGGTACGCCGGTCCCCGAACTCGGCGGCTACTTCGTGCGGCCGACCATCCTGACCGATGTCACGCCGCGGATGAGTGTGGTCGCCGAGGAGATCTTCGGTCCGGTCCTCGCGGTGGCCACCTTCGCCGACGAGGCCGAGGCCGTCGCGGCGGCCAACGGCACCCGATTCGGTCTGGCGGGATCGGTCTGGACCAAGGATGTGCATCGTGCGCACCGCGTCGCGGCGGCCCTGCGAGCCGGCACGGTCTGGGTCAACGCCTATCGCGCGGTCGCCCCGAGCGTGCCCTTCGGTGGTATCGGCGAGAGCGGCATCGGCCGCGAGAACGGGATCGACGCCGTCAAGGACTTCACCGAGACGAAGGCCGTCTGGGTGGAACTCAGCGGCCGGACCCGTGATCCGTTCACCCTCGGCTGAGCACAAGCAACTTCTCCAACTAGAAGGACGATCAACAGTGACAGATTCGAACAAGATCGAGGCCGTCATCGTCGCCGGTGTGCGCACCCCGATCGGGACCTCGTTCAAGGGCACGCTGCGTGACACCACCGCGATGGAACTGGCCGAGACCGTCGTCAAGGAGGCGCTGCGGCGCTCCACCCTGGCTCCGGAGCAGGTCGACGACATCATCCTGGCGGAGTCCAACTACGGCGGCGGCGATATCGCTCGCCATGCGGCGGTGACCGCGGGTTTGCCGCAGGTGCCCGGACAGGCGGTGAACCGTCACTGCGCGGGCAGCCTCACCGCCATCGGCAACGCCGCCGCGCAGATCGTCGCGGGCGCCGAGCGGGTGATCATCGCCGGTGGCACGAATTCGCAGTCCACGGCGCCGCTGCAGCAATTCCGCACTCCCGGGACCACCGACGAGTTCACCGGCCAGTGGATGCCGCCCTCGCACCCGGACACCGCTGAGGCGCCGAATCAGGACATGTCCATTACGGTCGGCTGGAACACCGCCAAAGCCGTGGGCATCACCCGCGAGGAAATGGACGCCTGGGCGCTGCGTTCACATCAGCGTGCGGTCAAGGCCATCGATTCCGGGGTCTTCGATGACGAGATCGTGCCGGTGCAGGCATTGCAGGCCGACGGCTCGCGCATCGAATTCGCCGTCGACGAGCATCCACGCCGCGACACCAGTCTGGAGAAACTGTCGAGCCTGAAGGTGCTGCACCCGGAGATCGAGGGTTTCTCGGTTACCGCGGGCACTGCCAGCGGGATCAACGACGCCGCCGCCGCGGTGGTTGTCACCAGCGCCGAGGTGGCGAAGGCACAGGGCGTCGAGGTGCTGGCGACGGTGCGGGCGTGGGCGTCCACCGCGATCGACCCGGCCGATACCGGACTGGCTGTGCTGGATGTGATCCCGAAGGTGCTCGAGCGGGGCCGGATCGCCGCATCCGATGTGGCGCTGTGGGAGATCAACGAGGCATTCGCCTCCGTGCCGGTGGCCGCCTGCAAGAAACTCGGCATAGATGACGAACTCGTCAACACTGCGGGCAGTGGGTGCAGCCTCGGCCATCCGGTCGCCGCGAGCGGTGCCCGCATGGTCGTCACCCTGATGTACGAGCTGCGGCGTCGCGGTGGCGGATACGGCGTGGCGGCAATGTGTGCGGGCGGTGGTCAGGCCGGGGCGGTACTGATCGAGGTGCCGAAGGTGTCGTGATTGTCCCGCTGATTGACATTTTTGTCAGATATGGTGGGTGAACCCGTCGCCGGGTGCGTGCGCCCGAACGGGGCGGTCGGCTCGCGGCGGTCGTCGGTGGTACGGAAAGGAGCAGTCTCGGTGCGTCACCTCGAGCACAGTCTGCCGGGCGCGGGAGTGCGCCTGGCCGCCGATCGCTGGACCGGCGATCACGCCGGCGGGCGCGGCGTGGTGGTGCTGCTGCACGGCGGTGGCCAGACACGGCACTCCTGGCGGCGCACCGGAATCCGGTTGGCCGAGGCCGGTTGGGTCTCGTATGCGATCGATCTGCGCGGGCACGGCGACAGCGACTGGCATCCCGGCGGTGACTACAGTGTGGCCGCCCTGGTCGACGATCTGCGCGAGCTGCTCGCCCCTATCCGGCGGGCGAATCCCGGACTGCCCGTCGCCCTTGTCGGGGCTTCGATGGGCGGGAAGATCTCCCTGATCGCGGTCGGCGAGGACGCATCGCTCGCGCAGGCACTCGTTCTGGTCGACATCGCGGTCCGCGTCGAGGTCAGCGGCGGTCGCCGGGTTCGCGAGTTCATGCAGAGCGCGCCGGATGGCTTCGCGTCGCTCGAGGAGGCCTCCGCACGAATCGCGGCCTACAACCCCCATCGGCCGCGGCCGTCGACTGTCGACGGGCTGCGCAAGAATCTGCGGCTGCGCGAGGGCCGCTGGTACTGGCACTGGGACCCGGCGATGATGCGATCGGCCGACGGTGACGACGACCGGCCGGTGAGCCCGCAGGTCTACGAGCGGGCCAAGGCGGCCGCCCAACGCATCACCTGCCCGGTGCTGCTGGTGCGGGGCCAACTGTCCGACGTCGTATCGGACGAGGGGGTCGCCGAATTACGGGAACTGATCCCGCATTCGGAGGTGATCGACGTCCGCGAGGTCGGCCACATGGTGGCAGGCGACGACAACGATGTGTTCACCGCGAACCTCCTCGGCTATCTGGATTCATCACTGCCCGCGCGCGTAGCCCGCCGGACATCCCGAAAGGAAACAACGACATGACTATCGACGTCGATGCGGCCAACAAGGTCCTCGGTGGCCTGCGTCCGTTCCCGGTCGCGGTCACGACGATCGACGGCGGATTCGCCAACGGCCTGATGAGCCTGTCCGCGGGCTCGATGAGCATCGTGCCGGAACTGCCACGGGCCACGGTCAGCCTCACCAAGTACAACAAGACCCACGACATGGTGCTCAGCTCCGGCATCTTCGTGATGCATCTGCTGAGCGCGGTGCCGGAGCAACTCGACGCGTCGCTCGACATTCTGATGACGCTGGGCGGCAGCTCGGGCCGCGACGGCGACAAGATCTCGAAATTGCGCACCAAGACCGGGGTCACCGGTGCGCCGATCCTGCTCGACGCGCACAGCTACGTCGAGACTCGGGTGATGGCCACCCTGGATGTCGAGGAGAGCACCATCTTCGTCGGCGACGTGGTCGCAGCGGAAATCCTCAACCCCGGCGAGCGGCTGCGCATCGGCGAGGCGTGGGGCAAGCTGCCGGCCGAGTGGATCGAGCGGTACGAGACCAACCACGTGCCGCAGCTCGAGAGCGCGCGGGCCTATCGCGCCGCCGCGCGGGGCTGAGTATCCGATGTCCGCATTGATCTCCGACCGGATCGACGATCCCCAGGTGACCGGCGCCTGGGAGCTGCCCGAGGAGTTCCGGCTGTTGCGCGAGACCGTGCGCCGCTTCATGGATTCCGAGGTGCGCCCCCTCGAGCAACAGCTTCCACACGATGCCGCCGGGCTGCCGCGCGAGCAGTTGATCGCATTGCAGGACAAGGCCCGCCGACTGGGGTTGTGGGCTTTGCAGACGCCGGAGCAATTCGGCGGCGCCGGACTGAGCGTCCTCGGACAGGTCGTGGTGGCCGAGGAAGCCGCCAAATGCCGTATGGGCGCGTTCTTTCCGGCGCTGGGCGCCTTCGGCGGCAACCCGCCGAACGTGATGTTCAAGGCGACTCCGGAACAGTTCGCGAAATATGCCCAGCCCATCATCGATGGCACCGCCACCAAGGCATATACGGCGATCAGCGAGGCTTCCGGCGGTTCGGACCCGGCGCGCGCGATCACCCTCAAGGCCGTGCGCGAGGGCGACCACTATGTGCTCAATGGCACGAAGATGTGGACCAGCCACGCCGAGAACGCCGACTGGGGCGTGGTCTACGCCCGCACCGGCGCAGGGCGGCACGGCATTTCGTGCTTCATCGTCGAGAAGGACACGCCGGGACTGTCGTTCCGCCGCATCGGTGTCATGGCCTCCTTCGCGCCCTACGAACTGCATTTCGACGATGCGGTGATCCCGGCCGAGAATCTGATCGGGGCCGAAGGCAAGGGCTTCGCGCTGGCCAGTGACTTCCTGATCCATGGCCGCATCCTCTATCCTGCCGGGCCGATCGGCATCGCCCAGAGCGCACTGGAGATGGCCTGCAGCTGGGCCAAGGACCGAGATGTGTTCGGCGGCAAGCTCGCCGACAAGCAGGGCATCCAATGGATGCTGGTCGACAGCGAAGTCGAGCTGCGCGCGGCACGGCTGCTGATGTATCAGGCCGCCTGGAACGCCGATCTCGGCAAGGACGTCAAGGTGGACGCATCGATCGCGAAACTGTACGGCACCGAGGCCGCGTTCCGCGTGGTCGACCGGTGTATCCAGATTCACGGTGCGCTCGGCCTGGCCGACGAACTGCCGCTCGAGCGGTGGTTCCGGGATCTACGCGTCAAACGTCTGGGGGAGGGGGCGACCGAGGTGCAGCGGGTCGTCGTCGCCCGGAAACTGCTCGACTGAAAGCGATACCGTGAGCCTGAAATTCAATCTGATGTTCCCGATGCGGGCGGTCAAGCACTACCCGCGCTGGATCGGCGAATCCGACTTCGGCGCCGTGGCGAAGTTCGTGGAGGATGCCGGATTCGACGGTCTGTCGGTCAGCGAGCACCCGTATCCGGACAAGAAATGGCTGGCCAACGGCGGCCATCACGCCTTCGACCCGTTCGTGGCGCTCAGCATCGCCGCCCAGGCCACGACCCGGCTGCGCCTGATCACCTATGTGATGGTCGCGGGATATCGCAGTCCGTATCTGGGCGCGAAATCGGCGGCGTCACTGGATCTGCTGTCGGGCGGGCGGCTGACACTCGGCCTGGCCGCCGGCTATCTGAAGTCCGAATTCGAGGCGCTCGGAGCCGATTTCGCGCATCGCGGCGCACTGCTCGACGAGGCCATCGCGGCGATGCGGGCAACGTGGTCGGGAGTCGACCACGAGGGCCCGCAATTCGGTGCGGCAGGCCATATTTCGCTGCCGCCCCCACAGCAGCAGGGCGGTCCGCCGATCTGGATCGGCGGTAACAGCGCCGCGGCCCGACGCCGCGCGGTCGAACTCGGCGACGGCTGGTTGCCGATGGGGCAGTCCGCGGAGATGGCCGCGATCACCCGGACGCCGCCGTTGGAGGATATCGGCACGCTACGCACGATGATCGGCGAGCAGAACGCCCGGCGCGCGGAACTGGGGAAGTCCGTGCTCGATGTCTCCTTCGTGCCGTTCGAGGCCAACCTTTTGCACAGCGGGGACAGCACCGCATTCTGCGACGCGGTGCAGCCGCTGCTGCCCGAGTACGCCGATGCCGGGGTCACCTGGATCACCATCGAGCCGGCCAGCCGCGGTATCGACGACTTCCGGGCCGACATCTCGATGATCGCCGACCGGCTGATCAAGCCGAATCGGTAAGCGCCGCAGATGGTTTCGCAACTTCCTGAAACCCACGAGCGCACGACGTCGGACTACGCCGAACTGGCCGAGACCGTCCGCAGGTTGCAGGCCGCTGTCTGTGCGGCGGACCCGCCCCCGGACGTGATACGTCGTGTGGTTCGCGAATTGGCACGCACGTCAGCGGAATTGGAAGGCCACCGGGTGCCGGAGCAGCAGCGTCCGGCACATCGGCGTCCGACCCCGGCGGTGACGCATCCGTCGCTGGTTCCGTATGTCATCACCGAGGTCGACGCGACCCGGCTGGTGGCTGCCACCCGATTCACCGATGCGCACCTGGGCGGTAACGGTGCGGTTCACGGCGGTCAGATCCCGCTGCTGTTCGACGATCTGCTCGGCATATTCGTCGAGATGAAGGCCCAACCGGGTTCGCGCACCGCTTATCTGAAAGTCGACTACCGCCGCATCACTCCGGTCGACCGACCCCTGCGCGTGGAGGCATCCATCGATCGGGTCGAAGGCCGCAAGACATTCGTCAATGGCCGGCTGCTCGACGGTGCGTGCGTGTGCGCCGTGGCCGAGGCCCTGTTCGTGCGGTTACTGCCCGGACAACCGTAGGTCTCGGCAGCTGGCTGCCGCCCGGTTCACCGATGCGCACCCGGGCGGCAACGTACCGCTGTGCTGCGGCGTGAATGCCGATCGTTATCAGGCGCGGGGGAAGTTGAGCATGCGGCGCGCGTTGGTTTCGGTGATCATTTCGACTTCGTGGTCGGGGACGTCGGCCAGGACTTCGGCGGCGCGTTTGCGGCTGTTGGGCCAGTTGGAGTCGGAGTGGGGGTAGTCGATTTCGAGCATGATGCGGTCGATTCCGGCCTTGTGGCGGTTTTCGACGCCGAATTGATCGTCGATGAAGCAGCCCCAGAAGTGCTTGAAGTAGAGGTCCGAGGGGCGGGTGTCGAAGTCGATGGGCTGGTAGTGACGGTGGCGTTCCCAGACGAAGTCGGCACGTTCGAGGATGTAGGGAATCCAGCCGATGCCGCCTTCGGCGAGGGAGAATTGGAGTTTCGGGTGGCGTTGCAGGACGCCGGAGAACAAGAGGTCGGTCAGTGACCACATGAGGTTCGTGGAGAAGATGGTGATGGCCACGGCGAACGGTGCGTCGGGCAGGACGACCTGACCTGGGATTGCTTTGGTTCCGGAGAAGGAGAATCCGGGAACGTAGGAGCCGGAGCCGAAATGCAGGGACAGGACCTGTCCGGTCTCTTCGCAGGCGTCCCAGACAGGTTCCCAGTAGGTTTTGTCGTGGAACGAGGGCAATCCGAGGGGCACGGGGGAGTCGGGGAAAGTGATCGTGCGTGAGCCCTTGGCAGCGGTGCGACGGATCTCCTGGGCGGCCAGCGTGGGGTCCCAGGTGGGGATGAGGGACATGGGGATGAGCCGGGTGGGTGCGGTCGCGCACCATTCGTCGACGTGGTAGTCGTTCCAGGCTTTGACGGCGAGGAGGGCCAGCTCTTTGTCCTTGGCGCGGTGGAAGACTCCGCCGCCGAAGCCGGGGAAGGAAGGGAAGCAGAGCGCGGCTTCGACTCCGTCGACGTCCATGTCCTTGATCCTGGCCGCGGGGTCGTAGCAGCCGGGGATCATGTCTTCGTAGCGGACGGGGTCGAGTCCCCACTGTTCCGGGGGTTTGCCGGCGACGGCGTTGAGTCCGACGGTGGGGAAGATGTCGCCGTCGTAGTGCCAGACGTGCTTGTTGTCGACTTCGACGATTTTGGGGCCGCGGTCTTTCAACTTCTCCGGGAGGCGGTCCTGCCACACACGGGGGTGTTCGATGAGGTGGTCGTCGACCGAGACGATCTGATGGTGGTCCTGCAAGGGCATGGGGGGCTTCTCCTGTGACGAGGTTCGTAGGCTGCTCGTCTGATACCAAAATCAGCTAACTTATTGACCTTTATTGGTCAGTTCTAGTCAATCAGATCATAGGCTCGAATGTGCGACTATCGCCGGAGTTTTCCCGTTGATATCGCGCTATGAGATTGGGGTGCTGGGTGAAGTTCCAGTTCAAGCCCATGCGAGCTGGCGCCGGATATACTAATAGAGTATTTATTCAGCTGATTGTGGGCGTCGTGCGTAGAGTGCGCATCGGGAACGCGGTTCGAGACGATGGAGGTCGCGATGACGGAGCAGGGTAACCCCCCGGAGCGTGCGGACAAGGACGATCATGACCTGCTCACCTACAGTGAGGTGGCCGTACGGTTGCACGAAGAGGTGGAGTCCCTCGCGCAGCGGGCGCGCGAACTCGCCGCGGCCGGTGAATCGGAAGAGCTGACGAGGGTGGAACAGCGGCTCGCCGTACTGGAAGCCGCTCGCGACCGCAACAGCCGCCAGCCCATCAACGATGACAACTTCGAAAAGTTCTTCGGATACAAGGGTTTCGCGAGAAGGAACGTCTGAGTGCGGCGGTCTGCCGCACCGGGTCGCTACCGGGGTCGGCGGCCACCCGGCGTGACCGCCGAGAAGATACGGTGTCAGCCCCGGTGATGTCGGATGTAGCTGTGCCCGTTCATAATTCGACCCATCCCGCGCCCGCCGAACTCCGGCGGGCGGCGGTGATGATGCGCTGGACCCGCAATCCGTCCGCGAGGCCGGGGACGTCGGGGGTCGGTTTTCCGTCGAATGCCGGAAGCCAATCCTCGAGCAGCAGCGCCAGTTGCCGTGCGGCGCCGTTCCGTGCTCCGCCCTCGAAGGACAACGCGCCCGAGCGCGGGATGCGGGACGAGCCGGGTGTGGTGCTCAGTGCGGGCTCGTCGGCGGTACCGGCGAGCAGGGTGCGTTCGAACAGCGTGCCGTCGATGGCCACCGCCCCGGCGCTGCCGGTGATGTCGAGGTGGTAGGAGGCGCCCGCGTGCAGACCCATCGCGGTCAGCGTGTGAGTGGCGACGACCCCCGACTCGAAGCGGATGAGCACCGATGCGGTGTCGTCGGCGTCGATCTCGAGCACGGTGCCGTCGGGGCGCTGGCGGCTCGGCACCGTGGTGCGCACATCGGCGCACACCGCGGCCGGCTCTCCGAACAGCCAGCACAGGTAGTCCAGGTCGTGGGCGCCCAGACCCAGCAGATAGCCGCCGCCGTCGGCACTGCGGTACATCCATTCCGATTGCAACGGATGGGCCGGATGCCAGTAGTCGACCCGGGCGCTGACCCGCGCCGAATACGGGGTTCCGAGATAGCCGCCGGAGATCAATTCGCGCGCCGCGTACTTCTCCGGTGACCAGCGGTCCTCGAAACACACCGCGTGCGCGACACCCTTGTCCTCGGCGCGGGAGAGCATGTCGTGCGCATCGTCGTCGGTGAGTGCCAGCGGCTTCTCGCACAGCACATGCTTTCCCGCCTCGATCGCGGCCAGCACCTGATCGTGATGAGCCACCGTCGGCGTCGCGATGGAGATGACATCGAGGTCGTCGCGCCGGACGAAGGCGGGCCAATCGGTGCTCAGATCCGTGATCCCGGTACGACCACCGGCCTTGTCCACACTGGCCTCGGTGCGCGCGCACAGGGCCACCACCTCGAATTCGGGGACCGCCCGGAATGCGGGCACCTGCACGTGCACACCCCATCCGACGCCGACGATCCCCACTCGCAATCGATCGGACACCACTTCTTCTCCTATATACGGACTTCGTTGTTCCGATATGTGTTGTGCTCGCGCCTATTTCGGCATGCCCAGCACGCGCTCGGCGAGAATGTTGCGCATGATCTCGGTGGTGCCGCCGGCGATCGTGGCCGAGCGCGACATCAGGTAGTCGTGCTGTGCGGCGGCACCGGTCGCCGTGGTGATCGCGGCCGGGCCGAGCACCCGCAGATGGGTGTCGCCGATCGCCTGCATCGTGGTACTCCAGACCAGCTTGATCACCGAATGTTCGGCGCCCGGCGCACCACCGGCGGCGATCCGGCCCAGTGCGCGCTTGCCCAGCAGTCCGACCGCGCGGGCCTCGCTCAGTCGGTCGGTGAGCTCGGCGCGGGCGTGTGCGGGAAGCTCGTGGCCGGCGAGGGCGGTGACCAGATCCAGGACGGTCTGTTCCAGACGTCCGGCCATCATGATCACTCCGGCGCGTTCGAAGCCGAGCGTGGTCATGGTGACCTTCCACCCCTCGTGTAGGGGGCCCAGCAACGCACTGCGCGGCACCCGGACGTCATCGAAGAACACCTCGGCGAATCCGCCCTCGCCGGTGATCTGAGTGATCGGGCGGCGGGTGATTCCGGGGGTGTCCATCGGGACCAGCAGGGCCGAGATCCCCTTGTGCGGGGGCGCCTGCGGGTCGGTGCGCACCAGCAGCAGGCAGTGTGTGCCCTCCATCCCCTCCGAGGTCCAGATCTTCTGGCCGTTGATGACGAATTCGTCGCCGTCCAGCGTCGCGCGGGTGCGCAGGCTGGCGAGATCACTGCCGGAGCCGGGCTCGGAGAAGCCCTGACACCACACCTCGGTCCCGGCCTGGATGGCGGCCAGATGCTCGCGCTGCTCCGCGGTGCCGTAGTGCATCAGGGTCGGCGCCACGTTGTTCACACCCAGGACTCCAGCCAGCATGGGCGCCCGCGAGCCCGCCAGCACCTGGTCGCAGGCGACTTGATCGACGATCGAGAGCCCGCGGCCGCCGAATTCCGTCGGCCAGTGCGGTGCGATCCAGCCGGCCTGGTGCAGGCGCTGCTGCCAGGACAGCCGGGCCGGGAACGAATCGTCGGCACCCCATTGCTCGTGATGCAGCGGCAGCAGTGATTCGACGGCGGCGGCGAGTTCGGCGGCGGGGCTGCCGGGGGCGATCTCGGCGGCCACGGTCGACGCGGCCGCGTCCCGGGTGGGGTCGAGGCGCTCGCGGGCGGCGCTCACGCCGCCGAACAGCGGGGCCGAGGCGCCGGCCCGGCGATAGTAGAGGTGTGCCTCGTGCTCCCAGGTGAAGCCGACTCCGGCCAGCACCTGAATATAGTCCGCGGTGACATGCTGTGCGGCCGTGACGGATTCGAGCAGCGCCAAGGCGACCGCCTGATCCAGGGCAGCGGCTCCGGCGCCGGAATCCAGCAGCCCGGCAACTTCGCGGGCGGTGGCTCGCGCCAATTCGACATGGGCCAGCATGTCGGCGCACTTGTGCTTGACGGCCTGGAATGCCCCGATCGGCTTGCCGAATTGTTCGCGGGTGGCGGCGTAATCGACCGCCGCCCACAGACAGTGGCTCGCGACGCCGGTCAGGTCACCGGCCAGGGCCAGTCCCGCGGTGACCAGGCTGCGCCGGATCGCCCCCACCGCGTCGTCGCCGGTGGCCAGAACGGTGCCCGCTGCCTGCCGCAGATTCACAGCGCCGAGCGGGCGTAGCAGATCCAGGCTTTGGGTTCGCTCGGTGCGCACCGCGTCGGTATCGGAGGTCGGCACCGCGATCAGCAGCGGGCCGGATTCGCTCTCGGCGAGCACGAGGACGACGTCGGCCTCCGGCGTCAGGATCAACTCCGCGGTGCCGGAGACCAGCGCCCGGTCGGGGTGGTTACCGGCCACGGCCTCGAATCGCCCTGCGACCGCGGGCATTCCGGTGTGTTCGGTCCACGCCACGGCCGGGACGACGCGTCCGGAGGCGATATGCGCCGACAGGTCGCCGCCCGCGACATTCGGCGCGCTCAGTGCGCCGAGCGCGCCCGCGACGGCGATGACCGGCGTCGGTGCCACGACCGAACCCAGCGCCTCGGCGGCCACGGCGAAATCGGCCCAGCTGCCGCCGGATCCACCCTGGGATTCGGCGACCGGCAGTCCCGCGACGCCCACCTCCGCGAGCTGCGACCACAGCGACACCTCGCTGACCCGGTCGGGGTCCTGGATCAGCTTGTGCGCGGCGCCGGGGCCCCAGTGGCGGTCGAGCAGCCGCGCGATCGCTTCCACCAGCGACTGCTGCTCTTCGGTGTCGGCAACGACTACGGACGAGTTGATCACAGGCTGTCCCCTCCGGCACACGCGGAAAACAGAATCATATAAATAATTATGCCATGTCAGATTTGATTCATGCCAGCAGTGCGGTGAAGCGCCAGTCCAGCACCTGCCGGTCCGTGGTGGCGGTGTTGTGGGCGAACACGCGCGAGCGCAGCTGCAATACGCCACCGTCGTCGCCCAGCGCCGTGGCGCTGTCCACGGTGAGCTCGCTGGACAGGGTGTCACCCTCGTGCACAGGACCGGTGTGATCACACGAATGCCAGCCCAGCACCGTGACGAGGTTGGGCAACGCACGAGTGGCCTGTGCCAGTGCGATGCCGATGGCGTGCCCGCCGTAGACGAGCCGACCCTGTTCACCGACCCGGTAATCATGGTGTGTCGCAGCGATATTCAGGCTCAGGCGAGCGAATTCGGGCGCGTTCGAGACGACATCACCGCTCGAGTGCCGGATCTGCCCGGCCAGCGCCGGATCGAAGTGGGTGCCCGGCACAGCCGCACGGAAGGCGCGCAGATCCCACGGCGGGGGTGTGGTCCGTGCCGGCTCCGTGTCGATGCCGATGCGCGACAGGTCGTCGTCGGGCACGACCCTGGCGGGATCCGGATTCTCGCTCAGCGGCAGCATCGCACAGCGGTGAAAATCGAGCACCGTGCGTTCCAGATGGTCGGTGCAGGTGATCCGCAGCGCGGCCATGCCGGTGGGACGGCGGCCGGGTTTGGCGGAGTTCTGCCGGAGTCCGACGACCTCGGTCCGGGTGCGCAGCGTATCGCCGAGGGCGGGGAAGCGATGGAAATTCAGCCCGCGGTAGAACAGGTTGGCTTTCACTCGCCGGGTCACGATCGTGGATTGGCCGATGGCGACATCCCAGACCAGGGCAGGGTGGGCGAGCGCCGCGCCGGTGACCGCGGTGGACAGGTGCCGGTCCAGTGCCAGCCGCAGGCGATCGCCCGCGATGGCCTGGTGTGCGGCCGACAGGCCATCGGTCAGCGTGATCGAGGGCGCGTCGTCGAAGATCTGGCCGACCCGCAGGTCGTCGAAGTAGGGCCCGTCGCCGGGTGTCGTCATCACTGTTGTCCTCCGATTCGTGTCAGCACCCGCCGGGCGGCGATCGCGACGGCCTCGTCCAGCATGCGGTCGCCGAGCCGGGCTACCCCGGCGCCGGCTCGGGTGGCCTCGTCGAGCGCGGCGAGGACGGCGCGGGCGTGTTCGACCGCATCCTGGTTGGGAGTGAATTGTGCTGTGGCCGTAACAATCTGGGCGGGATGCAGAACCCATTTGCCGTCGAATCCGGCTTCGTGCGCCCACCGGACGCGGCTGCGGAAATCGTCGTCGTCGGTGACGGCGAGATGTGGTCCGTCGATCGCCGCGACGTCGTTGGCCCGCGCCGCCAGCAGGATGCGATCCTGGATGGCCGCCCATCGCCCGGGCGGCAGGTCCGCGCTGCGGCCCAGTGCGGCGCCGAGGTCGGCGTATCCGATCACGACGGCGGCCAGGGGAGCGGTGGTCCGGCAGATGTCGTCGGCCGCCAGCACGCCACGCGGTGTTTCGATCAGCGCCTGCAGGCTCGCCGGATGGCCGTCGAGCAGCGCGTGTGCGCGCTCGAGCGTCGCGGAGTCCTCGACCTTGGGAATCACGATGCTGTCCACGGTGCTCGTCGCGGCGAGCGCGCGCAGATCGTCGGCGGCCCACGCGGTCGTGAACCCGTTCACCCGCACCGCGACCGAGCGCGCCGGGTCGCGTTCGATTCCGCGTAGCAGATTCGCGACGAGCTCGCGCGCCGATTCCTTGGCGTCGACGGCGACCGCATCCTCCAGGTCGATGACCACCTCGTCGGCACCGGCGTGCAGCGCCTTGACGATCCTGTGTTCGGCTGCGCCCGGGACGACCAGTACGGCGCGCCGTCGGACCGGATTCTGCTTTGACGGCATAGACGTGCTCCTACGATGGGTGGTGAATGTATGGACATTTGACCCGGGGCTGACTTGCGCTGCCGGGCAGTAGATCGGCACGTTAGCAATGCAACTGGCGCCTGTCGAACTTTCGGCACGGCGTATGCTCAGCGGGCGAACCAACATTTCGAAAAATGGCCGTACAAATTGTCCACGGCCTGGAGGAGACGACGTGAACCACGGATGGCTGAACAGTGAGGAGGTCTTGCTCGTCGAGACCGTCCGGGCCTTCATCGACCGGGAGGTCAAGCCGAAGGTACAGGAGTTCGAGCACGCCAACCGCTATCCGGAGGAGTGGATCGAGCAGATGAAGCGGATCGGCATCTACGGCTTGGCGGTGCCCGAGGAATATGGCGGCACTCCGGTGTCGATGCCCTGCTACGTCCAGGTCACCGAGGAATTGGCGCGTGGCTGGATGAGCCTGGCCGGGGCGATGGGCGGACATACCGTGGTCGCGAAACTACTGACCCTCTTCGGCACCGACGCACAACGGCAGGCCTACCTGCCACGGATGGCCACCGGTGAGCTGCGCGCGACGATGGCGCTGACCGAACCGGGCGGCGGCTCGGACCTGCAGGCGATGACCACCCAGGCCAGACGCGACGGCGACGAGCTGGTCATCACCGGAGCCAAGACCTGGATCAGCAACGCGCGCCGGTCCGGGCTGATCGCGCTGCTGTGCAAGACCGATCCGGCGGCGGTACCACGGCATTCGGGTATCTCGATCGTCCTGGTGGAGCACGGTCCCGGCCTGACCGTTTCGCGCGATCTGCCCAAGCTCGGCTACAAGGGCGTGGAGAGCTGCGAGCTGTCGTTCGACAACTATCGTGCGCCGGTGTCGGCGATCCTCGGCGGTGCGCCCGGTCAGGGATTCGCGCAGATGATGAAGGGGCTCGAGACGGGCCGCATCCAGGTCGCCTCGCGGGCGCTGGGCGTGGCCGCGGCGGCGCTCGAGGATGCGCTGGCCTACTCCCAGGATCGGGAGAGCTTCGGTAAGCCGATCTGGAAGCACCAGTCGATCGGCAACTATCTGGCGGATATGGCGACCAAACTGACCGCGGCGCGGCAACTGACTCGCTATGCGGCCGAACAGTTCGACCGCGGGGAGCGCTGCGATATGGAAGCGGGAATGGCCAAGTTGTTCGCCTCCGAGGTCGCCATGGACATCGCGTTGAACGCGGTGCGCATTCACGGCGGATACGGGTACTCGACCGAATACGACGCCGAGCGCTACTTCCGCGACGCCCCGCTGATGATTGTCGGCGAGGGCACCAACGAGATCCAGCGCAATGTCATCGCCGGTCAGCTCGTCGCGCGCGGCGGTATCTGAGCCGTCGGCGGTCCGTAGGATCTGTTTCCCATGAGGCGGGACAGGGTGGAGTCGGAACCGGCGTACCGGGCGGTGGCGCGCAGTCTGCGGGCGGAACTCGCGGCCGGCCGCTACGCCGGTGGAGTGGCACTGCCGACCGAAATGGAACTGGCACAGCGACATCGGGTCAGCCGCCACACCGTGCGCCGCGCGTTCCAGGATCTGGTCGCGGCGGGGGAGGTGTACCGGGTGGCCGGGCGCGGTACCTTCGCCACCGGCGCCGAACAGCGGTATCTGCGGCAGTTCGGTTCGATCGAAGACCTCATGCAGTTGTCGTCGGACACCACCATGCAGGTGCGGTCGGGGCTGCGTCGCCGGGTCGACATCGAGGCGGCCAGCCGGCTCCGGCTCGACACCGATGTGGTGTACACGGTGGTCTTCGTCCGCCTGCACGACGGAGTGCCGTTCGTGTGCACGACCGTGCATCTACCCGAGCCGATCGCCCGCTCGGTGGCCGCGGCGCCCGAGCTGGCCGACGGCGCATCCAGTCCCTACACCGTGATCGGACTGCTGGAACCGCACCTGAACAGCCCGATCGTCGAGGCCGCGCAATCGATCACGGTGGCCGCGGCCACCCCGGCGACCGCCGCCGAACTCGGCTGCGCACCCGGACATCCGATGTTGCGCGTGGACCGGCTGTACTCCGATGCCGGCGGCGCGGCGGTGGAATTGTCGGTGAGCCAATTTCTGCCCGAGCACTACACCTACCGCGTGACACTACGGCGATCGGGTGTCACCCCGGCTTGATCGCCCCGCACAATATAGCTCAAAACGATCAATCATCTACCTATTCGATGATACCGTGACCTGCGGCCGGACCATCAAGCATCATCCGCGCCGGCTCGACAGTGCCCCGGAGGATCGTTCTGGAATGACTCAACATGTGGTGTTTCTGTTGCTCGGTCTGGGCAACGGCGCGGTATTCGGGGCCCTGGCCCTGGCCGTTGTCCTGACCTATCGCAGCTCGGGTGTGGTGAACTTCGCCTCCGGCGCGATAGCGCTCTACACGGCCTATGTCTACGCCTACCTGCGCGAGGGCAAATTCTTGCTGCTGGTGCCCGGTCTGCCGACATCGATCACATTCGGTGACGGGCTGGCGATGTGGCCGGCACTGCTGCTGTCCATCGTGCTCGCCGCGGTGCTGGGTGCGGTGCTGTACGTAGTGATCTTCCGGCCGCTGCGGTCCGCGCCCGCTGTCGCCCGCGCGGTGGCCGCGCTCGGAGTCTCGCTGGTGCCCGCCGGTCTGGTGGCCGTCGAACTCGGCACCGATCCGATCAATGTGGACCCGATATTCCCGGCGACCATCTGGCGCAACGGCGATCTGCGGATCTCGGCGGATCGGCTGTATTTCGCGGTCGCGATCCTGGTCCTCGCGATCGTGTTGTCGCTGATCTTCAAGTACACGAAGTTCGGCCTGGCCACCCGCGCCTGCGCCGAGACCGAGCGCGGCGCCTACGTCAGCGGTATCTCACCCGATCGCGTCGCGGTCTACAACTGGATGCTCAGCTCGGCCGTGGCCGGGCTCTCCGGCATCCTGATCGCCCCGATCGTGCCGTTGGTGCCCGTTGCCTACACGCTGTTCATCGTGCCGGCGCTGGCCGCGGCCGTGGTCGCCCGCTTCGAATACGTCGTGGTGGCGGTGATCGCCGGACTGGCGGTCGGCGCCCTGCAATCGGAGGCGCAGTATCTCGCCTCCAAACATTCCGCGCTGCCCTCGAGTGGGCTTCCCGAGTTGGTGCCGCTGGTATTGATTCTGGTCGTACTCCTCATCAGATCGCGGCCGCTCCCGGCGCGGGGGGCGATCATTCTGCGAAGTCTTGGCAAAGCGCCGAGACCCCGGCGCATCCTGCCGACGACCATGCTGATGGTGGTGGTCGCCGCGGTGGCGCTGGTGGTTCTGCACGACCGCTACCGCACCGGCCTGATCATCAGTCTGATCATGGCGATCATCGCGTTGTCGACCGTGGTCGTCACCGGCTATGCGGGCCAGGTGTCGCTGGCGCAGTTGACGATCGCCGGTGTCGCCGGATTCATCCTCGGCCCGATCAGCACCTCGTGGCATATTCCGTTCCCGCTCGCCCCGCTGTGCGCCGCGCTCGTGGCCACCGCGCTCGGCGTGCTGGTCGGCCTGCCGGCGCTGCGCATCCGCGGACTCACCGTGGCGGTGGCGACACTGGCCATGGCCTATGCGGTGGAAGCACTCTGGTTCCGGAATGTGGATCTGGTCGGTTCGTCGGGCGTCGCGATCGGCTCGCCCTCGTTGTTCGGCTGGGATCTGGGAATCGGTTCCGGGCACGGGTATCCGCGGTTGAGTTTCGCGTTCCTGTGCCTGGTCGTGCTCGTAGTGGTCGCGCTCGGCGTGGCATATCTGCGCAGGAGTTCGCTGGGGTCGCAGATGCTGGCCGTGCGGGCCAACGAACGCGCCGCCGCGGCCGCGGGGGTCAGCGTGGTGCGCGTCAAGATCATCGCCTTCGCCATAGCGGCGTTCATCGCCGGAATCGGCGGTGCGATGCTGGCCTATCAGGAGCAGACCGTCACCTTCGACGCGTTCTCGGCATTGAACAGCCTCGTGCTGTTCGGCACCGTGTACTTGGCGGGGACGACATCGGTCGCCGGTGGCCTGCTCGCGGGCGTGCTGGCGGCCAACGGCCTGGTGTTCATCGTCGTCGACGAAGTCTTCTCCGCACACGGCTGGTATCCGGTGGTGGCCAGCATCCTGCTGATCTTCACCGTGATCCTCAATCCGGACGGAATCGTCGGGCCCTTCCACACGCTCGTGGCCCGCCGATGGGGCCACGCAGGGGGCGAGAAGGCCGGGGCCGCAGTCGGTTCCGTGCCACCGCGGGCGGCCGGGCCGGTCATGGCGAACGATTCCGGCGCGCCCACGGCTCTGGAATTGCGTGACGTGTCGGTGCATTACGGCGGCGTGGTCGCGATCGACGACATCTGCCTGTCGATTCCCCGCGGTGCGATCGTGGGGCTCATCGGACCCAACGGCGCCGGCAAGACCACGCTGATCGACGCGATCAGCGGCTTTGCCGATCACAAGGGCGCGGTGCTGCTGGGCACCGAGAATATCGACGCGCTGCCCCCGCACCAGCGCATCCGCGCCGGTTTGGGCCGGACCTTCCAGGCCGTCGAACTATACGACGACCTGGATGTGCAGGAGAACGTGCGCGTCGGATTGACCGCGGGCCGGCACCGTGGCGGCGGTGACGATCAGAAGCTGAGCCGCGTACTGGATCTGCTCGGTCTTTCAGAGGTGCGCGCCCGCCTGGCGGGTGAGCTGTCCCAAGGGCAGCGCCAGCTGGTGTCGATCGCGCGAGCTCTGGTCGGATCGCCGGATGTGCTGTTGCTCGACGAACCGGCCGGCGGGCTGGACACCAATGAGAGCCAGTGGCTGGGCGATCGTCTTCGCGACGTCCGCGACAGCGGGGTCACCATCGTCATGGTCGATCACGACATGGGATTGGTACTCGGGCTCTGCGACCGCATCCATGTGCTCGACTTCGGCAAGGTCATCGCCTCGGGCGGGGCCGAGGACATCCGCACCGACCGCGTCGTCGCACAAGCTTACCTGGGCAGCGCGCACACCAGTGGATTGGCGATCTGATGACTGAAACTACTTCTGCCGCACCGGCATTCGAATGCAGCGGACTGGTCGCCGGGCATGGTTCGGTCGCCGTGGTCCGCGATATCGGACTGCGCCTGGACGCCGGGACGGTGCTGGCCGTCCTCGGCCCGAACGGCGCCGGCAAGACCACGATGATGGAGACGATGGCCGGTCTGCTGCCGCGCCTGGGCGGGGAGGTCCGCGTCGGCGGCACCGCGCTGCCCAGTGGGAAGCCCGCCGCCGCCAACCGGGCCGGACTGGCCCTGGTACCCGACTGCCGGGACCTGTTCACCACCTTGACGGTGGCACAGAATCTGCAGCTTGCGCACCGGCGCGGTGGACCCGGCGTCGACGCGTGCCTGGAGATATTCCCGGCCTTGGCGAAACGGCTGAACGTGGCCGCGGGCGCGCTGTCCGGAGGCGAGCAGCAGATGCTCGCGGTGGCCCGGGCGCTAGCGCAGAACCCCGCGGTACTGCTGATCGACGAGATGAGCATGGGATTGGCGCCGGTGATCGTCGAGAATCTGCTCCCCGTGGTGCGCCGCGTGGCCGAGGAAACCTCGGCGGTGGTGATTCTGGTGGAGCAACATGTGCGGCTGGCGCTCGAGGTTGCCGACGAGGCGATCGTGCTGGTGCACGGTGATGTCCGGCTGCGAGGACCGGCCACGGAGTTGATCGACGATCCCGACCGGATCGAGGCCGCCTACCTCGGCGAGATGGGGACCGCGCCGGCGTAAGCGCAACCGGAAATAGTTCGGCCGCCTCCGGATTCGGAGGCGGCCGAAGTCGTGTTCGCCGAAGGTGGTCAGCGGCCGGGCATCGAATACAGCTTGGCGTCCGCGGCGACGCGGCGGTAGTTCGACAGGGTTCCGGCCTTGTCGGCGGTAGCCATGATGCCGTCGGTGCTGCAGATATTCGGCGACAATGCGATCTGCTTACCGTTGCACTGGAACATGACGCCGCCCGAGAGCGGGTATTCCGTCGCCGGCGCCGATTGCAGAGTGCTGGTCACGGTCGCAGGGGTTGGTTCCGAAATCTTGGCGGCATTCAGCGCATCGACCATGCCCAACATCGGCGAGTAGCCGAAGGCCGCGGTGGAGCCGAATTTCGCGCCGTCGCCGTATTTGCCCAGGACGCTCGCGAAGAGTTTGCCGTCGGGCCGGTCCTTGCTGAGGTCGGTGGTGGTGACCACGTTGATGTCCTGGTACCCGCCGGGGATGGCGCTCGCGCCTCCCGGCGTGATGCAGCGGTCGATGATGGTGGTCTTCACGCTCGGGTCGACGGTCTTGATCGCCTTGAGGGCGCTGGTGCAGAAGGTGTCGTTGCCGACGACGGTGTAGAGGTCGGGATGTTCGCCATCGGCGGCGGCGATCTGCGGGGTCATATCGGCGGTGCCCGGAGGCACCGCTGTCACGTTCAGGCCCACGCCGGCGTTGCCGTAGAGCAGCGCGCCGATCTGGCGGGCGGGCCCCTCCGCGGCCGGCACGCCGATGACGACGAGGTCGGCCTTCTTCACGCCGTCGGCCTTGGCCTGTGCGGCGGGCGTCCCGAAGTAGGACAGCCCGTTCAAAAGCATGAACACCCCTGGCGTCTGCAACGCCGCCTGAGTGCTCGCGGTGTGGGTGACCAACGGGATTTTGGCCGCGGCCAGAGGCGCTATCGTCGCATCGATCTGACCTTCGACACCTTCGACCACAGCCGCCACGTCGGCCGCCACCATCTGATTCGCGCAATCGGTCGCGGTCGCGGGCTGGCCGAGGCTCTCGCACACCTTGAGCGTGATCGGATGGCCGCCGAGACCGCCGAGATAGTCGTTGGCGTAGGCCACCGCCGCGCGGGCCCCCTTGATCTCGTCGGTGTTGTCGATCGCCGGCGATTTTCCCTCGCTGATGAAGCCGATGGTGACCGGCGAGCCGGCGGCTTTGTTCGGTGAACCTGCGATCGGCTCGGCCGAGGGGGTCGAATCCGACGTCGACGACGAGCTACACGCGGTAGCCACCGCGAGGGCCGCGGCGATCATCAGTGGCGCTGCGATGCGCCCGGGGGTCCGTGGACAGTGCACTTCAATCTCCAATCGTGATCCTGGCGACCCCGTGCAGCCGGGGCGGATGGACAGATGCGGCACGGACGTGCCTCTGCCAGGGATTTGATGCTATCCGATAGATGATTGAACTGATCGTGGTTTCCGGGTCAGGATGCGAAAAATAGTTGAATAATTTTATTCGAAGTGCGTCGAGTGGTCAGTGCCTGCGTGATGCGGCCAGCATCTCGGCCACCGAGACGAATTTGACCCGGGGGCGGCCTTGCTGCTTGCCGAGTTCGCGTTCCGCGGCGTCGATGGCGCGCCAACCGGTGCCGTCGACCAGTTCTGGGCGGCGCTCTGCCAGCAGGGCATGCAGGGCCCGGCGGTCGTGGCGGGGTGCGGGCAGCATGCCGGCGGCGAAGTCGTCCAGCAGACCGGCCACCGTCTCCTGGGCACACGCCTTGTTCGTGCCGATCACTCCGCGCGGCCCGCGTTTGATCCAGCCGGTCACGTAGACGCCGGTCACGGGGTCGCCCTCGGCGGTGACCACCCGGCCCCGTTCGTTCGGCACGATATGCCGAGACTCGTCGAAGGGCAGGTCCGGTACGGGCTGCCCGCGATACCCGACCGAGCGCAGCACCAGCGAGGTCGCGATCGTCTCGGTACAATCGGTCGGCCGGGGGGTCAGCTCGCCGCCGGATTCGGCCAACTCGTTGCGCACGATCGTAAGCCCGTCGACCCGATCGGTCCCGAGGATCTCCACCGGTGAGGTCAGGTACCGGAACACGATCCGTTTGTGACCGGGGTGCTGTGCCTGCTGCGAGTACTCCCGGGCCAGCTCGACCTTGAGCAGGGTCGACGGCTCGGTGCCGGGATCGTCGAGGACGGCCTGGCTGGCCGAATCGAGTTTGAGCTCGGATTCGTCGATGATCACATCGACGCCTGGCAACCGTTGCAGGGCAAGAAATTCCGGCGAGGTGTAGGCTGCCTGGACCGGGCCGCGACGGCCCAGCAGAACCACCTCGCGGATCGTACTGTCACGCAGGGCTGCCAGGGCGTGGTCGGCGATATCGGTGCGGGCGAGCTCCTCGGGGTCGAGTGTGAGCACGCGCGCGATATCGAGTGCCACATTGCCGTTCCCGACGATGACAGCGCGCTCACCCGACAGGTCGAAGACGCGATCGGCGTAGTCGGGATGGCCGTTGTACCAGGCCACGAACTCGCCCGCGGAATGGCTGCCGGGCAGCGATTCGCCGGGGATGCCGAGACTGCGGTCGGCCGATGCTCCCACCGCGTAGATCACCGCATGGTGGTGATCCATCAATTCGGCATGCGAAATGTGTTCGCCGACTTCGACATTGAGCAGATAGCGGAAGCTGGCGTGGCGGGCCGCGGCCTCGAACGTCGTGGTGATCGCCTTGGTTCCCGCGTGGTCGGGGGCGACACCGGCTCGCACCAGTCCGTGTGGCGAGGGTAACCGGTCGATCACCTCCACCTCGGCGTCGGCGCGGCGCATCAGCTCCTCGGCGGCATAGGCCGCGGCCGGTCCCGCACCGACGATCGCCACGCGCAGGGTGCCGAGTTCCTTGGCGACCCGGCCGGGGGGCGCCGGCTGGATCATCTTCGCGTCCAGCGGGTGCCGCTCGAAGTAGCCGGCGTTGATGTCGGTGTAACGTTGCAGGCCCTCGGGCAGCTCGTCCTCGGAAAAGATCGCGTCGACTGGGCACGCATCGGCGCATGCGCCACAGTCGATACAGGTCTGCGGGTCGATGTAGAGCATTTCCGCGGTGGCGAAATCCGGGTCCTCGGGCCGCGGCCGGATGCAGTCGACCGGGCACTCCGACAAGCAGCTCGCATCATTGCAGCATCTCTGCGTCACTACGAAGGCCATGGTGCGAGGTCCTCACATTCCCTGTGTCGCAACAACTTCGGTACGTCAGCAGGCTATCTGCGGATCGTCCGGATATGGTTCGCGACTAGTCTATACGGTTTATTGAGTCAACCTATTGTACTATATCGTACAGGGCTGTCGGCTCGCGGGCGGTGCGCGCAGGAGCCGCCGCGACATGTGCCGCGCGTCGACGAGCCGAAACCGACAGGCGGTGTACTCACGTGGACGTGGCGACAATCTGGACCACCCGGTGGTCCCCCTCGGTGTGGACCGGTGCCATGCGGCTGATGATCGAACTGGGCCGTCAGGTCTGTGCGCTGGACATGCCCTCGGAGATCGGCGGGACGATCGAGTCGGCGGCGCGGTCGAAAGGGTGGACCGTCCCGGTGTTCGAGTACCGGCCCGGTCAATGGTTGGTGTTTGCCACACCCGACCGGCCGGTCGCGGAAGCGGAACGCCGCGGTTTGCGACAGGCGGGGGTGACCGCGCTGGACACCGGGACGTTGGAGTTGCCGATGCCGGGAGCCAACAGCCCGTATTGGCACCGGCACCTGCATTCGGTCCGGCCGGTGCCCTCGCGCTCGCAGCTGGTGAGCCTGGTTCTCAGCGCAACGACCGGCAGTCGGGGCGAATAATCGCCGGGGAATCCACGCGCTGAGCCACGGGACCGCCGGCCCTCACAGGGTGCCGGTGGTCCGGTCGAATGCCAGAGGGGCGTGCGGGGCCGGGGCCCCGGTGGCCCGCGCGGTCCCGCCGATGAGGTACTCCATCAACGTGATGAGCATGGCCTTGGCGGACTCGCGACGGCGTGCGTCGCACAGCATGACAGGCACATGGTCGGCGAGGTCGAGGGCATCGCGGACATCCTCGGTCGTGTAGCGAGGTGCGCCGTCGAAGCAGTTGACACCGACGACGAACGGCAAACCGCGACGCTCGAAGAAGTCGACGGCGGCGAAACTGCTGTCGAGCCGTCGGGTATCGGCCAGCACGACCGCCCCGAGGGCGCCGAGGGCCAGTTCGTCCCACATGAACCAGAACCGGTCCTGCCCGGGCGTGCCGAATACGTAGAGCACCAACTCGGGGGAGATGGTGATGCGACCGAAGTCCATGGCGACGGTCGTGGTCGTTTTCGACTCGACCCCGGACAGATCGTCGATATCGCGCGAGAGTTCGGTGACGACTTCCTCGGTGCGCAATGGGACGATCTCGCTGACGGCACCGACCATGGTGGTCTTGCCGACACCGAAACCGCCGGCGACGAGGATCTTCACCGAGGCGGCCAGGGCGGGCCGTTCGTCGGGGTCAAAGGTTGCGGATGCCATCCAATACCGTTCGCAGAAGGTCGAGGTTGTGGACTCCGGTGTCGGTCACGGGGGACACCGACCGGCAGATGAGGTGGCCGTCGGCGAGCAGATCGCTGAGCAGGATCTTCGTCACCATCAGCGGAAGACACAGGGCGGCAGAGACTTCGGCAACCGACTGTGGTGCCTGGCACAGACGCATGATGTCGCGATATTCGGGTTCGCGTCGACGCAGGTCGGCCGTGGTGTCGACCGCCAGGACGAGGGTGATCATGTCCAGGTCCGCTCGTGGACTGCGGGTGCGTCCGCGCGTTAGTGCATAAGAACGTACGAGGGGTCCGGCCTCGTCCTCGTACCACGAGGCGCGCGGACCGGTCACGAGCTCGGGTCGCCCATGCGGCCGAAGCCCCGGCGGGGTGCGGCGGAAAGAAAGGTGCCCACCCGGTGCACGGTCTGGTTGATCTCGTAGGCGACCATGCCCATGTTGGCAGTCTCGTCGGTGAGCAACGCCAGACAGGCATTGGGCCCCGCCGCCGTGGCGAACATGACGGCATGGTCGAGCTCGATGACGGTTTGTCGGACAGTGCCACCGGTGAAGCGGTGCCCGGCGCTGCGCGCCAGGCCGTGCAGTGTCGCGGCCATCGCGGCGAAGTGCTCGGCGTCCTCGACCGGCATGACGGTGGAGCGGCCGAGCAGTAGACCGTCGGTGGACAGCACCACGGCGTGGCGGACGCCGGGAATGTGCGCGACGAGGTCGTCGAGGAGCCAGTCGAGGTTGCGGGTGGGCGTCGTCATTGGGAGCCTTCGGGTTCGTAGGGGGCGGTGTCGGGGCGCCGCCGGCGGCCTTGGCGCGTGCCGTTCTCGATGGCCGACATCAGATTTCGTGCTTGATCGGCGGACCGCGGGCGCGGCGGCGGGTCGGCGGCGCGCGAGGTGGACGGGGCCGGTGCCTGGGCCAATTCCGGCGCCAGGCTCTGCTGGCGGCGTCGGCGCGGCAGCGGCGGCTTGTCGGCGCCGTGCGGACGGGCGGGGGACGGATCGTGGAACGACGGCGACACCGGGCTCGGTCCGGGACCGGGATCCGGCGCCGGGTAGGCCGCGGCGGTGTATTGATCCGGGGACGCCGGGCGGCGCGCTGGTACCTGAGGGGACGGTGCGAGATCGGCCCGGGCGGTCGCGGCCGGTCCCGCAGGAACGGCGGCCCAGGTATCACCATGCCCGGCTGCGATGGGCGGCGCGACCGGGCCGGTCGGCCGATGATCGTTGTGCGCCGCCTCGGTGGCGATCAGCTGGGACGGGATGACCACGATGGCTCGAATGCCGCCGTAGTGCGATTCGGCCAGGCGCACCGAGATGTTGTGCCTGGCCGCCAGCAGTGCGACCACGAACAGTCCGAGCCGAGAATCATCCGACAGGCTCGTCACACTGAAATCCGGTGGGTTGGAGAGGGTTTCGTTAGTCCGCTGGAGGTCGTCGGCCGCCATGCCCAGACCTTGGTCGGAGACCTCGACCAGGATGCCCTTACCCACGACATTGCCGGTGACCTCGACTGTGGATCCGGGCGGGGAGAAGGACGTCGCATTGTCCATCAGCTCAGCCAGCAGGTGGACGAGGTCGGCGACGGCGGTGCCGGCCACCGATCCGTCGGGGACACGGCCGACCTGCACGCGGGCGTAGTCCTCGGTTTCGGCGACCGCGCTGCGTACCAGGTCGAGTAACGGGACCGGGTTGCGCCACTGGCGGCCGGGCTGACCCCCGCCCAGAATGATGAGATTCTCCGCGTTACGCCGCTCCCGGGTGGCCAGGTGGTCGAGTTTGAACAGCAGCTCCAACTGGACGGGATCTTCGAGCTCGCGTTCGGCTTGGTCGAGCACTTCCAGCTGGCGGTGGATCACCAGCTGGCTGCGATAGGCGATATTGAGGAACAGCGCGTTGACCGCCGTCCGGGTTCTGGCCTCCGAGACTGCCGCGGTGACCGCCGCCATCTGCGCGCGGTTGAACGCCTCGGCGACCTGACCCACCTCGTCGGTGCCGAAATCGAGCCGCAAGATGTCGGTGTCGAGGTCGACCGTGCGGCCCGTATGGAGCTGTTCGGTGATCCGGGGGAGTTGGTCGTCGGCGAGCGCGAGCGTTTCCTGGCGTAGCCGGCGCAGGCGCCGGATGGTGCGGGTCGCCAGCCCGGCCGCGATCAGGAAGGCGACCACGGAGATCACCAGTACCGCCCCGCCGCCCAGCAGCGAATTGCGGGCGGTGACTTTGCCGTGATCGGTCGCCGACCGCAGGGCGTAGTGGTTCTGGTTCTGCCACAGGTCGATCAGCGTATTGCCGACCTGCGCGGCCGCATCTTGCCAGTCGGCCACGCTCAGGGGAAGCGGAGCGGGCTCGCTCGTGTCATGGGCCTTGGCGCTGGTTGCCGACGGCGATTGCTGGGAGACGCCGCGTTGTATGAGGGCGTCCTCCATCGTCGCGAGCCGTCGCCACGGATCGCTCTTGGTCAGAGTCCGTAAGGTTGCTTGCGCCCCGGGGTTGAGCTGCGGTTCGAGATTGGCGATCTCGCTTCGGTAGAAGCCGATCTGGCGGCTGTATTCGAGGAGCTGTTCGGCCGACAGGCCATTGCCGATGACTGCGGCCGCGGCGAGCGCATTGCCTTTCGACATCGCCTCGGCGGCGTGAAAGAGCCTGGCCGCGTTGGATTCCTCGGCCGCTGTCTCCGAAGTCGGTGCCGCTCTGGTCAGCAGTTCCATTCCACCCGCCGCCACCTGGGTGAGACGGTTGAAATAGGAGTACGCCTCGTCGGCGGACAATGTTCCGGCATCGGCGCGCTGGCGAACAGTCGGTAGCTGGGAGGTGAGCGATCGGGCCGCGTCCAGGGCGCCGTCGAAGCTGCCGTCCATGCTGCTGATGCGCTGACCGGCGGCGATGATCGTCTGGATCGCGCCGTCCACGCGCGCTCGCTGGGCCGTGAGCTCGCCGGCGTGCTGCGTGTCGCCGCCGATCTCGAGCAGTGTCAGTCGTCGTTCGTCCTGCGCTTGGACGGCGAACTCCATACCGGGCGCGGTATTCCGGTCGATCTCTGCTGCCCAGTTTTCGGCGTGGCGACCCTGTATCAGAAGCGAGGCGGCCACCCACATCCCGACGAGTAACAGCGCCAAGCTCGGCACCAATGCGATCGACAGAATTTGGCCTCGGACACCGAGTTTGGCCTTGAACACCGGCACAGACTAACTCAACCCTCCGCGTTTATCAGCAAGATGAACGCAATTATCTTACTAAAAATTGGGCAGTGTCGAGAAGTGGTCCGGAGGCGACCTGGTTCGGCTCAGGAATCTGCCGCGGCGACGTCAGCTGCTGCGTTGTCCGGCGGTGCGGGTCGGTAGCACAGCGTCAGCAGCGCTCCGGCCGCCGCGGAGCCCAGCGCCGCAGCTGCCACGGCGGACCGCAGCCCGCTACGCCGGCGTCCGCGGAGCCCGTCGATGGAGAACCTGCCGTGACCCAAGCCGGCAAGCGCGACCGCCGTCCCGGCAACCACGCCGACGTATTCCCATCCGCCTTTGAATACGAAGAATCCTTTGCCCCGATGATCGGTCGCGGCGGCGACCGACATGAGGCCGACCGTCGCCGCCGCCGGCAGCGGATTAGCCAGTCCGAGAACGAGTCCCGTGCCCGCGGCGATCTCCCCGGCTGCGGCCGTCCGGGCGTGTACGGCGGCCGGTCGCAGGCCGAGGGAGCCGAACCAGCGTGTCGTGCCCTCGATGCCGCCGGGGCCGGCGATCTTGTTCCAGCCGTGTGCAATGAGCATCGGTCCGAGCGTGGCGCGCAGCGCGATCGCGGCGATATCCGCGGACCGGTCGGAGCTGGTGCGATGCAGTGCGGTCATATGCTTCCTCGTTGAAATATCGTGCGCCTCGGGCTTCCGGATGCGCGCTCACACCGGCGCGGCGGCGGAGTTCGGATCGGCGGGCGCCGTTTCGGGGTAGAAACGGGTCGCCCAGGTGCGCAGGCGCCGGAAGCCCGCGGCTTCGGAGGGGGCCAGGCCCGGAGGGTCCATGTACTTCTGGTGTTCCCAGATCGCGATGTCGTCGGGCAGGGCCAGTTTGGCTTGAGCCAGCCGCTCGTCGTATCGTCCGTTGTCCTTGTCGATCCAGTACGTGGCGAAGATGTCGGTGGTGGTGTCGTCGACCGGTGTGGGGCAGATTGCGATAACCCGGATTCCGTCGGCGGTGACCTCGCCGTTGAAGCTCAGACCGATGCCCGACCACAGAATTTCGATCGTATTCGACGTATCTTCGGCCCTGTCCACGCCGTCGCTCCAGCGACGTCCGAATCCGACCTTGGACTGCCAGCGCGCGCCCTGGACGGTCTCGCGGAGCACGACCGGTGCGTGGGGAGTGTGGTGTACGAACCTGAAATGCCAAGGGTCGACGGCATTTTCGGCGATCACCTGAGGGTGGACGTGAACTCCGGCGTGGCGCGACCGAGCCTGTTCGGTGAGTGGAAAATAGTCGACGCGGGCAATGTGGTCGCCGAGCGCGGGGAATGCGTCGGGGACTTCCCAGCTCGGCGGCCTGCCCTCGGAATCGTGCCAGATGTAGATCGACTCGTTGCGTTCGGTGACCGGCCACGCCCGCACGCGCCGGACCCGGTTGGGCTTGTCGTGGTACGGAATGTGCGTATTGCGCCCCTCGCCGTTCCATCTCCACCCGTGGAAGGGACACTGAATATCATCGCCCACCACGCACCCACCGTGGCCCAGATGAGCGCCCACATGCCGACAGTGGGCGTCGAGAACCCGTACATGGCAATCGTTTCCGCGGAATGCCACGAGTTCGGTGCCGAAATAGTGCAGGGCCTTGACCTCGCCGTCCCCGAGGTCCGCAGACCAAGCGACCTGGAACCAGCCCGTGGGCCGAGCCGACGGAAGTTCGGTCATCTCGGACTCCTTTCGAATACGCCTACCATGTCATCGTTTGACAATATAGTCAAAAACGCTGCTTCCCGGCGGTGCATTCGACAGGCTCGTCTGGTTAAGTCCCCACTGTAAGCTGGATATAGATGTGTTCGGCTGACTTTGACTACTCTGACAAATATGGGCTGAGAGAGTCGATCGTCGAGAGTTGGGCGGGTCATGTGCCGAACGATGCCCTCGGTGCTCGCGGCGCGACAAACTCTGTGCCGCGCCGCGATTCGGTCACAGTCGGCGGTTCGCGCCGCTACGGCTCGAGACCTTAGGCGATGGCTGCTAAATACCGATCCGCTGGGCCAATCTGGCGCGGTGCGTGCCGGCGTCGCCGAGCAGCAGTTCCGATGATCGCGCGCGCTTGAAATACAGGTGGGCGGGCACTTCCCAGGTGAAGCCCATGCCCCCGTGGAATTGGATGTTCTGGTGCGCCGCGGTGACGAACGCTTCGCTGCAATAGGCTCGGGCCAGCGCCGCCGCCGCGGGCAGTTCCTCGTTGTCCGCAGCTGCCGCGGCCAGCGCGTAGTAGGCGGCTGACTTCGCGGACTCGACTTCGATCAGGACGTCGGCGGCCATGTGCTTGAGGGCTTGGAAGGCGCCGATCACCTGACCGAACTGCACGCGTGTCTTGAGGTAGGCGGTCGACATGTCCAACGCGGCCTCGGCGCCGCCGACCTGCTCGGCGGCCAGTGCGACGGCGGCGAAATCCAGCACCCGTTCCAGCACCTGCCGGCCGCCGCCTTCGGCGCCGATCAGGCGTGCCGGGGTCGAGTCCAGCTCCACCACCGCGAGCTTGCGGGTCTGGTCCAGGGTGATGGACGGCGTGCGGACGATCGCACTGCCGGTGGTATCGATCGCGAACAGTGAAATGCCGGTTGCGGTGCGGGCGGGCACGATGATCAGCTGGGCGTGCGCACCGTCGAGGACGTAGGGCTGGGTACCGTTCAAGGTCCAGCCGTCGGGGTCGTGTGTCGCGCGCACCGTGACGTCGTCGGGGTTCCAGCATCCGTGATCCACGATCAGAGCAACCGTGGCGATCAGCGACCCGTCGGCGATCGCGGGAAGGTACTGCTCCTTGGCTTCTTCGTCGCCCGACTCGAGCAGGGTGGTGGCGGCCAGCACCACCGTCGAGAAGAAGGGGGCGCACAGCAGTGCGCGTCCGGTCTCCTCCAGCACGATGCCCAGTTCGATCCAGCCGGCGCCCTGACCGCCGTACTGCTCCGGAATCGCGAGACCCTGCAGTCCGAGATCGCGTGCCATCTGGGTCCATATCACGGGGTCGTACCCCTCGTCGGTGGCCATGAGCCGGCGCACCTCCGTCTCGGGCGACTTTTCCCGCACGTATTCGCGAACGAGCGCGCGTAACTGGTTCTGCTCGTCGGTGAATGTTGCGAACAACGTCATTCTCCTAGTTCCCGTCCTGCACGGCGGTGCCGCCCTTGCGTACGTCCCGGAACGGCACGCCCCGGTCGGGCTCGTGGCCCTTCGGCAGCCCGAGGATGCGCTCGCCGATGATGTTGCGTTGAATCTGGTCGGTGCCGCCGCCGATCGAATTGATGAACGACCACATCATTTGATGGTCGACCTCGTAGGCTTGTTTGTCGCTCTCGTCGTAGAGAAGTCCGCGCGCACCCAGCAACCGGAAGCGAAGGCCCCAGGCGGAGTGCAGAATCCGTGATTTCGCGAGCTTGCCCAGTGAGGCCAACGAGGAACCTCCGCCCGCTTCGATCTGTTTTTTCGCCCGAACGGCGTTCCAGTCGTTCACCAGCCGCCAGGAGTGGATGCGCATGATCTCCTGCCGGACGGCCTCGTCGCCGAGTTTGCCGGCCGCCCGAGCCGCGGCGACCAGGTCATCGGATGCGGTGAAGATCGCGGGTCGAGCATTGTCATCGCGTGTGGGCGCTCCGATCTCGAAGCCCATCGTGCGGCGCTCTTCCTTGAGTGCTGTCTGCAGCACTCGCCAGCCGTCGTTCAGTTCGCCGATGAGCGCGCTTGCCGGGACACGGACGTCGGTGAGGAAGACTTCGTTGAAATCCGATTCGCCGGTCATCTGCTTGATCGGGCGAACCTCGATCCCGGGCAGGTCCATGGGAATGATGAAGAAGCTGATGCCGGCGTGCTTGGGCCGGTCCCAGTCGGTGCGGGCGAGCAGCAGCGCGCAATCGGCCTCATGGCCGCCGGTTGTCCAGATCTTCTGACCGTTGACGATGAACACATCGTCGTGCTGGTCGGCGCGGGTCTGTAGCCCGGCCAGGTCCGACCCGTTGCTCGGCTCGCTGTACAGCAGGCAACCGCGGCTCCATTCCCCGGACAGGAGTTTCGGCAGAATGTCGCGCTTCATCTGCGCCGAGCCGAACTCGACGATCGTGTTTCCCGCGAGTGCGGTGAAACCCCGGTGCTCGACGGCGGCCCCGCGTGCGCCGGCGGCGCGGAATTCGTCGCGTACCGTCTTCGCGTCCGGCCGGGACAGCCCGCGGCCGAACGAATCGCTGGGCCAGGTCGGCGCCGCCCACCCCGACTCGACGACGCGGGCGCGCCAGGCGCTGTCGTCGGTACCGTGCCAATTGTCCGCCAGCCAGGAACGGACCTCCTCGGCAAGGGTGTGTGGTGTTGTCGGTGGCCCTTCGGCTTTCGTCATGCTGCCCTCTCGAATTCGTCACTTCGTCGTGCTGCTCGTCCTCGACGCTCTCACCATCCGAGCGAGCCGTAAACGACCGGCCCGCTCACGGACAGATGAGCCGACGGGACATGTGCCGGTGTCCTTATCTGTGATGTACAACTCGGTTCTCCGGCACCAGCATCGGTAGTACAGCCCGTGGTTGCCGCATCGGACGCCATCGCCGAACAGGCTCTCGGGCAAAACATCTCGTACGAACCGACATGGGAGTTGGCCTTGAGCGACATCACCCCCAGCTACGATCCGCCGCTGCTCGGAGTCCGAGTCGTGGACCTCGTGTCCGGGCCCATGCAGGGCGTCGGCCGCCTCCTCATCGATCTGGGCGCAACGGTCGTCAGGGTTCGGCTCGCCGGCGTCACCGACGACTCCGGCTTCGGTCCAGTGGTCGGCGGGATCGCGCTCGGCAGTGCGATTGCCGCGCGTGGAGCCGGCGCGGTCACGATCGATCCGGCCACCGATGCCGGGCGCTCGGAATGGGAGAAGGTGCTTGCCGCATCGGACATCCTGATCGAGAACACGGCGCCGGGTAGTTCCGCCGAAGCCACACTCGCGATACCGGAGATCACCACAACTCATCCGTCGCTCGTGGTGCTGTCCATCAGTGACTTCGGCCGTGACAACGACTTCAGCCGATGGCAGGCCACCACACCGGTCATCCATGCCCTCACCAGTGAGTTGTCCCGCTCCGGCCTCCCTGGCCGGGCCCCGCTGATGCCGCCAGGGGAGCTGCCCTATGACGTCGCAGCCGCCCAGGCGGCGTTCGAGGCGCTGAGCATGTATGTCGACCGGCTGCGCACCGGATCGGGGTGCCGGATCGATTTCTCCGTACTCGACGGTGCGATGCAAGCACTCGATCCCGCCTACGGCATGACTGGGAGCGCGTCGGCCGGAGTACCGCTGAGTTCGCTTCCGCGGGGTCGTGCGGACGAGCGGTACAAGTACCCCATCATCGCGTGCAAGGACGGGTTCGTACGGATCTGCGTACTGGCCCAGCGGCAGTGGCGTGGCATGTTCGAGTGGATGGGACGCCCGCAGGAATTCGCGGACCCGAAGTACGACAAGCTCCTGGTCCGATTCAAATCACCGGACCTGTTGCCTGCCATCGGGCGGCACTTCGCAGACAAGACGCGGACGGAACTCGAGCAGCAGGGACAGGAATACGGGGTCCCCACGGCGAGCGTGCTGACGCCGGACGAGGCACTGGCCACCGAGCAGATCAGGTCACGGGGCTTCCTGCGTGAGGTCGAACTGGCGCCCGGTGTGATCGTGCCGGTGCCGGCGGGGGCCATGGAAATCGACGGTGCGCGGGCCTGGGTAGACACCCCACCGGAGACCACAGCAGAACAACGACCGCGAGGCGACATCCTGGCCGCCCGCCCCCGCACTCGTCCGGGGTTGCCGCTCGACGATATCCGAGTCCTCGATTTCGGCGTGATCGTGGTGGGTGGTGACACCGGCCGGCTGTTCGGCGATCTCGGTGCCGATGTCATCAAGATCGAGAATTCCGCCTTCATCGACGGTGCGCGAGGCGCCCAGGGCCCAGCCGGGATGACGCCGGGTTTCGCGGCCGGGCACCGCAACAAGCGCAGCATCGGAATCGATCTGCGCAACCCCGCCGGCCAGAAACTGGTCCGGCAACTGGTTCGCTCCGCCGATATCGTATTGACGAATTTCAAACCGGGCGTAATGAATTCGCTCGGACTGGATTACGGCTCACTCGAAGACGTGAATCCCGGAATCGTGGTCGTCGACAGTTCCGCGTTCGGGCCCACCGGCCCGTGGTCGCGCCGCCTGGGCTACGGCCCGTTGGTGCGCGCGGCCACCGGCTGCACCGCTCGGTGGGTCTATCCGGATGATCCGGGTTCCTTCAGTGACGCGATCACGGTATATCCCGACCATGTCTGCGCTCGTATCGGTGCGCTGGGCGCGTTGGCTCTGCTGATCCGCCGGGAACGCACCCGGCTCGGCGGGTCGGTCAGTGTCGCCCAGTCCGAGGTGATGCTCGGTCACTTCGCCCCCGTGATCGCGGCCGGTCACCTGCTCGAAGGCGGGCTACCGCAGGCGGATGTTCTCGAGCGGGATGCGCCGTGGGGGCTGTTCCCGGCTGCCGGCGACGACGAGTGGCTCGCCGTCACGGTCCGCGACGATACGGATTGGGCCGCACTGTGCTCGGCGATCGGGCGCACCGACCTGCTGGACGACGAGGCGCTGTCCACCGCTGCCGGTCGCCACGCGCAGCGGGACCGCATCGACACCGCGCTCGCGAAATGGACACGCGAGCACGCACCTTCGGATGCGATGAAGTTGCTGCAGGAGGCGGGCGTTCCCGCCGGTGCGATGCTGCGCGGCGCCGATCTGCCCGATTGGGCCTACTGCAAGCAGCGGGGCGCGTTCCGCGAAGAACGTCATCCCCGCGGGCGTGAGCCGTATGTGCTGGAGAACGTGCAGATTCACGCCGACCCTGTGGCTGAGCCGCCGTATGGACCGGCGCCGTTGCTCGGGGAGCAGACCCGCCGGATCGCTGAGGATCTGCTCGGCCTCGACGAGGACCGGATCGACGATCTGCTGCGGCAGGGTGTGCTCGAGATCGCGGTGCCCCGAACCTCCTGATCGTTGGGGGCGGCCGCCGGCCGACGGCCCAGCCGGTCTCCGCCCCCCTAGGCCGTACCGGCTGGTAAGTGTCACGCCGCGTCGAAGGTCTCCGTCAGTTCGTCGATGGCCGCCCGGAGTGCGGGATGCTGCTCCGGGCGGTCGCGTGACCACGCGAGCGCGAGTTGTCCCGGTTTCCACCGCTGGTCGTCGATGGGGATCAACTTGAACTGTGGTGGCGAGAAGACCCGGCCGAGGATGGAATCGGGAGCGTAGGCGATCAGCAGGACCAGTCGCCTGCTCCGTACCTGGGCCGCGAGTTCGACCTCACTCGCGCGGCTGCCGGCGGCTTCCACGACTCGCGCGACACCGCTGGAGTTGAGGCGGCGGGTCAGCGTCGCCATAGCCAGGGGATTGGCTCGTGCGATGTCCACGGCTACCTCGCGATCGCGCAGATCATCGATCGTGATGACTTCGCGCGCGGCCAGAGGATCGTCGTTGCGTACCGCGATACCGCTTCGGTACCGGGAGATCACGCGGAAGTCGACTCGGGATTCGGGACACGGCAAATGGATCAGGCCGAGGTCGAGATGGCCGGCGACCAGGTGGGCAGCAACCTCCGCGGCGGAGCCGGGAATGCTGAATTGCGTTGGCGCAGCGGTTAATTGGTTGACCGCATCCTCGAAGGCGTACAGGAAATCGGAGGGCGCGAATGCCGTCGCACCGACGCGCAGCGGCCCGGCGCTCCCGGCGATCTTGCTCGCGGTCGCTCGGAGCTCGGTCACCATGTCGAGAATGCGGTGAGCCGGCTCGACCAGCGCCGCGCCGAGTGGTGTCAGCCTCACGTCGTGGTAGCTGCGCGCGAACAACTCGCCGCCGAGCTCGCGCTCCAGCAGTTTGATCTGCTTGCTCAGCGGTGGCGGCGTGATGTGCAAACGGTCGGCCGCGCGTTTGAAGTGCAGTTCTTCGGCGACCGCCACGAAGTACTTCAGGCGGGTGAAGTCGATGCTCACCGATTGCGCCATACGGGCCGTCGCTTCTGCGCGAAGGCGGTCATTCCTTCGACGCTGTCTTCGCTGAGCAGGAGTGCGTCGAGCGCCGGCGAGAGGTGGGTGACGGCGTCGAGGGTATCGGCGATGCCGGCGGTCTCGCTCATGATCTGCAGTGAGGCGCGCACGGAAGTGGGGCTGCCGTCGAGAATCTCGGCTGCCAACGCGCGGGCTCCCGCCATCGCGGTACCGGGGGCCACCACACGGTTGACCAAACCGTAGGAGTGGGCTTGGGCGGCGGTGATGCGTTTGCCGGTGAGGATCATCTCGTTGGCGAGCTTCGCCGGTATCGCGCGCGGCAGTCGTACCAGGCCGCCCGCCCCGGCAGCGAGGCCGACTTTCACTTCGGACAGCGCGAACGTCGCGGTCTCGTCGGCGACGATGAGATGGCAGGCGAGTGCTATTTCGCACCCGCCGCCCATGGCGAAACCGTTGACCGCGGCGATGACTGGTTTCGTCATATCCCGGCGGCTGGTCAGCCCGGCGAACCCGTTCTTGGGCACCCATACGGATTTCCCGGACGCGGAGTAGACGAGGTCGTTTCCGGCCGAGAATGCCTTGTCCCCGGCGCCGGTCAGGATGGCTACCCAGAGGTCCGGATCGGCGAAGTAGGCGTCGAAGATCTCGTCGAGTTCCTCGTTGGCCGGCGGGTGCAGGCTGTTGCGCACCTCGGGCCGGTTGATGGTGATCTCGAGCAGATGACCGTCGCGGCGGACCGACACGTGTTCGTAGTTCTCGCGCAACACCTTCGGCCGAGGTGGGAACAGTTCGTCCATCCGGGCCTGGTCCGTGGTCACCCGGTTTCCGAAACCGAACGAGCGGACGTAGACGCGGGTGCCGATCGGTTCGCCGGTACCGAGCCGACCGAGAATCTCCTCGTCGCCTTGCTGGGTCATGGCGACGAAGCGGCGGGCATCGGCCTCGAGGCGCCCGATCACCACACCGGTGCGTTCACCGTTGTGGCCGTGCTTCACGGTGTAGGTCTCGATGGTCGCCCAGCCGTCGGCGGCCGCCGCCTGCTCAGGGGTAGGCCACGCATCGATATCGGCCTGCAGTTCCGCGCTACGGTCGGCACGCCACGGGGCGGGAGCGGTCGAGTAGATGCCGACCGAATACTTGCTCAGAGTGCCGCCGTTGGCGCCCACCAGACCGAAGGTGCCCGGTCGGGCACGTAACCGGTTCACGGTTTCGGCGATGGCGTGCATGGAGTAGTTGTTGCCCGCGCCGCCGAAGAAGGGCAAGCCCCCGGTGAGGGTCAGTCCGCGCGGATCGTCCGGCGCCAGATCCAGGCCGTCGCAGATGTTGGATACCGCGATGGGGAAGCAGCTGTACAGATCGAATGTCGCGATCTCGTCCAGCTCGATCCCCGCGACTTCCAGCGCGTGCCGGACCGCCATGACCGACGCCGGCGCGCACGAGAGGTCCTCGCGGTCCATCAGTGCGGGCTCGCGCAAATCGGCATGGCCGTGCAGGAACACCCAGCGCTCTTCGGGAACGCCGAGACGCCGGGCGGCCGCAACGGACATGAGAAGTACGGCCGCACCCTGGTTGACCTGGTCACGAGCGACGAGAAACCGCGGATAGGGCTCGGATATGAATCGGTTGCGCTCGGTCGGTGTAGCCAGCTCGTGTGCGTCCCGCTGCACGGGTGCGGCGGCGTGCGGATTGGCCGCGGCCACCGCGGAGAAGGGCGCGAACAGGCGGCCCATGGACAGCGCGTAGTCCGCTCGCGACTGCTTCAGTCGTGCTCGTCGCGCATTCTCGAACAGCGCGTATTGGCTCGGTGCGTTGGTGAGGCCGTGCATGGCCAGGTGCCGGGAGGACAGGCCCTCGAGACCGTAACCGCGATCTTCCAGCTCGCCTCCGACGGTTTCGCTGAAATCCGGTTTGTCGGCGGACTTGGCGAGGTGGCGGGTAGTCGAAATTGCCTCCGAACCGCAGACCAGTGCTACCTCGAGGTCACCACGGGCGATTGTCGCGGCCATTTCCGTGACCAGATGTTGCGGGGACTGTCCGCCACTGACTTCGAGTATGGCCTTACGCGGGTCGGCTCCGATTCGGCGCGCTACCGAGCGCGGATAATTGTCGGACTTGCCCAGTGGTGCTCGAGCCCCGGGGGTGGAGATCTCGAATTGCCGGACAGCGGCGACGGTTTCGATCGCGGCGCCCAGTGCGACAGTGTCGGCACCCGTGTCGGCCAGCGCCTCGGCGGCGGCCTCGGCCGCGAGTTCGACGGCGGACAACCCGCGGTATCCGGGATCGTCGATACGTTCGGAGGACTGTCCGACCCCGACGAGAACGGGGGTCCGGGAGTTCAGTTCGGAGAGGTCGGTCATACCCGAGTACATATCTAACTATTATCACTATGTGCTCTAAGAGTCGAGTGTCGGCATCGACCCGTTTGCCGCGGTGAGCCGGGCTACGCTGTGTAGTCCGGCTCACCGATGACGCCTATCTGCCGCGGTTCTCGGAGCTGAGCAGCCATGCCAGCTTCTCGAGTTGATCGATCCTGGCGTGCAGAAGATCGGCAGTGGACGGGTCCTCGGCGTCCACCTCGTCGTGCACCTCGCGCATCGTCGCGACAGTGGTGCGGATCTGGGTGGTGACCAGGTCTACGACACTGGAGGTGTCTTGTTCGCCGGGCGGGAGTACCGGCAATCCGGTGGCGGCCGACACTGTTCGCGGCCGACCGTCGGGCACGGCGTCGAGGGCTCGCATACGTTCGGCGATGGTGTCGCTCGCGTCGCGGGCGGCATCGACGATCTCGTCGAGCTGCAGGTGGAGGTCGCGGAAGTTGTGACCCACGACATTCCAGTGTGCCTGTTTGCCGTTCAGGTGCAGGGCGGTCAGGTCGACGAGGACCCGCTGCAGGTGGCCGGCCAGTTGTGCCGATGCTCGGAAGCCGAGGCGTGTTTCGGTCTGAGTCATGATCGTTGCTCCTGATAGGTAGGGGGGCGATTTATTCGGGCCAGGGATTGGATTCGATGACGTCCACGAAGTCCGTTCGGACGAAGCCGGGGACGAAGTGGGCGAGAACGTCGGCATTGACGGTGCCGAACGTGGTGTCGGGACGATCGGCGAAGCCCTTGGTGAACGCGGCGAGAATCTGTCGTTTGAAATCGGGCCGTGGGTGAGCGTCGGTGACGGCTTCGATGTCGGCGGGTGCCAGGTCGTGGTATCCGATGCCGAGAACGTCGGTTTCGACACCGGCGGTCACCAGTGCGATCTCGGGTTCCATGTGCTCGGGGATTCCGGGCGTGGTGTGCAGAGCGATGGCAGTCCAGACCCGTTGTGCCGCTTCGGGTTCGATGCCGTGCTCGAGGAGGAATCGGCGAGCCTCGTCCGCGCCGTCGACCTCGAAGCGCCGATCCTCGGTGCGATAGGCATCGGTCAGCCCCAGGTCGTGGAACATAGCACCGACATACAGCAGCTCAGGATCAGGCTCGAGCCCGCGCAGTTGCCCCTGCAGCATCCCGAACAGGTAGACGCGGCGAGAGTGATGGAACAGCAGTGCCGGAGCAATACCGCGGACGAGGTCGGTGGCCTCGGCCACCACTCGGCTGTCGGGGACCGCGATCCCCGCGATGCGCATGGGTTTCGTCATTGTCGTGCCTTCCTATCGGTTGAGGTCATTCGTCGTCGGGGTTGAGCGCGAGGAATACCGCGCCCGCCCCCGCGGCGGCGAGGAGTTGCGCCACGAAATACACCCAGAGCGTCGGCCAGGCGAAGACACCCATCACCGCCGCACCGAGGGTGACCGCCGGGTTGAATGCGCCTCCGGAGATCGCGCCGACCGCGAATGCGCCTGCGACGACGGTGAATCCGATCGCGAGGCCGTAGAAGGAGTTGTCAGGGTGACTCTTGCTGGTGGCGACGTTGAGCATCACGTAGCACAGCGCGAAGGTGAACAACAGTTCCACCGCGAACGCGGCCCCCAGCGTGTGACCGGTCAGTGTCAGGGTCGACGTGGTCGCGGTTCGTGCCGGATCTACCACGTAACGCACCACCAGTGCCGCGAGCAGTCCGGCGACCAGTTGTGCGACCCAATACCGCACGGCGTCGCGAAACTCGATCCGGCGCCGCACCAGCACCGCCAGGGTCACCGCCGGGTTGTAGTGCCCGCCGGAGAGGTGTCCCCCGGCATAGATCATCACCATCAGAACCGCGCCGATGGCCAACGGGGCGAGCTGGTTTCCGCTGCGGATGGCCGCCCCCACCGTGAATACGAGAAAGAAGGTGCCGATCAACTCCACCGCATATTTCGACCCGAGCCCGCGGGCTGAGGTTATCGCGATCTCTGTGTCGGCAGTGTTCGTCTCGGCTGAACGGAACTCTGTGGAAGTGACCATGTCACGACTCCTCGAATCTGTCTGGTGGACACCTCTCAGAATTGCTCGCCCGGATGCCGATGTCGTCGGCGCTGACGCCCATACGCGGTGCCCGCCAACCCCACTTCCGGTCTACCTGCCAGCTGCAATACGCCCGGACTATGCTCGAATCCGATCGGTCGCGTCCCGAGCATCCGAGGAGGTCGAGCCCAGGTGACAACCCCGCTGCGGGTGCTTCTCGCCGAGGACGACGTCTTGCTGCGCGAGGGTGTGGCGAGCCTGCTGGCCAGGTCGGGGTTCGAGGTCGTGGGGCAGGCCGGCGACGCCGCGCAGCTGCTGGCGATGGTTCGGCAGGAGCCGCCCGATGTGGTGGTGGTCGACATTCGCATGCCGCCCTCGCACACCACCGAGGGGCTGGACGCGGCCCGTGTCATCCGTGCGGAATTCCCCGACATCGGCATCCTCGTCCTGTCGGCGCACTCCGATGTCGAACACGCGATGGAGTTACTGGCCAGCGGGCACGGAATCGGCTATCTGCTGAAGAGCCGGATCACCGATGTCGAGGACTTCATCGGCACCCTCGGGCGAATCGCCAAAGGAGCCTCGGTCGTCGACCCTATGGTGGTGACGGAATTGGTGTCGGCCCGACGGCGCAACGATCCGCTCGCGATGCTCAGCGCGCGCGAGCGCGAGGTCCTGGCGTTGATGGCCGAGGGACGTTCGAATGCCGGTATCGCCCGGCAGCTGTGGGTCACCGAGGGCACGGTCGAAAAGCACGTGCGCAGCATTCTGACCAAACTGGATCTGGCGGAGGAAGCTGACGATCACCGCCGAGTGCTCGCGGTGATCACGTTCCTCGAATCGCGCTGATCCGATCCCCGTCGCGTCCATCGAGCAGCGCGAGGATCGCCACCGACGACAAGTCCGATTTGGCCAGGAAACCCACCGCCGGACTCTCCGCGATCAGGTCGGCGAAATCCTGCTGCGCATGAGTGGATATCAGCACAACCGGCACCGATGTCCCAGCCAGCCGCTCGGCCAGCTCGAAGCCGCTCTCTCCGCCGAGATCGATATCGACCAGGGCCAGATCGGGCCGGAGTCCCTCGACGCGCCGCAGCGCCTCGCTGACAGTGGCTGCCACGCCGACAATGCTGATTCCCTGCTGCTGCAACAGGTTTCGGGCAGCAGCCAGGAAAAAGGGGCTGTCGTCGACGATCACGCAACACAGCGAGTCGGCCCTTGCGATCATGATCGCAGTCTGCCCCCGCCGCTCCCAGCGCGCATTACGGCTACCCGGAAAAACCCGCCGATACGGAGTGGACCTCTACCCGACTCGGGATTTGCCGCTACGGTGGCACGCCACCATCGACGATGGTCACGGCGGCGGCGACATCGCCGCGGACGTCACTGCGACGAGGTCGTAGGAGGGCCTGCTCTGGATGACGATATGACGTGGACGGCTACGATGGATGTCGGAACCGAGGATTCATCCATACCCGTCGATGATCGATGTGAGCGCCACATCATGATCCCGAAACCGTCACACGGACGCGGCTGGCGTTTCCGCCGGCTCTCACTGTCCATGCGCCCGGCGCCGCCGTCGCTGTCGCTCGGCCTCACCGTCGCAGCGTTGGTCATCGCTGCGGAGACGGTGGTGGTGCTGGGGCTCGAGCGGATCGCTCCCGGCAACTCGTTCGGAGTGCTGTATCTGCTCGGGGTCCTGATGATCTCCACGGTGTGGGGACTCGGGCCGGCGGTGATCACATCGGTCGTCAGCGCCATCGGCTTCGACTATTTTCGGCACTGGCCCACCGAATCCGGCCCGGTCGCCCCGCAGAACGCCATCACGGTCGCGGTGTTTCTGATCGTCGCGGTATCGGCCAATACCCTTGCCGCACTGGCCCGTTCGCACGCGGCCGAGGCTGATCGACGACGCCGGGAAGCCGATCGCGTGGCCCGGCAGCAAGCCGCGTTGCGCCGGGTGGCCACCCTCGTCGCGCGCGGTGCGACATCGTCGGAGGTGTTCTCGGCGGTGGCGCGGGAATCGGCCCGCTGTCTCGGGGTGTTCAACGCAACCCTGCTGCGTTTCCAGCCCGACGGCTCGGCCGTTCTCGTCGCTGCCCGCGACGAGCCTGAATTGCCGAGAATGCCGGTGGGTATGCGATTCACCCTTGAGGGCGACAATGTGGCGGCGATGGTGTTGCACAGCGGCACCACCGCCCGGATGAACAGCCATGACCGAGCCGCCGGCTCGGCCGCCGCGCTGATCCGTTTCTATGGCCTGCATGCCGGTGTCGGTGCTCCGATCGTCGTCGACGGCCACGTATGGGGCGCTATCGTCGCCGGAACCACAGGTCGAGAGCCGTTACCGCCCGACACCGAGCAGCGGCTGGCCGAGTTCGCCGACCTCGTCGCGACCGCAATCGCGAATACCGAGGCGCACGCCGAGCTCACCGCCTCCCGCGCCCGCATCGTCGTCGCCGCGGACCAGGCTCGGCGCCGATTCGAACGTGATCTGCACGACGGCGCGCAACAACGCCTCGTCTCCCTGGGACTCGCTTTGCAGACCGCCCGCACCGCAGTACCTTCCGAGTTGGACACCCTGAAAACCGAACTCTCCCAGATCGTTCGGGGGTTGGTCGACGTGTCGGAGGACTTGCGCGCGATCTCCCGCGGGATCCACCCGGCCATTCTCTCCGACGGCGGACTCGGCCCGGCGCTCAAGGCGCTCGCCCGTCGCTCCGCGGTCCCGGTCGATCTCGCCGTCGACATCGACCGGTCCATGCCGGAATCCACCGAAGTCGCCGCGTATTACGTTGCGGCGGAAGCGCTGACGAACGCGGTCAAACACGCGCAGGCATCCGAGGTGACCTTGTGTGCGACGATGAACGACGGCGGTCTTTGTCTGCGGATTCATGACGATGGAGTGGGCGGAGCCGACCCCGGCAAGGGGTCCGGGCTGACCGGCCTGACCGACCGGATCGAAGCCCTCGGCGGCCACCTGCACATCACCAGCCACATCGGCCACGGCACCACCCTGACCGCGGCAATCCCCGTTCGTGCCGAGTGACGCCGCTGTCGTCACCGCGTGACCAGAAGTTCCTTCACGCCGTAGTTGGTTCCGGTGACGTCCATGGGGACCTCGTCCGCCGGTACGGCCAGGCGCAGGTCGGGAAAGCGTTGAAAGAGCTTGGGCAGCACGGTTTTCAGTTCGGCGCGGGCCACGTTCTGGCCGAGGCATTGATGGACCCCGTACCCGAAGGCCAAGTGGCGGGTCATCTTCCGTTCGAAGTCGGGGACGTCGGGATCGGTGAAGACGCGGGGGTCGCGGTTGGCGGCGTTCATCGCCACCACCACCAGATCGCCCTGACCGATCACGACATCGCCGAGCTCGACATCTTCCAGAGCGACGCGCCCCAGCCCGAACTGGACGATGGTCAGGTAGCGCATCAGCTCCTCGACCATCGAGCCGACCTTCATCGGTTCATCCGCGTGCTCGATCAGATAGCGCCGTTGGTCGGGGTGGGTCAGCAATGTGTAGGTGGACAGGCCCAGCATGCCGGCGGTGGTGTCGTGACCGGCGAAAAGCAGGAGTACGCCCATCCCGATGAGCTGATCGTCGGTCACGAAAGAAGCGTCCGCGCGTTGTGCCGCTATGAGTTCGGCGAGCAGGTCGCCGGTTGCGTTGGTGCGCTTCTTGTCCGCGATCAGCTCGGTGATGTACGCGATCAGCCAGTGCGCGCCTTTGTCGCGCACCTCGCGGGGGTTGCCCACATCCGTCATGACCTCGGTGGCATGATGGAATCCGTCGCGGTCGGCGTAGGGAACGCCGAGCAGCTCGCAAATCACCAGACAGGGGATGGGCAGCGACATCGCCTGCACGAAGTCGAATGTCGGAGGGCCCGCGGCGATCGCGTTCAGATGGTCGTCGACGATCTGATCGATATAGGGCTGCAGCCTGTTCTGGATACTCTTCGGTGTGAAACGGCCTGCCAGCAGCCGCCGGTAGAGGCTGTGGTCCGGCTCGTCCATCATCACGAACACCGGGTCGAACGGCGCGTCCTGCCCGGCCTCGCCGACTTCACCGGGCAGTGTGTCGTGACGCTGGCGGCGGGCGGTGAACCGGGGGTCGCCGAATACCGCGCTGCCCTCCTCGAAGCGGGTGACCAGCCAGCCCTCCAGCCCGTTCGGGAAGCGGACCCGGTGGACCGGTTTGTCCTCCCGGAGTTCGTGATATTCGGCCGGTGGGTCCAGGGGTGCGGTGGCCGAGCGGGTTATGGGCTGGCGGACGATGGTCTCGGTCATTTCTTCTCCTGGGTGAAGTCGGCCAGGGCGGCTTCGATGCGGTGAAGTGCAGATAGATACTTCCGGCGGTGGTGCCCACTTCGTTCGCTACCGCGCGCATCGTCAATTTGTCGACTCCGCCCCATTCGGCCAGCAGCCGATTGACCGCCGCCAGGATCTCGGTGCGCAATTCCTCACCCCGGCCGCGGGGGCTACGCGGCCTTCCCGCACCGCTACCCGCCGCCGTCCGCGCCATATCGCCTCCTCAATGAGCCCGTCGCCGAGCGTACCGCGCCGACCAGGCCGAATCCTCCTTCTCGGGAAGCGGAATGCCGTGCCGTCGACGCTGCTGTGGCGGGGAGTGGGTAGTCGTCGAAGGCGGATCGTGGTAGCGAGTGTCCGATGGTCGGGCAGCCGCGATGGGGTGCTAACGTGAGATGCCATTTCGAAATGCGGTTCTGAGATCAGGGGGTCCCCGTAAGTGACCGGTGGCAGTGGTGAGACCGCTGAATCGGTGGTGTCGGGAGGTCGCCACCTCCGTCGGGTCGCGAATCCGGCCAGGCAGGTTCGCTACGACGAGGAAGTGAAGACGCTGATCCGGTCGGCGCAGGAGGTCATGCGGCGTAAGGGGCGGACCGAGATGCCCACGGTCGCTGAAATCGTCCGCGAGGCCGGCGTGACGAATCAGGCCTTCTACCGCCACTTCCGTAGTCGCGACGATGTGATCGTGGCGACCTATGAGCAGGGACTGCTGACACTGCACAGCTACCTGGAGCATCAGGTGTCCAAGTGCTCCGGCGCGCACGATCGGATCCGCGCCTGGATCGAGGGCGTGCTCGCGCAGATCGAGGATTCTCGTCTATCGCAACTCAGCGCGGTGATTCTGTGGAACGTCGGGCAGGTCGCCCGGGCCGAGAGTGAGATCGAACCTGTCGGCTTCGCACGGATGCTGCACCTTCTCGACACCGTCCTCGCAGACGGTGGAGTCGCCGATCACGAACGCGCCGCGCTGTTCGTGCAGACGTTGGTTCTCGGCATGACCTCCCGTTACCACGACAGCGGTACCGTGCCGACAGCGGCGGACCGTGAGCACCTGGTGCGGTTCTGCCTGGATGGCATCGGAATCGGTTGAGCCGCAGCCGGTTCGGAGGCCGTAGTGGTCCGGTTCAGTGATGTTCGTCGGCCTCGCGCAGCGCGTGCACCAGAGTGGGAACTTCGGCGAGCGCACGCATCGCGTCGTTGAGATGAGTGCAGCCCTCGGTTCCGGGCAGCTTCTCGAGCACGACGGTACGCAACTCGGAAAGTGGTGTGCCGATTATCTTTCCGACATTTCGTGAGGCGAGGGGGCACTCGTCGTAGGGCAGTACGCGGGGGTCGGCGTCGATCGTAAGCAACTGCCCGGTGGTCGGATCCGCGGTGGCGGTGAGCCGGTACTCGTGTACCGCGACGCGGCCGCCGGACGGCACCGTCGAACTGTCCTGGAACATCGAATCGATGGTAATTACGTCCCCAGCATGTACATCGATGCGGCGCGCCCGCCGCATAGCCATCTCCGTAAACTCTTCCAGCGCATGCCAACCCACCGGATCTTCCGGGCGGGGCAGTGGTCGCACGGGCTGGACCTGATGGTTCCATTTGGAGGAGCCGTCGGGCATCAGCGCGCCGGAACCGGGCTGGAATCCCGTGCAGATTCCGGTCATATTGCGGACCGGCCCGGCGCTGATCTCCCGGATGAGCAGGTCGCGGTCGATCCATCGGGAATAGGCGAAGCCGGCGATGAGCGACGCGCCCGCGATATCGTCGAGCAGCAGGTACAGCGGAGTCCCGGCCGCGGCCTCGTCGGCCATCGCCTCGGCCAGGACCGCGCGCGAATTCCCGCCACCTCGCGCGCCGATCAACTGTGTCAGGTTCGCGCGGGCCGGGGTCGCCTCGATCTCCTCGATCGTGCGGGTCGCGGCGTTGACGCCCACGCGCATGCTGTCCTCGCGCAGTACGAGCGGGTCGCCGCGGTCGCTGGGGGTCAACAGATCTCGTGCGCGCCCGATCAGCCGGAGCTGGGTTCCCGGGCCCGCGGGCCAATGCATGTCGATGCTCGATGTGCGCCGCACCGAACCGGGACGGCGTGGGGGAGTGGCCTCGGCCGGACCCCTTGCGACGAGGCCGAACGGTATCTCGACAACCACGGCGGCCCTCCTTCGAATCGTTCGCGCGCCGGCTCACTGCACAATGCCGTCGAGACGAACTCTCGCCCCGAGCACGAGGTGTACCTAGTAAGTTATCACTGTCGGATGCGCGGCCGTATCCCGGTACCGGAACGCCAGCCCCGGAAAGTTCTCGCCCCATTCGCTATGGCGCTCAACCCTTTCCGGGCCGGAGGTCATCGTTCGGCGAACGCCGCCATCGCCCGGCAGCTCCGCGGTTGCGGTAGTGTCACACCTTCTTGGCGGTCAGCCCGGACCGCTCCACCCGGCGGGCGAAATCGGCCGAGGTGAGTCGGTGCGATTGGAGCCGGGCGCACTCGTGCAGGTACGCGTCGTCCGGCAGTCCGGTTCGGGTGAGAGCCACATACCCCGCCAGGGCCTGCGAACCCACGCGCGAGAGCGCTGCCGCGAACTCGACCGCGGCCGCGACAGGATCGGCGACGACCTCCGCGATACCGTGAGCGGCGATGTCGTCGACGGTGAGCTCGCCGCCGCTGCCCAGTAACTTCCACAGCAAGCCGGGTGCCAACCGCTCGAGCAGCGCGGCCCCGCCGGTGCCGGGGACCAATCCCATCCGGGCCCAGCCCTGCCCCAACCGCGCCGATGGAGCCACGAATCGCCGATCGCACCACAGGGCAAGGTCGAGGCCGAGTCCGATGGCGGCGCCGTTCACCGCGGCCACGGTGGGGATGCGGCATCCGCGCAGCGCCCGGGCAAGTGTCTGGAAGCGGTCGTACACGATTGCTTCGACTTCAGCGGGGTCCGCGCCGTCGATCGCCGCCAGAATGGATGGCAGGTCGCCGCCTGCGCAGAACGCCTTCTCGCCGGTCAGGATTAGCGCCGCGGCGCCCGAGCCGGCCGCCTCGGCGATCGCCTCCGCGACCTGCTCGGCTTCCTGCGGTCCGAGGGCGTTTCGCCGTTCGGGCCAGCGCAACGTGACGATGGCGGCGTGTGCGGACCTGTCGATCGTGACGCCCATTGATTCTCCTCGCCGGAGCGTGCGCGCCACGGGAGACACGGCCGCTCCTCAGATAGATAGATAACCTAGATTAACAAGTCGCGTAGGATGGTGGCGGGAATCCGGCCGCGAACTCGATGAGGAGTGCACATGACCAGCGCTGAAGTGTCGAAGGGGCCGGTGCTGCTCACCGAACAGCGTGGCGGGGTTCGCATCCTTACGCTGCATCGCCCGGCCGCGCGAAACGCGTTGACCAGTCCTCTGATCGAGGCATTGCGACGCGAACTCGCCGCGGCGGACGGCGACGATCGCGTGGACGTGGTCATCCTGACCGGCGCCGATCCGGCGTTCTGCGCGGGCCTGGATCTGCGCGAGCTGGGTGCGACCGGGGACAATGCCGCCCGGATCGCCGCGGCGGAGATCCCCGTCGGTCATCCCTGGCGTCCGCTGTCGAAGCCGGTGATCGGGGCGATCAACGGGGCGGCCATCACCGGAGGTCTGGAGTTGGCGCTGGCTTGCGACTTCCTCATCGCCTCCGAGCGCGCCCGGTTCGCCGACACGCACGCCCGTGTCGGAGTGTTGCCCGGCTGGGGTCTGACCTCCCGGCTGCCCGCCGCGGTCGGGCGCGGCTTCGCTCGCCGGATGATCCTGTCGGGCGACTTCGTCGATGCCGCCACGGCACTGCGCGTTGGCCTGGTGACCGAGGTGGTCGCGCACGACCAGTTGCTGCCGACCGCAATGGAAGTGGCGGTCTCGGTGGTCGGCAACGACCAGAACGGCGTCCGGACCCTGCTCGAGTCGTACCGGCGCGCTGAAGCCCATCTCCTCGATCCTGCGCTGGCCGTCGAGGATGCGACATCGCGGGCCTGGATGGCGAAGTTCGATCCGTCCGCGGTGGCCGAACGCCGCGATGCCGTGATCGACCGGGGGCGTGCGCAGTATCGGAACGCGCAGCGCGGCTGAGAATCTCGGGTATCTGCTGCCCGCGGGCTATTTTCGCAGTCGCAGCAGTCCTTCTTGCATCGTGCTGGCGACCAGGACGCCGTCGCGGTCGTAGAGGTGGCCGCGGGCGAGTCCGCGGGCACCTCCGGTCCAGATTCCTTCCTGCTCGTAGAGGTGCCATTCGTCGGCGCGGAAGTCCTGATGGAACCAGACGGAATGGTCGAGGCTGGCGAGTTGCATGCCGGGCTCGTCGATGGTGACGGCATGCGGCGGGAGGGCCGACGACAGCAGGAACAGATCCGAGGTGTAGGCGAAGCCCGCCGCCTGGATCAGCGGGTCGTCGGCGAGTCGCGCGCCGGTGCGGACCCAGGCGCGCTGGCGTGGCGGCCGGGATTCGCCCCGCGCGTTGGCGATTCGCGGATACTCCTCCGGGAATCGGAAGTCGACCGCGACGTTCGCTCGCAACTGTGGCAACCAGATGGCCTCGGCCGGGTCGATCGAGTCCTCGAACGCCGGCAGCTCCTCGGGCGCCGGTGCGGTGGTCTCCAGGGCCTGGTGTGAGAACCCCTGTTCGGGTCGCTGGAACGAGGCGGTCAGCACAAAAATGGTCGTCCCGCCCTGGGTGGCTCGCACCGATCGAGTCGTGAAACTTCCACCGTCGCGGACTCTTTCGACGTGGTAGAGCACCGGTGCCTGCGGATTGCCGGGGTGGATGAAATGGCCGTGCAGTGAATGGGCGCGGCGCTGCGCCGGCACCGTCCGGCCCGCGGCGATGAGAGCCTGTGCGACGGCCTGGCCGCCGTAGATGCGCAGAGCGGCGTCATTGTAGGAGCGGCCGAGGTAGAGGTCGGTGTCGACTTCCTCGAGTTCGAGGATGCGCCCGAGTGGTGGGCGCCGGCCGTCGGTGGGGTCGACTACACCGGTCTCCAAAGTGGTGGACATCCGTGAAGTATATAACTAGGTGATACTTGTTGTGAATCGGTGGTGGCGCCCGCGGCAAAGGCCGGCATTCGCGACCGAGGCCCCCGCATCGAATGACGCGAGGGCCCTGGTTTATCGCAGCAGGGATCAGCGGGCGATCTGTTCCCGGGGCAGTCCCAGCAGCCGCTCGGCGATCACGTTGCGATTGATCTCGGAGGTACCACCCGCGATGGTGTGCGCCCGCCCGAACAGATAGTCGCGACTCACCTCGGGAAGCTGCCCGACCACCGCGGCCTCACCCGCGAGCCGCATGCCCGCCTCGGCGGTGTGCTGTAAATGCTCGGCCGACAGCATCTTGGTCACGCTGCCCTCCGGACCCGGTGCCGCGCCCGTGACAGCACGGGCGACATGCCGCAGATTCAGCACCTGCAAAGCCTGCTCCATGGCGAGCAGGCCCGCCACCTCGCGCTTGGCGGCGAGCTCGTCGCCGGCGATGTGGACCAGGTCGATCAGATCGAAGGGGGTCCGGCCGTGCGACATGCCGCCGATGGAGACGCGCTCGTTGCCGAGGGTCGCCCGCGCCACGGTCCAGCCGTTGTTCACCTCGCCGACGACGTCGGAGTCGGGCACGAAGACATCATCGAAGAACACCTCGTTGAACACCGCGTCCCCGGTGATCTCCCGCAGCGGGCGGACCTGCACACCGGGCGCCCCGAGGTCGATCACCACGGCCGTGATTCCCTTGTGCTTGGGTGCGTTCCGGTCGGTCCGGATGGTGGCCAGACCGCGATTGCAGTTCTGCGCGTTCGAGGTCCACACCTTCTGCCCGGTAACCCGCCAGCCGCCGTCGACCCGCACGCCCCGGGTGCTCACCGCGGCGGCGTCCGAACCCGCACCGGGTTCGGAGAACAACTGGCACCACACCAATTCGCCGAGCAAGCTAGCCCGGATCCACCGCTCGATCTGCTCGGGCGTGCCGTGCTGACTCAGGGTCAGCGTCACCCAGGCGCCGATGCCCAGATTCGGCATGTCCACCTCCGCGAACTCCTCGTCGATGACGAGCTGTTCGATCGGGCCGGCCTCACGGCCGAAAGGCTTGCGCCAGTGCGGCATCAGATAACCGGAGTCGACCAGCATCCGGCGTCGCTCGGACTCCGGCGCGGTGTTCATTTCGGTGACGAACGCGGCTGCCGCGCTGCGGAACTCGTCGGCCTCCGGCGGCAGATCGACGGCGTACTCGCGCCGCACTCCCGCTACGGCATCGGTATAGACGGCGTCCAAGGCGACGTCCACCGCACCGAACAGTGCTCGAATACTCTGGGCGCGACGCAGATACAGGTGGCAGTCGTGCTCCCAGGTGAAGCCGATTCCGCCGTGGATCTGCAGGCTCTTCTCCGCGTTGCGCACGTATTCGTCATAGGCGATCGCACCCGCGACATTCGCGGTCAGCACGCCCTGCTCGCCGTGCGCGCCGGCCCGTGCGGCATCCCAGGCCGTGGCCACCGCGAGTTCGGAACCGGCGAGCATATCGGCGAGGTGATGTTTGATCGCCTGGAAAGAGCCGATAGCACGGCCGAACTGCTCGCGCACCTTCGCGTAGGCCAGCGCCTGCTCGAGTGTGGCCCGCGCCCCGCCGGCCGCTTCGGCGGCACCGAGAATGCGGGCGGTCCGGGCGGCAGTCGCCGCCGTGCCGGACAGGACTGCCGCCGGAGTGACGCCACGCAAGGCGACACGGCGGATCTGCAGGCTGGAATCGAGCGCGTCGACGAGCTGTGCATCGACACCGTCGGCATCCGACCGAATCAGTGCGATGTCGCCTCCGACGCGCACCGCGAGCAGCGTCGCCGCACCCGCGCCGACCACGTGACCGGCGCCGCCGCTCAACGCCCCGGAACCGTCGGCGCTCACGTCGCCGTGCAGGCCGAGCCCCGCCACCTCGGAACCGTCAGCGAACCCCGGCAACAACGCCTTCTTCGCGGCCTCGGTGCCGGATTCGGCGAGCAGCGACGAGACGACGACCGTCGGGACGAACGGCACCGGCGCCACCACGGCGCCGAGTTCCTCGGCGACGATCGCCAATTCGGGCAGGCCGTAGGCGTCGCCGCCGAATTCGGTCGGCAGATGCAGCCCGAGCCACCCGAGGCCGGCCAACGGCTTCCACAGTTCGGTGGCGTCAGTCTCAGGATCGTCGAGGAATCGGCGCGCGAGTGCGTGTGCCTGCTGTTCGGTCAGAAAGGACCGGACCGCCTCGGCGATGGCGAGGTGGTCGTCGGTCAATGCCAACGGCATGGAAATCTCCTAGCTGGTGGTGGACGGGTCAGCGCGGTGCGAACCGCTGGCCGGCGTCCAAGCGCAAGCATTGACCGTTCAGCATCTGGTTGTCGACGATGGCGAGCGCGAGTTTCGCGTACTCCTCCGGCCGCCCCATGCGCTTCGGGAACGCGGCATCGGCCACCAGCGGCGCGACCTGCTCGTCGGTGAACGCGGCGGTGGCGCCGGTGGCGAACAGGCTCGGCGCGATGGCCAGTACCCGGATGCCCTGGGGGCCGAGGTCACGCGCCATGACCAAGGCCATTCCGGCGATACCGGCCTTGGATGCGGTGTAGGCGACCTGGCCGATCTGCCCCTCGAACGCCGCGATCGACGAGGTGTTGACGATGACCCCGCGCTCCGAATCCTCGGGCTCGTTCTTGCTCATGTGGAACGCCTGGAGCCGGTTCAGATTGAACGTGGCGATCAGATTCAGATCGACGACCTGGCGGAAGGTCTCGAGATCGTGCGGACCGCTGCGGCCGAGGGTCTTCTTGGCGGTGCCGCCGCCCGCGGTGTTGACCGCGATGTGCAGGCCGCCCAGTTCGGCGACGGCGGCCGCGAGGGCCGCTTCGGCTCCATCGAAATCGGTGATGTCGATGGGTTCGAAGATGCCGCCGATGTCCTGGGCGATGGCCTTGCCGTCGCTCGATTCCCGGTCGAGGATGGCCACCTTCGCGCCGGTGGCCGCGAGGGCCTGCGCGCTGGCCTTGCCCATACCGGAGGCGCCGCCGACGACGACCGCGTTCTTACCGTTGATCTCCATATGCGCTTCCTGTCCGCTGATCCGCCGAGCCTCGAGTCCGGGCGCTCGGCGGGTGGGTTCCACGAAAGGTGTGGATGGGGTCTTGCTTCGATAACTTATAGTACTATCTTAACTATGTGACAGGGGCCACGGATGGGTCCAGTATTGGGACCATCTACCGGCGATGCACCCCGGTCCGCACTAGGCACAGATGGAGGCACCGTGATTCTGAAGGTAGGCCAGTCGTTGGCGAGCACCACCGACTCGACCGCGCTCATCGTCGTGCGCGCGCCCGCGGGCGATGTCGCGCTCACCTGTGGTGGCGCGGACATGGTGGTGGGCAAGGCGGGTCTCGGCGACGGCAGCGGCATCGATGACGCGCACCGCGGTGGCACACTGCTCGGCAAGCGCTACGTAGATGACGAGGCCGGGCTCGAGGTGCTGTGCACCAAGGCCGGCGACGGGTCGCTGGCGGTCGCGGGCCGCCCGCTCGAGGTCAAGCAGGCCAAGCCGCTGCCGTCCTCGGACTGACCGCCGGCTCGATCACGATCTTTGGAGTTTCGAATGAATTTGACGATGCTGCTGGACATGGCGATCGACGGTTTCTCCGACCGTGTGGTGATCGGTCGTCGCGAGGGCGGCATCACCGCCGCGCGGCTCGGTGAGATGTCCGCGGCGGGCGCGGCCGCCATTCGCGAATCCGGCGCGGATTCAGTGGTCTACCTCGCAGTGAACGGTCCCGCGTTCCCGGTCGCCATGTTCGCCGCGGCGCGGGCGGGGGTTCCGCTGGTGCCGGTGAACTACCGGCTCGGAGCCGAGCAGCTCGAATCCCTGCTGGCGAATCATCCGCGCGCGATCGGGATCGCCGACGAAGCGCAGGTTCCGATCCTGGAGCGGGCCGGGCTGACCGTTCTCACCCCGGCGCAGTGGCTGGCCAGGGCGTCCGAGCCGGTCGCTGCCGTGCCGGATGCCGAGGAGACCGAGGCCCCGGCCGTCGTCATCTACACCAGTGGCACCACCTCGGCGCCCAAAGGGGTGTTGTTGCGGCACGATAATCTGACCTCTTATGTATTCGGGTCGGTCGAATTCGCTTCGGCCGAGCCGACCGATGCCGCGCTGATCAGTGTGCCGCCGTATCACATCGCGGCTGTGGCGAATGCGATCACCAGCCTGTACTCGGGCCGGCGCACCCTGGTGCTGGAACGGTTCACCCCTGCCCAGTGGCTGCAGCTCGCGCGCGAGGAGGACATCTCCAACGCGCTGGTCGTCCCGACGATGCTCGCCCGCATCGTCGACGCAGACGGGGACAAGGCGCTGCCCTCGCTGCGCAGCCTCGCCTACGGCGGGGCACCGATGCCCACCTCCGTCATCGAGAAGGCGCTGCGGATGTGGCCGGAGGTCGGATTCGTCAACGCCTACGGACTCACCGAGACCAGTTCCACCGTCGCGGTGCTCGGCCCGGAGGACCACCGGGCCGCGCTCGCCAGCTCCGAGCCGGCCGTGCGGGCACGGCTGGGGTCGGTCGGCCGGGTTGTGCCGGGCGTCGATCTCGAGATCCGCGACGCGAACGACGCGGCTGTGGGCCCCGGCGTTACCGGCACCATCTGTGTGCGCGGTGAGCAGGTCTCCGCCGAGTACGCGGGCATCGGACGCGCGGTCGACGACCGGGGCTTCTTCAACACCCGCGACCAGGGATTCGTCGACGAGGACGGCTACCTCTACATCGGCGGGCGGATGGACGACACGATCATTCGCGGCGCCGAGAATATCGCGCCGGCGGAGATCGAGGACGTCATCCTGCGGCATCCGGCGGTACTCGACACTGCGGTCGTCGGTGTGCCGGACGAGGAATGGGGCCAGCGCATCGAGGCGGCCGTCGTGGTGCGCCCGGGCATGGTCCTGGATCCCGAGGAGCTGCGTGCTCACGTGCGAAATGTCCTGCGCGGCAGCAAAACGCCGGAGCGGATCGTCTACTGGGACGAGCTGCCCCGCACCGAGACCGGGAAGCTGGTCCGCCGGCACGTGCTGGATCGGATCGTCGCCGACGACGTCGCGGTCTGATCGGCGCCCCGAACGGAGACTGGGCTGCCTTCCGAATCCGGTAGGGGGCCCAGCCTTTCGGTTCGTGCCGTGCGGTCTCAGGCGAACAGGTCGACGATGGTGGTCTCGCCGGAGCCGTCCCGGAAAAGTCCCTCGCCCGCCGCGCGCATGTGCTCGGTCCAGTGGCGCTGGGCGCCTTCGCGGTCGCCCGCCGCGATCAGAGCTACGAGCTTCTCCAGCGAACGCAGATTGAGCTGAAAGTCCTTGCCGGGCGCGGCGGTTCGCGTCCCCTTCGCTAACGCATGCGCGTGGTGGGTGTCGATGATGTCGCGAACGACACCGGCCTGCACCGCGAGGGTCCTGTTGCCGGCGCGCTCGGTGATCAACCGATGAAATCGCGAGGTGAGCTCCGACCATTCGGACATGGCCGCGGGTGAGTCCAGGCCGCGGTCGCCGAGCCGGGACAACGCCTCGACGCAGGCCCGCAGATCGCGCAGGTCCTGCTCGCTGTGGCGCTCGGCCAGCAGACCGGCGCACGCGGGTTCGGAGATCATCCTGGCCTCGTACACATCGGCGAGGGTGGTGCCCTGCAGCTGCAGAATCAATCCGACATAGCGCGCGGCGACCCCTATGTCGGGCCCGGTGACCTGCGCGCCACCGCGAGTACCGCGTCTGCTGCTGATGAGCGCCTCGGCTTCGAGGATGCGGATGGCTTCGCGCAGTGTCGGGCGGGACACGCCGAACTCCTCCATCAACCGGGCCTCGGTGGGAAGCACGTCCCCCGCGAGGAGTTCGCCGTGCACGATGCTGCTTCGCAGTCGCATGGCCACAAGTTCCGCCGTCTTCGGTGCCCGCACCGAAAGTCCCGGAGGGAACTCCTGGGACGAGTTGACGTCGATAGTGGTCACCGCCGCAGTCTACATCGCTAACTTAGATAACGATCTGCTTTAACGGTTGTCGTCAACCTCTTTTACTTAGTTTACTTTCTATGTAAGGTGAGAAATGCGCCCCTCGGGTACGGGGCTCGGCCGCCGAATCGCAGCGCGGGCCCGCATCAGCTCACGACCATGGAGGTAGTACGGATGACGACGGCGGAAGAAAAGCAGACGGACGCACCGAAGGTGTACACCTTCCGCGACGAGGACATTCAACGCGCACACGACCTGGTCGGCATCTACCACGCGGTGACCCAGCGCGAGCAGTTCACCCGCGCCACGCCCGATGTCATGCGCAATTTCGCGCGCAGCTACGGAGACGACAATCCGCTGTTCGTCGACGAGGAGTACGGCCCCGGCACCCGATGGGGCGGCCAGATCGCGCCGCCGATGATCAACATCGCCCTCACCCGGGAGCTGCGCGCGGATCCGATACCGAAAGAGCAGCGCCGTCCGTCGTTCCGTGGCATCCACGTCTTCGTCTCGGGAACGACCACCGACTGGTACCGTCCGGTATACGACGGTGACACCCTGTACTCGTTCCAGGGGTTCAGCGACGTGGAGCTCAAGGAGTCCGAGTTCGCCGGCCGGTCGCTGATCGTCACCCGCTCGCATGTGCAGATGAACCAGCGCGCCGAGATCGTGCAGGTGCAGAAGGTCATCACCATCCACACCGAGCGCCACGAGTCGAAGAAGCGCAACAAGTATCAGGGGATCGAACCGGCCTCCTACACCCCCGAGGACATCGCGAAGATCGACGAGATCTACGCGGCCGAACAGCGCCGGGGTGCGAATACCCGGTACTACGAGGATGTTTCGGTCGGTGAATCCCTCGGCACCATGGCCAAGGGGCCGCTCACCACCACCGATATGGTCGTGTTCCATTCCGGCGGTTACGGGTTCGCGCCCTACACGCCCTCGACAGGCCGCCTGACCTACCTGAACCGGCAGCGCATCGCACCGTTCTACATCCCGAACGAACAGGGCATTCCCGATGTCGCTCAGCGTATTCACTGGGACAGTGATTATGCCCGGTCCATCGGCCTGCCCGCCGCCTACGACTACGGCATGATGCGCGACTGCTGGCTCTCGCACTATCTCACCGACTGGATGGGCGACGACGCGTGGTTGGTGAGCATGTCGAGCCAGATGCGAAAGTTCAACTACCAGGGCGACACTCACACCATCACCGGTGAGGTCGTCGGCAAGCGGGTCGACGGCGGCCGCTATCTGGTCGATGTGGAGTTCCGCGGCACCAGCCAGCGTGGCGAGGTCACCTGCCCGGCGACCGCCACCATCGCGGTGCCGAGCCGCGAGGGCGGCCTGGTCGCCCTGCCGACGCCGCCGAAGCAACTCGAGGTGGTCGCCGCGCAGATGCTCGCCCGGCACGGCGAGCTACGCGCCGCGGCGCGTAGCTCCGACTGAAAACTTCACTACCCGAATCCGGTTCGTCACCGACCGGATCCCGAACGAACTCGCCGAGGTGTGTTCCGTCCACCCCGGCGAGTTCGTTCCATGTGCGTAGAAGGATCGCCCACATCCACGCCGGGCCGAACATTGTTGCAGCGCAACAGTTTCGGACTTCACGGCGAAGATACCCGCGCGCGTCAGTCGAGAATGTCGCGCACCTGGACGTTTTCGCGGCCCTCGAGCAGCGACATGCGAGCGTTGACCATGTGTTTCTGCCAGTGCGCGAAGGCTCCGTCCGCGTCGCGGGCGCGCAGCAGTTTGATCAGCCGCCGGCAGGATCGGATCTCGAGCTTGTAGGAGGCTTCATAGCGTTCCTTGTCCGCGCGGGTCTCGAGCAGTACCGCGCCGGTGTGGCGCTCGGTGATCTCGTGCAGCATGCCGGCGATGATGGCCAGCGTCGCGTTGCCGGACAACTGCACGATCCGCAGGTGGAAGGCGGACGTGCCGGCGGCCAGGTTGTCGGAGGCGAAGGCCGCGGGGATTTCTTCGTCGACGATGCGCTCGAGTTCGTCGAAATCTTCCTCGGTGCCGTCGGTCGCGAGAATCCGGGCTGCGTCGGGTTCGATGGCCTCGCGAGCGACGAATACGTCGGCGACCGTCGCGCCGGACAGTTCGAGCAGCAGTGACGCCGGTCGCGCCACGATCTCGGGCCCGGGAACGCACACGCGTGCGCCGGAGCGGGATCCGCGCCGCACCTCGACCAGGCGCTCGGATTCCAGGACACGGACCGCCTCGCGCAGCGTCGGGCGGCTGACGGAGTAGTGTTCCATCAACTCGGCCTCGTGTGGGAGATGGTCGCCGTCCTTCAGTTCGCCGTCGATGATCATGCGCCGGAGGTTGCGTGCGACGAGCTGGGCTGTCTTCGGCGTCCGGATCGGGCGTGCCGCCGTACTGCGCGAATCGAAGATCGGTGCTGAGGCCCTGTCAGCCACGTAATTCCTCCCGTAGATCGTATTCGTTAACCAAGTTAACCATCTGGTACGAACCTCGTGTCGCTGACCGGTTGCCCGGCGGGGGCTGCCGTGACAGGAACGAGGGAGTTTCCTGATCGTGAGAATCTATCGTACTAGGTTTAATAGGTATCGCAGCACAGCGCACCGGACTGTGTTATGGCGATGTTCCGGCTGCCCGGCGTCGGACCGTGCCGGAACATCGCGGGTGCTTCAGCTGCCGGTTCGATGGCCCGGCGGGGTCGCCGCGCCCTGTGCCCGCTGGGCCTGGAGCTGATTGAACTTCTGTGTCCCGGCCGCGATGCCGACCGGAATGGCCACCGCGGCGCCACCGAGGCCGGCGCCCAATCCGCCGACGGCCACCGCGCCGACTACACAGGTTGCCGCAACCGCCGGAATGGTCATCGTTCCCGCACTGGCTAGCGACAACAGTGTTCCGCCGGTGGCGATTCCGAACGGACAGCCGCGGCCACGGATTGGTTGATATCCGACATGAGGTCGCCCGGCGCGGACTGCGCCGGTTCCGCGGCCGTATTCGCTTGGCCCGCAATATCCGACGACGCCGGATGTCGGTCGGGCTCGGCGACGGGGGCTGCCGCACCGGCCTGCGCGGGTGCGGCCGAGATCGGCTGATCCGCTCGCGCGAGGGCGGGGCCGGCCGCGGCGACGGAAGCGGTGGCGGCCAAGGACACGAGGGCGGCCGCCGCCCAGGTGGAATAGCGCACTTTTTCTCACTTTCCATGGGTGTGCAAACATGGGTTGCGCACCAAACGGGCGAATGATTTGGCGGCCTGCTCGACATGCTGAGGTCGAGGGTCGCCGGATTCCCCGCCGCGGGTGCGAGCGGGCAGATGAGGGGGTCAGGCAACAATCCCGCGGGCGTGCAGGTCGGCGATTTTCGCTGTGTCGTAACCGATCTCGGTGAGCAGCGCGTCTGTGTGCTCGCCCGTCAGGCAACCGCCGTCGGCTTTGGTGCGGGACCGCGAGAACGTGGTGGCGGGGCTGAGGCGGCGGTGGACATCGAAGGTCGGGTGCACGGCCAGCACGCCGTAGCCGGCCTCGAAGAATTCGTCCTCCTGCAGTGTCTTCTCGGCGACCTGCTCGGCGACCGCCACGCAACCGACGTCTGCCGCGCCGAGTTCCTTCTCCCACAACGCTTTCGCGCGTGTCGCGAACACTCTCGCCAGCGCCTCGGCGAGCGCGTCGTCGTTGTCGATGCGGGCGATCGCGGTGGCGAAGCGGGGGTCGTCGGCCAGTCGTAGGTGCGGCTCCATCGCGGCGATGAGGTCCGCCCATTCGTGTTCGAGCGGCGCGGCCAGGAAGATCCAGCCGTCCGCGGCCCGGTAGAGGCGGTAGAGGGCGCTGTAGCCGTACATGTCAGGGTCGGGGCGCAATGCTTCGCCGCGACCCGGGTAGTCGACGTTGCGGTCCACCAGCGCGTGTGTTCCGGTGGCGATCATGGTGGTGGTCAAGGTGCCCAGTGGCCGGCCCAGGCGGCGGGCGAGCAATCCGAGCAGCATCGCCGATGCCGCGCCGAGTGCCGCGACCCCGTCCGCCTGCACCGAGAGGTTGGCGGCCGCGGCATAGAGCCGGATCACCGCGGCCTTGACCTCGTCGAGGTTGTCGGCTCGCGCGACCACATCTGGCACGTCGGTCAGGCCGAGGCCGGTTGCCGCGCCGATCGACGGAGCGTAGGCGGGCTTGCCGCCGTACGGTCCGTCGATCCCGTAGCCCGGTGCGCACAGATAGACGAGCCTGGGATTGAGCGCGGTCAGGGTCGCAGCGTCGACTCCGGCTCGCTCGGCGGCTCCCGCACGGTAGGTCTGCAACACCACGTCGGCCTGCTGGGCGAGCCGGTGCACGATCGCCAGGCCCTCCGGTGAGTGCATATCGAGGGCGATGGATTCCTTGCCCTGCATCACTTTCGCGCCGCCCGCCTCCGGGAACGGGACCAGACCGCGAATGGTGTCACCGCCCAACGGCTCCACTTTGAGCACGCGGGCGCCCAGATCGGCCAGGAGGGTGGCAGCATAGGGACCCGCGAACATGGAGCCGAGCTCGAGGATGGTGATGCCCGCCAGTGGGAGGTCGGCGCGAGCAGCGCCGGAAGGTGTTGGTACGGAAGAGGATTCGGCCACCCGGCGCACCGTTTCATCGGTGTCGGCGCCGAGGCGGGGCGCGAGCCGCGGCGGTGCCAGTGCGGCGCCGTTCACGTGGACGAGGGTGGAGGGCTGGGTCACCTCGCCGAGATCGGGATCGGTGATGGTCACGACCCGTCCGTCGTGCGCCAGCTGCGGGTGATGCAGCGCTTCGGCCGGGGTGCGGAAGACCTCCGCGCTGAGGTCCGGGTTCGTGTCGAAGACCTGCTGCCACTCGGCGAGGGTGCGCGCCGATGCCCGCTCCAGCATGATCTCCCACAGTTCGATGCGCAGCGCGACGTCCTCGAGTTGCGGCAGACCGGCCCACTTCGGGTCGGTGAACATCCAGGTGAGGTCGAGTTCCTTCATCAGTGCCAGGAACAGGCGCGGCTCGGTCTGCGCGAACTGAATGAAATGGCCGTCTTTGGTGGGCGTGACCAGCAGCGGATAGATCAGATGTCCATTGGGGTTGCCCTCGTCGTCGAAGGCCGATACCGGGACGAACGCGTCGGGCCACCGATTGACCACCAGCTCGGAGAACCACTGCCAGGTGTCCATCGTGGCGATGCCGCGGACCAGGTCGGCCTCGACATGCTGTCCGGCCCCGCTGTCCTCGCGTTCGAGCAGTGCGGCCAGGATGCCGTGTATCGCAGTCTGAGCCGCACCCCAGGAGGCGAACGGACTCGGTACGAACGACGGGCCCGGCCGGGTCGTGGTCTGGCGTTTGCCGTACATGATGCCGAGCTTCGCCATCACCAGGGCCTCGTAGCCCTTGAGATCCTTGAACGGCCCGGTCGAACCCCATCCGGTGATGGCGGCGCTGACCAGCCGCGGATTGAGTGCGCCCACGGTGGCCGGGTCGACACCGAGCCGGGTGGCGGCCGCGGGACGCATGGTGGTGACGAGTACGTCGGCGGTGCGCAGTAGTCCGCGCAGTGTCGCGGCGTCGGCGTCGTCGTGCAGATCGAGGGTGATGCTCTTCTTGCCGCGTCCGAGTGCGGGCCAGCCGGGTAGCGCGCGTAGCCGACTCCCGGATGGGGGTTCGACGAAGATCACTTCGGCGCCGGCGTCGGCCAGGAACATGGTGGCCTGTGCCCCGGGCAGGGTGGTCGAGAGGTCGATCACCGTGAGGTGGTCGAGAGGGCCGGCGGGGGTGTCGTGGCGGGTCGAGTCGACAGTCACTGGCGATCCTCCGGATCATGGATGAGAGTGCGATCGACCGCGCGGGAGGGGATGTGAGACCGGACACTGCGCCGATCGCATGTGAGCCACATCTCACGGTAGCGCCAGCTAACATAGTTCACAAGGTTCAATTTCTCGAGTGCGGAACTCCGCGTTTGTGTCCCGCTCTCTATCAAGCTCGAGATTGATAGATTACTATGTGATATAGGTGAGCTCGTGCCTTCGGCGGTGGATGATGCCGAGGCCCCACCAGCGGTTCCGCGCCCCGGGTTCGGTGGCCGGCGGCAACCAGAATGGAGTGTTGATGTGTCGAACGGTTTGAGAGATGTCGCGATCGTCGGGGTGGGGGCGACCCCGTACTACAAACGCGGCGGATCTGCGCCGCAGACCAATCTGGAGTTGGCGGGCAAGGCGATCCTGGCGGCCTGTGAGGATGCGGGCATCTCGGTCAAGGAGATCGACGGGTTCGCCTACTACTCGGGCGCGGGCGCCGGCTACGGCGACAAGATGGACACCGCCGATTTCATGGAAACCCTCGGGATCCCGGAGGTCACCTTCACCGCCTCGCTGACCTCCGGCGGCGGCGGCGCGGCCGGTTCCATCGGGCTGGCCCGCGCGGCGATCGTGGCCGGTGACGCCACCACCGTGGTCACGGTGATGACGCTGCAGCAGCAGCGGCAGCGGCTGGGCTCGGTGTTCGCGGCCGCCGCCGCGGATCCGATCAACTCTTTCCTGCAGCCCTCCGGACTGTCCGGTCCGGGCCACCTGATGTCGGTGCTGGCGCGGCGCCACATGCACCTGTACGGGACCCGGCGCGACGCGTTCGCCGAGATCGCGATCTCGACGCGGGAGAACGCCCTGAATCGGCCCAAGGCGATTCAGAAGAAGCCGCTCACCAAGGAGGAGTACTTCAACGGCCGGATGATCGCGGATCCGTTGTGCCTCTACGACTTCTGCCTCGAGACCGAGGGCGCCGTCGCGGTGATCACGACCAGCGTCGAGCGAGCGAAGGATCTGCGGCAGCAGCCGGTGCCGGTCGTCGCGGTCGCGCACGGCGGGCGCCGCGAATGGGGTCGCGCCTTCGCCTGGTACGGCATGCCGGACGAGTACTTCGCATCCTCGGGCAATGCGCCGATCGCCAAACGGCTGTGGGAACAATCCGGTTTGACGGCCAAGGATATCGACGTCGCACTGCTGTACGACCACTTCACCCCGATGGTGCTCATGCAGCTCGAGGACTACGGATTCTGCGGTAAGGGTGAGGGCGGGGAGTTCGTCGAGAGCGGCGCCATCCGGTACAAGGGTGGCTCGATACCGGTCAATACCCACGGCGGCCAGTTGTCGGAGGCCTACATCATCGGGATGACCCACATCAAGGAGGCGGTCGAGCAGATGCGCGGCACTGCGATCAACCAGGTGAAAGACGCCGAATTCGCGCTCGCCACAGGCGGTCCCGCGTCCCTGCCGGTCTCCGGCCTGATTCTGGGGAGTGCGGCGTGAGCGACGTCAGAGCTACCACATTGCCCGCCGACGCGGTCCATATCACCACCAACAGCGACACCGAACCGTTCTGGCAGTACGCCAAGGAGGGCAAACTCGTTGCCCTGCAATGTGGTTCGTGCGGCCACTTCCGGATGCCGCCCACCCCGTTCTGTCCGGAATGTCAGTCCACCGAGAAGAACTGGAAGCGACTCTCGGGCCGCGGCAGCGTCTACAGTTACGCCGTCATCCACGGGTTTCCCGGAATTCCCGACATCACCCTGGTCGGTGCGGTGGTCTCGCTCGAGGGGGCCGGTGATGCCCGGTTGGTGACCAATATCGTCGACGTGGATCCGAGTGAGGTCCAGATCGGTATGGAGCTGGAGGTGACCTTCTCGCCGATTGCGGACGGCTGGCAGTTGCCGGTGTTCCGCCCGGCCCAGGGGTGAGCATGGCGGTGTTCTGATTCCTTCGATTATGTTGTGCCACAACGCGGGTCCGGCTCTCCGGGCCCGCGTTGCGACGTTTCCGGGCTTGACATAGCGGCTAAAAAGCAGAATCATATTCTGAGAATACAAATTCGATTTTGCGTGCCGGCTGGACCCGCCGGTGATCCCGCTCCGAAGGGAACAGTTCAGTGCGACAGTCCGATGCGGCCACTCGGCTCGACGAGGCGACATTGGCCGACGAGCTCGCGATCCGCGCCACCGATGCGGCGGCCCGCGCCATCACCGGCGCGACGGTATCGGCCGTCCGGCCGTTGACCGGCGGTACCTCGAGCCTGACTTTCGTCGCGGAGCTGACCGCGCCGGGATCGACCGGTTCGGTGGTGCTCAAGGTCGCCCCGCCCGGACTGATGCCGGTGCGCAACAGGGATGTACTGCGGCAGGGGCGGGTGATGGCCGCGTTGGCGCGGGCCCCCGGCGTCCGGGTGCCCTCTGTGCTGTTCGACGACGATGGCCTGCCGCCGCGGACGCCGCCGTTCGTGGCCATGGATCTGATTGCCGGCGAGTGCGTGGAGCCGCTGCTCGAGGATGTGCGGGAGGCCGCCGCGAAACCCCGGATCAGAGCCAGATACCTCGATGCCGCCCGCATGCTCGGTCATCTGCATCGCGTGCGGCCGGAGCAGGTCGGCCTCGCGGACGAGCCCGCCGTTACCCTCGATGCCGAAATCGACCGGTGGACACGCGCTTTCGAGACGGTGCCGGAGGATTTGCGGGGCAACTACCGAGCTTGCGCGCTGGCCTTGCACGAGTCCGTGCCGGAGCAGGCCGAGCCCGTGATCAACCACGGCGACTACCGGCTCGGCAACACCCTGTGTGCGGACGACCGGGTCACCGCCATCATCGATTGGGAGATCTGGTCGGTCGGCGATCCGCGGGTGGACCTGAGCTGGCTGACCTTCTTCACCGACGAGGCACGCCACCCTGCCGCCCCGAGTCTCGAGCCGTGCGGGACGCCGACCACCGCCGAGGTGGTCCGGGAGTACGAGGGGGCGCTGGGGCGCTCGGTATCCGACCTCGCCTGGTTCGACGCGCTGACTCGCTACAAGGAGGCCGCCGCCACCGCGCTGTTGATCAAGCGCGCCCGCAAAGCCGATGCCATGCCCGCGGCGTTCCTGCGGATGGAGCCCGCACTGCCGGGCCTGGTCGAGGAGGCGATGGCTCTGCTCGGGCGCTGACGCGACCGGCCCGGCCGCCATCGGCCCACCACGACGCACGCCACTTCCCCTCTGACACAAAGGATCCGAGTACATGTGGGATTTCCGGACCGAGCCCGACTTCCAGGCCAAGCTGGACTGGATGGACACATTCGTGCGTGAGGAGTGCGAGCCCCTGGACCTGCTCTTCCCGCACATCGGCCAGCCCTACAACACCGAGAACGCCGCGGCCCGGGCGATCCTGAAACCGTTGCAGGACCAGGTGCGCGAGCAGGGTTTGTGGGCCTGCCACCTCGGTCCCGATCTCGGCGGACAGGGCTACGGGCAAGTGAAACTCGCACTGATGAACGAGATCCTGGGCCGGTCGATGTGGGCGCCGACGGTATTCGGTACTGCGGCTCCGGACACGGGGAACGCGGAAATCCTGGCCATGTTCGGGACCGCGGAGCAGAAGTCGCGGTATCTGCAGCCGCTGCTCGACGGCGATATCGTCTCCTGCTTCTCCATGACCGAGCCGCAGGCGGGCGCCGATCCGAAGGAGTTCGTCTGTGCCGCACGCCGCGACGGCGACGAGTGGGTCATCAGCGGAGAGAAGTGGTTCTCCTCCAATGCGCGCTACGCGGCCTTCTTCATCGTCATGGCCGTCACCGACCCGGACGCCTCGCCCTATCGCCGGATGTCGATGTTCGTGGTGCCCGCCGAAACGCCCGGCATCGAGATCATCCGCAATGTGGTGGTGATGCCGGACCGGGAGGAACTCGACGAGGGCACGCACGGCTACATCCGCTACAACGATGTGCGGGTGCCCGCCGATGCGATCCTCGGCGGCGCCGGCCAGGGATTCGAGGTGGCCCAGGCCCGGCTCGGCGGCGGCCGGGTCCACCACGCGATGCGCACGGTCGGCAAATGTCGACGTGCCTTCGACATGATGGCCGAACGGGTGCTGTCGCGGCGCACTCAGGGAGAACTGCTGGCGGACAAGCAGATGGTCCAGCAGTTCATCGCGGATTCGTGGATCGAGCTGGCGCAGTTCCGGCTGCTGGTGCTGCAGACCGCATGGATCATCGACAACGAGCCGCACGGTACGGCTCGCACCGATATCGCGATGTGCAAGGTGGCGATGGCGAAGATCTTCGCCGACATCATCAGCCGTGCGGTGCAGATCCACGGCTCCCTCGGTGTTACCGCCGAACTGCCGCTCTACGAGTGGTGGACCAGCGTGCCCTCGCTGGCGTTGGCCGACGGTCCCACCGAGGTGCACAAGGCGACTGTGGCCAAACAGGTGCTCAAAGGCTACAGGCCGGCCGCGGGACTGTTTCCCTCCGAACACATTCCGACGCGACGCGAGGCCGCTCGCGCGCGGTACGCCGACATTCTGAAGGAGCACGGACTCGCATGACGGATCTGTTTCACTCGCGGGTAAGGTCGCGCTCGTCACCGGGGGCAGCCGAGGACTGGGCAGACAGATGGTGCTGGCTTTCGCCGCGGCCGGCGCCGATGTCGTGATCACCAGCCGCAAGGCCGAGGCGTGCGAGGCGGTGGCGAAAGAGGTTGCGGCACTGGGACGCCGAGCGCTTGCGGTGAGCTGCCACGTCGGCAAGTGGGATCGGATCGATGCCCTGGTCGAGGCCGCCTACGCGGAGTTCGGAAAGGTCGACGTGCTGGTCAACAATGCCGGGATGTCGCCGCTGGCCCCGTCGTCCGCGCAGACCAGCGAGGAGCTGTTCGACAAGATCGTCGACGTCAACTTCAAGGGCCCGTTCCGGTTGTGTGCGCTGGTGGGGGAGCGGATGGCCGCGGGCGAGGGCGGCTCGATCATCAACGTGTCCTCGTCCGGTGCCCTCATGCCGCAGCCGGGATTCGGTCCGTACTCCGGCGCGAAGGCCGGACTGAACGCGCTGGCACAGGTCTTCGCGCGCGAGTACGCGCCGAAGGTCCGGGTCAACACCATCTCGGCGGGCCCGTTCCTCACCGATATCTCCAAGGCATGGTCCGAACAGGCGCGGCGGTTCACTCCCAGCGCTGTCGGACGTCCCGGTGATCCGGCCGAAATCGTCACCACCGCATTGTATTTGGCGAGTCCCGCGTCGAGCTACACCACGGCCTCGCTGATCCGGGTGGACGGTGGTCTGTATTGACATCGACGGAGGGGACACGATGCGACCGCCGGGAGCCGGGAGGACCGCATGGATCACGCTGAACTGGTCGCCCGGGAGCAGGTGCGCGACCTTGTCGCGACCTAAGCCGGTACTCGCTCATCGTGGCCGTATCGTGGGGTCGAGGACGATCTTCCCGCGGGCTCCGCGGTCCCGCATCAGGGTGAGCGCGCGCGGCGCATCCTCGAGTGCGAACACCTCGGAGACGTGCGGCCGCATGCCCTCGGAGATCATGCGTGCGATCGCCGTCGTGCCCTCGGATACGGCGTCGGGCCGGTGTTCGGCGAGGGTTCTGATCTCGAAGCCGCGCAGGATCGCCCCCTTCAGCAGCACGAGATTCATCGGTATGCGCGGAATCTCGCCGTTCGCGAAGCCGACGCATACGTAACGACCGCCCCAGCCGGTGGCGCGGATCGACTGTTCGGCGTGGGCGCCGCCGACGGGATCGATAACCACGTCGGCGCCGCGACCGCCGGTGATCGCCTTGATGCGGTCCTTCAGGTTCTCGTCCTCGTAGGCGATACCCGCGACCGCGCCGAGGCGGCGGCACAATTCGACCCGCTTGTGCGACGACGCTGCCGCGATCACCCGGCCCCGGAGCCGGGTCGCGATGTCGACACACGCGGTGCCCACTCCGCCCGCGGCGCCCAGGACGACCACCCAGTCACCGGGCCGCATCTCGCCGATGGTGACCAGCGAGTGATACGCCGTCCGATACGTGACGCCGAACGCCGCGGCATGAATCATGCTCAACCCGTCCGGAATCGGCGACAGGGCACCTTCGGGTACCGCGATCTGCTCGGCGAAGGCGCCGGTGAACGCCACGCCCATGACCGGATCCCCGGGTGCGACGGCTCGTACTCCCGAGCCCACCGCCAGTGCGGTGCCCGCGAACTCGCTTCCTACGGTGAATGGTGTCGGAACACTGATTTGGTACCGGTCGGCGGCAACCAGTACATCGGGGTAATTGACGGCGGCGGCCGCTACTCGGACGACCACCTGTCCGGGACCCGCCTCGGGGGCCGGAATGTCTGTGACAGTAAGGGATTCGGGCCCACCGTAGGTCTCACACCGCACCGCGCGCACGTGTCGTCTCCTCGTCGTTCGGCTCTCCCCGGAAAGGGCCGCGTCATGCCAATTTCAGAATAATATTTCAGAATAGCGTTCTAGATTGGTATGCCGGCTGGTGGACCCGGATTCGTGAGGATGTGAGCACCCCCTCCGGTGGACGGCGGCCGCTGTGACCGCCGTCCGAAGCTGGACTCAGCGGACGGAGAAGCCCGCGTCGACCGGCAGGGAGACGCCGGTGATCCACTTCGCCTGATCGGAGACCAGGAAGGCGATGGCGTCGGAGATATCGCTCGGCTGCAGGATCTCGATCGGCATCGCGTTCTGCATCTGCGAGATGGAGTTGTCGCCGCCCGCCGCTGCCTCCTGGGCGAGCCGGGCCATGGCCTCGTTCATCGTCATGCCGGATGCCACGCCGGTCGGATGCACGATGTTGACTCGAATCGAATGTTCGGCCAGCGATGCGGCGTACTGCTTGCAGATGCCGACCAGGCCCCATTTGGACGCGGTGTAGGCCAGCGCGGCGGTGTTCAGGCTCGCGGTGGGGCGCACGCCCGCCGTCGATCCGGTGAAGACGATCGAACCGCCTCGTCCGCCGGAAACGATATGCGGCACAGCGGCATCAACCACGTGGAAGCCGCCGCTCAGATTTGTCGACACCACGTCCTGCCACGCCTGCGCGTAATCGTCGGGCCCATCGCTGAGCCGGACGATGCCGGCATTGGACAGCACGATGTCGATCCGCCCGAAGGTTTCGTGACCGCGGTCGACCGCGGTGCGGGTCGCGGCGGCGTCGCGGACATCGGTCTCGATCGCGACGATGCGGCGGCCGAGCGCCTCGACTTGGGCGGCCGTTTCCTTCAGGTCCTCGGGGGTGGCGTTGGGGTAGTCCATCGTGTCGATATCAGCGCAGATATCGAGGGCGATGATGTCGGCGCCTTCGCTCGCCAGGCGCACCGCGTGTGAGCGGCCCTGTCCGCGTGCGGCTCCGGTGATCAGGGCGACTTTGCCTTCGAGTCCGGGCATGGGGGTCCTCCGTCGGTTCGACACGGGTTCGCCGCGCAGGAGGCCCCCGTGTACGGGGTATGGAACATGCGGTGCATGTGAACCTAAGGTAACCAACGAAGTTATCTATGTGCAATTACTATTTCGGTGGTCGCACCGAACGAGCGATGACATCGACGAGCGGTCCGACGTGCTCGGCGGGGTGGGCGCGGGCGTGGGCGCGACCCTCCTGGGTGCGCGAGAGTGTGTGCATCAGTACCGCGCCGAACAGGGATTCGATCAGCGGTTCGTGGGCGATGTCCGCGGCCATCTCGCCGCGCTCGACGGCGCGGGTGAAGGCTCCGTCGGCGAAGGCGCGCAACGAGTTCACGATGCGCTGCTGGAAGGGTTGCAGATCGGTGAACTCGGCGGTGACATCGATCGTGATCCGCAGGGTCGCCCAGCCGATGGGGTCCAGGAAATGTTCCAGCAGTGCGGTCGCGAGCACGGTCAGATCGCCGGTCAGCGAGCCGGTGTCCATATTGACCCGTAGAGTCAGCGCTACCGATTCGATGCTGTCGAGTAGGAGCTGTTCTTTGTTCGCCCAGCGCAGATAGAGGGCGGACTTTCCGACGCCCGCGCGTCGGGCCACGCCCTGCATGGTGAAGGCGCCCCAGCCCAGTTCGGCGTATTCGAGTAACGCCGCCGTCATGAGCTTCTCGTCCAGTTCGGGGTCGCGCGGACGTCCGAGTGGTGTGGCTTGCCGACCCATGGAGTGCCTCTCTTCGTGCGAGCTGTCCGTGCGTTCGCCTCGAATCAAACCAACCACAGTCGGACGGCTGAGCTGTCCGGTGGTAGTCATATGGTGCTACTTGCGGACTTTTGCTGTCCGTAATACTGTGTGAGCTGCGCAACATCGTTAACTAAGATGGCGTTGTCAAAATTCGATCGCAATGAAGCGCGGTGACTCATCCATGACCAGTCAGACAATCGACACGACCAGGCCCGCGGTCCACCTTCGGATCGGCGCCGAGCGGATCACCAGCGGATCGGGCGGAGCGCATCAGCACATCAACCCCGTCGACGGCAGGGTGGACGCGACGATTCCGCTGGCGGGCCGGGCCGAGGTCGACCTGGCGGCACGCACCGCGCACGAGGCCTTCGCCGACTGGCGCCGCACCCGGCCCTCGGAGCGCCGCCGGCTGCTGCTCCAGCTCGCCGACCTCATCGAAGCCAACGCCGACGAGTTCGCTCGCTTGGGTGCCATCGACAACGGCACGCCCATTCCGGTCGCTGCCGGTCTGGTCGCCTCCTCGATCGAGTGGACCCGCTACTACGCGGGCTGGGCGGACAAGCTCACTTCGGAGGTCACCGGATCGTTCGGCCCGGACGGCGAGTTCTCCTACTCCCTCGGGCAGCCCTATGGCGTGATCGGCGTGATCATCACCTGGAACGGACCGCTGATCTCGCTGGCGATGAAGATTCCGGCCGCGCTGGCGGCCGGGAATACCGTCGTGGTCAAGCCGTCCGAGCTGACCCCGTTCACCGCGGAGCTCTTCGCCGACCTCGTCGAACAGGCCGGCATTCCGGCCGGCGTGGTCAATATCCTGCCCGGTGCGCCCGAGGCGGGGGCCGCGCTCGTGGAGCATCCGCTGGTCAAGAAGGTGACCTTCACCGGCGGTCCGGACACCGCACGCAAGATCCTGCACAGCTGCGCTGATCTGATGAAGCCGTCGGTGCTGGAACTCGGTGGCAAATCGGCCAATATCGTGTTCGCGGACGCCGATCTCGACCAGGCGTGCTCACACGGCACGATGATGTCCATCGGCGCGCTCAGCGGTCAGGGCTGTGCGCTACCCACCCGAATGTTGGTGCAGGACAGCATCTATGAGGAGATGATCGGCCGGGTCAAGGCGTTCGCCGAATTCATCACCGTCGGCGATCCGCTGGCCGAGGGGACCGTATCGGGCCCGGTCGTCAACGAGGCGGCGCTGCACCGAATCCTCGGCATGATCGAGCGCGCTCGAGCAGACGGCGCGCGGCTGGTCACCGGCGGCCACCGGATCGAAGGGGCGCTGGCCGATGGATTCTTCCTCGAGCCGACCGTCTTCGCCGACGTCGACCCGCAGTCCGAACTCGCGCAGAAAGAGGTGTTCGGCCCGGTGCTGGCCATCACCCCGTTCGCGACCGAGCAGGAGGCGATCGAGATCGCCAACAACAGCGAATACGGCCTGTCCGGCTACATCCAGACCAACGATCTGCGCCGCGCGCACCGCGTCGCGGAGGAGCTGATCACCGGTGAGGTGCTGATCAACGGCGCCATGAACCTCGGTGTGAACCGGGCGTTCGGCGGCATCGGGCTCAGCGGCCTGGGCAAGGAAGGCGGCCGGCAGGGCATCGAGGAGTTCCTGCGGCTCAAGAACATCGCCATCGCTTGATCTCTCGCCCGGCCACGGACCGGGCATGGCACCGCGGTGCCGAGCGGATTCGCACGAAAGGACATCACCGTGACGACAGGACCGGACCAGGGAAGCTCGGGTCCCCTCGCGGGCTTGGTGGTCATCGACCTCTCGACCACATTGCCGGGCGCGCAGGCGAGCCAGTTTCTGGCCGACTGCGGCGCGGACGTCATCATGGTCGACCCCCCCGGCGGCAGCGACCTGCGCAATCTCCCCGGCTGGCCAGGTCTGTTGCGTGGCAAACGCAGCGTCACGCTGGACGTTCGTGCCGGCGAGGATCTCGCCACGCTCAGGGCGCTGCTGAGCACCGCGGACGTCGTTATCACGACGATGCGGCCGGCCTCGGCCACCAGGATCGGGCTGACGCCGGAATCGTTGGCCGAGAAGTACCCGCGGCTGGTCTGGGCCTCGATCACCGGGTGGGGCAGTTCCGGCCCGTGGAAGGACTACAAGGGCTGGGAAGGTCTGGTGATGGCCAAGACCGGTGTCATGTTCGAGAAGCGACAGCTGACCATCCGTCCGGGACCGGCCTTCGTCGCCGCTCCCTATGCCTCCTTCGGCGCATCGCAGGCCGCCGTCCACGGCATCCTGGCCGCGCTGATCGAGCGTATGTCGAGTGGCCGAGGGCAGGCCGTCGAATCCAACCTGGTGACCGGGATGGGCGCGATGGATCCGTACAACTGGTTCTACGAGATGGTCCTCGAGCGCTACCCCGACGCGTTCAGCCCGATGGATGTGGCCTACGACGATGCGGGACGCCCACAGGCGTACCTGATCTACGCGCTGCTGATCGCGGCCACCAAGGACGGTCGCTGGCTGCAGTTCGCGCAGACCGCGCCACGGTTGATGCAGGCATGGCTCGCCGAACTCGATCTGGTGAAGGAGCTGGCCGATCCGAAATGGACCGGCTTCCCGATGTTGCCGACCCCCGGCCTCCGCACCGAGTTCTGGGAGATGATGCTCGACCGTGTCGGCGCGCGCACCTTCGAGGAATGGCAGCACGTCTTCGAAACCAATCACGACATCAGCGCCGAGGCCTTCCGCACGCCCGAGGAGGCCTTGGACCATCCGCAGGTCGTGGCGGAGGGACGAGTCATCACGGTCGACAACCCCGCGGTCGGGCCGGTGCGCCAGCCCTCCACTCTCATCCATACCGAAGGTAAGCCGTTGACCGTGCCGGGTCCGGCACCGCTGGCGGGCCAGCACGATGACGAGGTGCGGGCCGCAATCGCCGCACCCGCGGTGAATCGAGCTGTGGCAGTGTCGAATTCGTCCGAGGAGAGTGCCGCGCCGCAGGAATTGCCGTTGCACGGCGTGACGGTCCTCGAATTCGGCACCATGTTCGCCGGACCCTACGGTGCGACCCTGCTCGCCGACCTCGGCGCCAGGGTGATCAAGGTCGAACCGATCGGCGGCGACAATATCCGCAATCTGGTGGCCTTCCCCGAGGCTGGTGGGGCAAAGGTGTTGCAGGGTAAGGAAAGTGTCGCGGTAGATCTCACGACGCCCGACGGACTGGAGCTCGTCTACCAGCTGGTCCGGCGCAGTGACATTGTGCTGCAATGCTTCCGGGGCGCGGCCGCCGAGCGGGCACAGATCGACGAGACGACACTCAAGGCGATCAACCCGGACATTGTGTATCTGAGCACCCCCGGCTATGGCGTCGAGGGTCCGTACGCGGCCCGGCCCGCTTACGCGCCCTCGATCGGCGCGGCCACCGGACTGTCGGCATTGGACGGTCGCGACGCTGTGAACCCGCCCCGCGACCGAGACGCTCTGCGAGCCGGAGCGCGCACGCTGCATGCGGCCGGTGCGGTGCCGGCCGTGCAATCCGACGGCATCGCCGCATTGGGCGTCGCCTCGGCCATGTTGGTGGGCCTGTATGCCAAACGCAATGGCGTAGAACTGTCGAACATGGTGACCACCATGCTCGGCACCGTGCACCAGGCGCTGATCTCGTACAACACCAGCTATGCGGGGCGGCCGGAGATCGACGTTCCCGACGCGCAGTTCTACGGGCTGGGCGCGCTCTACCGGATGTACCAGGCCGCCGACGGCTGGGTCTTCCTGGCCGCGCCGCTGTCGAGCGAATGGGAGGCGCTGGTCAAGGCGCTGTCGCCCTATGCCGATCTGGCCTCGGATTCCCGCTTTTCCACCGTGCAGGATCGCCACACCAACGACGCCGCACTCGCGGACGTGCTCGCGGACGTGTTCGCGGGCAAGGAAAAACAGCAGTGGGAGGACGAACTCACCGCCCTCGACGTCGGGTGTGTCGCGATCCTCGAGCGCAACTCCGAGTCGGCACTGCAGTCCGATCCGTTCTTCGAGGCCGGATACAGTGTGGAAGCGATCAGCCCGATCTTCGACGAACACCGTCGGCTGGCCCCGCTCACCCGTTTCTCGCGTTCGCGGACCAAGGCCGATGCGGGTTGCACCGTCGGCCAGCACACCCGGCCGGTGCTGCGTGAGATCGGGATCGGGGAGGAGCGGATCGACGAGTTGGTCGAGCTCGGAATCATCGCCTGCGACAACTGAATTGGTGAGGGCACACGGGCGCTCGCCGGCGCCCGCGGCTCACCACTGTGCCGGCTCCCGCGCGAATCACCCGCCCGATGCCGGTCGGCTACCGAAGTACGACGAGGAGAGACTCCGATTGTCCGCCGCATCGACGCTCGCATCCAAGGTCACCGATCCGGCGTCGGTGCTGCCGGCCCAATTGCGTTCTCGCGCTGCATCGGAACCGAATCGGCTGTTTCTGCAGGAGGTGTCCGGCGCCCGTGCCACCTACGGCGAGACGTGGGAAGGGGTGCGCAACTGGGCCGAGTGTCTGCGTGATCTCGGTGTGCGGCCCGGCGCCCGGGTGGCGACTCTGCTGCCGCCATCGATCGACGCGGCGATGATCTGGCTGGCGCTCGGTTGCCTGCGGGCGGTGGAAGTTCCGGTCAATCCCGAACTGAAGGGCGCCTTCCTCGAACATGTCCTCGACGACGCCGCGCCGATCCTGTGCCTGGCCCGGCCGGAATTCGTCGACCACCTCCGAAATGCCCGGCCGGCCTTGGTGGTTCGCGCGGTCGAGCGTGGTGCGTGGCAAACGCTGAGCGCCGCCACCATGGCATTCGATGCACTACCGATGCCGACCGATATCGCGTGCGTGATCTACACCTCCGGTAGTACGGGACCCGCCAAGGGCGTGATGCTCGATTGGGCCCAGTTCGCCACCATGGCCGATCGGATCCCTCTGGGCCCGGACGATGTGACCTACAACTGCCATCCGATGTTCCATGTCACCGGGCGCAGCCCCCTGGTGTCGATGTGCGCGACCGGCGGCCGGGTCGTCTTCCGGGAACGGTTCTCGGCCGGGGCCGCCATGGACGACATCCGCGAATTCGGGTGCACCACAGCCACTCTGATCGCCTCACTCCTGCTCGCGCGGCCACCGCGCGCGGACGACGCCGACAACCCGCTACGGTCGGTGTTCGCGGGCCACAACGTCGCGCTCGCCGCGGAATTCGCGCAACGATTCGGCGTGAAATGCTATGACCTCTACGGCTCCACCGAGGTCGGTTTCCCCTTGGTGCTGAGCGAGCCACCCGATCTCGCGCACACGTGGTGCGGGCGGGTACGCGAGGGTTATCGGGCTCGAGTCGTCGACGAAAACGGACGAGCCGTAGCCGACGGCATGCCCGGAGAGCTCTGGATTCGCCCCGGCAACCGGCTCATGATCATGGTGGGTTATCTGAACCAACCGGAGGCGACCGAGCGCGCACTGGCGGGCGGCTGGTACCACACGGGCGACATCGTCATCAAGCACGTCGACGGCACCTTCGAATTTCTGCACCGAGCCGGTGACACCGTTCGCCGGCTGGGCGAAAACATCTCGGCCACCGCCATCGAGGCGGTGATAGACGAGCATCCGGAAGTCGTCGCCAGCGCGGTACTCGGTGTACCTGATTCCGTTGCGGGACACGAGGTCCTGGTCGCCGCCGAGGTCGTGGAAAGTTCCGCTCTGAACGAACCGGCACTCTACGAGTGGATGACGAGCCGCCTACCCAAACACGCGCTGCCGAAATACCTCACCCTGACCGATGCTCTACCGCGCACGCCGACGAACAAGATTCTCAAGGCCGGCCTGCTCGACAGCATCGAGTTGAACTCCGTATGGAGCCCGCCGGGACGACGAAGCTGACAGATCACACCGCCTGAACTTCATGGAAGGAGTGACCCGACACCGCTTCACCTGGTAGTACTCCCAGGTGTTTTCGGCATCGGGTGCGGTGCGGGCGGCGATGCTCGGATCGCGGGCATCGGTCACGAACACGTGACGGGCCGACATCGATGCCCGTTTTCCTGCCGGGACTTCCGTGGACCTCAGGAAGACAGCACGTCCAGCGCGTTCTGGTACGTGGCGATCGGCCGGCCGACCTCGTCGGCGAGCGCGATGGCTTGCTTGATCATGTCCGTGTTGGTGTGGCCGACGGTGCGCAGCGGGTCTTCGAGGCCCATCCGCAGGTTCCCGCCGGGGTCGAAGGCGAACATCATCATCCGGCCGGATTCCGCGAGCGGACGCAGATGCAGCATCTGTTCCTCGACCTTGTGTCCCGGCATATAAGCGGGGTACACCATCGCCCCCGGTATTGGCGACGACGGGGGACATGGCGACCTACTCTTCGGATGCGCAACCCGACTACTGACATATGAAGGATAACTTAGTAAGCTTTGTTGATATCGGCGCGACTGCAGGAGGAATGGTGGATCTGAACGGTTTGACCACGGTCATCGCGGAGCTGAAGGAGCACGTGCTGACCATCACGCTCAACCGGCCGGATCGGTTGAACTCCTTCACCGACGCGATGCGCGCGGAGTTCAAGGCACTGTGGCGGTTCGCCGCCAACGAGGACGACGTGCACGCGATCGTGCTGCAGGCCAACGGTGATCGCGCATTCTGCACCGGTGTCGATGTGAAGGAAGGGACCTTCCTCGCCGACAACCCCTTCAGCCGGGAGGATCCTGGTGTCGATCTCTCACCCAAGCAGAATGGGTGCTGGAAGCCGCTGATCTGCGCGGTGCACGGTATGGTCGCCGGGGGAGCCCTGTATTGGCTCAACGAAGCCGACATCATCATTGCCGCCGACGATGCCGAGTTCTTCGACCCGCACGTCTCCTATGGCATGGTGGCGGCCCTCGAGCCGATCGGTCTCGCCCATCGAATCCCGATCGGGGAGGTGCTGCGCATGGTCCTGCTCGGACTCGACGAACGAATGTCGGCCCAGCGTGCGCTCGAGATCGGTTTCGTCACCGAGGTGCTGCCCCGGGGGCAGCTGCGCGATCGGGCGCAGGACCTCGCCGCGCGGATCGCCGCCAAGCCGCCGGCGGCGGTGCAGGGCAGCGTCCGGGCGATCTGGGAGTCTCGCGACACCGGCCGCTCGCACGCCCTCGCCACCGCCATGTCGTACACGATTATCGGCAATCCGATCGGGCAGGAGCAGGTCGTGCGTTCCGAGGTGCCTACCCGCAAGTACGAGGTTCGCTGACCACGGGGTCGCCCAGGCGCATCCGCAGAAGGAGTAGCTGAGATGGACTATGGAATGAGCCCGGAGCTGGAACGGTTCCGGCTGGAGGTGCGGGAATTCGTCGAGGCCAACGCGCCCGCGATCCCGCCGAAGGCCGGTGTGCGCAGTGCCGAGAATCGGGCCGAGCACGCGCTGATCACCGAGTGGATCGGCAAGCTCTACGCTGCGGGGTACATGGGCGGGGACTGGCCGGAACAATATGGGGGACAAGGTAGTTCGTACTCGGCCGAGCGTGATGTGGTGGTGGGCGAGGAAATCGCCCGCGCGCAGGCCCCGCATTTCGCGGGTGCGGGCACGCTGGTCTCGTATGCTTTGATCGACTTCGGGACCGAGGAACAGCGTCAGCGCTATCTGCCCGGCATTCGCTCCGGCGCCGACACCTGGTGCCAGCTGTTCAGCGAACCCGGCTCCGGCAGTGACCTGGCGTCGTTGCGCACCAAGGCCGTTCGCACCGAGGGCGGTGGCTTCCGGGTCACCGGTCAGAAGGTGTGGACCACCAACGGCCACTGGGCCGACTACGGCTATCTGCTGGCCCGCACCGATCCGGGCGTGCCCAAGCACCAGGGCATCAGCGCCTTCATCGTCGATATGAGCCTGCCCGGCGTCGATGTGCGGCCGCTGCGCGAAATGACCGGGACGTCGGACTTCAACGAGGTGTTCCTCGACAACGTCGAACTGCCTGCCGACGCCCTGATCGGTGAGCTCAATGCCGGTTGGGCCATTGCCAATTCGAGCCTCGGACACGAACGCAGTGGCGTCGCGACCAGCGTGGTGCGGTTGCGTGGGAATGTGGACGCGTTGGAAGATCTGGCGAAGCGAATCAACCGGGATGGGCGACCCGGCATTCAAGATGGGGCGGTCCAGGAGACACTCGGCAAATTCCGGGCCGAGGTCGAGGCGCTGTCGGCACTGGTCTACGCCAACATCAGCCGATGGTCGCGCGGCACCGAGCGGGTGCAGGACGCGCCTATGGCCAAGCTGATGTTCAGCGAACTGGGCGTGGACATTTCACGGTTCGCACTGGAACTGTGCGGCGAGGCGGGCATCCTGGTCGAAGGTGACCCGGCCGCCGTCGACCGCGGCCGCTGGCAGGACGAGTTCCTCTACGCCCGTGCGTACACGATCGCGGGCGGCAGTTCGGAAATCATGCGCAACATCATCGCCGAGCGCGGACTGAAATTGCCGCGCTGAGGCCGGATAGACACCGCTGTCGAGTGAAACCAGCCCCGGAGCGCATGCGCTCCGGGGCTGGTTTCCTGTGATTCGCGCCAGTTGGGGCTCGGCGAACTTGGCATCCGCACCGGCCGGTGGGGCGCGATGCGGATGTCTCGTATTCGATCGTGCTACTGGGTACCCGCGGTGTGGGCGCGGGCCAGGGCCAAACCCTCGTCGCGAGTGGGGGCCTCGACGTCCCAGCGGCCACAGGTGCAGTGGCACAGATACCTGCCGTCGGCGGGGAGGATGGACTGTGCGTCGCAGTAGCCCGAGGCGGCGGCCATGTCGGCGAAGAACTCCGTCGGCAGGTCGTAGAGAACGCTGTCTTCCATGAGGTGTTCTCGATTCTTTCGGAGGCGGCGGGCCGTCAGGCAGTCGCCGCGGCCGGCGCTACGGTGCCCGGGGCGGGCGGCAGCGGGGCGTCGGGGAACAGTTCCTGGAACGCGCCGAAGGTGATGCGGTCCCGCGTCTTCTGGTCGACATTGTCGAACAGGTGGTGCAGGGTCTTCTGGGTGTGCCCGTAGGTGCCTTCCATGTGCGGGTAGTCGCTGCCCCACATGACGTTGTTGTAGCCCATCGCGGTCATCGCGTGGACGGCCGATTCGTCGTGCTGGAACGACGCGTACACCTGCGAGTAGATGATCTCCTTCGGCGAGCGGTTCAGCTTCGGGCGCACCACCTGCGAGTGCTGGCGATAGCCCTCCTCCATCCGGTCGGCGATGAACGGCACCCAGGTGGCACCGCCTTCGGAGACAAGGACTTTCAGGTTCGGATGCCGGTCGAGCGCACCGGAGGCGACCAGTTTCATCACCGCGCGCTGGCCGCCGAAGGTGGTCTCGGTGTAGTTCAGCACCGCGCCGCCGGGGCCCCGGTACATGACGCCGGCCGCGCCGCCGCTGGCCATATCGATCGGTTCGGTGCCGATGTGGAACGAGATGACCATGCCGATGTCCTCGGCGAGCGCCCAGAACGGCTCCCACGCGTCGTGGTTGTAGTCCTTCTGCTGAGGATGCGGGGCCACGGTCAGGAATACGGCCTTGAATCCCATCTCGCCGCAGCGCTTCAACTCGGCACACGCGTCCTCGATGGACAGCGTCGAGACCTGCGCGGTGGGGAGCAGGCGCGGCGAGTAGTCCATGATGACCTCTTTGGCCCAGTCGTTGGAGGCCCGGGTCGCCTCCCGCAACACCTCGGGGGTGCGGAACGACGATGCCCACATGCCCAGCGACGGGAAAACCAGCTCCGACCAGATGCCCTCCTCGTCCAGGTCGGGCAGCCGCTTGGTCACGTCGCCGGAGCCGGGCGCACGGTGGCTCGCGGCGAAGAACTCCTCCTGCGAGATGGTGGGGAGCCGGCGGCGGAAGGCCTGGCCGTCGACGAATACCGTCTCCCACTTGCCATCCGGATCCTTCTCCGAACGGGGGACGAGTTCGGCGAGCCGCTTCGGCAGCCGGGTGCGCCACAGGTCCTCGGGCTCGAGGAAGTGCGAGTCCGCCGAGTTCGCCCATAGCTTGATTGTCATGTGATGCCTCCTGATCGCTCACCGTGAGGGTGAGACGGATTGTGCTGCCGATGCCGGGCGGGGTGGTCCCCGCGGGCCGGCCGCTGTGCTCCGGTGCCGGGAACGGCCAGACGAGCAGAATTAGTTTCTAGAATGACATTTTAGAATGTAAGGTGATTATCACCACCGAGGGTGGGAGAAGTCAAGGCGCAGATCTCGGGCTACGGAGGATCGATCGATGACGGAGACGAAGGGCCGCACCCGCGGCTGGACGAGTTCACCGGAAACCAAGGATCGGGTTCTCGACGCCGCCGCGGAGATCTTCGGCGAGCGCGGATTCACCGCCGTGACGATGGCGGATATCGTCGACAAGTCGGGAGTCAGCGTCGGCAGCATCTATCACCACTTCGGTGGCAAGGCTGAGGTGTTCCTGGCGATCTGGGCCGATCTGATCGAGCGGATCGACGGGCGGGTGCGCGAGGCGGTCGACAAAGCCCGCGCGGACGGCATCGACGATCCGATGCGACTGTACGGGGTGAGCACCCGAGCGTATCTGGAGCTGTTGTGGGAGAACCAATCTCGCGCGCGAGTCGTGGCCATGGGTGATACGCCGCCGGGCTTCGACGCGATCCGCCGGGGGCAGGCCCGCCGGGGCAGCGATCACGACATCGCGCTGCTGCGGCTGGGGTCGACGCGACGGGAGAAACTACTTCGCGATTTTCTGCTGGCGATGCGTGCGGAGTCGGCGCGCGTCGTGCTCAAGTGCCGCACCCGTGCCGAACTGAACGAGGCGATAGACACCGCGCTCGAGTACATCGGGTGCCTGGATCCGGCGAAGTTCGGACTGGGTCCGGCGCGGGACCGAGCCCGGCCCGGGAGCTCATGAGTCGCCGCCGGAAAGCTGTCTGCCCGCATCGAATGACGCTGCGGGAGAGCTGAACCGGGCCCAGTGCGAGCTCAGGCGCCGACGAGTCGCCTGCGGTGCCAGCTGACCGAACCGTTCAGCAACTCGTCCACTTTGATCCGGCGGGTCAGCAGGTGCAGGTCGTGTTCCCAGGTGAAGCCGATCCCACCGTGCACCTGCAGTGCGAGAGAGGCGACGGTACTGGTCGCCTCGCCGGCGTAGGCTGCGGCAGCGGACACCGCGGTGGCGCGGCGAGCGGCGTCGGCCCCGTCGAGGGCGACGGCGGCGGCCCACAGTGACGCCCGCGCCGCCTCGGTCCGCAGTGCCATATCGGCGCAGTGATGTTTGACGGCCTGGAACGAGCCGATCGGCTGGCCGAACTGGGTGCGCTGACCGGCGTACTCAACGGTCTGTTCCACCAGACGTTCGGCGGCGCCCAGCGCATCCATCTTCCGGTAGAAGGCGAGCGCGTCCGCCAGCGCGGGCACGGTGCCGGCCGGCACGGTTGTCCAGCGCTGTCCCGGAACTGTCACGTCGAGCTCGATGACTGACCAGGATCTGGTGAGGTCGAGCGTTTCCAGGGTGCGTACACCGGCGCCTGCGCTGTTCGCCGGCAGGTGGACGAGAACCTCCCTGCCGTCGGAAGTCGGTGCGGCAACCAGGAATCCGGTGGCATCGAGCAGTGCTGTCGCCGGCGCTGTGGTGCCGGTGATCCGCAGTTCCGTGCCGCTGATCTCCACGGTGAGCGGGGCTCCGTCGACCGAGGTCAGGGCCAGGGGGACCGACTCCTTCCCCTCGGCATTCGCGGTGGCGAGAGTATGCAGCGGATGGTCGAGCGTGTCGAGTGCGGCGGTGGCCAGCGCCAGTTCGGCGAGCGGCACGGCGCTGGCGGCCCGTCCGTGCTCTTCGACCAGGACTGCCAGGTCGACGTGGGTCCCACCCGTCTCGGCGGTGAGCAGGCCGACCAGTCCCGACTCCACGACGTGGCGCGCGGCGAGATCGGGAACTCGCGCCGGACCGTCATCGATGCTCGGCCGCCGCGCGGCGATGGGGTCGTTCTTGACCAGCCACGCGCGCTCGCCGGCGGCCAGGTCTTCCTGTTCGGCGCTCAGTGCGAAATCCACGGCGTTCCTCCCTTGAAAGCCTACTGAATGTTGACCTAGTTAACCATGTCAGCTATCTTCTGAATAGAGCATACGACAGCCGGATTTCCGGCTCGCGTGATCATGGCGATCGATACGGCCGGGCCGCCGGAGCACGGTGTCCCGACTCGGTGGCCCGCTACCGCAAGAGTGGGAGGAAACAATGACGAGCATCAGAGGCGCGTTGGGGCGGCTATGGGAGGCCGACGACGACGCCCCCATGATCCAGCAGGGTGACACCTGGTTCACCTGGGGAGAGGTGCGGGTACTTGCGGAGACCCTGGACGCCGAACTGGCCGCGGCCGGATGCAACGGCGGTAGCCGGATCGGTGTGGTGCTCGACAATCGGATGGAGTCGATCGCGGCGCTCATCGCCATCCTCGGCAAAGGGCGCACGGTCATCACGCTCAACCCCATGCAGCCGGTGGCGCGCCTGAGTGCCGATATGGCAGAGGCGCATCCGCACGCCGTGCTGGCGCCGGAGTCGCTGTGGAACGAGCCGTTGTTCCGGTCCGCGGCCGAAACCGGTGCCATGATCGGGTTCGCCGTGGACGGTGCGCGGGTCGTCGCGACCACCGAGGCGGGCGCGGCCACGCCGCCGGAGGCCGACGGTGCGATCGGCGATGCGGTGGGCGTGGAGATGTTCACCTCCGGTACCACCGGGCCGCCCAAGCGGATCCCGCTCACTTGGCGGCAGCTCGAGGCCGCACTCATCGCCGTGCACGGACATACCGGAGCGGCCGGACCGCCCGACCGGAAGCTGCTCACCGGTCGCGTCGCGCTGGTAACGCTCCCGATCGTGCACATCGGCGGTCTGTGGGGTGTGCTGCAGAACCTTGCCGAGGCGCGGCCTTTCGTGATGCTGCCGCGCTTCACCGTCGAGGGCTGGTGCGCGGCGGTCAAAGAACATCAGCCCAAGGTGGCCGGCCTGCCGCCGGCGGCCATGCGTGCGGTGATCAACGCCGACGTCCCGGCCGAGGATCTCGCCAGTCTGCGTGCCATCACGGCGGGTACGACGTTCGTCAATCCGGATCTGGCCGACGAATTCACCGCGAAATACGGCATCCCGGTGCTGATCATGTACGGCGCCACCGAGTTCTCCGGCGCGATCGCCGGATGGACCAAACCCATGCACGCCCAATGGTGGACCAAGAAGCGTGGCAGCGTCGGGCGGGAAATGCCGGGTGTGAAACTGCGGGCGGTCGCCGAGGACGGCACGGTCCTGCCCATCGGGGAGTCCGGGCGCCTCGAGGTCAGATCCAGCCAGACCGGCGACGGCAAACACGAGTGGGTTCGCACCTCCGACCTGGGCCATCTCGACGAGGACGGCTTCGTCTACATCGACGGTCGCGCGGACGACGCGATCGTCCGCGGCGGGTTCAAGGTTCACCCCGAGACGGTCGCCGACGCGCTGCGTGCGCACGAGGCGATCGCCGATGCGACGGTCTACGGCCGCGACGACGAGCGGCTCGGAAAGGTGCCCGTGGCGGTCGTCGAACTACGCGACGGCGCTGCCGAGGTCGCCGAGGACGAATTGAAAACCTTCTGCCGTGACCGGCTCACCGCCTACGAAATCCCGGTGCGGATCTACACGGTAGCCGAGTTGCCGAGAAGTGTGTCGTTGAAGGTGGATCGGCGTCGCCTGCTCGAAATGGTTTCGGAGATGGACGAATCCGCGGCGGCTCCCGCGGTCGCCTCGGGAAGGTAGACAACGATGCAACGAGAAATCTTCGACAGCGAACACGACCAATACCGCGAAACCGTTCGAGAGTTCTTGGCTCGCTACGCGACTCCGCATCAGGAGCAGTGGGAAAAAGACGGGATCATCGACAAGCAGCTCTATGTCGAGGCCGCCAAATTCGGGTTGATCGGCTTCTCGGTCCCCGAGGAATTCGGCGGCGGCGGGATGTCGGGCGACTTTCGCTACAACGCCATCGTCGCAGAGGAAGTGGTCCGGGCGTCCTCCGGTGGTCCGGCATTCACCCTGCAAAACGACGTGCTCGCCCCCTACATGCTCGAACTGACCAATGATGAGCAGAAGGCGCGATGGCTACCGGCGTTCGCGAGCGGGGAACTCGTCGTGGCGGTGGCGATGACCGAACCTGGCGCGGGCAGCGACCTGCAGGGTATTCGGACCTCGGCGCACAAGGACGGCGACGACTGGGTGCTGACCGGAGCGAAGACCTTCATCTCCTCCGGTATCCACGCCGACCTCGTCATCGTGGTCGCCCGCACCGACTCGGACGCGAAGGCGAGCGCTGCGTTCACGCTGCTGGGTGTCGAGCGTGGGATGGCCGGATTCACCCGCGGCCGCAACCTCGAGAAACTGGGCATGCACTCCCAGGACACCGCCGAACTGAACTTCGATCAGGTCCGGGTCCCGTCCGCGAACGTGATCGGCGAGGTCGGCAAGGGCTTCCTGCACCTGATGCGCAACCTGCCGATGGAACGGCTGTCCATCGCCGTCGCAGCGGTCGCCTCGTGCCGGGCGCTGCTGGATACGACTCTGGAATATGTCAAGTCCCGCAAAGCTTTCGGGACGCCGATCGGCTCTTTCCAGGCCAACAAGTTCGAGCTGGCGGCCCTCGAGACGGAGGTCGATCTCGCGCAGGTCTATGTCGATCGGTGTATCACCGCGCTGAACGCGGGCACCCTTGACGGGGTCGACGCGGCGAAGGCCAAGTGGTGGACCACCGAACTGCAGCAGCGCCTGATCTACGCCTGCCAGCAGATGCACGGCGGTTACGGCTACATGATGGAGTACCCGATCGCCAAGGCCTACGCCGATGCTCGGATCCAGACGATCTACGGCGGTTCGACTCAGATCATGAAGGAAATCATCGGGCGCTCGCTCGGACTGTAGAAAGGAAAACCCTATGGGTGCAGTAATTGTCGAGGCCGTCCGGACCCCGGTCGGCAAGCGCAACGGTGGTCTTTCCGGAATTCATCCCGTCGACCTGTCGGCCCTGGTGCTGCAGGAACTGGTGAAGCGCGCGGGTATCGAACCCGAGCTGGTCGAGGACGTCATCTGGGGCTGCGTCGGGCAGGTCGGCGAGCAGACCCACGACATCGCGCGCAATGCGGTGCTCGCCGCGGGCTGGCCGGAGTCGGTTCCGGGCGTGACCGTAGACCGTCAGTGTGGATCGTCGCAGCAGTCGCTGAACTTCGCCGTGGCCGGCGTGCTCGCCGGTCATTACGAAGCCGTGGTCGCCGGTGGTGTCGAGTCGATGTCGCGGGTGCCGATGGGTGCGGCGGTGGCCGGCGGCGGCAGTCCGCTCAGCCCCAAGTTCACCGAGCGCTACAACGCCTCGCCCAACCAGGGTGTCGGCGCCGAGATCATGGCCGAGAAGTGGGCGCTGTCGCGCACCGAGGTCGACGCGTTCTCGGCTCGCTCGCACGAACGTGCCGCGGCCGCGCAGGACGCCGGTCTGTTCGACGCGCAGATCGTGCCGGTCACCCTGCCCGACGGGACCGTCGTCTCGAAGGACGAGGGCATTCGCCGGGGAACCACCGTCGAGAAGCTGGCCGGCCTGAAGCCGGTCTTCAAGTCCGACGGTGTCATTCACGCGGGCAACGCCTCACAGATCTCCGACGGCGCCGCAGCCCTGCTGATCGTCAGCGACGAATTCGCGAGCAAGCACGGACTGACCCCGATCGCCCGCGTGCACACCGCGGTGGTCGCGGGCGCCGATCCGGTGATGATGCTCGGGGCCCCGATCCCCGCCACGGAAAAGGCGCTGGAACGCTCCGGTCTGTCGGTCGACGATATCGGTGTGTTCGAGGTCAACGAGGCGTTCGCGCCGGTGCCGATGGCGTGGCAGAAGGAGATCGGCGCGCCGGACGAGAAGCTGAACCCCAACGGTGGCGCCATCGCCCTGGGCCACCCGCTCGGCGGTTCGGGTGCCCGCATCCTGACCGACATGATCTTCCATATGCGCCGCAACGACATTCGCTACGGCCTGCAGACCATGTGCGAGGGCGGCGGTCAGGCCAACGCGACGATCCTCGAGCTGGTGAAGTGATGACGGCGGCAACCGAGACCGGCGCCCTGGTCGAGCGCAAGGGCAACGTCCTGCTGATCACCATCAACCGTCCCGAGGCGCGCAACGCGGTCAACGCCGCGGTGAGCGAGGCCGTCGGCGGCGCGCTGGTCGAGGCGGAGAACGATCCGGAGATCCGGGTGGTCGTGATCACCGGCGCGGGGGACAAATCCTTCTGCGCGGGAGCGGATCTCAAGGCCATCTCGCGAGGCGAAGGTCTGTTCGCGCCCGGCAACGAGCACTGGGGCTTCGCCGGCTTCGTCCGGCACGTCATCAGTAAACCGACCATCGCCGCGGTCAACGGAACCGCACTAGGCGGTGGCACCGAACTGGCTCTCGCCGCCGACCTCATCGTCGCGGCGGAGGGCGCCAGCTTCGGACTCCCGGAGGTCAAGCGCGGTCTGATCGCGGGTGCGGGTGGCGTGTTCCGGCTGCCGGCGCAGATCCCCCAGCGCCTGGCCATGGAGATGATCCTCACCGGCGACCCGATCCCGGCGGCCACCGCCCGCGAGTACGGCCTGATCAACCAGGTCGTCCCCGACGGCACCGTGGTCGAGGCCGCGCTCGCGCTGGCCGAACGGATCGCGGTCAACGCTCCGCTGTCGGTGCAGGCCAGCAAACGGATCGCGCTCGGCATCCAGGCCAATGACCGGCCCGCCGAGAACGACCGGTGGAGTCATTCCGAGGTCGAATGGCAGAGCTTGATGAGCAGCGAGGACGCGAAGGAAGGTCCGCTGGCCTTCGCCGAGAAGCGCGCCCCGGTGTGGAAGGCGCGGTAACCGTCGCGAGACTACGGTAGTTGTCGAAGGCGCTGTGCGCCAATGTGATTCGAGCATCAGCGCCGAGCGGAGAGTCTGTCCCTGCGGTAGTGGGGCGGACTCTCCGCGTATGCGGACTTCGGTACGTCATCAGCCCGCAAGCAGGTGATGGCACCAGGCCACCGGTCAGTCTGTTACCGGGGATGCGGCCGGGCGTTGATCCGCGAGAGTGACGATCCCGTAGTGGTCGAGCGGGCGGCGGAGGAGCCGCTGTCGTCCGCGCGGCATCCGGTGACCGGTCGGGCCGAGGGTGGGCGGCGGATCGCGGAATTGTCCTGGCTACCTCTGAGACAACTTCGGGTCTATCGTTTGTGGGGTGGTCGGTGAGCCCGCGTGGGTCCGGCCATGATGCGACGGACTACCACCGTCCCGATAGCTGAGGACCGAAGTGGACAACGTCACGACACAACGGGATATGTCCAGCGGGATTGTCGGAGAATTGCTCGCGGCAGGTTTCGGCGACCCCGTCGAGGTCGGGCGCGGCGGTTCCGGGGTGGTCTATCGGTGCCGGGAGTACGCACTGGACCGGTATGTCGCGGTCAAACTGTTGCTGTCGGAGGTGCGGGGTGAGGAGCGCGAGCTGTTCGTGCGCGAACAGCGGGCGCTGGGCCGGTTGTCCGTGCACCCGCACATCGTGCAGGCGCTGCATGTCGACCTGACACCGACCGGCCGCCCCTATATCGTGATGCCGTATTTCGCGCGCGGGTCACTGGATCAGCGCATGCGCCAGACCGGCCCGCTGCGCTGGCCCGAGGTGGTCTCGATCGGGGTGAAGATGGCCGGCGCGCTGGCCGCCGCCCATGCCGCGGGCATGGTGCACCGCGACGTGAAACCGGGCAACATCCTGCTGACCGACTACGGCGAACCCCAGCTGTCGGATTTCGGCATTGTCCACGTCGGCGAGGTGACGACCGGTTCGACGCCGCTGGTGCACGGGACGCCCGCGTTCACTGCCCCTGAGATCCTGCGCGGCGCGACCGCGACCGAAGCGGCCGACATCTACGGTCTGGGCGCCACGATGTTCTGCCTGCTGACCGGGCACGCGCCGTTCGAGCGGCGCAGCGAAGAACCACTCGAGGTGCAGTTGACGCGGATCGCCGAGGCAGCGTTGCCCGACCTGCGCGAGTACGGTGTCCCCGACGCGGTGTGCATGGTGGTGGAGTCGGCGATGACCCGCGAGCCCGCGGATCGCCCCGCATCGGTCCTCGAACTCGGCGAACGGCTGCGTGATGTGCAGCGCGAGACCGGACAGCCGGTCGATGCCGTGGTGGTTCCCCCCTCCGACGAAGACGTCGCCGCGGGGACAGGCTCGGGCTCGCCGATACTGCCCGCCGTCTCCGCGGGCTCGGTCACCACACCGCCACCACCCTCCGCGGCCACGAAATTCCGGCCGCCGACCGCCGCCCGCACCGCGATCGAACGCACGCGCCTGCGCGAAATTCTCGACGCCGGTGGCAGACGGCGGGTGATCCTGATTCACGGCCCGGCGGGGTTCGGCAAGACTACCCTGGTCGCGCAATGGGCCACCGCCCTCGAGGCCGACGGCGTCCCGGTGGCGTGGCTGACGACCGATCACGACGACGACAACGTGGTGTGGTTCCTGGCCCACCTGGTCCAGGCGATCCGCCGGGTGCGCCCGGAGCTGGCTCGCGAGCTGGGCGCGCTGCTGGAGGAGCGATCCTCCGACGCCACCCGCGCGGTGCTCTCGGCCCTGATCGACGAGATCCACGACAGCGATCAGGCGATGGTGCTCGTGGTCGACGACTGGCAACTGGTGCGCGGTGAAAACACCTTGGCAGCAATGAATTACCTGCTGGAGCACGGTTGCCATCACCTGCGGGTCGTGCTGGTCACCCGGGGCCGGGAAGGGCTGGCGCTGACCAAGCTGCTCGTCCAGGACGAACTGATCGAAATCGACACCACCGCATTGCGTTTCGACGCCGACGAGGCCACCGCGTTTCTGGTCGGCCGCAACGATCTGCGGCTGGCGGCCGAGGACGTGGCCAAAGTACGCAGGTCGACCGAGGGCTGGGCCGCGGGGCTGCAACTGGCGCAACTGTCGCTGGCCGGCCGCGACGACCCGGCCGCGTTCATCGACAACCTCACCGGTCGACACCACATGATCGGCGAATATCTCACCGAGAACGTGCTGGGCTCGCTGGATCAGCCGCTGCTGGAGTTCCTCATGTCCACCTCGATCACCGGGGCTACCTGTGCTGATCTGGCGGCCGCCCTGTCCGGGCGGTCCGACAGTCAGGAACTGCTCGAGCTGGTCGCCGACCGGAACCTGTTCCTGCAGCGGATGGACGAGGACGACCGATGGTTCCGGTATCACGGTCTGTTCGCCGGTCATCTGGTGCGCAGGCTCGAGCATCAGGACCCGGATCGGTTGCGGCAGTTGCACTCTCGCGCGTCGAACTGGTTCGCCGAACACGACATGCTGGTCGAGGCCGTCGATCACGCCCTGTTCGCCGCCGACCCGCACCGTGCCGTCGAGCTGGTCGGGGCGCGCGCGATCGAACTCATCGAATCCTTCCGCACGTCCACGTTCCTGGGCCTGATGGCGAAACTGCCGACCCCGCTGACCGAATCGCGACCCCGGCTCCAGTTGTGCCTGGCCTGGGCGGCGCTCGGCCAAGAGCGGCACACCCAGTTCCATACCGCGCTGGACAGAGCCCTCGCCGCCCTCGAGACGAGCGATGTCGACGGGCGGGCCGCGAGGGTGCTGCGTGCCGAAGCTGCCCTTCTGGTGGGTTTGGAGGACTACGCCCTCGACCGGCTCGAGATCGTGCCCGACACGGTCACCGAGCATATCGATGATCTGGCGGCTCCGGTGATATCGGTGTCTGCGGCCGACCTGCTTGCCGCCGACGCGCTGAACCGGTTCGAGTATCCCGCGGGCCGCCGCTGGCACCGTTCGGCCCTGCGGCACGGTGCGAGCAGCGGCGCGCTGGCCGTTCAGCACAGTCACTGCATCGCTGGGCTGGCCGCGTGGGAGCAGTTCGACATCGCCGGGGCCGAGCGGCATTTCGCGGTCACGCCGACGGTGCCGCGCGGCGCGGATCTCGGGACCCGCATCGCGCTCATGTCCGGCGCCCTGCTGGGAGATCTGCGGTATCGGCAGGGCCGTCTGGTCGAGGCTGAGCGACTGCTGCGGGCCGGCGCCACACTCGAACGGCTCGGCGGTATGCCGGATGTCCTGCTCGCCAGCTACGGAACCGGTGCGCGGCTGGCCATCGCGCTGGGCGAACTCACCGATGCCGAGCGGCTGCTGAGCATCGGCGCGCAGATCGCCGAGGACAAATCGCTGCCCCGCCTGGCCGCGCGCATCGTCAACGAACGCGTGCGAGCGAATCTTCCGATCCCGGACGACATCCGCTCATGGCTCCCGCCCTGCCGCCGTACCGCGCACAGGACACCAGAATCCGCGCAATGACCGCCGAACTGGCCCAGGACTCGCTCATTCGTCTCCTGCTGGCCGAACGATCGCCCGCCACGATCGGCGAAGCGTGCGACCGCTCCGAGATCCTCGTACGCGAAATCGGCCGGCAGGCTCGGCCGGTGGCGCTGGTGCAGGCGCAGCTGTTGGCCGCCTGCTGCCAGTGGGCCGCCGGACATCACGAAAAGGCGAAAAGCCTTGCCGCACCGGTGATCGCGCGGTGCATCGCCCAGGGAGTGCCGAGGCTCGTGGACGATGCCGGGCCGGGGATTCACGACATCGTCGGCGATCTGGTGGTCGGCTGAGGGCACGTCGGAGACCGGCGAGGCCCGGCCGATGGCACGGCGTGCGAACGGGCCGGGACCGGTCGCGGGGTGATCCCGCCGATCACGGGCGAGGGCGTGAAGGCCGAGTGTCGCGCGGGCTCAGGCCGCTGAGCAGAAGCCGGATCAACTCCTCGCGGCGGTCGGCGGGCAGGACGTCGGAAGGGTGGGTGGTGGCCCGGAACATGATGGTGCCGGTGATGACATCGGCCACGGTGGCGCGGTCGATGTCGGCGCGGATCTCGCCGCGGATGACGGCGTCGTGCAGCGCGTCCTCGATGGCCGCGAGACAGCGATCGATCGAGTCGCGTGTGAAGGCGGCATACATCTCCGGGTGATCGGCCATCTCCGCCGCGCAGCGGCGCAGGATGCTCAGCCGCGGCTCGACGAAGACACCGGCGATCCGGTCGAGCAGCACGGCCAGATCCTCGGCGATCGATCCCGTATGTGGTGGAACCAGTCCGGCGGCGAGGGTCGACATTCCCGCCAGGATGAGATCCTCGCGCCGGGGCCAGCGCGTGTAGATGCTTCGTTTGGCGGCGCGGGCGCGGGCGGCCACCGAGGTGATGCTGAACTCGGCGATGCCCTTCTCCGCCAGCTCCTCCACTGCGGCATCGAGTACACGTTGGTCCACGGTCTCGTCCCGAGGGCGTCCGCGCGGACGGGCCGATGTCATCCCGGCAGCATATATGGATCTGGTACCGTTGCATAATTCGTGATACTGAAATACGCTGGCCGCTATGGCATTTCATGAATTTTCCGTCGCCACTGCCGACGGTGGAAGCCGCTCGCTCGAGGAGTACGCGGGCCGCGTCGTCCTCGTGGTCAACGTGGCCAGCAAGTGTGGCTTCACGCCCCAGTACGAAGGCCTGGAAGCCCTCTACAAGAAGAACCGGGACCGTGGGCTGGAGATCCTCGGCTTCCCGTGCAACCAGTTCGGAGATCAGGAACCGGGCGCCGACGCCGAGATCCAGGAGTTCTGCTCCACCAACTACGGCGTCACCTTCCCGGTGTTCGGCAAGATCGAGGTCAACGGGCCCGGCGCGGATCCGCTGTACACCTACCTGCGTGCCGAGGCGCCGGGTGATTTCGGTCCCTCCGCCGGGCGGTTGTACGACCACGTCAAGGCCACGCGGCCCGAGGCGATCGGAACCGACGAGGTGAAGTGGAACTTCACGAAATTCCTCGTCGGCCGTGACGGCACGGTGATCCGTCGCTTCGAGTCGACCGTGACGCCCGAGCAGATCGAATCCGAGATCGCCGACCTGCTGGACTGAGACCCCCGACGGACCGGGCGTATGGCGGCCGACGACGTATAAAGCCGTGCCGGAGTGACAGCGGTCCTGATCGAGCGGCAGGTCGCAGATCATCGGGAGATGTCGGCGTAATGCCCACGTATCGAAAGGGAAAGTTGATGTCGCACAAGGACAACGGTGGAACCGGTAATGCCGAATCGAGCAGCCGCGAGCCCTACGACGCGAGCCCGCTGTCGGGCGAATCCGCCTGGAAGGTGGCGGTGGCGGCCGAGGGCGCGCAGCAGTTCGCCGCGATGATCGAATCGCTGCGGGCCCTGCAGGACCGGGTCGCCGGGTCGAACCCGCCGGCCTCGGAGATCGTCGAGGTCACCAAGCGCATCGACGAGCTCGAGCGGCTGCTGTCCGCCTACCAGGTCCCGCATGCGGAGTCGGTGGCCGGTCATCTCGAGGTGCCCGGCCGGGGACAGTCGCTGGCGCCCGCGTTCGTGGTCGACCACGGCGACGCCGATCAGGTCAGCGGACACGTGACCTTCAGCCGCTTCTACCTCGGCGGCGGGGGAGCGGTGCACGGCGGGGCGATCCCGCTGGTATTCGACGAGGTGCTGGGGCGCCTCGCGAACGCCGCCGGCCGTCCCCGCTCGCGCACCGCATATCTGCATGTGAACTACCGGGCGATCACTCCGCTCGATCGCGAACTGACTCTGACCGCTCGCTTCGACCGCGAAGAGGGCCGCAAGCGTTTCCTGACCGCGGAACTGCGCGACGGCGACACATTGCTCGCCGATGCGGAGGGATTGTTCGTCGCACTGCGGCCGGGACAACCCTGAGCGAGGGGGTGGCGACTGACTCGTGAAGGCGTTTCAGTACTGGATAACGCCTGCGTCGACGCGAAGACGAGAACACTGACCCGCGTCTGGATGGCTAACCCGGTGACTTCAGTTTTCGTCAGTTGTCTATCTAAGTGAGATAACTTATTCTCGGTGGGATGGCGACTACCGCGTTGCCGATACAGCCGGGGCGGCCCTGGTGGCTCTGTTCGCAGCCACGCCGGCCCCGTTCCGCCGAGCACAGGATCCATGCATGAAAACGACAGCAGCAGTACTCGAAGGTCCCGGAAAGGCTTGGGAGATCCAGCAGTTGGACCTTCTCGCACCCGGGCCGGGCGAGGTTCTCATCGCTAATCGGTTCGCGGGGCTGTGTCATTCCGATGCGCATCTGAAGCACCTCGGTGCGATGGGGACGTACCCGCTGGTCGGCGGACACGAAGGCTCCGGTGTCGTGGAAGCGATAGGCGCAGGTGTGGACCGCGTCCAGGTGGGCGACCATGTCGTCTTCTCGTTCATTCCCTCGTGCGGAATGTGTCGTTACTGTGCGACGGGGCGGTCCTACCTGTGTGACAGTGGTGCGAACGCCGGAACGGGTTTGATGGCCGACGGTACGCACCGGTTCGAACGCGACGGGCAGGGCGTGGGTGGATTCTGTGCACTCGGTACCTTTTCCGAGCGCATGGTGGTGTCCCAGCGTTCACTGGTGAAGATTCCCCAGGATGTGCCTCTGGACGTGGCGGCGCTGTTGTCCTGCGGGGTTCCGACCGGGTGGGGTGCCGCGGTCAACGCGGCCGAGGTGGCGCCCGGCGACATCGTGGTCGTTTTCGGTGCCGGCGGAATCGGGATCAACGCGGTCCAGGGCGCGCGCCACGCCGGGGCGAGTCACATCATCGTCGTGGACCCCGTGCTCGCGAAGCGGGAGTTCGCATCCGAACTCGGAGCCAACCGTGCCACTGGCGACCCGGTAGAGGCGGCGGCGTGGGCGCAGGAGCTCTCGGCGGGTACTGGCGCGGACGCGGTCATTGTGAGCACGGGTGTGCTCGACGCGGCGACGATCGGGCGGGCGATCGCCTGCACCGGCAAGGGTGGCCGGGTCGCGGTAGTGGGGCTCAGTGACGATCCCATGGATATCGCCATCGCCCTCCCGGCAGGCGCGGTGACGTACAACGTGTTGCGTATCCAGGGCGTGCTGTTCGGGCAGTGCAATCCGCAAGCCGATATTCCGCTGTTCCTGCGTCTGTGGGCGCAAGGCCGACTCGAACTCGGGCGTTTGATCACCCGGCGCTACCGGCTCGAGGAGATCAACGAGGGTTATGCCGACCAAGAGGCCGGCCGGCTCATCCGTGGCCTCATCGAGTTTTCGTGACAGCCGGGCTTCAACTGCCGTCTCCCGAACGCCCACTGCTGGAAAGGAATCACCGATGAAGCGCGAACACTTCCTGATCAACGGCAAGTGGAGGGCGCCGTCGGGTGCCGATGTCCTTCCAACGATATCGGCGGCCACCGAACAACAGATCGGGCAGTCACCCGTCGCGACGACTGCCGACATCGATGTTGCTGTGCAAGCTGCACGCGATGCGCTGCCCGCCTGGCGCGACCTCTCACCGGTCGAGCGCGCGGGCCTCATGGAACGGCTGAGCGAGAATCTGCAGAAACGGACGGCTGAGATCGGTCCGATCGTTGCGCAGGAGGTCGGAACTCCGCTCGCATTCGCCGGTGCGGCAAATGTGCTCGGCCCGGTATCGCAGTTGCGTTACTACGCCTCGAAGGCGCGCGATCTGGTAATCGACGAAGAACGGCCCGCGTTCGCGGGGCGCACCATTGTGCACAAGGAGCCGGTCGGTGTGGTCGGCGTGATCGTTCCGTGGAACTACCCGATCGGGCTGATCCATTTCAAGCTGGCTCCTGCGCTCGCGGCAGGATGCACGGTGGTGGTCAAGCCGTCGCCGGAAACGGCGCTGAGTTCGTACCTGTTTGCCGACGCCGTATACGAAAGCGGTTTTCCGCCAGGGGTGATCAATGTCGTGCCCGGTGATCGCGTCGTGGGCGAGCACCTCGTCCGTCACGACGGTGTCGACAAGATTGCTTTCACCGGTTCGACTGCGGCCGGACGCCGCATCGGAGAATTGTGCGGTGCTGCCCTCAAACCGGTGACGCTGGAACTCGGTGGTAAGTCCGCTGCGGTCCTGCTCGAGGACGCGCCTCTGGAGGCGTTCATCGCGAGCATGGGCGTTGTCTGCATGGCGAACAACGGCCAGACCTGCGTGAACAACACCCGGATTCTGGCGCCGGCGTCGCGGTACGACGACGTCGTGGACGCGGTCACGAACGCGATGTCCGGCTATCGGGTCGGTGATCCGCTCGAGGCCGCGACCGAGGTCGGTCCAGTCGTCAACTCCGTCGCCCGGGACAGGATCGAAGGCTATATCGCGGAGGGTCTTCGAGCTGGTGCCCGCATCACTACCGGTGGTGGCCGCCCCGCCGGACGCGAGAAGGGATGGTTCGTATCGCCGACTGTGTTCGCCGATGTCGATCCCGGCATGAGTATCGCCCGCGAGGAAATCTTCGGCCCGGTCCTCACCGTGCTGCCTTACGAAGGTGGCGATGAAGGTGCCGCGCATGCGGCGAACGACTCCATCTACGGGCTGGGCGGCACGGTGTGGAGTGCGGATGTCGAGCGCGGCAGAGCCGTTGCCCGGCGGATCGACACCGGAACAGTCGGGGTCAACACCTACACCCTCGATGTGAACTCGCCCTTCGGAGGGCACAAGGCCAGTGGTCTCGGCTATGAGCTCGGTGACGAAGGCTTGGCCGCGTACTTCAAGCTGACCTCGATCTACCTGCCGGACTGAAATCGGTTCGGTATCCGGTGTGAACGCTCGGCGGCGACCGCCCCAAGACCGTCGCCATGGCGAAGAGCCCGTCCTTGCCAAGTCGCAAGGGCGGGCACTTCGCGTTCCGGCGGCACGAATCCGATGGCGGGTCAGGCTCTGACCTCGGATTCCACCGTGCCCAGGTAGGCCCGCTCGATCCGTTCCTGATCGGCCGCGAGTTCGGCGGCACTGCCACGTAGTACGTCGCGTCCGTGCGCGAGAACGATTGCGGTGTCGGCGATGTCGAGGGCGAGCCGTACGTGTTGTTCGACGAGGATTACCGCGGTGTCGCTCTCGTCGGCGACCCGCCGGATCACCGGCAGTAGCGATTCCACGATCACAGGGGCCAGACCCATGCTCAGTTCGTCGATCAGCAGTACCTTCGGCCGCTGCATCAGGGCACGCCCGATCGCGAGCATCTGTTGTTCACCGCCGGACAGCATGCCCGCGGCGACCTTCAGCCGCTCGCCGAGTCTTGGGAAGTACTCGATGATCTCGCCGACGGCCGGGCCCGAGCGGCGGCGGGCGAGCTCGAGATTCTCCTTCACGGTCAGTCCGGTGAACAGTGCCCGGTCGTCCGGAACGAGTACCAGTCCGGCCCGTACGGACGCGCGCGCGTGCCCCGGTTTGATGCCGGCGCCCGCGATGGAGACCGTGCCGCCGAGACCGGGCAGCAAACCGGCCAGCGTCATCAGCAGGGTGGTCTTGCCCGCACCGTTGGGCCCGAGCAGGCACAACACCTCACCCGCGGCGAGCGAGAGGTCGAACCCCCGCACACACGGGCGCCCCTTGGCATATCCGGCGTCGACTCCGGCGCATTCGAGAACCGTGGTCATGCGGAGACCTCCGTGGTGGCGTGGGTGGTGCCGAGGTAGGCGCGCACCACATCGGGATTCGACTGGATTTCCTGGGGCGTACCCTCGGCGATGACCCGGCCGAGATCGAGTACCACGATCCGGTCGCAGATCTCGAGGACGAGTTCCATATCGTGGTCGACCATCAGCACGGTCACGCCCGCATCCCGCACAGCCTTCAAACGCGCACCGAGCCATTGGCTTTCGGTGCTGTCCAGACCTGCGGCCGGTTCGTCCAGCAGCACGATCCGGGGGCGCCCGGCCAGGGTGCGGGCTACCGAGACCAGCTGGCGCCGGCCCTGCGACAGCTCGCTGACCGAACGGTCGGCGACGGTGTCGAGGTGGAGCATATCGAACAGGGCATCGATGTCCGGCGGTGCGGAGCCGGCGCCCCGGGCGCGGTCGACGGCGGCCACCGTGCCGACAGTGACGTTCTCGCGCACCGTAAGATCGTCGTACAACTCGATGCCCTGGAAGGTCCGGCCCAGGCCGAGCCTGCTGCGTTTGTGCGGTTCGAGCCCGTCGACCCGATGATCGCCGAGTGTGACCGTTCCGGAGCACGAGGCGAAGCCGCTGAGCGCATCGATGCAGGTGGTTTTACCGGCGCCGTTGGGCCCGATCAGCCCCACGATTTCACCGGGCCGCACCTCGAATCCGACGTCGTCGAGGGCCACTACACCGCCGTACCGGACGCCGATGCCCGCGGCGGACAGCAGAATCTCATCGGAGACCTCGCGCAGCCGCGGCGCCGCTTCGGGCGCGGGAGTCACGGCCGGGCGGTCGGGTTCAGCCGGACGGATTCTGCTGAACCACCGGCGAATTCGTGCCGAATGCTGATGCAGGTGGCCGGCGAGGCCCTCGGGGTACTGGATGATCGTCAGCACCAGCAGGATTCCGGAGATGATCGAGTAGTAGTCGCCGAGGTGCAGGACACGGTCCATGAAGATGAACAAGACGCCGCCCGAGCCGATGATTCCTGCGAGAATGCCGCCCGAGACACAGGTGATACCCGCGATGTAGACGATCGCGAACAGTCCGATACCGGCGAGGACGGAAAACGATTCAGCGGTGGCGACGGTCTGCTGGTAGCCCATCAACGATCCGCCGAGTCCGGCGATGAACGCGCTGATCGCGAAGGCTTTGATCTTGGTGCGGGACACGTCGATTCCCGAGGCCGCCGCCGAGCGCTCGTTGGCCCGCACGGCCAGCATCGAGGCGCCGAGGCGGCTGGTTCGCAGTTTCGCGACTCCCACCGCGACCAGGACCAGCACTACGAGGCAGACGATTCCGAAGGCGATCCGCGGATATGCCTGTCCCGCACCGATACCGAGATCGATGCCGAACAGGGTCGGATTCGCGATATGCGCGCCGTTCAGTCCGCCGTTGAGGTTGCTGTTGCGGAACCAGAAGGCGTCGAGAAACACCGCCAACGCGAGCGTGACCACGGTGACGGGCAATCCGCGGATCCGCAGCGCGGGCAGTCCTACGATGACGCCGATCACGGTGGCCGCGAGTGCCGCGAGGATGGGGGCGATGGGGAAGGGAATCCCGAGGTCGCTGGTCAGGCGGCTGAGGGTGAACGCGCCGATGCCCGCGAGTGTGAGCTGGGCGAGCGAGATCTGGCCCGCGAACCCGGTGACGACGACCTGTGACAGGGCGACGACCGCCAGGATCAGGGTGGTGATGACGGCGGCACGGTAGCTGCCCGTGGTCGTCAGCATGGCGACAAGTGCGACGGCGACGGACAAGACGGCCGGAACGAGCAGGCTTTTCGGTCGCGGTGCGCGGCCCAGGGTCTGGACGATGATCGCGCCCCGCGAAGGCAGCGGCCGGCCTCGGAACACGAGGAAGATGAGGATCAGCACCAGCGGAACAAGCTCTGCCATACCGGATTTCGGAAACCAGTCGATGGTGCTCTGCAGATGCGTCGTCTCCGACTGCAACATGCCGATGCAGAGACCGGCGACCACCGTCAGGCCCAGCGCGGTGAAATTGCCGACCAGCGCGGCCGCGAGCGCGGGCACGATGAACAGCGTGTAGGAGACCGGGATGAGCGGCACGATCGGTGCGATCAGGATTCCGCTCAGCCCGGCCACCATCGTGCTCAACGCCCAGTTGCCGTAAGCGATGCGTTCGGGGGACAGGCCGGTAACCAATGCGCCCTTCTCGGTTTCGGCCGCAGCGCGGGTGGCCAGGCCGAATCGCGTCCATCGGAACGACAGCGTGAGAACCACCGCGAGCGCCGAGATCACCCCGGCGAACCACAGCCGGTCCGCTGGAATACGGGCATCGCCGATCGACAGCACCCCGGACGGCAGAATCGCCTTCACCGAGACCGGGGTTGTGCCGACTCGCACCGCGAGCAGGGCCTGCACGAACAGCATCACCCCGATCGAGGCCACGGCCTTCGCGACCGGTGGCGCGGTGCGCAACGGCCGGAAGACGATGGCGTAGATCGCGATTCCGAGCGCGGCCGCGATGACGAGTGAGATCGCCATCGCCGGCCACAAGCCGAGGCGCGCTCCGAGATGAACCGATTTCGCCATCCCGGGAATCGGGTTGAGCAGTTCGCCCTTGCGCAACATCCCGTACGTGTAGGCCACGTACAGGGCGATCGCGCCGGTGCCGAAGTTCACGACGCCCGAACTGCGGAATGTCATCACCAGGGCCAGGCCCAGCGCCGCGTACACGGCGCCGTTGCCCAGCCCCAGCGCCAGGAAGACGAGATGGTCGGTCACGGAAAGCTCCTCGGATACCACATATTTCGCTGCAGCCTGGACTTACTTGGTGACCTGAGGGTCGGTGGGCTTGCCGTCGCTGACGGTGACCGTCACCAGCTGTGTGCTGCAGATCGAGGGCAGCTGCGCCAGGGCGGTGGCATTGCAGGTGAAGGTGATGCCGTGTCCGGCGGGCAGGACAACGTTCTGGGCAGATTTGATCGCGCTGGAGACCGCCGCGGCGTTCGGATCGGCGGTTACGCCCTGTGCCGCGCGGACCAGGCCGAGCATGCCCTGGTAGCCGGTGTAGGTGTAGCCGCCGAGGTCGGTGTTCGGGGAGTACTTCTTCATCACGCTGCGGTAGAGCACCGCCTCGGGATCATTGGAGACCAGGTCCGCGGTCGTGAAGACGTGCGCGCCGTTCATCGCGTCGCCGACTGCTTCGACGGTGGCGGGGTCCAGGCACGGCTGGATGAGCATCTTGTCCTGGGTGGCGCCCAGGGTGCCGAGGGCCTTGACCACGGAGGTGCACATCGTCGCGTCGCCCACCACGGCGATGGCGCCGACATTGCCGGAGATCCCGGAGCTCACCTGCGGGGTCGCGTCCGGCGTGCCGAGCGGAATGGGCACGACCTGCAGGTCGATGCCCGCGGCGCCGAAGGCGGCCCCGCCCATGGTCTTCGCGGTAGCGGGGGCGGCGCCGGAATCGGTGACGAAGGCGGTGACCTTCTTGTAGCCCTTACCCGCCGCGTAGACCGCCATCGACTTCAGGGTGCCGGGGAACCCGCCGGTCAAGGCGAAGGCGCCGGGGGTTGTCATCTCCGCGCCGCTGGCCCCGGCCGGGGTGAGATAGGGGATCCCGGCTCCGGTGATGACCGGGACCATCGCGTCACCGTAGGCGGTGGTGGTGACGACGACGGCGGAGACCTTGCTTTCGACCATCTGGTTGGCGCAGTCACGGTTGGACGCCGGATCCTCCTTCGCCGCGCAGGTGACGAGTTGGATGGGGTGCCCGGCGATACCGCCGAGGTTCGCGTTCGCGTACTTCACGACCGCCTCGGCAGCTTCGCGGTTCGACGGCTGCGACACCGCGGGCCCGCCCTCGGGATTGATCAGGCCGATCTTGATCGGGCTGCCCGTCGCTGGTTTGTCGGGGAAGGCGCTGCTGGGAGCCTCGGCCGAGGAACTCGAGGAGCTATCGCTGCTGCCGCAGGCAGTGGCGAGTGCGATCGCGGGAACCAGCGCGATCAGGCCGAGCCGACCGACTCGGGTCTTGATGGATCGCCAGTTGTCACGCTTGTCGGTCATGGTGCTTCCTTCTCTCAGGGCGCCTGAGCTGCGCCGCTCGGCGGTGATGTGGATCACAAACCCGGGGTCAGGTAAACGTAGGTGCGAAAATCAGATGTGTCAATAAGCAATCTAAGTTCACTTGGTACGCATTGAAGGTCGCGGACGGCGGCAAGCGTGGCGGGTGTTGCGCAGCCCCTGCCGGGAGCGGTTGCGAGGGGCAAAAATACAGGCTGAGCACCGTAAATCTACTGAGCATTGCTAATAATCTCGGTGCGCTGAGGGCGTTCACTGGACGTTGCGACGCGATCTTGCGGCGCGTTAGATAGTGAACTATGTTATCTATGTGAGTTCCCGGTGATGCCGCCGGAAGGCTTGGCAGAAAGGTGGGCAGGGTGCAGACGGTCGAAGTCGAACGCCACGACGGGGTGGTGACGGTCGTGATGTCGCGGCCGGAGAAGAAGAACGCCGGCAGTCCGGCCATGTGGCGCGAGCTGGCCGAAACGTTCACCGAGATCGAACGCACGCCGGGCGACCGAGTCATGGTCCTGACCGGCGCCGGCGGCGACTTCTGTTCCGGCGCCGATCTGGACGGCATCTCCGGCGACGCGCTGGACTACATGAAGCGCGCGAGCCATGCGGCCGCGGCGCTGTCGGCGCTCACCATCCCGACCATTGCCAAGGTCGATGGGGTCGCGGTCGGGGCGGGCTGGAACCTCGCACTCGGATGCGACCTCGTCGTGGCCACCGACCGGGCCAGGTTCTCCCAGATCTTCATCCGCCGCGCCCTCTCGCTCGACTTCGGCGGCAGCTGGCTGCTGCCCCGGCTCGTCGGCCTGCAGAAGGCCAAGGAACTCGCCTTCTTCGGTGAGATCCTCTCGGCCGCAGAGGCTTACGAGCTCGGTCTGGTGACTCGAATCGTGGCCCCCGACGAGCTCGACAGCACGGTCGAGTCCATGGCCCGGCAACTGGTACACGCACCCGCCCAGGCCCTGTCGCTGACCAAACAGCTGCTCGACGCGGCCGCGGACGGCGGCAGTATCGAGGCCGCGCTGCAGCGCGAGAACCATGTGCAGGCCAACAACATCGTCGGGGCGGACGCGGCGGAGGCGCGGGCGGCGTTCCTGGAGAAGCGTGCGGCCCTCTTCTATCGACCCGATTCGCAGCCCGCCCCCACCGCGCACGTCTAGGAGTCCCTCATGTTGACCACACGATTCACCGAAGAGTTCGGCGTCGAGCATCCGATCGTCCAGGGCGGAATGATGTGGGTCGGGCGCGCCGAACTCGCCGCCGCGGTCTCCGAGGCCGGTGGCCTGGGCATCATCACCGGGCTCACCCAGCCCACCCCGGAGGATCTCGCCAAGGAGATCGCCCGCACCCGGGAGATGACCGACAAGCCGTTCGGCGTCAACCTCACTCTGACGCTGTCGATCAACCCGCCGCCGTACGAGGAGTATCGCCACGCGATCATCGACTCCGGAGTGAAGATCGTGGAGACGGCCGGCTCGAACCCACAGGTGCACGTCGAGCACTTCAAACAGCACGGCATCAAGGTGATTCACAAGTGCACCAGCGTTCGGCACGCCCTCAAGGCGCAGAGCCTCGGCGTGGACGCATTGAGTATCGACGGTTTCGAATGCGCCGGGCATCCCGGCGAGGACGATGTTCCGGGGCTGGTGCTCATTCCCGCGGCGGCGGACAAGTTGAGCGTCCCGATCCTGGCCTCCGGTGGTTTCGCCGACGGTCGCGGTCTGGCCGCGGCGCTGGCGCTGGGCGCCGACGGCATCAATATGGGCACCCGCTTCATGTGCACCGTGGAGAGCCCGATTCATCAGCGGGTCAAGGAACAGATCGTCGCCGCGACCGAACTCGACACCCAGCTCATCTTCCGGCAGCTGCGCAACACCATGCGCGCGGCGAAGAATTCGGTCAGCGAAGAAGTCGTCGAGATTCTGGGCAAGGGTGGGCGATTCAAAGATGTGCAGGAGCTGGTGGCGGGAACTCGCGGCCGTAAGGTCTACGAGAACGGCGATCCCGAAGCCGGCATCTGGACCGTCGGCATGGTGCAGGGCCTGATCAACGACATCCCGACCGCCGGTGAGCTGGTCACTCGGATTGCGGCCGAGGCCGAGAGCGTCCTGCGTCGCAACACGGCCCTGATCTCGGACCCGGTCGCGGTCTCCTGACCCCGTCGTACGAGGAGCATGATGAGTATCGCGACCACCGGTTCGGCCCGGCCCGTGGAGTTCCGCGGGGCCGGTGGCCTACGGGTGGCGGGGGATTGCTGGGGTGACGACGGCGATCGGGTGGTGCTCCTGCTGCACGGCACCGGGCAGACCAGGCACTCGTGGAAGAGGACCGGTATTCACCTGGCGGCCAGGGGGTTTCGCGTCATAGCGATCGACACACGCGGACATGGGGACAGCGCCTGGGCATCGGCGGCCGAGGGCTATGCGCTCGATGTCCTCACTCAGGACGTATGCGCGGTGCTCGATCAGATCGGGGAGCCGGTCACACTTGTCGGGGCAAGTCTCGGCGGGCTGATCGGTTTGCAGGTCGCGAGTGAACTGGGCGCCGATCGAGTCCGCAAACTCGTGCTGGTCGATGTGGTGCCGCGGATCGAGAAGGGCGGCGGCACCCGCATCAGAACCTTCATGCAGGGTAATCCGGACGGTTTCGCCAGCCTCGAGGAGGCGGCGGACGCGATCGCGGCCTACCTGCCGCATCGACCGCGGCCGCGGAGCTCGGAAGGCTTGCGGCGCAATCTGAGACTGCGCCCGGACGGCCGCTGGCGATGGCATTGGGACCCGCAGTTCCTCCGCAAGCCCGATCACCGCGTGCACGCATGGGTGGGCGAACTCGAGTCGGCGGCCGCGACACTGGGTGTGCCGATCCTCGTGGTCCGGGGCGCGTTGTCCGATGTGATCAGCCGCGAGGCCGTCGAGCAGTTCGTGGCGGCGGTGCCGACCGCGAAATTCGTCGAACTGAGCGGTGCGGGCCATACCGCCGCCGGCGACGACAACGACGCGTTCACCGATGCTGTAGTCGAATTCGTTTGAGAGACAAGGGAGTCCCGATGGGTGAGAAGAACGAGGGCGTCGAGGCCGAACCGGTCCTGGTGACCAGGCAGGGCCACGTCGCGATCCTGACGTTGAATCGCCCGGACCGGCGCAACGCCATCAACCGGGCGATGCGCAAGTCGATCAAACGGGAATTGTGGAAGGCTGACGCCGATGATGATGTCCGAGTGGTGGTGATCACCGGCGCGGAGACCGCATTCTCAGCAGGCGTCGATCTGCCCGAGGCGCTGACCGGACCGCCTCCGCGCACCGAGGGGACCACTCCCACCCAGGTGTTGCGGGCGATCGGCAAACCGGTGATCGCCGCGGTCAACGGCCCCTGCTACACGGGTGGTTTCGAGTTCGCGGTGAACTGTTCGTTCATCATCGCTTCCGAGCAGGCCGTCTTCGCGGATACGCATGCCTCGATCGGACTGCTCAATGGCTGGGGCGGCAGTGCGATGCTGCCCCGCATCGTCGGGTTGCCGGCCGCGATTCAGATCATCCTCAGTGGCGATCCGATCGACTCCGCGACGGCCCTGCGTATCGGCCTGGCGAACGAGGTTGTGCCACACGAGAAGTTGATGGAACGTACCCTCGAGATCGCGGAATCGATCGCGGCGAGCCATCCGGTGGCGGTGCAGCGCATGCTGCGTCTGCTCAAGGAGGGCGCCGGCGCTTCGGTAGCGCATGCGCTCGGCTTGGAGGCCGAGGCATCGGCCTCGTGGCGTCCCGACGGCAAGGATATCGGTGACCGCTTCGGCAAGCGCTCGATGAAATCGAAGGCCGATGACTGAGGTGGACGTGGCGCGCAATGCCGACGAATTGCGCACTGTTCCGCTCACCGACGTATTGCGCCTGGATCGTATCGACCGTGATCTGTTCCGTTCGGTGCACCGCTTCGATGTCGAGCGCCCGCTGTACGGGGGTCAGGTGATGGCGCAGGCGCTGCTGGCCTCCGGTGCGACAGTCGAACCCGAGCGGGTGCCGCACTCGCTGCACGGTTACTTCCTGCGCCGAGGCGATGGCGCTCGATCGGTCCTGTACCGGGTGGACAACGATCGCGACGGCCGCTCGTATTCGGCGCGCCGAGTGGTCGCATTACAGGACGGCGAGGTCATTTTCAGCATGTCGGCGTCGTTCCGGACGGTCGCCGAGGGCCAGGAGCGGACCCGCTCGGGAGTGACGCCGGTGGCGGCGCCCGAGGAGTGCCGGGTCCTCACGCTCGATCCGGAACTCGCGCTGCAGGTGCGGGTGCAGGACTGGTCGAGCCCGGACCCGTTCTTCCCGGTCAGGTTCTGGGCCCGACCCTCTGGTGAACTGCCGCAGCATGATCCGCTCGTTCATGCGGCAGCGATCGCCTACCTGTCGGATTTCTCCGCGGGACTGCAGCGCACGGTCGGCAGCGAAGTCCTCGGACCGAGCCTCGATCACGCCCTGTGGTTCCACCGGCCCCCGCGCTGGGACGACTGGCTGTTTATCGACTATCGCAACGGTGTGTCGGCGGGCCTGCGCGGCTGGTATCAGGGCGGCGTCATCGACAACGGCGAGGTGGTGGCGAGCTTGGCTCAGGAAATGGCGTACTACGATACCGCGCCTCGGCTCGACGGCCAGGCGCGATGATCGACTGGATCGCACCCGCCCGGCGAAAGTTGTTGTCCCGCTTAACTCCTGGTGATCCGTCCCTGACCGCGTTGCCGATCGACGATCCGCTCAACGATTCCGCGACCGCGGTGCGGCGCATCATCGGCGCGTTGGCGCGCACTGCCCCCGACGACGCCGCACTACCCGCGGCCGCGGCCGAACTGGAACGCATCGCCGAGGCGCTGGAGAGCCGTACCCGCCCCGTTCGAGCGCAGCTCTCGCAAATGTGGCAGGGGGAGGGGATCGCGCGACACGATCCGGCGACCGGCCCGGAGAACCCGATCGCGCCGCCGTTGACCATGCGGGACGCCGGTAACGGCTGGGCGGAAGGCGTTGTCACCCTGGGGCTTCCGTACCAGGGGCCGCCCGCACTCGTGCACGGCGGCGTGTCCGCGCTGCTGCTCGACGGTGCGCTCGCGGTGGCGAACGAGCTGTCGGGTTCCGGCGGTATGACCGCACAGCTCGAGATCAGCTACCGCAGGCAGACTCCGCTGTACGTTCCGCTGACCGTGCGGGCCCGGCGGCTCCGCCGGGACGGCCGCAAGGTGTACACCATGGGCGAGATCGTCGCCGACGGACAGGTGACGGTATCGGCGCAGGGGCTGTTCATCGTGACCGACCGGCCCGGTGCGGGAGGTGCCGAATGATCGCCGCTCTCCCGCTCGAGGCGTATCCGTGCCGGCGTGAGATCAGTCTGATATTCGCCGACATCGACACCATCGGCCACGTCAACAATGTCGCCATCGCGCGATTCTTCGAAGAGGGCCGCGTCGCGGTGGGCCGGATGATCGCCGAGCTGCTGGGCGAGCGAGTGCCGCTGCGCATGGTCCTCGCGCACGTCGAGATCGATTACCTCACGGAAGTGATGTATCCGGGTGAGGTTCAGCTCGGCGCCGGCGTGCACCGGGTCGGACGGACCTCGATCGAGTTCCGGGCCGGGTTGTTCCAGCACGGCAGACCGGTGGCGGTGTCACGTTCGGTCGACGTCAACACCGTCGTGGGCCGGCCGGGGGCTGTCCCGCTGAGCGGGCAGTACCGGACCGTGGCGCAGAAGCTGCTCCTGCCCGGCGCCTGATTCCCGAACGTCGAAGCGGACCGGCCTGGATATTCGGTCGGTCTACGGGCCTTTCGCTGGACAAGCGAGGGCGGTAATCTATAACTAAGTTAACCTAGTGCTGATTTAAGTCCAGCGCGTAGTGAAAGAGGCCGAGGAGGCGTGGTGGAAGGATCGACAGGCGCGGCGAAGGTACCGGCCGCGACGGGCGACTGGCGTGCGCGTTTGACCGCGCTGCTCGACGACTATGTGCGGCGTCCGCGGCCGGAAACGTCGAGAGAGCGCGCCGCGGCCGCCCGCGCCTGGCAGTCGGAGATGGTCGACGCGGGCGTTGCCGCGCCGGGGTGGCCGAAGTCGGTCGGCGGGCTCGAGCTGGGGCTCGAAGACCAGCTCGACTACTACCGGATGACCAGTTCCGCCGGTGTGCCCAAGCATCCGAACCCGATCGCCTTCATCGTCGCGCCCACCCTCATCGTCTACGGCAGCGACGCGCAGAAGAAGCGTTTCCTCGAACCGCTGCTGCGGGCCGACGAGACCTGGTGCCAGGGCTTCTCCGAACCAGGCGCCGGCAGTGATCTGGCCTCGCTGTCCACCAAGGCCGTGCGCCACGGCGACGCCTACCGCGTAACCGGCCAGAAGATCTGGACCACCCAGGCCACCGAGGCCGACTGGATGTTCACGCTGGTGCGCACCGGGCCCGCCGGGCGCGGCACCGACGGCATCAGCTATCTGTTGATTCCGATGAACTCACCCGGTATCGATGTCCGCCCACTGCGCGACGCCTCCGGCGGCTACCACTTCGCCGAGGTCTTCTTCGACGATGTCGTGGTGCCCGCGGAGAATCTCGTCGGCGAGGAGGGTAAGGGGTGGTCGGTGATGCGCACCTCGCTCGGTCACGAGCGCGCCACCGCATTCCTCGCCGACGAATTCCGCTACCGCGGCTTGGTGGACAAGGTGTTCTCGCTCGCCATCAGCCAGGGTTATGCCGACGACGCCTTGATTCGCCAGGAACTCGCTTTCGTCGAGACCGGTGTGCGAGCCATCGCGGCGAACAGTGCACGCGCCCTCGATGCCGTTCTGCGCCAAGCGGATCCGGGTGGAGTCGCCTCGGTGAACCGGCTGGTGAAATCGGAATTCGAACAGCAACTGCATCGACTGGCGCTGCGGCTCACCGGATCGGGTGCGGCCCTCGGTGGCCGGTCGCCCGGCGCGGTCGCCGGCGGCAGTTGGACTTACGGCTACTTCATGACCCGGGCCTCGACCATCGGCGCCGGCACCGCCGAAATTCAGCGCAACGCCATCGCCGAGCAGGTGCTCGGCCTGCCGTCGCATCGCGGTGAGGGCACGCGCCCCGCGGCGGTGGTGCCGGGCCGTCCACTGTCACCGCCCGACGAAGACGAGGCCGCGCTGCGCGAGGTGCTCGGCAAGGCGCTCGCCGCGCACACCGGAACCGACCAACTGCTCACTTGGGCTACCAAGACCGCCGACTACGACATCGGGCTCTGGGACGAGCTGATCAGGTTCGGCCTGCCCGGACTCGCGCTGCCCGAGGCCCTCGGCGGCGGGGGCGCGAGCCTGCGCCTGCTGGCCGCCGCCGTCGAGGAAGCTGGCTACGCGGTGGCCCCGGTACCGCTGGTCCCGACGCTCATCGCGCTCGAGGTTCTGCGGCAGGCCGGCGCCACCGACGCCGTGCGCGCGATCTGCGACGGCGCCACCGCCGCATTCGTCGTCCCGGTCGACGACCACGGCTGGGCGGTCGAGGGCGGGCTGCCAGTATTGGACGGAGCCCGGCTGTCGGGGTCGGTCGAGCGGGTGTCCGGTGCGCCGGTCGCTGATCGGCTGGTGCTGGTCGCCCGCGATAGCAGTACCGGCGAGTTGGTGCTCGGTACGGTGAAACCCATCGAGGTCGAGATAGAACCGCAGGAATCGGTGGACGTTACCGGCACCATCGGCGTGGTGGTATTGGACGGGGTCGAGCCGGAGGTCATCGCCCGCGGCGCTGACGCGACCCGGATCCTCGACGCCGCGCGGCCGGTGGCCCAGCTGGTTCTGGCGGCCGACTCGGTCGGTGTGGCGAACCGGGCCCTGGCGCTCGCCGTCGACTGGGCCGGACAGCGCGAACAGTTCGGCCACCTGATCGGCTCCTATCAAGCCATCTCACATCGCTGCGCCGACATGCTGGTGCGGGCCGAGGGTGCGCGCGCCCAGGTATTGTCCGCCGCGGACGTCGAGTCCAACGACGCCGAAACGCGACTGTCCGTGGATGTCGCCACCGCGGCCGCACTAGACGCCGCGGTCTGGGCGGCCGAGAACTGCATCCAGATCCACGGCGGCATCGGTTTCACCTGGGAACACCCGGCGCATCTGCTGCTGCGCCGAGCCACCGGCAACCAGGTGGCGCTGGGACGCCCGGAGAATCTGCGCGACCGTGCCGCCGGCGCGGTGCTGGCCCGGCTGTCGTGAACGAGGAGGTTTCGTGACTGCGATCGATGCGGGCCTGGCCCTGCTGCGGGTGTGCCTGGGACTGACCATGGCCGCCCACGGATACGCAAAGCTGGTGCGCGGCGGCCGAATTCCCGGCACCGCACGATGGTTCGACAGCATCGGTATGCGGCCAGGCAAGGTGCAGGCGTGGTTGGCCGCGGGCACCGAGCTGGGTGCCGGAGTTCTGCTCGCTCTGGGCCTGCTCACGCCGTTCGCGGCGGCGGCATTCGTGTCGCTGATGGCGGTGGCCGCTTGGACAGTGCACCGCGGGCACGGCTTCTTCATCACAGGTAACGGGTGGGAGTACAACCTGATCCTCGCGGTCGGGGCAGTCTCGGTCGCGATCGGCGGAGCGGGCAGGTTCAGTCTGGACTGGGCGATTCTCGGGCACAACGTCTTCGACGGATGGGCCGGATTCGCGCTGTCGGTGGTGCTCGGCCTCGCCGCCGCGGCCGCACTACTGGGTGCGTGCTATCGCCCGGTGCGGGAGCCGGAGGCTGCGCGGTGACCCAGACACCCGTACGGAAGGGACGATGACCATGGAGTTCGAACGTCTCGGACGCAGCGGAGTCACCGTGTCCAGATTGTGTCTGGGCGCGATGTCGTTCGGAGCAATGGGCAACGCCGACCACGACGACTGCCGCGCGATCATCGACCGGGCCCTCGATGCGGGCGTCAACTTCATCGATACCGCCGACGTGTACTCGCGCGGCGAGTCCGAACAGATCGTCGGGAAGGCGATCGCCGCTCGCCGCGACGAGGTGGTGGTGGCGACCAAATTCTTCAACTCGATGAGCCGCGATCCCAATCACCGCGGGGCGTCACGGCGATGGATCGTACGGGCCTGTGAGGACAGTCTGCGCCGTCTCGGCACCGACTATATCGACCTGTACCAGGTGCATCGGCTCGACGAGGCCACCGATCTGGACGAAACCCTCGGCGCGCTCTCCGATCTCGTCCGCGCCGGCAAGGTCCGGATGGTCGGCACCTCGACATTTCCGGCGGAGGCGATCGTGCAGGCGCAGTGGGTGGCCGCCGATCGCGGCCATATCGCGCCGCACTGTGAGCAGCCGCCGTATTCGATCTTCGTGCGCGGCGCCGAGCGCGATGTCTTTCCGATCTGTCAACGCTACGGCATGGGCGCGATCGTCTGGAGCCCACTCAACGGGGGCTGGCTCACCGGAAAGTACCGCGGGGACAGCACATCCGACGAGGGGGCACGGTTCAACCGCCTCGGTCGCGGGGCTTGGCGGATGGATTCCGAAGGGGCGCAACGCAAACTCGCGCTGCTGGGGCGGCTCGACGAGATCGCTGCCGAGGCGGGCACGGATCTGATCACCCTGGCGCTCGGCTTCACCCTCGCACATCCGGCGGTGACCTCGACCATTATCGGCCCGCGCACGATGGAGCAGCTGAAAAGCCAACTGAAGGTGCTGGACACAGCGCTCTCGGACGAGGTGCTCGATCTGGTCGACGAGGTGGTCGCCCCCGGCGTGACCCTCGCCCGCGCCGACCTCGCCTACGAACCACGGGCGTTGCGGCACAAGCATTTACGACGCGCCGCTCGCCGGATCGGAACCATCGCATGACCACCGGCGAGATCACCACCTACGACCCCGAGGCGTTGCGCGCCAAGTGGTATCGCGACGGTTGGTACACCGATCGAACCCTGCTCGACGCGTTCGAGGCCGGTGCCGAGTCTCACGCCGGTTCGGCGCTCGTGTTCGCCGGGGCGGACACGGTGCTCGAAACCACGGTCGGCGACCTCCATCGCGAGGCACAGCGTGTCGCGGCCGCCCTCCAGGGCATGGGGATCGGCCCCGGCGACGCGGTGGTCGTGCAGCTGCCCAGCCGGTTCGAATGTTCGGTGGCCTACGAGGCGGTGCTGCTGACCGGTGCGACGCTGGTACCGGTCGTGCATATCTACGGCACCGCCGAGCTGTCGTTCATTCTCGCGGAATCCGGGGCGAAAGTCCTGATCATGCCCGAGCGAGTGCGTTCGACCCGGTACACCGACCGGATCACCGACCTGTCGGCGGTGCCCACGCTGGAACGGATCGTGGTCGTCGGCCCTGGCGAATGCGAGGGTGCGACGACGTGGGCGCAGTTGGACCGCGACGGGATGTATCGCGCCCCGCAGGTGCGTTCGGACGACGTATGCCTGCTGGTGTACACATCCGGGACCACGTCGGCGCCGAAAGGTGTGCAGCACAGCCATAATTCGATACTGGCCGAGCAACGCACCATGCCGCGCCTGCAGAATTCGAGTCCGGGAGCGGTGCATCTGGTGTCGTTCCCGCCGGGCCACATCGCGGGACTCGGCGCCGTGCTGCGCCCGATCCTGCACGGCACCGACACCGTCTACCTGGAGAACTGGGATCCGCACGCTGCGGTGGAGTTGATCGCGCGTTACGGAGTCACCTCCACGGTCGGCACCCCTTTCCATCTGACCGGGATCCTCAACATCGCCGACCGGGGTGACAAGCTGGCCACTCTGACCGAATTGATGCTCGGCGCGGCCACTGTCCCGGACGAACTCGGCAGGCGGGCCGCGGCGGCGGGCATCACGACCTATCGGTGCTACGGCTCGACCGAACACCCGACCATCGCAGTCTGCGGTGTCGACGATCCGCCGGACGCGCGGATCAACACCGACGGAGTTCCGCTGCCCGGCGTGCAGATTCGGGTCCTGGACCCCGCCGGTCGCGACGTGGCGGCCGGAGTCGACGGCGAGATCGTCACCCGCGGCCCCGACCAGTTCGTCGGCTACCGCGACCGCGCACTCGACCGGAGCGCATTCACCGACGACGGCTGGATGCGCACCGGAGATCTCGGCCACCTCGACGCCGACGGCCGGCTCTCGATCACCGACCGGATCAAGGACGTCATCATCCGGGCCGGAGAGACGATCTCCTCCGGTCAGATCGAGGACGTGCTGCGCACGCACCCGGCTGTCGCCGAGGGCGTGGTGGTCGCCGCGCCGGACGCGCGGTACGGCGAGGTCGCGGCCGCGATCGTCGTCCTCGCATCGGGCACCGAACTCGATATGGACGAGCTGCGGCGGCATTTCGCCGCCTCGGGCCTGGCGAAGCAGAAGACTCCCGAGAAGCTCATGATCGTCGACGAACTGCCGCGTACCGCGGTGGGCAAGATCCGCAAGGCAGACCTGCGCAGGAAATACTTCACCGAGGTGGACCACATATGATCGCCTGGAACTCGCTGCGAATCCCGGTGATGGCGGCGCCGATGTTCATCGTCTCCAACCTCGACCTGGTCATCGCCTCCTGTCGCGCCGGCATCATCGGCGCGTTCCCCTCCGCCAATCCGCGCCGGCCGGAAACCTTGGACACGTGGCTGCGCGCGATCCGTGAGGCCGAGAAGACGACGCTCGACTCCGGCGGGGAGTTCGCGCCGTTCTGCGTGAACATGCTCGCCTCCGCGGCCCTGGACAAGCGGGCCCGCGACGAGGCGGTGGCCACCGTGCGCAAGCATCGGGCGCCGCTGATCCTGACCAATATGGGCGACCCGCGTGAGGTCGTCGACGCCGCGCACGAATGGGGCGGCATGGTCTTCCACGATGTGACCACCATCCGGCACGCCGAAAAGGCGATCGAGGCGGGAGTCGACGGGCTGATGCTGGTCTGCGCGGGCGCGGGGGGACATGCGGGAACGCTGTCGCCGTTCTCGTTCCTGCCGAAGGTGCGCAGCATCTTCGACGGCCGAATCATGCTGGCCGGCGGCATCGCCGACGGCAACGGCATCGCCGCCGCCCTCGCACTCGGCGCCGACATCGTGGTCATGGGGACTCGTTTCATCGCCACCGCCGAATCGGGCACCGTCGAGGACCACAAGCAGATGCTGGTGACCTCCGAGAGCGAGGACGTTCTGTTCACCGATGCGATCGCAGGGCTGCCCGCCAGCTTCCTGGAGCCCTCGATCGTCAAGGCCGGACTCGATCCCCGGAATTTGCCACGCCCGACCGGTAAGCACCGGCCCAACCTGCCCGAGGGTGTCAAACCGTGGAAGTCGGTGTGGAGCGCCGGTCACTCGACCGGGCTGATCAACGACGTGCCGACCGTGGCGGCGGTCGTGGACCGGCTCGCGGTGGAGCTCAGTGCCGCGCGCGTTCCCGGCGATTGGCGAAAGAGGCTGTCGGACAAGGGGACGCGGTGAATCTCACAGAACTGGCCGCTCGATACGGGGACAAGCCCGCGATCGTCATGGGCGTAGGCGGCGAGACGCTGAGCTATCGCGAACTCGAGCAGCGGTCGAACCGGATCGCGCACCTGTTCCGGTCCCGTGGGCTGCGCCCCAGGGACCATATCGCGATCCTCATGCGCAATCAGCTCGAGGTGTTCCCGGTGGCGTGGGCGGCCCAGCGATCCGGCCTGCTCTACACACCGGTCAACTGGCATCTCAGCGCCGAGGAGGCGGCCTACATCGTCGCCAATTGCGGTGCGCGGATGCTGATCCACTCGGCATCGCTGACCGATCTCGCGGAGGCCGCGCACGCCGCCGCACCCCAACTCCGGTCACGGCTGGTGGTGGATGGCAGCGCCGCGGGAGCCGAACGACTCGAGGAGGCGGTCGCGGATCTGCCGACCACGCCGGTCGATGACGAGTTCGAGGGCTACTACATGCTGTACTCGTCCGGAACGACGGGACGACCCAAGGGGATCCTGCCGAAACTGACCGGTCAGCCCTTCGGTGCCGGCCTCGGGATCGACCACCTGATGGGCACCGCGTTCGGTTTCGGACCGGACTCGGTCTATCTCAGCCCCGGCCCGCTCTACCACGCCGCACCGCTGGGCTGGACCCTCGGCACCGTGCGCAACGGCGGCACCGCGGTCGTGATGGAGAAATTCGACGCCGAACGCACGCTGGCGCTCATCGACGAATTCCGGGTGACGCATGCGCAGTTCGTCCCGACGATGTTCGTGCGAATGCTCAAGCTGCCCACCGGAATTCGTGATCGCTACGACGTTTCGAGTATCCGCTTGGTCGTGCATGCCGCCGCCCCGTGTCCGGTGGAGGTCAAACAGCGCATGATCGACTGGTTCGGACCCAAGCTGACCGAATTCTATTCCGGCAGTGAGGGAACCGGATTCTTCATGATCAACACGCCGGAATGGCTCACGCACCGGGGATCGGTCGGCAAGGCAGTGCAGGGTGTCGTGCACATCTGCGACGACGACGGCAACGAACTCCCGCCCGGCGAGGTCGGCACCGTCTGGTTCAGCGACATCCGGCCGTTCGAATACCTCGGCGACGCCGCCAAAACCGCCGAGGCGTTCAACGACAAGGGCTGGAACACCCTCGGCGATCTCGGTCATGTCGACGCGGACGGTTACCTCTACCTGTCGGCACGTCGCTCCGATCTGATCCTGTCCGGTGGGGTGAACATCTACCCGCAGGAGATCGAGGACGCCCTCACCCTGCATCCCGCGGTGTTCGACGTGGCGGTCATCGGGCTACCGGACGAGGAGATGGGCCAGCGCGTGCACGCCGTCGTCCAGCCGGCAGCCGATGTGACGCCGGGCCCGGATCTCGAGCGACAACTGATCGACTACTGCCGCGACCGGCTCGCACACTACAAAGCGCCTCGGTCGATCGCCTTCGGCGAGGTGCCACGGCTGCCGAGCGGAAAGATCCTGCGCCGCCAACTGATGTCCGAATACATCGACGCGCACACAACATCGACGCAGAACTGAATTCGGCTGCCTCCCGAGCGGAATCACGTGTTTGCGCTGCCGTCCCTCCGCAACTCTACGGTGGGCTTTGACGTGCCGGGCGTCACTGGTCACGTTGTCTACCGGGGCGGTCGGCCCACTCAGCGTATGTGCGGCGGTCCGGTCCGGTCTGTTCACGGATCGAACCGCCGCACGATCAACCTCAGCGCGGGGCCATGCGGATGGCGCCGTCGAGGCGGATGGTTTCGCCGTTGAGCATCGGGTTGGACACGATGTGCGCGGCGAGGGCACCGTACTCGGACGGATCACCGAGGCGGGCCGGGTGCGGCACCTGGGCGCCCAGTGACTGCTGCGCCTCGTCGGGCAGGGTGCCGAGCAGCGGCGTCTTGAACAGCCCCGGCGCGATGGTGTTCACGCGAATCAGCAGCGAGGCCAGATCGCGGGCGATGGGCAGGGTCATCCCCACGACACCGCCCTTGGAAGCGGAATAGGCGGCCTGGCCGATCTGGCCCTCGAAGGCGGCAACCGAAGCGGTATTGACGATGACGCCACGCTCGCCATCGACCGGTTCGGTCTTGGCGATGCGTTCGGCAGCCAGTCGTATCACGTTGAAAGTGCCGATCAGGTTGACGGTGACGACCTTGGTGAAGCCGTCGAGTGGGAAGGGGCCCTTCTTGCTGACGGTCTTGGCGGCGTTGCCGATGCCGGCGCAGTTGACCGCGACCCGCAGCGGCCCCAGCGACTCGGCGACATCGAGCGCCTGCGATACCGCGTTCTCGTCGGTGACATCGGCGGCGACGAAACGCACCCGCTCGCCGAGTTCCTTGGCGACGGCCTCGCCGTTGGAGGAGGGGAGGTCGATGATGACGACGTGGGCGCCGTCTGCCAGCAGCGCCTTGGTTGTGGCCAAGCCGAGGCCGGAGGCTCCGCCCGTGACGACGGCGACGCTGTCGTTGATCTGCATCCGAGTGTCCTTTCGCGACGCGGGAGATTCCGACACTCCCGTTACATAGTTCACTATGTAATCTATCTGAAAGAAATAACGGGCGGTAGCCGCGAGTTCCGATCGAAGGTTCGATCCGTGGGTGCCAGGATCGAGGGGTGGTGTACGAACGGTTGTCGCTCGCCCCGGGCGAGTGGGAGTTGCGGCTCGGTCCGCTCGGTGAACCCGAGGGGCCGCTGGTGGCGGTGTCGTTGGACGAGTGGCGAGCGGAGTCGCCGGCCAGGATTCGGCAGGCGGCCGAAGCGGTAGCGGGGAGCCTCCGGATCGTTGTGGGCGTTCTCGAGTCCGAGCCGACGGCTCGGTTGGAGCCGCTGCTGCGTGCCATGACGCTGACGCTGTCGTCGTCGGCCGGGGGGCGGGAGCTGATCGGGTGTGCGGATCTGCGGTCCGGCGTGGACCGGATTTCGGACGCGGTGGGCCGGAACCCGCGTGCGAGTGTGGCTTTGGCGCGGTTGGTGCGTCAGACGTCGGTGCTGGATGTCGAGGCGGGGCTCGCCGCGGAGGCCGCGGTGTATTCGATGTTGCTGGGTGACAGTGAATTCGCGCGCTGGCGTGCCGAAAGGCCGGTGCGCCCGGTGATGGCCCCGGAGCGGCCGGTGGTGCGGGCCGAGCGCCGCGGCGACCGGCTCGAGGTCGTGCTCGACAATCCGGGACGTCGCAATGCGGTGAGTATGCGGATGCGTGAGTCGCTGCTCGAGGCGTTCCAGCTGGCGGAGCTCGATCCTTCGATCGCGCGGATCGAATTGCGCGGCGCCGGACCGGCTTTCTGCAGTGGTGGTGATCTCGACGAGTTCGGTGTCGCTACCGATCTGGTCGCCGCGTATCTGGTGCGTCTGGAGCGGGCGCCGTGGCGGATCATCGATCGGCTGCGTGATCGGGTGACGGCCCGGGTGCACGGTGCGTGTATCGGGGCCGGCATCGAGATGGCGGCCTTCGCGGGGCGGCTGACCGCTGCTCCCGACGCATTTTTCCAGCTGCCCGAGATCGGGATGGGATTGGTGCCGGGTGCCGGTGGCACGGTGAGTGTCGTGCGGCGCATCGGACGATGGCGAGCGGCCTGGATGATGCTCACCGGGGAACGGATCGACGCCGAGACCGCCGTGCGCTGGGGGCTGGTCGACGAGGTCGGCCCCGTCGAACCCGGGTTCTCCGTATAGAAGGTGTCCCGCCCGAGGGTGAGGCGCCGACCCGATCACCGACTGGATCGAGTCGTCAGCCCCGCCGGAAAACGATCTCCCCCGCTTGCACGACGACGCGGACCGCCGAGGAGGCTGGGTGGGTCAGCGCGACGCCCAGCGGTTCGGACAGCAGGCACAGATCTGCCGGGCAGCCGGTGTGCAACCGCCGCGGCGGCCCGCCCGGATTGTCGGGCGCGGAGAGAAATCCGTCCAGGGCCACTCGAGCCGAAACACGTTCTGCCGCCGCCACTCTCGCGCCCGAGCCGGTGGTCCTGCGGACGGCGGCGCGGATAGTGTGCCACGGATCGGCCGCGCCGAAGGGGGCATCACTGGAGGGGGCGACTCGGACTCCCGCGGCTACCAGCGACGCATACGGGTACAGCAGGTGATGGTCACGTTCGTCGACGGTGGCGAGGTATTCATCGCCACGGTCTGCGATGAAACACGGCTGGGTCACCACAGCCAGGTCCATGCGAGCCAGGTCGCGTCGCGTCTCGGGCGGGACGATCGCGGCGTGTTCGATGCGGTCGCCCGGCATCGTCCCGGTCGATTGCAGCGCGGCCAGTGTCAACAGCAAGGATTCGCGGGTCACACAATGGACGGCGACGGCCCGTCCCTGTTCTCGTGCGGACCCGATAGCAGCGATGAGCTCGGGCAGGGTGGGCAGGTCGTGGTCGTGTAGCAGGAATTTGCGTGGTCCGGCGGTCAGGCCTGGGACGGGGTGTGTGATCGCCGCGGCGCCGAGGACGTGGACTCGCAGCCTAAGCCTGCCGTCGCGGACGGCGGCGCCGAGAGTGAGCTGGCCGGTGCCGTCCTCATCGGGGGTGGCATCGGTGACTCCGGTGATGCCGTAGGAGGCAAGCCGCGTGCCGAGTGCCGCGAGGTCGGGTTCGGAGGTTCCGAGTGCCTCGCGCAGTTGTGCGTCGAAGCGCCAAAGCCGTCCCGTGGCAACACCTTCGGCGTCGCGCTCCACGTCTGGGCTGGTGTCGACGGTGCTGCCGAGCGCGGCGATACCGGCCGAATTGAGTGTCCACAGCGCGCCGCCGCGGTGCTGGATTCGGACAGGCCGGTCGGCGATCATCCGATCGAGGATGGCGCGATCGAGAATTCCCGCCACGGATTCGTGATAGTTGACACCGCGAATCCAGTGACCCGCCGGCAGCCGATCGCTCACCTCGCGCAGCGCGTGCCGAAGTTGTTCGGCCGAGCGCACCTGGGGCGGGCCGCAGTCGAGGGAGTCGGCTGCCGCCGCCGCGGCCAGCAGGTGAATGTGATGATCGTGCAGGCCCGGAATCAGGGCGCCACCATGTGCCGCGATCACGTCCTCGTCCGCCCGCGGAACCAGACCGGGTGCCAGTTCGCGGACCACACCGTCGGCTATCCGGGCATCGAGCAGCCGCCCCGCTACGTCGGCGCCTTGGATCAGCACGCTCATCCGCTCAACCATCGCGACAACGTCTCCTGTGTATCGGCGCCCAACGCTGCGGCCGCGGTCGGTGCGTGGCGGGCGCGAGGTGCGGCGACCGGAAATTCTGCGTCCGCGGTCCGCACGTGCCAGAGGTCGTCCGGGCCGTGGACCACTTCGTGGGGCTCGACGCGATCGCGGAGGGTGGCAGCGAGGACATCGCGCATCGACAGGTCGACCAGAAACGCCCGGTCCGACGACAATACGGCGGCCGCGGCAACCGCGGCGTGCACTCCGGCCACCGGATCTGCCAACGCATCGCCGCAGGGCAGCACCTCGCAGCCGTCGAAGACGACCGCTCCGGCCGCAGCGGCCACATCGTCACCGAAACCGACCCGATCCGACCACGGTCCCGTCCGCCCGTAAGCGGTGATACTCAGCCAATTCGTGCCGGCCGCGATCGCGGCCTCGGCATCGATACCGAGCTGGCGTAGCGCTCGTGGCCGGGAGGCCTCCAGTACCAGATCGGCGACGTCGATGAGACGCTGTAGTGTTTCGACACCTTCGGCGGTGGTCAAATCGACTGCCACGCAAGCGTGTTCGGCATGCATCAGGTCGAAGAAGTCGCGGGAACCGGAACGAGCCCCGTCCGGTCGGCGCGTGCTTTCCACTTTCACGATGTGGGCCCCGGTGCGGCCCAGCAGGTGTGCGCACAGGGGCCCCGCCCACAGCGCGGTCAAATCGACGACGACCGGCTCGGCGCGGCGAGGTTGCCGAACGCCGCCTGGCCGCACGACGATTCCGCGCCCATTGCGATGTCGGAACTGTGCGTCCTGAGGCATTCCGGGGGTGTCGGGGACCGCCGCGGCGGCGATTCCCAGCAGTTGGGCGCGCGCCGCCGCATCCTCGGCGGAACACGTTCGCGCCCATTCGGCGACCGCCTGCCATGGGTCACCGCCGACCTCACCTTCGACCAGGGCGGGCAGCAAAGTGAAGTCGTCCTGTCGTGGCAACGAGATACCCAGGTACCCGTGCGTAGTCGGAAACATTCGAAAGGCTCCACCCACCGACCATGGCGCATTGCGACCACGTCCGAACAAGGCTGCACGTTCACTCAGAACTTCGATCCCGGGCCACGGCGGCGCGCTCGACTCGTCAGGGGGGCGCAATGCCGCCAATAGAGCCAATGCGGCCCCGGTCGCGGCGGCCGGCGCGCCGGGGGAGACCAGTGGCGGGCCGCCGGCCCGGCCGGTGAGCGCCATCGCGCCGGAGTCCGCCCAGGCCCGCACCGCCGAACGAGCATCGACGGATACTGTGCGCCGCTGTCCACGGTCGTTTTCAGGGCGGGCGCCGAGCTCCTGGAGCAGTCGCCGGGCATGCTCCGCGGCCACTCCCTCGCCCCGCGCCTCGATGGCGACGCCGGACAAGGGCATGACATCGGCCGACTCGGCCGTCACCGCCTCGCAGTGGCGTACGGGTCGCGTCTGCTCGATGTCTGATTCGCTCATCTGCCGATTCGGTCTGCGTCGGTAGGGCCCGTGCCAGCCTACGTAAATGTTGTGGAAGAGTGCGGAAACCGCGGCGACTTGACAGATACAGAGGTATCACGGGTTAGGGAGATATCTGATCAACCGTTGGCTCTGTTTCAGTGCCACCAAACCGACGCTGACAGCGAGCTGCCTCGCCTATGTGCTGGCTGGCCGGGGTGTCACAGTGAGAACCTTCTCGCGCTTCGTCTGGCTGCTGGGTGCGTTGTCCGGGTTCTCCGGGTCGGATCTGGGTGGTTTCGCCATCAAGGCGGCGCTGGAGCGTGGCGGGGTGGCGCCCGAGCAGGTCGACTACGTGATCATGGGTCAAGTGCTGACCGCGGGTGTGAATCGCCCCGGTGAGTCCGGAGACTTTGATGTCCCCCTACTCACCGGGGCGATTCACACAGATCGGCACGATCCTCGGTTGGTCGGACTGGGTAGCGTGTTTCCACGGCTGTGATGAGCGCGTCGGCCCATTGGTTGAGTATGTGTGCGCCGGTGGTTGGGTTGGCGGTGGTGGGGTCGCCGAGGATGCCGGTGTCGGTGACTGCTCGGATGCCGCCGGTTCGTAGGTGGGCCATGAGTTGGGGGAGGGGTTGGGTGTTGCCGGGGCGGGCGCGGTGGGTGGCGACGAGGTCGGGTGCGATGTGGAGCATGGCTGAGGTTTCGGTGTGTCCGGCGTGGCTGTCGTTGGTGGGGCCGGCGGGGGACCAGAGGAGGATGTGGCGGCCTTCGGTGGTGAGTTGTTGCTGGGCGTGGCGGAGTGGTTGGAGGTTGCCGCCGTGGCCGTTGACGATGATGATGCCGCCGAATTCGTCTGCGGAGCGGATCAATTCGGTGAGCAGGAGTTGCAGGGCTTGGTGGCCGATGGACAGTGTGCCGGGGAAGCCGGCGTGTTCGCCGCTGGATCCGTAGGGGATCGGCGGTGCGACGACGATGTCGGGGCGGGCGTGGGCGAGTCTGCGGCAGAGTTCGACGGCGATGGTGGTGTCGGTGCCCAGTGGAAGGTGTGGGCCGTGTTGTTCGGTGGCGCCGAGGGGGACCGCGAGCAGTGGGGGTGTGGCTGTTTCGGCGAGTTGGGCGGAGGTGAGGTCAGCGAGGCGCATCGGTGGCCCGTCCTGGTGAGTTGAGTTGCGGCAGGAGAGGTTCGGGTGTTCGTGTGCGCAGGCATGCGGTCCAGACACCGCATCCGTAGGCGAGGTCGTCGGTGATACGCAGCAGCGCCGCGCGGGGGTCGCGTGCGCGGACGGCGGCGTCGACGGCGACGGGCAGGTAGGCCAGGGCCAGCAGCCGGCGGCCGCGGCGGGTGAGAAGTGCTGCGGGCCACCAGATTCGACGCAGGGCGTCCAAGAGTTGCAGCAGGGCCGACACCTCGCCGTCGCCGACGACGGCGGCCGCGGTGGCGGCGGGCAGGCCACGTCGGCGTAGTCGCCGGAATTGCCGGAGGGGTTCGATGAGGGTGGGTGGCATGGCTCGTGGCCGGCCGAGGGCGAGGGCGAGCCAGCGGGCCGCGGTGAGGCGGGGTAGGCGGGCGCAGTGGAGGTGTCCGGGGTGCCGGTGGGCGAGGTCGGCGGCTGAGGTGCCGTAGGCGTAGCGCTGGTGTAGCCAGGCGCGCAGTGTCGGGCGGGGTTGGTGGCGGACGAGGGAGTCGGGTTGATAGCGGATGGTGTGGCCGGTCGCGGTCAGTCGCCAGATCAAATCGACATCTTCGCCGTTGCGCAGTGTTTCGTCGAATCCGCCGATTTGCGCGAGGGCGTGGCGGCGGACGATCAGCGCGGCGGTCGCGACGTAGGCGATGCGGCCGCCGGGGCGCGCGACTGCGGGTTCCGGGCCCATGTCCAGGCTCGATCGGTGGGTTTCGTAGCGTCCGAGTAGCCCGTGGTCGTGGCTGCGGATGCGGGGTGCGACGGCGGCGACGGTGGGGTCGTCGAACAGGGGCAGGATCGGGTCGAGCCAGTGGGGGTCGGGTTCGACGTCGGAGTCGAGGAATGCGATGAGTTCGGTGTCGGCTGTGCGGTAGCCGGCATTGCGGGCCGCTGCCGGGCCGCGTGGAATGTGGTGGCGGATGCTCGCGTCGGTGATCGGTTCGGTGGACCCGTCGTCGACCACGATCCGTCGGGAGATGTCGGCGGTGACGTGCAGTAGGCGCGCGAGCCCGGCGGCGTTGTCTTTCACGGGGATTACGACGGTGACGTCGTCGCGGGTGTAGCGGCCGGGTGAGGGTGTCGGATGGATCATCCCCGCGGCGAGCATGCGTCGTGCCAGCGCGCGGGTGCCGGGGTCGGTGCCGACCGGTTCGCCCGCGAGCCAGGCACGCACCTGGCCGGCGCCGGTGGGGGACAGACGCAGGATGCGCATCGGGGTGCCGCCGACCAGGACCTGGCCGTTGCGGGAGATGCGTAGCCGTGAATCCGGTCGCACGGTGGCCGGCACCGCAGATACCCGGCCTTCACGGCCGGGGTGTTGGTGTGCTGGCTGGTTCATGATTGGAAGCCGCCGTCGGCGTGGACCACGGTTCCGGTGAGCGCGGCGGATTCGGGCGAGCACAGCCAGGCGATGGTGGCGGCCACCTCGTCGGGTTCGAGAAGTCGGTCGAGGAGCTGATGGCGTGCGAATTCGTCGACGGTGTCGAGGTGGTAGAGGCGGGCTGTTGCGGTGAGCAGGTCGGTGCGGGTGGAGCCGGGGGAGACCGCGGTGGCGGTGATGCCGGTGCCGCGCAGGTCGTGGGCGAGTCCTTTGATCAGGCCGACGACGGCGTGTTTGGCGGCGTTGTAGCCCGATAGGTGCCACAAGCCGTGGTGGGCGGCCGCCGAGGCCAGGGCGATGAACCGGCCGCGGCGGGGTTCGGGTTGTGTGAGCATGGCCGGGATGGTGGCGCGGGCGAGGTTGGCGACGCCGTGGACGCCGATGTCGAACATCGGAGCCCACTCGGCGGTGTCGGTGTCCCACAACGGTTTTCCACCGGTCATCACCGCTGCGGCGGCAACGGCGGCGGTGATCGGCCCGAACCGGTCCTCACCCGCCCGCACCGCAGCATTCAGCGCGGCGGGGTCCCGCACGTCGGCAACGATGTCGAGAACCGCGCCGGGATGGGACTGCGCGACGGCCCGCAATTGCGCGGGTGTGGCAAGGGGATACGGTACGTCCGCGTCGTCGCGGCAGATGTCCACGGCCACGACGCGCCAGCCCGCGGCGGCGAGCCGGT
>NZ_BDBN01000001.1 GCF_001613005.1 Nocardia nova NBRC 15556 | reverse complement strand
GGGCGGCCGCGGCGATGGGCTCGGCGGCAGCGGTGGGCTGGGTCTTCTCGGCGGCGGCGATCAGCGTGGATGCCAACGCGGCCGGCTTCACATCGTCGGTCTTGTGGCCACCGGCGGAGGTGATGGCGGCGAAAGCGGCGAGGGCCAGGGTGGCTGATCCGGCGGTACGCGCGACCGCCTTGGCTCTACTGCTTGTCGTGGTCTTCGACATTCGATGTTCTTCCCTACTGTGTGTCGGCCTCGGTGGCCTGCGGCAGGCAGCACTGGACCAGGGCGGGCCCCTGTGGGACTCACCTCGCGCACTGCATGCTTTTTTCGGATGACGATCCGGCTACTGACTCAGACTCGCGTCTGACAACCAACGAGGTCACAGGATGGTTGCGGTAGGTAAACGTAAACTGAACTGAAAATGAACAGACGGTGCGCCTACTCGCGTTTCGCATCGATTGCGACTTGCTATATAGCGCTGACCTGGGAATCCATGCCTCACGGGCACGTGCTGCGCATCACAGAAAAATAACGCGTGTCGTTGCGTTTGAGGGTGTTTTGTCCGCTTTTTTGAGCCTTTGGCAACTGTTCGGTAACGATCGATAACGCTTGGTAACCCCCGCCGTGATGCAGTCGATAGTCAAGGTTTGCGGACCGATCGGTTGCCCTCGGAGGGAGTCCGCGGGCGGCGCGGCACGGTGAACGGCCGGCAGATCCGGCGCCCGCGCCCCGGGGCACGTGGAAACGCGATCACCCGGCTCGCGTGCGCGGCCGGGTGATCGTGGCGAACTGTGCTGTTGGGCGAACTCGGCAGTTGGCTGCCGAACGGGATCAGTGTGTGGGCAGACCCGCCCCGCTGAGGAAGCCGAGCAGATCATGGCGGGTGATGACGCCGATCGGCTTGCCGTCCTCGACGACCATCAGCGCGTCGGTGGATTCCAGCGCCTTGGTCGCCGCCGACACCGGCTCGCCGGACCCGATCAGCGGGAACGACGGGCTCATATGCTTCGACACTGGATCGGTGAGATGCGCCCGGCCCTCGAACACCGCCGACAGCAGATCGCGCTCGGTGACGCTGCCGGCCACCTCGCCGGCCATCACGGGCGGTTCGGCGCCGACCACCGGCATTTGCGAGACCCCGTATTCGCGCAGAATCTCGATCGCGTCGCGCAGCGTCTCCTGCGGATGGGTGTGCACCAGATCCGGCAGCGCGCCGGACTTGCCGCGCAGGACGTCGCCGACCGTCGGCTCGGTGGTGCTGCCGTCGAGCCGGGTCTGCAGGAAGCCGTAGGAGCTCATCCAGTTGTCGTTGAAGATCTTCGACAGGTAACCGCGGCCACCGTCGGGCAGCAGCACCACCACGACCGCGTCCGGATCGCGCTCGGCCACCCGCAGCGCCGCGACCACCGCCATACCGCAGGAACCGCCCACCAGCAGCCCCTCCTCGCGCGCGAGGCGGCGGGTCATCTCGAAGCTGTCGGCGTCGGAGACGGCGATGATCTCGTCGGGCACCGACGGGTCGTAGGCCGAGGGCCAGAAATCCTCGCCGACGCCCTCGACCAGATACGGCCGGCCGGTGCCGCCGGAATAGACCGACCCCTCCGGATCGGCGCCGATGACCTTGACCTTGCCGCCGGACACCTCTTTCAGATACCGGCCCGCACCGGTGATGGTGCCGCCGGTGCCCACACCGGCCACGAAATGGGTGACCGTACCCTCGGTGTCGCGCCAGATCTCGGGACCAGTGGTCTCGTAGTGGCTGGCCGGGCCGCCCGGGTTGGAGTACTGGTCGGGCTTCCACGCACCCGGGATCTCACGGGTGAGGCGGTCCGAGACGCTGTAGTAGCTGTCCGGATGCTCCGGCGGCACCGCGGTCGGGCAGACGACCACCTCGGCGCCGTAGGCGCGCAACACGTTGCGCTTGTCCTCGCTGACCTTGTCCGGGCAGACGAAGACGCATTTGTAACCGCGCTGCTGGGCGACCAGGGCCAGCCCCACCCCGGTGTTACCGGAGGTCGGCTCCACGATGGTCCCGCCCGGCTTCAGCAATCCCTGCTCCTCGGCGGCGTCGATCATCTTCACCGCGATGCGGTCCTTGGAGCTGCCGCCCGGGTTGAGATATTCGATCTTCGCGGCCACCACCCCGGAGTTCGGGCCCACCACAGAGTTCAACCGAACGAGCGGGGTATTTCCGATCAGGTCGACGACGTGGTTCGCGATACGCATAGCTACATCGTCGCAGAGCCGGGCGGACGACTTGCGTTTGGTACGGCGAGCGCTGCGTTTGATCCAGCGAGGCGATAGGGCTGCGGTTAGTATGCGGGGCGTGAGGATGCCGAAGACAGCTCGCGCCGCCGCCGTCGTGGCCGCGACCGTCGGGGCCGTGACCACCATCGCGTCCGCCTCGGCCAGCGCACAGACCGTCGAATTCCCCCAAACGCCGAGTGTGTTCTACGGCGGATTGTGCGGGGGCAATATCCGGACCTGGGTCGATACCAGTCCCGACTGGCCGGGGCGGGCGGTGTTCAACGTCCAGGCCCTGGCGATCCAGGGTGTGGGCCCGGGACAGTATCCGCTGGCCCCGCTGTGCAACGTCGACACCACGGTCGCGTGGCGCAACACCAACACCGGGGCGGCCGGCGAGTACCGGTTGAACGTCGTCTCCGGTATCTACGGCAGCATCCTGTACGCGGAGTTCCAGAACACCGGACCGGGTCATATCGAGGTCACGGTCACCACCAACAACCTCAACATTCCCGCACACGGCGCATTCGACGTTTTCTGACCCGCACCGGACCCGTCCCTGGTCGGCGCGTCACACGCGCCGCATAATCGGTAGGACCGGACCGGGAGCGCCCCCTGCGGCCACACCGGATTCGCACCGCCGCGGGCGCGGAGCCCGCCGCGGAGGGTCCGGTCGGTGACAGCGTCGGACGCGAGACGGGAGGTTGGCGGGTGGCTTCCAGGACGTGGCGAACCGTCGCGGCGAGCGCGGCCGCCGGGGTGGCGGTCGGCTCGGGGGCGGGCACCGCGGGCTGGGCGACCTACCGCCTGCTGATGTCACAGGCCCGCGCGGCGCGCACCGTGATAGGCCGCGACACCTCCAAGCCTCCGGAGGCCGACGGGGTGTACACCCGCGAGTGCGGGGCCCCGCAACCGTGGCGCGCGGGCGTGCCGTTCGACCTGCATCTGATGATCTTCGGCGATTCGACCGCCGCCGGAGTGGGCTGCGCCGACGCCGAACAGGTACCCGGCGTCCTGGTGGCCCGCGGTCTGGCCGATGCCACCGGATGGCGAATTCGCTTGAGTACCAAGGCGATATCCGGAGCCACCTCGAAGGGGCTGGCCGGACAGGTCGACGCCATGTTCATCGCGGGCCCGCCGCCGGACGCCGCGGTGATCCTGGTCGGCGCCAACGACGTCACCAAGAAACATTCGATCTGGCGTTCGGCGCAGCGGCTGCGGCACGCGGTCGGACGCCTGCACGAGGCGGGCGCCGTCGTGGTGGTGGGTACCTGCCCGGATCTCGGCACCGTGGCCGCGATCCCGCAGCCGTTGAGCACGGTCGTGCACCGCTGGAGCGCGCGGCTGGCCCGAGCCCAGGTCGGTGCGGTCCGTTCGGCCGGTGGCACCCCCGTCGCGATGGGCGATCTGCTCGGCCACGACTTCCGCAGCACCCCGGAGGTGCTCTTCTCCGCCGACGGGTTCCATCCCTCGCCGGCCGGGTACGCGTTGGCGGCCCGGCATCTGCTCCCGGCACTGCTGCGCGAACTCGATGAACGGGATCAGTCCCGACCGGGTGTTCCGAGCCACACGGCGGCGACGTAGATTCGGGGTTGAATTTGTCGTACCCCTGTACCGAAACGGTCGGCTGACCGATTCGGCGACCTCGATATAAGGAGTCCTCATGCCAGAGGCCGTCATCGTTTCGTTCGCCCGCTCCCCCATCGGCCGCGCAGGCAAGGGTTCGCTGGTGACCATGCGTCCCGACGACCTCGCCACCCAGATGGTCCGCGCTGCCCTGGACAAGGTTCCGGCGCTGAACCCCGCCGACATCGACGATCTGATGCTCGGCTGCGGACAGCCCGGCGGCGAGGCCGGATTCAACATGGCCAAGGTGGTCGCCACCCAGCTCGGCTACGACTTCCTGCCCGGCGTGACCCTGAACCGGTACTGCTCGTCGTCGCTGCAGACCACCCGGATGGCGCTGCACGCCATCAAGGCCGGTGAGGGCGACGTGTTCATCTCCGCCGGTGTCGAGACCGTGTCGCGGTTCCCGAAGGGCACCTCCGACGGCTGGCCGGACACCCACAACGAGAAGTTCGCCGAGGCCGAGGCCCGTACCGTCAAGCGCGCCGAGGGCGGCTCCGGCGGCTGGACCGACCCGCGCGAGGGTGGCGATCTGCCCGACGTCTACATCGCGATGGGCCAGACCGCCGAGAACGTCGCCCAGTTCACCGGCATCTCCCGCGAGGACCAGGACCACTGGGGCGTGCGCTCGCAGAACCGCGCCGAGGAGGCCATCAAGGCCGGCTTCTTCGAACGTGAGATCACCCCGGTGACGCTGCCCGACGGCACCGTCGTCTCCACCGACGACGGCCCGCGCCCCGGCACCACCTACGAGAAGATCTCGCAGCTCAAGCCGGTCTTCCGTCCCGACGGCACCGTCACCGCCGGTAACGCCTGCCCGCTCAACGACGGTGCCGCGGCGCTGGTCATCATGAGCGACACCAAGGCCAAGGAGCTGGGCCTGACCCCGCTGGCGCGCATCGTGTCCACCGGTGTGTCCGGTCTGTCGCCGGAGATCATGGGCCTGGGCCCGATCGAGGCCGTGCGCAAGGCGCTGAAGATCGCCGGCAAGACCATCGACGACATCGACCTCTACGAGATCAACGAGGCCTTCGCCGTGCAGGTGCTGGGCTCGGCTCGTGAGCTGAACATGGACCTGGACAAGCTGAACGTCTCCGGCGGTGCCATCGCCCTCGGCCACCCGTTCGGCATGACCGGCGCGCGCATCACCGCCACCCTGATCAACAACCTGCAGACCCACGACAAGCAGTTCGGTCTGGAGACCATGTGTGTCGGCGGTGGCCAGGGCATGGCCATGGTCATCGAGCGCCTGAGCTGATCTCCCCCGCCTCTCCGACAATTCAGCGGACGAGTGGGTGCCGCGAGATTTGCGTTGCGGGGCGGCGGTGAGTGCTGAGGTGGCCTCTGGGCGTGCCCGATGAGTTACCCATGTTCTCACGAAATCAGTCGGCCGGTCCGCACCGAAAGGTGGGGACCGGCCGATTCGCGTTTTGGCCCGGCGGCCCGGATTCGGCACGCATTACCTGGCGGGTAATCGTTCTCCGGCCTCCGGCGCGGAAATATCAATGGCGTCAACACAACTCGGTTCGAGGAGTTCGAGATGCCTGCCTACGCTGTGGCCCACCTGCACGATGTGGATGTCAACGCCGAGATCGTGGAGTATCTGCGCCGGATCGACGGGACGCTGGCGCCGTTCGGCGGGAAGTTCATCGTGCACGGCGGACGGCAGCTGGTCGCCGAAGGCCCCACGGATGCCGTCGCGATCGTCATCGAATTCCCGGATTACGAGGCGGCACAAGCCTGGTACGCCTCGCCGGAATATCTGGAGATCCTGCCGCTGCGACTGAACAACGCGGGCGGAGTCGCGGTTCTGGCCGATCACTGCGGTGACGACCACGTCGCCACCGATGTGCTCCCGGCCGAACTGCTCGCCTGAATGTCGCCGCGGCGCACGGCCGGCGCGCGGAGATCTCCGACACCTCCGAAACGCGACGAGGTGGCTGCCGGTGTGGCAGCCACCTCGTCGGTGTTCGGGCCGCTGTCGGGCGCGGGATCAGTCGTTCTGCAGATAACTCAGCAGGCGCAGGATCTCCAGGTACAGCCAGACCAGGGTGACGGTCAGGCCCAGGGCGACGCCCCACGCGGCCTTCTCCGGCGCACCGGCGCGGATCAGCTGGTCGGCGGCGTCGAAGTCGAGCAGGAAGCTGAAGGCCGCGATCGCGATGCAGACCAGGCTGAAGATGATCGCCACGGTGCCGCCGTCGCGCAGGCCGAAGCCGCCGGGGGTGAAGAAGGCGGCGATCAGGTTGCCCAGCATGAGGACGATCACACCGATCATGGCGCCGACGAGCATGCGGGTGAAGCGCGGGGTGACCCGGATGGCTCCGGTCTTGTAGACCACGAGCATGCCGAAGAACACACCGAAGGTGCCCAGTACCGCCTGGGCGATCAGACCGCCGCCACCGACGCCACCGAATTCCACATTGGTGAACATGAACGACAGCGCGCCCAGGAAGAAGCCTTCGGCGGCCGCGTAGCTCAGCACGATGGCCTTGTTGTCCTGCTTGCGGCCGAAGGTGGCGACCATGACCAGCACGAAGCCGACCAGACCACCGACGATCACGAACAGCGGGGCCAGCGCGTGGTTGGCCGCGGTCGCACCGTAGGCGATGATCGCGGCGATGGTGACGACGCCGAGGGTGATGCCGGTCTTGGTGACGACATCGTCGATCGTCATCGGCCGGGTGGCCGGCGCCTGCTGATACGGCTGCTGGACACCGTACGGGCTCTGCTGTCCGTACTGCGCGAACTGCCCGGCGCCCGCTGCCGCCGAACCGAATCCCGCGTATCCACCGCCCTGTTGTTGCGGCAAATTTTTGAAGATCGGGTTACTTGTGGTGCGCAAGGTCCCGTGCCTTTCCGAAGTAGCGGTCCACGTCCGTCGTGTCCGTCTGAGTATCCAACGATCCGCTCCGGGAGCAAGTTCCCGAACCGGACATCAAATCGGACATATCAGACTGTACTGCCCGTAATCTACTCCCCCCGGGCGGTGTGCAGGCCACACACGGACCGAGTCACGGTGAATTTGCGATTACGCCCGACCACATCGGTCTTGCCGACCAGGCGGTCCATGACGCCGCGATAGTTGAGATGGCTGTTGTATACGGTCCACAGCTCCCCGCCCGGGCGCAGCACCCGCCCGGTTTCGGAGAACATCTTGATCGCCGAGCCGGTGTGCACCGCGGCGCCGACATGGAAAGGGGGGTTGCACAGCACCAGATCGGCGCTGTGGTCGCCCACCGCCGCCATCGCGTCGTCGCGGACCACGGTCACCCGATCGCCGACGCCGTTCGCGGCGGCGGTGGCCCGGGCCGAGGCGACCGCGGCCGCGGACTGATCGGTTCCGACCACCGTGATGTGCGGGCGCGCCTTGGCCAGGGCCGTGGCGAGTATGCCGGTGCCGCAGCCGAGATCGATCGCCTCGCGCGCGTCGGGTTTCATCCGATCGAGGTGTTCGAGCAGGAAGCGGGTGCCGATATCGAGCCGCGGCCCGGAGAAGGCCGCACCGTGCGCCACCACCTGCAGGGCGAGTTCGTCGAGGTGGTCACGCAGCGGAAACTGCGGCGCTCCCGGCGTTTTCGGCCCGGTCGCCGTGATCGTCCGCGACTTCTGCCGGCCCCGGCTGGCCTGCACACTCGAAAAGTATTCCGCCAGTACGTCGTTCATCGCCGGCGTCAGATACTTGTCGCGCCCCCCGGCGATCACGGTGACCTCCGGATCGGCGTATCGCGCAATCGTCTCGGCGATCTCGGCGAGCCCGGACAGCATGCGGGGTAATCGCAACAGCACGACGCCGACCCCCTCGAGCAGTTCCGGGCCGAGATCGTGCGAGGTGTAGCGGTCGGCCAGATCCATCGCGCGGGCATTGTTGGCCAGCGCCTGTTCACCGGTCAGCAGATCCTGGTGGACGCGGATGTCGCGCACATCGTGCGCGGCCGCCGCGCCGAGAGTCAGTGCGCCGTAACAGTCGTCGATCACCGCGACCCGCCCCGGTCCGGCCGCCGCGAGCACATCCGCGGCCGTGTCGAGGATCAGTCGGTCCGCCGCGTCGACGGCGTAGAGGTTCACCGCTTCCACATCCGGATAGCGCCGCAATCGGCTCAGTATGTCGTCGACCTCCAGCATTCCTACAGTGTGCTAGACCGTTGCCGTGTCGTCACCACGACCCCTGGCGCCCGACGGCATACCATCGGCCCCATGCGTAACAGGCTGGCATTGACGATGGTCGCCGGGCTCGTACTGCTGGCGGGTTGCTCGGACGGCGACTCCACTCCGGCCACTCGAACGCCGATGCCGCCCACGACCGGGGCGGTCACGGCGACCACGGAACCCGATCAGGCGCCGCCCTCGGGAACCTCACCGCAGCAGGCCGACCCGGCCACCGACACCCGGCTCACCGTGACCGATGTGCGCATCGGCCACCACGACGGTTACGACCGGGTGGTGTACCAGTTCGGCGGCACCGGCGGGGCGCCCGGATGGAATGTGCGATACACCGATCGCGCGGTGCAGAACGGCAGCGGCCGGGAACTGCAGATCGCCGGCATCTCCATCCTCGAGGTGCAGATCCTGGGCACCGCCTATCCCTGGGACAGCGGGGTGGCGCCCTACAGCGGCCCGAACCCGGCCACCGATCCGAGCGCGCCGGGCATCGCCGGTGTCTACGGGGCCCAGGATTACGAAGGCACCACACAATCGTTCATCGGCGTGAACGCCGACCGGCCGCCGTTCTCGGTGACCGCCCTGGACCGGCCCGTGCGATTGGTCGTGGACATCGCGACCGGATGATCTTCGCCACTCATACCGCCCGGGGGTAACTGAGGGATGCGTAGAATGGGGCCGTGCTCGCCATGGGTCGCCTCCGTCGCGCGCCCGGATTCGTCCGGGTGCTCGGTGTGCTGACCCTGCTGATCGGCGTCGCCGTCATGCACGCGGTGGTCTTCTCCACCGGGCACGCGATGGGCGCCGCCGTCGAGCCGGCGGTAGCTTCGCCCGCTGTCGCGAATTCGCTTGCCGCCCCGGGTATTTCGCCGATGCCGCACGGCAGCCACTTCCCGGCCGTCACAGCACCCGGAGGAGTCGCGGCGGCGGCCGCCCGAAACGAGCAAGCCCCGGCCGCGGACCGATCGCAGGCCGCGCCGATGCGCACGCCCGCGGTCGCCGAGGGTTCCGACTGTGACGGCTGCACCACCCACGCCGGTATGCACGCCTGCGTTTTCGTGCTGGTGACCCTTGCGCTGGCCCTCGGCCTGGCGGTGATCGCCTGGCTCGGCGCCGCTCGGATACTCGGCGCCGGGCGCCTCGCGCGCTTCGAGCTGCGCCGCCGCACGCGACCACCGCCGTGGACCGTGCTCTCCCTGGCCGAATTGGCGATTCTGCGGATCTGACCGGCCCGCCGGATCGGCGTGCGAACGCGCGCGGATACCGGCCCGACAGGTCCTCGCCCATCGCAATTCCCCAGGAGCACAATCATGTTCACTTCTCGTCTCCGCATGCTGCCGGCCGCCGCCCTCGCTGCAGCTGCCCTGATCGTCGCCGGTTGCAGCAGCGACAACTCCGGCGATTCGAACCCCTCGCCCTCGGCCACGTCGTCGCATTCGCCGATGGCCGACATGCCCGGGATGAATCACAACAGCGCACCGTCCACCGCGACCCGCACCGACTACAACGACGCCGACGTCAGCTTCCTGACGATGATGTATCCGCATCACGCGCAGGCGGTGGAGATGGCGAGGCTGGTGCCCGGCCGGTCGCAGAATCAGGAATTGATCACCCTGGCCGCGAATGTGGAAAAAGCGCAGGCCCCGGAGATGGAGCAGTTCGCCGCGCTGCTGCACAGTTTCGGCAAGCCCGCTCCGCAGGCGACCATGAACCATCCGATGAACGGCGTGATGACGTCCGAGCAGATGACACAGCTGCGCAACGCCTCCGGCGCCGATTTCGACCGGATGTGGCTGCAGATGATGATCGCGCACCATCAGGGCGCGGTGGATATGGCGAATACCGAGCTCGCCGACGGCACGAATGCCGACGCGAAGGCGCTGGCGCACAACATCCTCACCGCGCAGCAGGCCGAGATTCAGCAGATGCGCGGGATGCTCGGGCAGAACTGATCGCCCGCGGTCGCGCCGTTCGGCTCACCGGCCGTTCGGCTCGCGGGTTCGACGGTGGCTCGCGGACGAGCTCGGAAACCACACGCATGCGGGTGTGCCGGCTATCCGGCACGCCCGCGTGGGTGGGGGCGGTCAGCTGCCGATGACGGCGTTCATGATGGTGCCCGCACTGGTCGCGACGCCACCGCCGATCATCGCGCCGGCCACCATCTTCGGCGACTCCAGCCCGCCGCCGTTCCACTTCTCCCAGGCGAAGCGGCCGCCACCGTAGGTGATGGCGGTGACGCCGGACAGCAGGACGAACCAGGTGAAGTAGCGGACCAGCTTCAGCAGTTTGTCCGCGGCCGGCGGAGTTTCCGGCGTGGGGTTGCCGACCTGAGCCAGCACGGTGGTGTACATATCGTGTACGGCGAGAACCATGCTCACGTTCGTTGTCCTCTCGGATGCTGAGGTGATGCCGGTACTGAGGTGATGCCGGTTGGAGCGCAGAGCATGCAGTGACAACTCGTCAAACAGATCCAATTGAACCGCACCGGCCGCCTCGCCCGCAGCCGGACACACCGCATTCGCGAAAGCGGCCGCCACCTGCGGTTCCAGGTCAACTGACCGGTCCGCCGACGATCATGGTCGCGACCGGCCGCTCCGCGCGACCGAGGCGGGCCGGGAGCGAGCCGCACCGACCTCGACACCCTCGGCCGCGTCGGCCGGAGCCGCACCCCGGATCGGACGCCCGGTCAGCAGCCGCACGCTCAACGCGGCCAGTCGCCGGTGCCCCGCCAGCGCGCGCCGGGTCCCCGCGACCGACCACACCGTGCGCGTCCCGGGAGTCGTCGGACGTCCGGCGAACCGGTCGGCGAGCCAGTCGACCATCACCGGGATGGCTAGGAATTCCAGCGGCAGATGCGCGCTGAGCCGGTCGCGCAGATAGCCGATATCCGCCCCGGCCGCTTCGTAGCGCCGCACGAGGGCATCGACGTCGTCGACGGCGATCACCTCGTCGTGGACACCCTGCACGATCAGCATGGGCATGCGCGGCGCCCGGCGGCCGGGGAGGATATCCGCGAGAACCGTGCGCAGTGCCGCGGTATCCAGCAGACCGGGCAGTCCGCCCGCGGCGTAGCGCCCGACGTCGCGGCGGGCGAGCCGGGCCAGCAGCGGAAAGGTCGCCGACACTTCGGCTTCGGCCAGCATCGCCAGATAACGAGGCTGCAGCGCCGCCCGCAGCGCGGTATCCAGATCCGGATAGCCGCGACGCAGCCCCGCCGTGAAGACCATGGCGAATCCGGCGAATACCGTGCCGTTCAGGCGCTCGAACGCCGCCCCGGGATCCCCGACCGGTGAGCCGGCCACGGCGCCGACGATATTCAGTTCGGGCGCATGGGTTTCCGCGAGCTCGGCCGCCCAGGCGGTGGCGAGGCCGCCGCCGGAATATCCCCACAGGGCGATCGGTGTGCCAGAATTCAAGCCCAGTGGAACGAAATTCAGCGCCGCCCGGATACCGTCCAGCGCGCGGTGTCCCGGCTCCCGCGCCACCCCGAAGCGGCCCTCACTACCCCCGTGGTCGGGCACCGAGACCACCCACCCCCGATCCAGCGCCGCCGCGATCAAGGGAAGTTCGAGCTGCGGAATCGCTCCGATCGCCCGGGCGCCGCGCCGCAGCGCGTAGGACGGAAAGCACTGCGGTGCAACGGCATCGATCGCACAGTGGAAGGAGACCAGCGGCCGCCCGGGCGCACAGTCCCGGGGCAGCAGCACCGTGGTCACCGCAGCCTCGGCCGTCCCGTTCAGATCGCTCGTGCGATAGAGCAGCTGCCAGACCGACATTCGCAGTGGCACGACACCGAAGGCCGCCAGCTCCACGACCCGGCTGCGCAGGATGGCGCCCGCCGGCTGCGCCTCGAAACCTTCCGGAGCCCGATGGAAGGGGTCGGCGTCCGGGCGCGGCGGCTGCGGCCGCCGGCCGCTCACAATCCACCCCCGCCGCCGACCAGCCACGGGTTGAAGCTGCAGCTCAGTGTCGGATACCGCTGCGGATCGAGAGCGTGCAGCGCGATCGAGAGCGCCCGCGGGGAATACATCATCGTCAGGTGATCGGACAGATCCTGTTCGCAGCCGTCCTGCACGGTGATGTCGTCGACGGTGGCATCCGGACCGGCACGCAGAAGTGCCAGTTCCACCGGATTCATGACCTCGTCGTAGCGGGAGGCCACCACGGTGTACGCCACGCCGGGCACGGTGTCGCCGGCGAGGTTGAGCTGGTTCAGAAACGGCGAGCCGACGGCCTGCTGAATATTCGCGGGGCCGACCAGCGGACGGTAGAAGCCGAGGATATCGATACCCAGATTCGTGATGATCCGCCCCAGTGTGGCCATGCCCAGCAATGTCGTTCCGTGATGGGTGCCGCCGAAACTGACCAGCTGTCCGACCTTTTCGGCGCCGCCGTCGAATTTCAGATATTGATCGGCTACCGGCGCCCCCTGGGAATGCGCGACGATGTCGACGCGATCGGAATGTGTGGTAGCCCGAACCCGGTCGACGAAGGCGGCCAGTTGCCACGCCGAATCCTCGATCGGCCCGACCGCATAACGTCCGGGAAGTACCGCACCGAGACCACCGCCGTCGAGAAGACCGGACCGTCCGTAATTGAAAGCGAAAATACAAAAGCCGGCCCGCGCGAGTTTCGGCGCCATATAAGCGAAACTGTCGTAGGCGTTGAGCCAGGTGCCGTGCACCAGCACGATCGGCTTCGGATGGTCGGCGCTCGGTACACAATCCCAGCGATTCGCGCCCGGCGGGGCGGCATCCGGATGCGTGAGCCCGTATCCGAATGCGGCCAGGTAGGAGGTCATTTCGGGACCTTCCCCCACCGCTTCGCTCGCGTGGCTGCCGACCCGGCCGCCGGAACCGGAACTGCTGCCGGTGTCCAGGATCGGCTGCGGCACATCGCCGTCCGCGGCGGGATGCAGACCCGCGGCGATCAGATCGGCCAGCTGCGTTTCCGGGGTGTCCGGCGGCGCCGCGGTCGCGGTTCCGGAACCGATGACGGCCGCGCAGATCAGCGCGGCGAGCGCCGGGATTCGATGTCGAAGCTTCATTGCTGCCTTCCCTGCCGGCACACCGGAAATCGTTTTCGGCGGCCCACATTCAGCCTCATCGGCAGCGGCGGGAAAGTCACTGCACTCGGATACACAGATCCGCTGGCGGGATTTGTGGCCGGAAACGAATTCCGGTCGCGGCGCCGCGACCTCTTGCCGCAATCCATGTGGCCCGCGACAATCGGCGCATGCCGGTTGCCGTGAATTCCGCGCCCTCGAGTCTCGCCGTGCGCATCCTCGAGCGCCTGCCGCAGTTCGCCGAACGCGTCCTGGCCTCCGGACTGGGTACGTCCGCATCGGCCGCAGATCTGCCCGCGGACCATTTCGTCGAGGTGCTCCCGGCCATCTACGGATGTGCGCACGCCTTCCTGCACGCCATGGCGCAGCAGCGGGAATTCACCCGTGACGAGGTCGCCGCCTTCGTGCAACCGGTGATCGAGCGGCATGCGGAGGATCGGCTGCCGCTGCCGCTGCTGATGGAGGCGGTCCACCGCTCCGCCCAGCAGGTACTGCAGGAGGCGGTGGCGCTGAGTGAGCCCGCGGATGTCGACCAGCTGATCGAGTTCGGTTCGCGCACACTCGAATTGCTCATGCACATCAACCTGATCACGGTCGAGGGCTATGCGGCGGTCGAACACTCGATCTACCATCCGGAACGGGAGGCCAAGCGCGCCCTGTGCGCGGCGCTGGTGGGCGGACAGCCCGCCGAGGAGCAGGCGGCGCGCGCCGATACCGCGCTGGCCGAACGGTATTCGGTGCTGGCCGTCCAGGTGCGCACCGATCCGCAACCCGCCGCGGCCGCGAATCTCGTTGTCCGCCGCCGCATCCGCATCCTGCAGCGCGTTCTGGATCGGGTGGCGGGGCCGACCGCGCTGCACACCTTCGACGGGGACACCGCGGTCGTGCTGCTCCCCGGCGTTCGCGAGTGGCCGGAGAGCGCCGGCGCGGAGTTGGCAACCGAACTCGCCGAACAGTTCGGCGCCGATGTCCTCGTCGCCGAAACCCCGTGCACCAGGCGTGAATCCGTGCCGGAAGCGGCGCATCAGGCCGCGGAGGTGGCCCAGCTGGCACGTATGTCGGGGCGGCCGACCGGGATGTACCGACTCGACGATCTGCTGCTGGAGTATCAGCTCACGCGGCCCGGGGTGGCTCGTGACCGGCTGGCCGAACGGATCGAACCGCTGCGCCGGGCACCGCATCTCATGGAGACGCTCGACGCGCATCTGCGCCACGGCTCCGATCGGAAGGCCGCCGCCGCCGAAATCCACATCCACCCCAACACTTTCAGCTATCGGCTGCGCCGCATAGAGAAACTCACCGGCGTCGACCCGAGCGATCCGAACGGATCGCGATTGCTGTCCGCGGCGCTGGTCGCCCATCGATTGCGTCCGGCGCCCGCCCGGCCGGTCACCTCCTGAGCAGTGAGAAGGTAGTACGACGATGAACGCCCGCCCCCGCCACGACGTCCGGGTGCTCTCCCGCCAACTGGTCGGGCATTTCGCCGAACATGTGGCCCCGTGCTCCACACTGCCCGGCGACGCCCTGCACGGCGACATCACCGCGGTGACCAGGGTCTGCCTGGAACTGACCGTCGACATCCTCGAGGGCCGGCAGCCGGACGAGAAGGTCGGGCGCCTGCAGCGCGCGGCCGCGAACTGGGCACGCGAGGGCATTCCGATCGATACCGTCCACCACGCGGTGCACGAGGGATTCCGGCTGGCCTTCGATCTGCTGCTCACCCAGACCGATCCGAAGCAGCGGCCCGAGAATCCGGCGCAGTTGCTGCTGCGGATTCTCGACACCATCACCCCCGCGGTCGCGCTCGCCTATGTGCGCGAACATCAGGCCGCGGTCACCGAACACCACACCGCGGTGCACACGCTGGTCTCGGCGCTGCTGGCCGGGCACCCCACCTCGACGATGGCCCGGGCGAGCGGGATCGAGATCGAACCCGCGTATGTCGTGGTGGCGATGAGCATTCCGCCGCACCCCGACGAATCCCATCCCAACGTGGACGGGAAAGTGGTGGCGCGCCGCAAACTGCGCCGGTTGCAGACCGCACTGGCCAATCGCAGCGGCGGGCGGGTGCTGTCGTTGCTCAGCGTGGACGGCGGCACGATCCTGGTCCCGGAGGCGATGTTCGGCGAGGACGAACTCGACGAGCTGATCGCCGAACTGTCCGAGGCGGCGCAGGTCGGGCTCACCGCCACCGCGCTCGCGACGCCCACCGAGGAGATCTCCGCGGCCGCCGACCGCGTGCACGAACTGCTCGACACCGTGCTGCGGCTGGCCAGCCCGCCCGGGCTGTACCGCTTCGCGGATCTGGCGATGGAATATCAATTGACCCGTCCCGGACCGGGTTTGGAACGGCTGGGGACACTGCTGGATCCGCTCGACGACCACCCGGATCTGCTCGAGACCCTGCGGCGGCACATGGCCACGGGCCTGTCCCGCCGCCGCACCGCCAGGCAGTTGCAGGTGCACACCAATACCGTCGACTATCGGCTCAAACGGATCGGTCAGCTCACCGGACTGGATCCCTCGCAGCCGAGCGGCCTCTGGTATCTGCGCGCCGCACTGGTCGCGCGCACGTATCGGGACGCCGAGGGACCGCCCGTGGCGGACCTCGCGGATCATTCGCCGGACGGTATGGGCAAAACGTTTGCTAGGAGGTAGCCTGTCTCGCGATGGCTACCACTGCGCAATTGCGGGCCGCGCTGGCGGTGCTCCGCGCCGATACCGACGAAGCCGCCGAGCAAGCCCGTATTTCGGAAATGTCCGGAACCGATTCGGCAGCGGTCGAACACGCCCTGCTCGCCGGTTTGCTGTACCGGATGATGGGCGATGATCTACGCCACTCCCTGACCGGCGCTCCCGATCTCACCGCACTCGAGGAACGGGCCCGCGCCGCCGGGCCGGGTACCGCGACCTACGCCACCGACGATCGGGAACAACGCGAGGAGCATTGCGCCCAGGCGCATTTCGAGGCGTACTGGCTCGCCCATCGGATCGCGGGACTGCACTTCACCACCGTGCCGTCGGCCCCCGCGCTGCAGGCGGCCGCGCATACCGCCGAGGCCACCCGCACGCTGCTGCGTATCCATCGCGATCTGCTGGACGCGCCGGATGCCGGGCACCCCGCCTGGGAGGTGGTGATCGACCAGCTCGATCGAGCCCGCGCCCTGGCCTTCGCGGCGTCTGCGGGTGCCCAGCCTCCGGATGACCAGCCCCCGGAAAGTCAGCCTTCGGTAGCTCGGCCCTCGGTAGCTCGGCCTTCGGACGCCGCCGCGGGAGTGTCGGAGATCGGTGTCGAGCGCAGCACCGAATGCCGCACACCGTAGGTGAAATAGACGACCAACCCGATTACCATCCAGATCAGGAATCGCAGCCAGGTCTCCACCGACAGATTCAACATCAGCCACAGGCACGCCAGCACACCGAGAATCGGGATCAGCGGCACCAGCGGCACCCGGAATCCGCGCGGCAGATCGGGGCGGGTGCGCCGCAGGATGATCACACCGACCGACACCAGCACGAATGCGAACAGCGTGCCGATGTTCACCATTTCCTCGAGCGTGCCGAACTGCACGAATCCGGCCAGCACGGCACAGACCGTGCCGACGCCGATGGTGAGCGCAGCCGGAGTGCCGAAGCGCCCGGTCCGGGCCAGGCGACGCGGGAGCAGGCCATCGCGCGACATCGCGAACAACACGCGGGTTTGGCCCAGATACAGCACCATCACCACGGTGGTCAGACCGGCCAGCGCGCCGACGGAGATGATGTTCTTGGCCCAGGTGACCCCGTGCAGTTTGAACGCGGTGGCGAGGGTGGCGTCGTTGCCGGCGAGCTCGGTGTAGGGCACCATGCCGGTCAGCACCAGCGTCACGGCCACATACAGGATGGTGCAGATCAACAGCGAGCCAAGGATTCCGCGCGGCACATTGCGCTGTGGATTCTTCGTCTCCTCCGCGGTGGTGGCCACGACATCGAATCCGATGAACGCGAAGAACACCAGGCTGGCCGCGGCCAGCAGTCCGTACCATCCGAAGTTGCTGTCACCGGCGCCGGTCAGCCATTGGAACAGTGTCTGGTGCAGGCCCTCCCCGGTACTGCTGGGCTGAGACGGCGGAATGTAGGGCTTCAGATTCGACGGCTCGAAATAGGCCAGCCCCACCACGATCACCACAGCGATAACCGACAGTTTGATCGCGACCGCGATCGCAGACACCCGCGACGACACCTTGGTGCCGATCACGAGCAGCACCATCAGGATGACGATCAACAGGGCCGCGCCCCAATCGAATTCGACCGACCCGAAATGCACGATCGGCGAGCGCGAGCCCATTACCTCACCCAGATACTGCGACCATCCCTTCGCGACAACCGATGCGGCGAGGGCGAATTCGAGGATCAGGTCCCAGCCGATGATCCACGCCGCCAGCTCGCCGAAGGTCGCGTACGAGAAGGTGTAGGCACTGCCCGCGACGGGGACGGTGGAGGCGAATTCGGCGTAGCACAGGGCGGTGAGTCCACAGGCGACGGCGGCGAAGACGAAGGCCAGCGAGACCGACGGCCCCGCCACATTGCCGGCCGTGCGCGCGGTCAGCGTGAAGATGCCCGCGCCGACCACCACGGCGACACCGAAGACGGTCAGATCCCAGGCGGTCAGATCCTTGCGGAGTTTGGAATGGGGTTCATCGGTATCCCGGATCGATTGTTCGACCGATTTGGTTCGCAGCAGACCACCCCACCGGGGGTTCGGCACCGATCCGGCCGTGTTCTGCGTTGGCGTCGGCTCAGCCACACCCGTCTCCTCCGTTGTCACCGATCCCCCGTGACCCGCAGACAGCAACCTAACAGCACTCGGCAGTCAGTCGTCGCAACATGGTCGTGAAGGCCTTGCCCTCGGCCGATGCGGCCCAAACCGAGCGACCGAGAAAGTAGTTACGGTAAGCGATCCGGGCATTGCGCACCTGCCGACGAGGCGGAATCGTGAGGAAGTAATCGATTTCGGACAATTCGTAGACGATGTGCACGAGCGGGAAGAGGTCGGGCAGGACCTCGCGCTCCACCCGATGCAGCGGCCTGATCTCGCAGTAACCCCGCAGGAACGCGCCCAGTTGCCCGGCCTGCACCCGGGCCGGGCCGCCCGCGGCGATCGAGAGCCAGTCGACAGCGAAGCGTTCGATCGCGGTGGCGAGATCGAAGGCGGCCACGGTCCGGTTCGCCAGGCCGAAATCCAGGACGGCGGTGACCCCGCCGTCCGACCAGAGCAGATTCGTGCCGTGCCAATCGTTGTGCGTCCACAGCGGGGGCAACGTCGCGACCGCGGCGGCGAGTTCGGATGCGGGGGCATGCGTCGCGCCCGGTAGCTCCATCGGCCGTCCGGCCTGCGACCGCACCGCGTCCGAGTATCGCTCGGCGGCCAGAAATCGGCCGACCTCCGGGCGGGCGGCGACGTAGCGGTCGACGGTCGCGGCCGGATCGGTGCACAGCCCGGCCAGCAACGGATGCGGCGGGCGCTCCGGTGCCTCGAATCCCACCGCGGCGAGGTGCAGGCGCGCGAGCATCGCTCCGGCCGCGGCCGCATCGGCGGCCGAGTGATAGGGGCTCCACGAGAAGTCGTCGCGGTACCGGTCCTCGCCTGCCCCGAGTTCCTGGATTTCGTAGGTGAACTCGCCGCGCTCGGTCGCCCGCACGCGAGGAATCGGAATGCCTTGTGCTCGAAGATGATTCATGAAGGCGTGTTCGGGGGCGAGGGTCCCGGGATCGCGCAGCGCCGAAGGCATCCGCTTCACCACGACTTGCGTTCCGTCACCCAGCCGCACCCGGGCCGTGGACGACAACGGCCGCCGGCTGCGCCATTCGATCACGGGTGTCGCGCCGGGCTCGGCGAACAGATCTCCCAGCTCGCCGGGAGTCAGCGGGGAGAATGCCGGTGCGGCCGACCCGCTTTCGCCCATCGCGAAGACCTGATCGCCCGTCTCCGCGGACTCGTCTCCCGCCCGGCTCAGGACGTCCGCTCCGGCTCGGCCCGGGCGGGCAGCCGTTCGAGACGGGCCAGCACACCGGTGCAGGCGGCCGCGGCCAGGAACGAGTACAGCGAGGCGGAGGACCACCAGCCGGGATGCACACCGACGAGGTCCTGCACCCGCAGCCAGATCCGCGCCCACCAATCCACCGATCCCGGATTGAGCACCTGGTACACGACGAAGCCCAGCAGCCACGGCACCAGCAGGAGCGGACGGGCGGGAGCGTTCTCGGACAGATTCCACCCACGACGGCCGCGACCGAGGAAGAAGTCGACCACCAGCACCGCGCACAGCGGGACGAACACCGATCCGATCAGCAGCAGGAAATTCGAGAAACCGGTGAAGTCGTGCACCCCCAGCGCCAGCACGGTCGCGAGCGCACCCACCGCTGCGGCCAGGAAGCGCCGATCCACCCGCGGCAGCAGATTCTGCAGCGACATCGCGGTGGAATACACATTGGCGAACGACTGATCCGATTCCCGCAGCACGAGCACCGCGAAGAACAGCCATCCGGCCGCGACGCCGAGGAAGGTGTCGAAGATCCGGTCCGGATCACCGCCGGCCTGCAGTAGCGCGACGATGCCGAGCAGATAGCACCAGGTCTGCGCGATCGAATAGCCGGCCATCGTGGCCCCGGTAGCGGCGCGAGCGCCGCGGGCGTGGCGGGTGTAGTCGGCGGCCAGCGGGACGAACGACACCGCCACCGCCAGCGCGGTATCGACGCCGGGGAAGAATCCGCTCCACGACGTACCGGTCACCGGCGGCAGCGGTTGGCGCAGGAACTGAATCGTGAACCAGCCCATGGCCACCGCCACCGCGACCGTCACGTACTTGCGCAGAATGCGCAGCACGTTCAACGGCCAGATCGCCATCGCCGTACACAACGCACCGGCCCCGACAATCACCGCACCGTGCGGCAGATTCCCGTGGGTGAGCGCCGCGACCCCGCCCGCGATCACGGTCAGCTCGAACACACCCCACCCGATGCACTGCACGATGTTGGCCACGGTCGGCACATACGACAGCCGGGTGCCGAACAGTCCGCGGAAGTTCGCCATCGCCGGCGCGCCGGTGCGCGCGCCCACCGCGCCGGCGGCCGCCACCATCGCGGTGCCCAGCACGGTTCCCACCGCGGTGGCGAGGACCGCCGCCGTGACCGGCAACTGGGGATGGCCGGCCGGTTGCAGCACGTAGAAGGCTCCGGTGAAGCCGATCAGGCTCACGCCCAGGTTGGCCCAGAACGCGGCCTGATCACCGAACGACAGGGTGCGCGGCGGAGCGTTCGTCAGCAGCAGCGGGGCCTCGGCCGAGCGGTCTCCCGGCTGCTCGGGCAGAGTCGTCATAGCGAATTCATGCTATCGGGTGCCTCCGGTGGAAATTCGCCCCCAGCTTCGCTCCGGCGCCCGCAGTCGGTAACCTCGTCCCGGATGGTTAGCGTCTCCACATCCGCCCGGCCGCTGTCGGGACCTCGCATGCCGGGAGCCCACCGCATCGGTCGGCTCGTCTGGCTGGTTCCGGTACTGCTGGTCGCCCTGAGCGTGTTCTGGCTGTTGCGGCCCAGCTGGCCCCTGCAGCCGATCAAGCGCGAATTCATCGACCTCCAGGTGTATCGCCTGGGCGTGCAGGCGATGTGGGACGGCGCCGATATGTACGGCAGTCTGCCGAAAACCACGCTCGGGATCAGTCTGCCGTTCATCTATCCGCCCTTCGCCGCGGTGGCGCTCGGCCCGTTCGCACTGCTGCCGTGGAATGCCGCGGCGATCAGTTTCTTCGTGGTTTCCACGCTGGCGCTGGCGATCACGCTCTATCTGGTGGCCCGCCGGGTCTGGGGCAGCGGCGGCACCGAGGTGGTGCTGTGGGCCAGCGCCTGCGCGATTCCGCTGGGCATGCTGCTGGAACCGGTGCATTCGACACTGGATTTCGGGCAGGTCAATCTGCTGCTGATGGTGCTGGTCGCCGCCGACTGCCTGCCCAAACGCACCCGCTGGCCGCGCGGCGTCCTGGTCGGCATCGCCGCGGCGATCAAACTGACCCCGGCCGCCTTCGTCCTCTATTTCCTGGTTCGCCGCGACTACCGCTCGGCGCTCACCGCGGCGATCACCGGTGCCGTCGCCACCGGCATCGCGTTCGCCCTGATGCCGCACGAATCGGTGAAGTACTGGTTCGGCGGTATGGGCAATGTCTCGGGCCTCAGCGGGTCGGCTTTCCGGACCAATCAGTCGATTCAGGGCGTGCTGTCACGCTTCCAGGTCCCCGAACCGGCCTTCACCGCCCTGTGGGCGCTGCTGAGTCTGGCGCTGCTGGTGCTGGTGGTGGCGGCGATGCGGCGCGCGGTCGCCGATCCGGCGCTGGCCCTGGCGTTCAACGCCGTCTTCACCCTGCTGGTTTCGCCGATTTCGTGGTCGCACCACTGGGTCTGGATCGCGCCGGGCCTGCTGGCCGCGGTCGGCGTCGCGACTCGGCTGCCGCGCCGGTCGGCGATGATCTGGTACGCGATCATCATCGCGACCGCGGTCGTGTTCACCATCGGCCCGCAGAACTGGGAACCCGGCGACAACAACCGCGAACTGGCCTGGACGCCGTGGCAGCATCTGGTCGGCGACACCTATGTGTGGCTGAGCGTGCTGCTGGTCGCCCTGTATGTCGTCACCGCACCGCGGCCCACGACGGCAGAACCGCTGCTGCCCGCGTCGTTGCGTTCGCTGCGCACCAAGGTGCCCACCGAGTCCTGAGCCGACACGCCGGGCGCAATCGATCGGTAAATCTCCGAGGCATCCTCCGCCGCCTGCCACCCGGCGTCGGCGACACACCACCGGCGATTTCCCAACACCCCGGTCACCCTGCACTTCCGTCGTACCGTAGATAAATATGGACGACAACACGCCGACCGCGGACGGTGATCCCACCCGCCCGGATCGGCAGCTGATCCAGCGACGAGAGCAAGCCTGGAGCAACTACCAGCAGGCTTGCGCCGATCTCGCCGGTACCCGGATCCGCGCCAATCTCGACGGATGGAAACGCTGGCTGCGCATTCTGCCCGGCGCGGCGGTCGATCAGGCCGAACGCCGCCGCGACGAGATCCGCGCCGAACTGGCGCGACATTGCGTCGGGGCCGACGACCGTCGGTGGGGCGTGCTGTCGGGCGGCGACACCGGAACCTTCGGTGGCTGTTTCGGACTCGAGCACACCATCGGTCAGCTCGCCGAGCGCTACGGCAAGGCCGATCCGCATTGGGTGCGCACCCTGCGCGAAACAGCGCGCAGGACCACCGATATCCGTCCGCTCGCCGCCGACGGTGACCGCACGGCCGTCAGCGATATCACCGATCGCGTGGTGCAAGCCGTCCGCATGGCGCCCGACGACGAGGCGCGACGCCGGCTCGTCGTGCACCTGCCCGGCGAGGTGCGCCCGGTGCCGGCGGATCCGGCGACGCTGGCCGGAGATCAGGGACCGGTCGCGGTCCAGTTCGAAATCTATGCCAGCACCGTCAAACTCGATCACATCGATGTGATTCCGCCGCTGCGCCGGATGGGCCTGGGCACCGCGACGCTGCGCCATCTGTGCCGCACCGCCGACGCCCACGGCATGCATATCGTCGCGCAGCTGGTCCCCACGTTCCGCGACGACGATTCGGCGGTCCCGATCCTGGCGCGCTGGTTCCGCGAGCAGGGTTTCGAGGTGACCGAACGCCTGGGCGGGCGGGTCGTGCGAGCACCCGCCAGCATCCCCTAGCCGGTCGTCGTGGCCGCGCCGATCACCGTGTGCGCGTGAGGAATTCACCGATCGCCGGGGCCAGTTCGGCGGCGACCGGATCGTTGCTCACGCCGGGCAGCTCCCGCAATTCGGCATTCGGGAGCACCTCGGCCATCTTCTTGGCCCCTTTGGTGAGCGCGGGGGCGGAACGATCGCCGATCAGCAGCAGGGTCGGCGCCGTGAGCGCGGCCCAGTCTTCCGGCTGAATGGTCTCACCGCGCGAAAACGGTTTCAGCACAGCGAAATCGTGGGCCGTCGAATCGGCGGTGGCGACCAGCTTCTTCCACACCGACGACATCCGCATGACCGCGACGACCAGCCCCGGCACACCCATCACCTTGGTCATGTAGTACCGGACCGCACCGCTGCGCTTGCCTGCCGCGACGCGCTCGCGCAATTTCTCCTCCGCGTCCTTGGGCGGCACGTGATCCTTCGGGTCGACCACGAACGGCGGTTCGAACGCGACCACGTCGGTGATTCCCGTGATCGCGCCCGAGCGCGCGGCCAGCAGTGCCAGGATCGCGCCCGAGCCCCAGCCGAACAGGGCGGCCGATCCGCCCTCGGCCTCGACCAGCGCGCGGATGTCGGCGATCTCGTTGGCGCTGTCGTAGACCCCCGGCGAGTCCGCGCTGTCGCCGCGCCCGCGCCGGTCGTAGTTGAGCACGCGCAGGCCGTAGTTCTCGGCCAGCGCCTGCGCCAGCTCGACGGTGTTGGGGACCTGCCGATAACCGAAAGCGCCGCTGATCAGCACGACGGTTCCCGCACTGCCGGAACCGATCCGGTCGAAGGCGATGGTGGTGCCGTCCTGCGACGTCACGGTCTGCATGTCCTACTCCTTCGCGGGCCGGGTTCGGTTCGAAAGTACGCGATGGGTTCACGAGCTCCGGCGGGGCCGGTCGGTAGGCTCGCACGGACAGTATTCACGGGCGAGGGGGTGCAGTGGTGACGATGGTCGCCGGACCGCACGGACTGCCGCGCGTCAGCGGATTTCCGAGTTCGGATTTCGATCCCGGCTCGGACAAATGGTCGGGTGTCGCGATCGGCGAGGATCGCATCCGGGCGCTGGCGATCGGGGCGTACTACGGCCGCAGCTGGAGCTCCTACAACGACACCGTCGCCTTCCAGCCGGAACACCCCGGAAGTTCGGAGACCCGGCGCGAATCCACCATCGAGGGCCTGCACGAATCGTGGGGTGTCGACAACGCCGAGGATGCGCGCGACACCATCGGCCGACTGCTGAGCGGGATGCACGCACCGCTGTTCGCGATGGTGCATCCGCTGGCGACCGCGGCCGCCCAGGACACCACCCGCGTCGACCGCACCGGCCTCGCCGACAGCCACCGCGAATTCCTGCACACCGTGTCCGAGGTGCGCGGCTACCGTGGCGTCAACGGCATCGACCGCGATTACGACGCCTGGTTGCAGGCCATCAAATTCGGCATCGTCGACCGGCTACCGCAACCGCTCAACACCGATGCCACCGCCTGGGACCTCTCGCGCATCGTCTTCATCGCCCGCGCCGCGCACACCGCCGGATATCTGGACGAGGACGAGGCGTGGACGCTGCTGGGCCGCGCGCTCGCCAAAGCCCAGCAGCACTACCGCAATTGGCGGCAGTTCGCGGCCGGCTTCCTCACCGGCGCCATCTTCTGGGCGGCCACCCAGGACCTCGCCGCGGCCAAGGAGCAGGTCGACGAACGCCGCTGGATGATCCGCGGCCTGCTGATGCGTCCGTCGAGTCCGTGGCGGCGGGTGGCGCTGCATCCGGGCGCGCCGGTATTCGGCCTCTCCCCGTTCCACTGACGGCGGTTACTGCGGCATCGCGCGCAGAATGCCGATGCCCTCCCATTTGAACTGCTCGGTGTCGACCATGCCGAGTTTGCGCCGCTCCACCAGCAACTGCCATTCGCCGAACAGGTCCAGCGACGACGGACGCGCCATCACGATGGAACCGTCGACATGTTCGATCTCGCAGGCCAGCCGCACGGCACCGTCGACGCGCAGCAGATCCTCGGCCTCGGTGGAGACGAATTCCAGATCCGTGTTGCCGTCCGAAACGCGCAGCGTCGCCACCGATCCGGGCGGCGCGGCCACATCGGTGCGATCCAGCGCGGCCACCGGGAATTCGTAGGTGGCCCCGGCCGATACGAACAGCAGCCGCAGGGTGGTGATCACCACCAGCCCCGGCGCCCCGCGATGGCCGCACGGTGCGCATTCGAGGACGTATTCGTCCGGTCGGGCGTAGGCGTGCAGGGCCGCCAGCTCCCGCGCGCACATTTCCGGGGTGCGCATCCGCTCGGCCGCGCGCGACACGTCTGGACGGATCGGACCGTACTGCCCCGGAACCGGCCGGGGCGGGGTCAGATTCGGCCGCTGCCGCACGATGCGCCGCATCTCGAGCAGATCGTCGCCGATCGCGCGGACCAGTGTGGCGGCCTGCGTGAACACCTCGGGTTCGAGGAAGATCGTCGCCGGATTGCGCCGGGTGGCAACGCCTTTGATCACATAGTCCGGCGCCCGGAAATACAGCAGGATCAGCAGGTCACCGCTGTCGGCCTCGGCGAGGCAGGCGTCACGCAGATCGCAGACCCGCACATCCATGGCGACATCGTCGTCGACGCCCAGCGGCGTGGTGGTGATCCGCCCGTCGGCATATCTGACCGCGGTCCGACGCCCCCACACCTCCAGCACTGCCGCATCCTCCCCATCCGACCCGGTGAGACCTCATCGGGGACGGATTCTACCGAGAGACCCCCGCCGTTCCGGGTATCCGGCGAACGCCGATCAGAGGTTTCCGGCGAACATGCTCGCGAGTCCGGTGGCGGTCGCCACGGCGGTGCTGCCCGTGCTGAGTGCGGCGATGAGAAGTGCGTATGTGCTACTCCGGGACACCACATTCCCCGACACGCGAACCGGATGGATGTGTCCGGCCCGTGAATGTGGGTGGCACACTGGCCGAATGCTCGGTGTACAGCCGGAGACAACCGAAATCGCGGAGCCGACCAGCCAACGGCGGCTGATCCGCTACGCCGTGCGGTTCGCTTACCTGGCAGCACTGGTCGCGGCCTTGATCACCGGAGCACTACCCGGTGGCCGCGTGCAGGAAGCCGCGTGGATGATCGGCGGCGTTCTCGCCTTCACCGTCGACCGGCCCTGGCGCGAGCACATCCGGGTACTGACCGACTGGCTGCCGCTGATCGCGGCGCTCATGGTCTACGACTACACCCGCGACCTCGCCGACAAACTCGGCATGCCGCTGCGCATGCACGAACTCGTCACCGCCGATCGCTGGATGTTCGGCGGCACCCTGCCGACGATCTGGTTGCAGGACCATCTGGCCGGCGACGGCCAGCCCTCGTGGACGCCGATCATCGGCGTGGTCTACACGACGCATTTCATCCTGCCCTGGGCGGTCGCGGCGATCTTCTACGTCTACTCCCGGCCGCTGTGGGTCCGGTATATGCGCCGGATTCTGCTGCTGTCGTATCTGGCGCTGGTCACCTATGTGCTGGTGCCCGCGGCGCCGCCCTGGTACGCGGGGCGCGAAGGCGCCATCCCGGAACACGTGCGGCGCATATCCGGTTTCGGGCTCGGCGTGGTCGATCCCAACGTGAGCGCGCAATGGCTCGAGGACCACGGCAACTACGTCGCCGCCGTGCCCTCGCTCCACACGGCGTTCTCGGTACTGGTGGCCGCGACGCTGTGGCCGCTCACGCGGCACTGGTGGCTGCGCGCGATCCTGGTGATCTATCCGTGCGCGATGGGCTTCACCCTCGTCTACGGCGGCGAGCACTGGGTCTTCGATGTGCTGCTCGGCGGCGGGTACACGGCGTTCACGATCCTGATCACGCGCCTGTGGGAGAACTGGCGGGCGGGGCGGGCACTGTTCGGTCCGCTGCCCGCGACCGGCCGGGGTGACGGGTCGGAGGCCGTGGTGCCCGCGGCCCAGGCCACCACGGTGTGACGAGCGTCTCTCCCCTGCGCGCCCCACGGAACAGGCGCAGGTGAGCAGTCGTTTCTCGCGGCTATCAGTGCGGTTCGGCGCGAAAAACCACGTGCTCACGTGTCCGGTTCACCGGAATACTTGCGCGGCACCGATGAGTTGAGTGGGTCACGGTCGTCAGGTCTGGTGTGGCGTTCGAGGCACAGAGGAGTGGCTCGACGTCGGTCGGACATTCTGCGTCGCAACACCCGGAGGTACACATGCCCGCCGAACCAGTCCATCACCCGGCCGGACGAAGAACCCCCGCGGTGATCCGGCTGCTGGTCCTCGCGACCTTCGTGGTGATCCTCAACGAGACCATCATGATCAACGCGATCCCCCGCCTGATGACCGATCTGCACGTCACCGAGCGGTCCGCGCAGTGGGTGTCGACCGCGTTCATGCTCACCATGGCGGCCGTCATCCCCGTCACCGGATGGTTCCTGCAGCGTGTCACCACCCGCCGCGCCTATGCGCTCGCGATGGGCGTGTTCCTCGCCGGCACCCTGTTGTCGGCCGCGGCGCCGTCGTTCGCGGTGCTGCTCGTCGGTCGCGTCGTACAGGCCGGTGGCACCGCGGTGATGATGCCGCTGCTCATGACGACCCTGATGACCGTGGTGCCCGAACACGATCGCGGCCGGGTCATGGGTAACGTCACCCTCGCCATCTCGGTCGCTCCGGCCATGGGTCCGGTCATCTCCGGCCTGGTACTCCAGATCGGTTCCTGGCGTTGGCTTTTCCTGCTGGTGCTGCCCATCGCCGGTGCGGTGACCTTCTTCGGCCTGCGGAAACTGGAGAACGTCGGCGAACCCGAGAGCGGCGCGATCGATTGGGCCAGTGTTGTTTTCGCGGCCCTCGGCTTCGGCAGCCTGGTCTACGGCCTCAGCCGGTTCGAGGTGGGCAACATCGTGATCCCGGCGCTGATCGTCGCCGCCGGCGTGGCCTTCATCGCGGTGTTCGCCGCCCGCCAGATCCACCTCCAGCGCACCGGATCTCCCCTGCTCGATCTGCGAATCCTGTTGTCCGGCACCTACACCAAGGCACTCGTGCTGATGGCGGTGGCCTTCCTGGCGATGATGGGCTCGATGATCCTGCTGCCGCTGTACCTGCAGAACCTGCGGTCGCTGTCACCGCTGGAAACCGGTCTGCTGGTGATGCCGGGCGGATTGGCGATGGGTCTGCTGGGGCCGACGATCGGGCGCCTGTTCGACCGCTTCGGCGGGCGCATGCTGGTGATTCCGGGTGCGGTCGGCATCGCGGCGGCCCTGGCCGGCTTCACCCGCATCTCGCTGACCATGCCGTACTGGCAGTTGCTGGCGCTGCACATCCTGCTGATGGTGTCGCTGGCCGCGGCCTTCACCCCGGTCTTCACCCTCGGTCTCGGCGCGCTGCCGCAGCATCTGTACTCGCACGGCAGCTCGATGCTCGGCACCCTGCAGCAGGTGGCCGCGGCGTTCGGCACCGCCCTGGTGGTCACGGTGATGACCGCCCGCGCCACCACCCTCACCGATCGCGGGATCGCACCGCTCGTCGCCCATCTGTCGGGTATGCGGCTGGCCTTCGGGATATCCGCCGGCCTGGCGCTGATCGTCATCGTGATGGCGGTGCTGCTGCCCAACCGCTCGGCCTCCTCGGAGGCGGTCGTCCTCGACTCCGAGGATGTCGAGGACACCGAGATGATCCGCGGCTGACCACGGCCCGAAACGCCCGCGAGACAACCGGTCTCGCGGGCGTCGTCGTGTCGGCTCAGCCGCGATCGGCGCCGGGACGAACCGGTATCGACACCGGCCCCACGGTGAAGAACGAAGGCGTATAAGGGATTTCGGCGGGATCCACGGCGAGACTCAGGTCCGGGAACCGCCGGTACAGGCTCGCCAGCCCGAGCCGGCCCTCCAGCCGGGCCAGCGGTGCGCCGATGCAGTAGCGCGGTCCGTGCCCGAATCCGAGGTGCGGCCGCGGCGGGCGGGTGATGTCGAATTCGTCGGCGGTCTCACCGTGCTGCGCGGTGTCCACTCCGGTGGCTTGGTAGACGACGCCGACCGCCTTGCCCTTCGGAATCGGAACCCCGTCGATCGTCACGTCCTGCAGCGTGAATCGGAAACTCGTCATCATCACCGAGTGCCGGTAGCGCAGCGTTTCCTCTACGACGTCGGCCCACCGATCCTCCGCCTTCACCAGGGCCAGCTGGTCGGGATGCCGTCCCAGCGCGACGACCGCGTTCCCGATCAGGTAGACGGTGGTTTCGTGGCCGGCGATCAACATCAGCCACAGAATGGCGACCAGTTCGTCCGTGGTGAGCCGATCGCCCTCGTCCCGCGCCCGGACGAGATCGGAGGTCAGATCGTCACCGGGCTCGCGCTGCTTGCGCTCGACCAACTCGTAGAGATAGCCGCGCAGCGCCACCTGCGTCGAGAACGCCTCCTCGGCCGAAATCTCTTGTGACAGTGAGGTCAACGTCCACTGCCGCAGCTGCGCCCGCTCCGATTCCGGTACGCCGAACAGCTCGCTGATCACCGCCATCGGCAGCGCGTCGCAGAACGCCGGCACCAGATCGACCGGATCCCCCGCGGCCGCCACACCGTCGAGCAGGCCGTCGATGATCGCCTGGATCCGCGGCTCCAGATCCCGTACCCGAGCCGGAGTGAATCCCTTCCCGACCAGGCCGCGCAGTCGCCGATGGTCCGCACCGTCCTTGGTCGACAGATGATCGCCCTGCACGATCGCCCGGAACGGCCAGTCCTCGGGGATCGAGCCGTCGTAGAGGGCGGGCCAGTGTTTCGGATCCCGGGCGAAGGTCTTGTTGTCGCCGGCGAGGATCTCCTCGACCGCCCGATGGGAGAGCGCGAGGTAGGCCGGAACCCCGCCGGGGAAGTCGACTTCGACCACCGGAGCGGTCTTGCGTAGGCGTAGGCAGGTATCGAGGGGGCGTTCGTTCGCATCGGGAAAAGCAGGTCGGTTCGTCATCACGGAACCCTTCGACTGTCGACGTGCCTGCGCACGCGAGGGATGAGACCTGTTGCCCGCGAGATCATCTCAGAATCGCGGTGCCGCGGGAGCCGGTCGAGCACCACCGGTGGGGAGAGTCGATTCCCTTCGGCTCGGGTCGCGCGCGACGACGCGGCGGCACTTCCGAATTAGAACGTGTTCTATATTCGAGACGACCGTTCCGGCGATACTCGGGAGTTGACGACATGTACAAGTGGTCCGACGAAGATCTGATGCTTCGCGACGCCGTGCGCGGCTTCATCAAGAAGGAGATCGAACCGCATGTCGACCGGCTCGAAAGCGGGGCACTGCCGCCGTTCGACATCATCCGCAAGCTCTATGCCACCTTCGGCCTCGACGAGATGGCGCGCGAGGGGCTGGCGAAATCGCTGGCCCGCGAGGAAGCCGGAACGCCGGGGAAGTCCGGCGGTTTCAGCGGTTCCGGCAGTATGGGCGTCATCCTCAACAGCGAGCTGGCCGGAGTGAGCCTGGGCCTCGTCGCGTCGATGGGCGTGAGCCTCGGCCTGGCCGTCGGCACCATTCGCAGCCGCGGCACCCTCGCGCAGAAGAAGCGCTGGCTGCCCGAGCTGGTGACGTTCGAGAAGGTCGGCGCCTGGGCGATCACCGAACCCGATTCCGGCTCCGACGCATTCGGCGGTATGAAGTCCTACGTCCGCCGCGACGGCGAGGACTACATCCTCAACGGCCGCAAGACCTTCATCACCAACGGCCCGTACGCCGACGTGACCGTCGTCTACGCCAAACTCGACGAGGAGGACGGCACCGATCGCCGCGACCGCAAGGTGCTGACCTTCGTCCTCGACAAGGGCATGCCCGGTTTCGTGCAGAGCGCGCCGTTCAAGAAGATGGGCATGAATTCGTCCCCCACCGGCGAATTGGTCTTCGACAACGTCCGCCTGACGCCCGACCGCCTGCTCGGCGAAACCGAGAATCCCGCCAAAGGCGACGGCAAGGACAGCGCCAAGGAATCCTTCGCCGCCGAACGCATCGGCATCGCCTCCCTGGCGCTGGGCATCATCAACGAATGTCACCGGCTCTGTGTCGATTACGCGAAATCGCGCACGCTGTGGGGCAAGGAGATCGGCCACTTCCAACTCATCCAGCTCAAGCTCGCCGAGATGGAAGTCGCCCGGATCAACGTGCAGAACATGGTCTTCAACGCCATCGAACGCACCGCGGCCGGCGAATCCGTCTCTCTCGCCGAAGCGTCCGCCATGAAGCTCTACTCCTCCCGCGCCGCCACCGAGGTCGCCATGGAGGCCGTCCAGCTGTTCGGCGGCAACGGCTACATGTCCGAGTACAAGGTGGAACAGCTTGCCCGCGACGCGAAGTCGCTGATGATCTACGCCGGCAGCAACGAAATCCAGGTCACGCACATCGCGAAGGGCCTGTTGAACGCGTGACCCGCAGGCCCCTGCCGCACCACCGGCAGGGGACTGGGATCCGTTGCGCCCGGCTTCGGCACCGAACTTTTCGTGCAAACCTCGGCGAGAATGCGAGAAAACCGCGCGATCGGGCGCGGTTTGCACGATCAGTTCACCGCCGGGCCACGGACCCGGTCCGCGTGACCGGGGCCCTCCGCGTCAGATGCGCTGGTCCGCGAGCTGCAACACCAGGCAGGCGATGGCCAGAGGCAGGAACAGCCCCACGGCCAGATAGAAGGTCTGCGCATAGTCGGCGACGCGGATGTGGGTATAGGCCGCGCAGACGAAGTAGAGCACCAGGCCGATCGCGGCGGCCGTACCCACATACGGCACCCCGAGCACACCCAGCAGCAGGCCGGCCGCACCGGCGAGCTTCAAGGTTCCGATCGGAAAGGTGAGCCAGGACTGCGGAATCCCGGCGGTCTCCATCGCGGGCGCCAATGTGGCCATGACCGGGGTGAATCGGGTGACGGCGGCGACCCCGGAGAAGGTGTTGGCGGCGATGGTGACGAGCATGACGGTCAGATAGGCGACGAACATCGGAGCCTCGCTCGGTCGACAATTAATACGGTTTCCCAACTATATCGTTTTCATACGATATGGGATAGAGTGGATTCGTACGCCGAGCAGTCGCCACGGCGACGCTCCCATCCGAGCGGAGGACCGCACATGTCCGATGACCTCTCCGTCTCCGGAATCGATCCCACGACGGTCGATTTCGAGCAGCTCTACAGCGGCGCCGCCCTGGCCCCCGGCCTTCGACTGGAGAAACCACCGTGGGATATCGGCCGCCCGCAACCGCTGCTCACCGCCATGGAACGCGCCGGCCGGATCACCGGCGAGGTGCTCGACGTCGGCTGCGGCCCGGGAGACACAGCCATCCACCTCGCCGAACTCGGCTACCGAGTGACAGGTCTCGACATCGCCCCCACCGCGATCGACCAGGCCCGCAGCCGCGCCGCGGGCCGCGATCTCCCCGTCACCTTCGCCGTCGCCGACGCGACCACCCTCGCGGGCTACGACAGCCACTTCGACACGGTGGTGAGCAGCGCCCTCCTCCACTGCCTCTCCCCCACCCAGCGCCGCTCCCACATCGCCGCCCTCGCCCGAGTGACGAAGCCGGGCGGCCGCCTGATCCAATTCAGCTTCGCCACAACGGAACACGCGCGGCTGTACGCGCCTTACCCGCTGTCCGAGCCCGAACTACGCAGCGAATTCACCACACCGGACTGGAACATCGCGACCCTGAGACCGGAGTTCATCGAGGCAGTGAATCCGCCGGAGGAGATCCGGAAACTGTTTGCCTCGAAGGGTTTTCGTCCAGACGTGGACGAGACCGGTGGGCTGCGCCTTCCCGTTCACTTGCTGGAGGCGCGGCGGGTGTAACCGATCCGGGTCTCGGACGAGGGGCGGCGCTCGGGTCGAGCCGGCCGGCTGCTCCCGGCTGCCTCGGCCGACCGTCGCTCAGTGGGAGTCCCGGGCCGCCTGTTCGATCACCCCGGCCACCACATCGGGCTGGGACACCGCGACAGAGTGCGATGCGGCTACCTCGGTCACATGGGCGTGGGCGCGTTCGGCCATGAAGCGCTGGGCCGCAACCGGGATGTTCTTGTCCTCGGTCGTGATCACATCCCAGCTGGGCTTCTCGGTCCACGCGGCGACCGCGGCCTTCTCCTCGAGCGCGGACTGTGCGATCGGCCGCTGCGTCGCCGCCATCAGGGCGGCGCGGTCCGGGGCGACGTCGGCGGCGAACTGGTCACGAAACTTGTCCTGCTGAATGTAGAGGTCTGTGCCGGTGCTGCCGTCGATATTCGTGATCGGCACGGGATCGAGCGTGCCCGGCAAGGTGGAACCTGGGAACCGATTGGTCAATCCCAGTGCTGTTTCCCCCGTCGCCGGCAGGAACGCCGCCACATAGACCAGGCCCTTGACCTGATCATTCCCGGCACCCGCCGCACTGATGACCGACCCGCCGTAGGAATGCCCGACCAGAATCACCGGCCCGTTGATATGGCTGATCAAGCCACGCAACCCGGTGGCGTCCGCGGCGGGCCCGCGGAGCGGATTCGCCGCGGCGACAACGGGATAGTGGTCAGCGCGCAGCTTCTCTATGACACCGTCCCAGCTGGAGGCGTCCGCGAACGCGCCGTGCTCCAGCACGATCGTCGGTTTCGGCGCATCCTCGCCGGGACCGGCCTGGGATGTCGTTTCGGCAGCGCAGGCAACGACCACACTCCCCGCGACGACAACCGCCGCGACCGCCGAAACCGTCCGGACAACGCGCCGCCGCGTGCGGCCACGTCCGACTACGACCATGTGATTACGCCCTTCGAACGAGTGGTGCGGATATGCGATCCACTCTGCGTGGCCGGCCCGCAGCCAGGCATCCGTCGGATGACGCTGTCGGCGACGTAATCAGCCCCGGCCCCCGCGATTACGTCGTCATCAGCGTCATGCGACGGATGTCGCCGCCGGATTCCCGGACGACAGTGAGTTCTGTCGTTCCAACCGAGGAGAATCCGATGAGTACCCCCACCCTCGCTACCGCGAAAACCGAACGCGCCGCACTGATCCGCCTGTACGTGAGCCGCGGCGTGCTCGCCCTCGCATGGGCCGCCGTCTTCGCCGCCGCACACGAAACCCTCGATGCCCTCGCCGTCGCCTTGCTGGCGGCGTACCCGTTGATCGACGCCGTCTCGTCGCTGATCGACTACAAGGGGACCGATGCGGGCCCCGAACGCCGGGTAACGGCCTTCAACGCCGCCCTGAGCACCCTGGCAGCCGTCGCGGCCGGTACCGCCGCAATCACCGGCGGCGTAGGCCCAACCCTCGCCACCTTCGGCGCGTGGGCGGTCCTCTCCGGTGCTGCCCAGGTCGCCGTCGGCCTGTACCGCCGCGGACCCGAACTCGGCAAACAGTGGCCGATGCTCATCGCCGGCGGCCTGTCGTTCCTGGTGGGCCTGTTCTACATCGGCCAATGTTTCGGTGACGCACCGACATTGGATGTGTTGTCGGTATACGCAACCGGTGGCGGCGTCTTCTTCATCGCCCAGGCCGCGCTCCTGGTCTGGAAGGGACGATCGACTCCGGTTGTCGCCGAGTGATCCTCCGCGACTCCAGCCCTTGCTCACGTATCCGCACCCGATGCTCCGGATACGTGGGCAGACCCGCGTGGCGGATGCGGGCGGAATTCCTTGCGCGGCGCCGCGGGTTATCCGAGCGCTGTCCGGCCGGATGGATGAGCCAAGGCGTATCAGATGGCAAAGTGGTCCGCACTATCTGCGGCTTCTGCGCCTGCGTCGAATCACCCGCGCGGCCTCCTCGACGCACGCATCGAGGTACCTGTTCACATCGGCGGCGGCATATCGCAACACGAACCATCCGGCGCCCAGCAGGGCATTCTGACGCCGCCGATCAAGTCGGAATGTCAGTGCATCGCTGTGGAATTCACGACCGTCGATCTCGATGATCGTCCGCGACCGTTCATCGACGAGATCACCGATGTACTGTCCGATCGGCTGATTCAGGAGCAGACGAAGACCGCGCCGCGCCAGCGCGCGAGCGAACATTCGCTCCGGCTCCGAGGCGGCATCGAATGCGGCGCAACGCAAATGCTCCCGCAAATGCGCCGAGCCGTACTGGCCGGCGGTCAGGTCCGACAAGGCGGGGGCCACCGCACGGGCATGGTTGTCGACCATGCGGCCCGCCTCGGCGGCGGGCAGGATCGGCAGACAATCGAGCAACGTGCGGGACCGAGTTGTCACCGCAAACCCCCAGGCCTCATCGATCCAGTCGGACCGTAAATTGCGCCGGATCAACCGAAGCCACTCCGGCGTCGCTCGATACCGCGCCCGAGGCACAGTCGCCTCGACCGATTCGGGTTCCGGCAACATTCCCCACAACCACGCCGCAGTGCGATGACTCAACACCGCCTCCGGCAACCATGCGATCACCGCCTCACACCTGGTGCGCTGGGTAACCCTCCCGACCGCATAGATCCCCGGCAACACACGTGTGTATTCCCCGCGGCGACAGCGAGCGGTGATCGTGGCCGCCGAGACTTCGCGCATCAACTCCGCCCTGGTTCGAATCACGGTCACCGATGATTCCGGCTCGGTGACAGGGGGATCCGAAGCTCACCTGGTCGAACGGCAGACCTGTGAATCAGCACGCGCCTGTGGATGGGGCGAACAAATCGAGCAAACCTCCGCAAGAATGCGAGAAAACCGCAGAATCAGGGTCGGTTTGCACGATTAATTCACCGTTCCTCGACGGTTGGAGCCGTGCAAGGAGTTCGGCCGGACCATGAAATCACCACCGACCGACTTCCGTACCGGCCGTTAGCGACGTCACGGACGATCGCAGAGCAGACAAGCGCACGATGTCCCTGACAGTCTCTTCCGCAATATATTCGCCACCTGCCGGCCTACATGAAGCTTTCCGGCCAAATGGGCGCCTTACCGCCGGGCTGGCGTCCGGATGTTCTCCATGCCTGAGCCTCAGCTGTCCGAACTCATCGAAGTGCAACCGCGCCCGCACGCCGCTGGATCGGCCTCCGGCGCGAAGTCGACAGGTGTTGCTTCGCGCTAACCAGCCCCGGCTCATCCGCCTGCCCCAACACCGCTGGGACCGGACAGCCGGAGCCGTGGTACCGCGACGCGCGGCTTCGAAGCGGGGCCTCACGATCCCCGCGCATATCAACGGTCTTACTGCACGAACGAGCCGCTGGTCGTAGCGTGGTAACCATGGGTGTGGGGCAGAAATACGACGACAGCGGCATCCCGCCGAACGACCTCGGCCGCCGCCTGCGCGAAATCCGCGCCTGGCGCGGCCTGAGCCTCGAAGCCGCCGCCGGACTCGCCGGAATCTCCTACGGATACCTCGGAAAGTTGGAGCGAGGCGAGAAGTCGCTGGAGAACCGGCGCACCCTCGAGGCGATCGCGGCCGCACTACGCGTGGCGCCGAGCGAGTTCTCACCGGTGCCATGGCAAGCCGAGCACCCGAGCGCCAACGATGCGGCCTATGCCGGACTGGTCGCGATCGAAAACGTGCTCGACATCTTCGAACTGGGTGAAGACCCCGGGCTACCGATGCGGGAGTGGCCGGCCATCGCTGCGGACATCCAGCGGCTGATCGGACTGTCGCAGGGCACAGCGGATTACGCTGCGCAGGCGGAGTTGATGCCGAAGCTGCTCGGTGAACTGCATGCGGCTTATGTCCGTTCTCCCGTACATCGACGCGAAACCCTGATCGGGATGATCTGGTGCTATGCAGCTGCGATGTGGACGAGTAAGCGCCTCGGCGGCCGCGGCCTTCCTCTGCTGGCAGCCAAAGAGGCGCAGCACTGCGCCGAGGCTCTGGAATCGCCTGCATGGCAGGGATTCACGGCATGGCTGCGCGGAGACGCAACAGGCGGATTGTCACGGCCGGAACAGTATCGGCGCGCCGTGCGCGTGGCCGACGAGTTGCGCCCACATCTCGATGACGATGATGTCGTGCAGGCGTACGGGATGCTTCATCTGTCCGCGGCCCTGGCAGCAGCCGTACAGGGCGATCGAGACACCGCCGAAACACATCTCGGCGAGGCCGACGATATCGCTCGACGCCTCGATACGGAGGTGGGCTCGTTCGGACATATGTTCTTCGGTCGCGCGAATGTCGGGATCTGGAAGGCCACGATCGGGAACGAATTCGGCGACAGCAGGAAGGTGGCCGATCAAGCGCACCGGGTGAACGTGGCTGCGCTGCCGAGCGCTTCGAGGCAGGCCGAATTCCACATGGAGATCGGCCGAGCACTTCTGACGGATCGCCGCCGGCGGGAAGAAGGAATCGCCACCCTGATGCGAGCGGAACGCCTTGCACCCCAACGCGTCCACGCCGACGTCTTCGTGCGGGAAGCGGTAGCCGACCAACTCCGCGCCGCCCGCCGCGATGCCGGCGGCCGCGAACTACGCGGCCTGGCATGGCGAATCGGCATCGCCCCCGACTCCGGCGACACCCGCCGCTAACCTGCACGCCGAGCTCGAGCGTCGAGTCCGCACGCCGGCCCCTGCCCTCCTAGCCGTCGAATCCGCACGCCGAGTTCGACCGACGACCCCACATGCCACGTCCGCACGCCGATCCCACAGGCCGCAAGCAAGGTTCGAGCGTCGGGTCCGCTCGTCGACCCCACGCGACAAGTGCGAGCGCCGAGTCCGCGCGACGAGAGATCACCGTCCTCATCCGAACAGAACGCCCTAGACGCCAGTCCGGAAACCTGCGCCACAGCCGCCGCGGTGGCGAGCGAACGCATCTACGCAGACGATTTCCCCGAAAAGCAGTGGCCGACCAATTCCGCGCCGCCGCTGCGATGCCGGTCCCCCCGCGAACCACGCGGCCTCACACGGCGAATCGGCATCGCCCCGGGCTCCGGCGAGACCCGCCGCTAACCCCCGCACGCCGAACCCGAGCACTGAGCCGAAGCGCTGCCCCGGATCCCGAGTCCACGCGACGGCATCGCCCCGACCTCAGCGAGATCCGCCGCTGATTCCGCGCGCCCAACCCACACGGCGAGTCCGAGAGCGGGGCCGCGCGTCGGCCCCCGGCGCGCCTCGACCGAGCATCGAGTCCGCAGGTCATCCCCGCACGCCGAGCCCGCGCACATGGCCCGCATGCCGAGTCCGTGCACCTGGGCCCTGCACGCCGATTTCTGGCGCGACCCCGCACACCTTGTCCGAGTTGCGGGTCCGTACGCCGATCCCACACGGCGTATACGAGCGCTGCCCCCGAGCGCTCTTCCCGAGCGCATCCTCTGTCGCCCTTGTCCTTTCAGGACAGAAGGCGCGTGACTCCTCTCATACCTTGAGATACGGCCCCATCGCCGGGTCCGTAGCCGGCCGAACCCTGGCTCCTCGGCGGTGGGCGCTCTTGCCGACCGCGGGGATGGAGGGGTGCGTTATGAAAGGCTGTGACTGGATCCTGTTGCTGCTCATCGCAGCACTGCTCGGACTGACCTTCGCGTTAGCGCGCCTACCCCTGCGAGGTGAACGCCGCCGCAAGGACTCCCAGCGGTGACGCCCGCTCATCCGATCGCGCTCGGCTGGGTACATCCCGAATCCACCGCCCCGGACTGGGACACCGCCCAAGTACGCCGCCTGGCCACCCGTCTCGGCTACCGCCTTGTCTGGGCCCCGGAATCCAGCCGCATCCCCCTGGTCGACCAGGTCCGCGCCACCGGCGCCGAAGCCGTAATCGCCCCGTCCACACATCATTTCGACTTCCTCACCCTGAACGCGGTGATGATGCTCGCCGACGTCGAAACCGTCCACCCAAGGCTGTCCTTCGCCCGCTGGGCCACCAGCGGCTAACCGAAACCACAGTCTCGCAGCCGCGGTCCGCTGTCGAAGTGCCACGCGGGCGTGCCCATTGCCGCCCCCGCACACCGCACAACCAGCTGTGTTGTGCCCTGGTCGTACTCGCACCTGCACGGCACGAACACAACCTCTCGATGATAGGGAGAACAATGAAGCCCAATTTTCCTGCCCGGCGCATCGACCTCGCCGACAAGTGGGCGCAGCGCGCGCCGGCGGCAGTCGCGATCGCGATCACATGGGGCCTCGATGCGGCAGTCCGCTTCGTCCTACAAACAATCGCGGCAGCACCCAAACCGCATGGGGGCGGTCCAGTTCAGGCTGATCTGTATCCGACTGGCGGAGTAGAGGAATCAATACGGCGACATGTCATAGCGACGGCGATATGCACAGCGTTGCAAGCGGCTGGGCGCTGGCTTACCGCCGGAGCCACACCAACCGCCGAGGCAACCGCTCTGTGGGATCCGTCTACCGGCATACCCGCCGATGCCTTGCGCGCGTCGAACGTCGATGCGTCGAGCAGCGAATCCGGAATCGCCGGGGTCGAGCAGATCGGCTGGAGGATCTGCGGATGGCGCGGCCCCGAGTACTCGATCACCGTCTACTCGACCGCGCGCACCGTCGATCAGTTCGAGAACAAGCCCGGCAACGTCGATTTCACCGACGTGACGATCGCCGGCCGCAGCGGTCGGCAATTCAGGCTTGACGGAGCATCGAAACATCTCAACTGCAACGTTGTATTCGCTGCACAGCAGGGCGTCATCCAACTTCAGGTACTGATCCGCGCAGCATTGGATAATCCGCCGGAACCCTGTGAACTGCTGGCTCGAATCGGCGAGAGCCTCGTCCCATGGTTTCCGGAATAGGAAGTGCGACAAGGCAGTTCGGTCCGAATGACTCAGTCCGGCTACTTCTTCGGCGCGGGGTTCTGGTCGATGATTCCGTTCAGTGTGGTCGAGTTCGTGTAGTCCTGGCCGGTGAGCCGAGCCAGCGAAATCGCCATGACCTCCCGCATATTCTTCACGGTCTCGATGTGATCCTCCACGATCTTATCGATGGAGTTGTCATCACCCGTGGCCTGAAGTTTGAACTGTCCCTCGAGCATGTGGCCCATATCGAAATCACCGAAGCCGGAAACGCTTTGAGCTCGCAGAACATAAATGTGGAGGTCCTGCAAATCCTCGATGCGCTTGTTGCACGCAGCCAGGCACTCACGAGCCACCTGCTCGTTGTCGAGGTACAGATCACCGGACCTGGCCTCCGCTACGCGTTGCTGCCATGCCGAAAGATCACTACTTGCCATACCGCCCCCTTGCTACTTCGGAAACACCGGAACGAGCGACTCCCCAACGCTGGCCACGGTTTGGCACGGATCGATCGGATGGTCTTCGGCGAGCCGTCCGATCACCTGGAGCTGCACCGCGCCCTGCTGCGCACCGAAAACCACGTCACATTCGGTATCGCTACCCTGCCTGAACTCTGTGCCCGAACGACCAGCAATCGTCACACTCTGTTGGCCGGTATTGCCCGTCTTGTTGGCGACCTCCGAAGCGGATTTGCCGGTGGAGTAGACGGTAATCGCGTACTTTGAGCCCTTCCATCCGCAAATCTCCCATCCGTGCTGGTGAACCCCCGCGATACCGGAATCCTTTGTGCTCGGGTCCACCTGCGCGGCCGTCAACGCCGAATCGGGAATCTGCGTACACGGATCCCACACTGCCGCAGCAGCATCGCTCGTGGTCGAGGTAGCCGCACCGTCCGTAGTCGAGCTACACCCCGCTGTCATCACCGCCAGCACCGCCCCGATCGCGACCGCCACCCCTGCCACTCGTCGCTGCACCCGACGTCCTCCCGCTCGACCAACACGACCGCTACGAACCTATAGGACGCCCGCGAGCCCGGCACGGTTCCCTCATCGCCAGCGCGCGAGTTGTCAGTCCTGCTCGATACGCTTTGGACATGAGGGCTGATGCGTGGGCGGCACTGGCGGCATGGGTCACTGCGGGAATCGCTCTCGTGACCGTGATCGTTGCGGGATGGTTCGCGAACAAGCAGGTCAAAGCAGCGTTGGGGCAGATTGAAGCAGCACGTGATGCGCAGCGAAAGCAGGACGAGCAAGCCCAAACTGCGCTGGCGACACAGGCGCGACTAGCTCAAGAAACGCTGGAACATGAAGCCCGCGAGGCGCAGAAGACCCGCGACGAGCAATCTCAGCCAAATGTCGTCATGTTTACCGAGCCGAACCACACCTTCTGGGAAGATCTAGAATTAGTCGTCAAGAACTTCGGCGCAACACCGGCCTACGATGTGCGGCTATCGTTCGACACTCAACCACAGGTCAGCCCAAATCCTATGGCGCCCAGCGAGGGCGTGACCGACCTCAGCTATCCGGAAGTGATTCCGATTCTGGCTCCAGCGCAGGAATGGCGTACGAGTTGGGATTACGCGCCGGAGCGGCTTCAGGCAGAAGGACTCGCCACACGGCACGAGGGGACCGTTGCCTATACGGACAGCCAGGGCAAGCCGTATACGACGAAGGCGGTCCTCGACTGGGACACCCTGAAAGACACGATACGGATGGAGGTGAAGACAGTTCATCACGTAGCCAAGCTTCTGCAGAGGCAGAACGACCTGCTTGAGTCGATGACCAGGGCGCTGAACAACTTCGGCAGTGAGAACTCCGGCGTGTGGGTATATGCCGCTGATGCCGCTCCCGAAGCGCAGCGCCGTGAGCGGCGACAGGCGGAACGCAAACGCCACATCGAGGAGAAGCGACGCGAACGCGTCGCTCTCCGAAATCAACGACTGGCCACTACCCCGCCGACCGACGACCAAACAACGGCACCACGTTCGACGGAGCCGAATCCGGAATCGCCTGCGCCGGAGGAGTAATCGCCTTGGGCGGTTCGGGGAGCTGATTGCCTGCTCCGCTTTCCTCCTCGGGGATCCAGTCGCCGTAGGTATTCAAGGTGAGCGTGAAGGTGCTGTGCCCGAGCCACTTGACACCTGCATGAAGTGCACCTCGGCCATCAACTGCATCACCGCGAACGTATGCCGGAGGTCGTGGAGGCGGATGCCGCGCGTGGCGGGGGTAGTACCCCTAGCCGGGGCGCTCGCAGCCCTACCGCCACCAGAGCCGGGCGAAAGAGCGGCTCACGAAATCGGAGTGCACTGGACCCATCTCGGTCAGGTCGAACGCGGGCAGCGCAGCTCCCGCGTCCTGCGGTTTGCGGCCGGGCTCAAGACGACCCCCGGCGCTCTCCTGGACAACTTGCCCGCCCCCGGCGCTGACTAGGGGGCGGTCCGCCGTGGGGGTCGCATGGGGGTCGGATTTCAAGGCTCCGCAAGGCAACTGAAGGCCCCAGAAAACGCCTCTACCGGGCCGAATGAGGTGCCCCCGGTCGGACTCGAACCGACACTGTGCGGATTTTAAGTCCGCTGCCTCTGCCAATTGGGCTACGGGGGCGGCTGGGATAGCGTACCTAAGTCGTACGTCCGTCTCGGAATTGTCCGGAGATTTGCTCAGTGCACGCCTTCCATCAAGCGGCTGACCTGCGGGGCTAGGAAGTAAACGACGATTCCCACTGCGATCGCGACCAGGCCGGTGATGCCGAAGTAGGCGACTTCGTGGCTGGTGTCGTAGAACTCGGACAGGACGCCGGACATCGAGGTGCCGATGCCGACGGAGAAGAAGTAAAGGGCCATCATCTGGGCTCGGAAGGCCTCGGGGGCGAGCTGAGTGGTAACCGCGAGGCCGATCGGGGACAGCAGCAGTTCGGAGATGGCGAAGCCGGCCAGGATCACGAAGACGAGCAGGGCGGGAACGGTTTTGTCCTCGAAGCCGGCCAAGGGGACGAACAGGAGGAACGATGCGCCCATCCCCATCACGCCGTAGGCGAACTTTCGGGGCGTGGTGGGGGCTCTGGTGCCCAGGCGGGTCCACATGAGCGCGAACAAGGGCGACAGCACGATGACCCAGATCGGTTCCTCCGAGCCGATCCAGCTCGCCGGCGCGGTCCAGCCGAACAGCGTCCAGTTCATCCGCTCGTCGGAGTAGACGGCCAGCACCGTGAAGATCTGCTGGAACAGCGACCAGAACACGGCGTTGGCGATGAACAGCGGTATGAAGGCCCGCACTCGGACTCGTTCCACCGCAACCACTTTCGGACTGGTCAACATCAATCCGAAATAGAGTATCGATACCGCCGCGATCACGCCGGTGGTTACCCACGACAGATTCGACAACCGGACCAGCCCGGTCCACATCGCGACGGCGACCACCACCACGAGGACCAGCACGAAGGCGATCACTTTCCCGATCTGGCTGCGCGGCAACGGGTTCGGCACTTCCCGCCCGTGGGTACCCAGATTGCGCCGGAAGATCACGTACTGGGTGAGTCCGAGCGCCATGCCGACCGCCGCCGCCCCGAATCCGTAGTGGAATCCGAGGTGGGTCTGCAGCAGCCCGGTGATCAGCGGGCCGACGAACGCGCCCAGATTCACGCCGAGATAGAACAGCGTGAAACCGCCGTCGGCACGCGGGTCACCCTTCTCGTAGAGCGTGCCCAGCAGTGAGGACGCGTTGGCCTTCAACGCCCCGGAGCCGAGCGCGACGAGCACCAACCCCACGCCGACACCGGTCAATCCCGGCAGCACCGCCAGCGCGATATGCCCGGCCATCACGACCACGCCGCCGTAGAAGACGGTCCGCTCCATCCCGAGCACCCGGTCGGCCAGCCAGCCGCCGAGCACGGTCGACAGATACACCAGCCCGCCGTAGGCGCCGACGATGCCCGTCGCGGTGGATTTCTCCAGCCCCAGCCCGCCGTCGGTCAGCGAGTAGTACAGGTAGTACCCGAGAATGGTGAGCATGCCGTAGAACGAAAACCGTTCCCACAGCTCGACTCCGAACAAATTGACCAGCCCGATGGGATGGCCGAATATCGTGCGTGTCTCCGGCGACGCCTGCTCTCCCGGGACGGGTTCCACCCTGCTCATGAGACGCAATTGTCCAGCAACGAGGGACACCGATCGCACAAAACGCCGATCACGCGGGGATGTCGCGGCACCCTCAGGCGGCGCCGCCTCCGGCCCGCCTCAGGCGATCGACAGCGCGATCCCGTCGAGAATGTCGTGCTCGCTCACGATCAGCTCGGAGATCCCCGCCCGGCGCGCCAGCTCGTCGGCCAGCACCTCGGTGATCACCGCACCGCCGCCGATCACGTCGACCCGGCCCGGATGCATGGGGCCGAGAGCGGCGCGTTCGTCGTGGTTCATCCCGATCAGACGGTGACAGACCTGGCGGAGCTGATCGAACGTGAGACGGGTCAGATGCACCCGATCCGAATCGTATTCGGGCAGGTCCAGTGCGACCGCGGCGATCGTGGTCATGGTGCCGGCCACACCGACCCAGGTGCGGGCGCGTTCGACCGGAACCACGCCGAAGGCCTGGGCCAGCTGCTGTGAGGCGATGAATCGCGCGGACGCGACCTCCTCGCCGGTCGGCGGATTACCGTGCAGGCAGCGTTCGGTGATCCGCACACAGCCGATGTCGGCCGAGTACGCCTCCTGCACGCCGGAACTGTCGCCGAGCACCACCTCGGTGGACCCGCCACCGAGATCGACGACCACGAACGGCCCTTCGGCACTGGACAATTCGCCCACCGCGCCCGCGAACGAGAGCCGCGCCTCCTCGTCGCCGGTGATCACCTCGGCCTGGGCGCCCGGCACCACGCGGCCCAGTTCCACTCCGGTCATGGCGAAGAAGTCGTCGCGGTTGCGTGCGTCGCGGGTGGCGCTGGTGGCGACCATCCGCACCCGGCTCACCCCGGTCTCGATCATGCGGTCGACGTAGTCGTGCAGGGCGACGCGGGTGCGTTCGATCGCTTCCGGATTCAGTTCGCCCGTGGCGTCGACGCCCTTGCCGAGTCGCACGATCCGCATTTCGCGGTGCACGTCGGTGAGGTGGCCGTCCGCGCCGACATCGGCGATCAGGAGCCGGATGGAATTGGTGCCGCAGTCGACGGCGGCAACCCGGTCACTCATCACTGTCTCCCGCATCGGTATTCGATTGGTACTGCTCGTATTTCGGCCAGTCCTGCGGAATCGCGGTGCCGCGCAGTCCGGTATCGGCGGCCAGCGCGACGGCCTCGTCACCGAGCGGATTCAGCCCCGGGCCCTTGGCCAGCGAATGCGCGATCAGCACGTGCAGGCATTTGACCCGCTCCGGCATCCCGCCACCGCTGAAATCCGTTCCCAGCGACTCGATTTCGTCGCGCTCGGACAGGTAGCTCTCGTGCGCGGCGCGGTAGGCGGCGGCCAGTTCCGGGTCGGCGGCCAGGCGTTCGGTCATCCCGCGCATCAGTCCGGCGGCCTCTTGCCGGCTCGCCTCGGCGGTCAGGCGCGGATCGGTGAGGTAGTAGAGCGTGGGGAACGGGGTGCCGTCGGGCAGGCGCGGCGCGGTCTTCACGACCGCCGGTTGGCCGTCGGGCGTGCGATAAGCGATCGCGAGGACCCCGCGTGGCTCACGGCCGAGCTGGCGGGCCACGATCTCGAGATCCGCCTCGGCGGGCGTACCCTGCTCGGCACGCGCCTCGCCGGTCGAGGGCTCGGGCGTAGCGGGGTCGGTCACCGGGGTTCTCCTTCAGGATCGGGCGGGGGCGGTGGAGGGGGCGGCGGGGGCGCCGGCGTGGCGGTGGGGGTGGGCTGGGGGTTGGACATACTGCGCCACAGCTGGGTGTACCAGGGGTCGGGGCGGCGCGCCTGACTCGTCGGCACCGGTACCGCGGGCTGCTCGATGCCGGGCACCTGCACGATGTAGGCGGTGTCGCCGGGCATCACCAGGCGCAGCCGGTCGCGGGCCTCGGAGCGGATGTAGGCGGGATCTTCCTGTTGTGCGCGGCGGTCGCGCAGCCGCGTCAGATCGTTTTCCAGATCGCGGCGCTGTTCGGCCAATTGCACCGATTCGGAACGCTGACTGAAATACGTGCGCATCGGTACGGCGAGGGTCAGCGCGAGCGCGCACAGCACCGCGGCCAGAATGACGGCCCGCCCGGTCGACAGCCCGAAAATCCGGCGATCGTGGCGATCCTCGGACTTCTTCGACTTCGCGCGCGTGGTGCGCGGTTCGGATTTCGTGCCGGCCGGGCGTCGTTGCGCGGCCCGTTTGCCGGCGGACGTGCGCGCGGAGCCGTTCGCGGTCCGCTCGGGCCGGGGCGACCGCGTCGAGCGGCGGTCACCGCGTCCTGCCGGACTGGTACCGCGCGCCCGTCGCTCCGTCATCCCCACACCTCGAAATCGCCTGCCTCCATAGCGGCGCTGCGATTCGACCGCACAGCGCAACGGTTCCGCGCGGTGACCGGCCGCTGTATCGACCGGCCCCGCACGCCACAACCGTTGACGAGGCTACTACCCCTCGAAGACGAACCGGGGGAATGCGACGTCACCGGCGTAGCGAGCCGAATCACCGAGCGCGTCCTCGATGCGCAGCAGCTGGTTGTACTTGGCGACGCGTTCGCTGCGGGCCGGGGCGCCGGTCTTGATCTGACCGCTGCCGACCGCGACCGCCAGATCGGCGATGGTGGTGTCCTCGGTCTCGCCCGAGCGGTGGCTCATCATGGACTTGTAGCCGTTGCGGTGGGCCAGCTCGACCGCGTCCAGCGTCTCGGTGAGGGTGCCGATCTGGTTGACCTTCACCAGCAGCGCGTTGGCGGCGCCCTTGGCGATGCCGTCCTCGAGCCGCTCCGGGTTGGTGACGAACAGATCGTCGCCGACGAGCTGGATCTTGTCGCCGATCAGGTCGGTCAGCGCGACCCAGCCGTCCCAGTCGTCCTCCGACAGCGGGTCCTCGATCGAGACGAGCGGGTACGCGCCCAGCAGGTCATTGTAGAACTCGGCCATCTGCTCGGCGGTGCGCTCTGTGCCCTCGAACTTGTAGCCCGTTCCGGCGGTGTAGAACTCGGTCGCGGCCACGTCGAGAGCCAGCGCGACATCGCTGCCGAGGTTGTAGCCGGCCTTGCCGATCGCCGAGGCGATCAGGTCCAGCGCCTCGCGGGTGCCGCCGGCCAGATCCGGGGCGAAACCGCCCTCGTCGCCGAGGCCGGTGGACAGGCCCTTGGACTTCAGCTCGGCCTTGAGGGCGTGGTAGACCTCGGCACCCCAGCGCAGCGCCTCGCGGAAGGTGGGCGCACCGATCGGGGCGATCATGAATTCCTGCACGTCGACACTGGTGTCGGCGTGGGCGCCACCGTTGAGGATGTTCATCATGGGCACCGGCAGCACATGCGCGTTCGGCCCGCCCAGGTAGCGGAACAGTTCCAGGCCCGAGGACTCGGCGGCCGCGCGGGCCACCGCCAGCGATACACCCAGCAGGGCGTTGGCGCCCAGGCGGGACTTGTCCGGGGTGCCGTCCAGATCCAGCAGCACCTGGTCGACGGTGCGCTGCTCGACCGCGTCCAAGCCGATCACGGCCGGTGCGATCTCGTCCAGCACACCCTCGACGGCCTTGCGAACGCCCTTGCCGCCGTAGCGGTCGCCGCCGTCGCGCAGCTCCACGGCCTCGTGCTCGCCGGTGGAAGCGCCGGACGGCACCGCCGCGCGGGTCAGCGTGCCGTCGTCGAGAGCGATCTCGACCTCGACGGTGGGGTTACCGCGTGAATCCAGGATCTCGCGAGCTCCGACCTGTTCGATGATGGCCACGAAACGACACTCCTTCGGCTGCTGGCAATCAATTCGGGGGCCCTGCCCACCGCCGTCCACGAGCAGGTCGCACGGCGGGCCCGTGCGCCTGCGAGCCTAATGGGTGCGGTCCGGACCGCACGACACAGGTGGGCACGCGGTCCCGGTCGCCCGGCGCGCGGTCGTCAGGCGCGGCGGCCGACGCTGTATGCCGCCGCCTTCGTCCGCACGGTCGCCATATAGGTAGTGGACTGGTTGTAGGTCAGCACCGCCTTCTGCCAGCCCTCCGCGGTGCGCAGATCGCCGCCGCTGGCGCACAGGTAGCGCGCGGCGGTCAGCGAGGCGTCGTCGATGCTGTCCGGATCCGCGCGACCGTCCCCGTTGGCGTCCACACCCCAGTGCTGCCAGGTTTCGGGCAGGAATTGGAACGGCCCCTCGGCGCGCACGTAGACCGGGGCGCCGGCGCGTGCGGTGGCCTCGTCGTCGAGAATCCTTGCGACACCGGGTGATCCGTCCAAGGGGATGCCGCGGATCGGCGGGCGGACCTCGCCGTCGGCATCCAGCGCGGAACCGCCGTGGCGGCCGTGCTTGCTCTCCACCCTCGCGATACCCGCGATCGTGGTCCAGCCGATGCCGCAGTCGGGACGCGACCGGGCCATGACCTCGGTCGCGTATCCGTAGGCCTCGAGCGCGACCGTGGGGATGCCGAGCGCGTCCGACTGCGCTTGCGCCCAGTCACGCAACTGTTCGGCACTGCGACCGGGCGCATCGAGGTCGATCGGCGGAACCGGTGCCCCCGCACCGGGCGGAATGCCGTCCGGAATCGGGGGCAGGTTGTCGGTTCCCGCACATCCGGACAGCAGCGCGACCGCCGCGACGGCGGCGAACGCGAGGGGCCGGAATCCGGGGATGGTCGAACGCACGTTTCCATCATCCAGATTCGCGCGCGGATGGCACGCACCGTGACGGCGCACTCCACCCGACTCCGGCATACGAGCAGCTACCTTTCCCGCATCCGTTCCATATCGAAACGCTATGTCCAGCGGCGTACTTTAGGTAAGCCTTGCTTAAGATCAACGGAGCGACTAACTTCGCAGTCCGAGTCTTCACCACCTGCTTCATCCCCATTGCGAGGAAGGGAACTCCTGGTGAAAAACGTTCTCCGCGAACGTAAGACACCCCAGCACGAAGAAATCGAACCGATCGACCGCCGTACGCTCGCCCCCGAAGCCGCGGCGGCCGTGTTCTGTTCGGCCGAAGAGATCGCGATCACACTCGACCGCACCCCCGGTGGTTCCGCGCCGATCCGCCGCACCCTCGCCGATCCGGCGCTGATCCGGCTCGTGAACGCCTACGCCGCCGAACTTCCGGCCGCGGTGCGCACCGCCCTGCGACCGCCCGACACCCCCGCCGGTGCGACGATCATCGGCCGCCTGCCGGTGCGCGACGACGAGCTCGGCCCCACGCCGCCCGACTGGACCCATGCCGCCGAACCGGCGTGCCCGGAGTCGTTTCGCCTGGATATCGCCCTGTTGCTGCTCGCCCGCTGCGCCGGCGAACCCTTCGGCTGGCAGGGCCAGCAGGGTGGGCGGCTGGTCAACAACATCCTGCCCACACCCGGCCACGAACACGAACAGTCCGGCGCCAGCAGCACCACGCTGCTGAGCCCGCACACCGAGGACGCCTTCCATCCCGAGCGCGCACATCTGCTGTTGCTCGGCTGTCTGCGCAATCCCGACCGGGTGGGTACCACCATCTCCTCGGTCCGCCAGGTGAACCTGGATGCGGACGGGCGCCGGCTGCTCGCCGAACCGACACTGCCGATCCTGCCCGACGTCTCCTACGGCGAGGATTTCGGCGAGCACCACCCCGCCCCGGTGGCCACCGTCGGCGCCGGTGACGGCGGGCCGACCCTGCGCTACGACCCCGCCTACACTCCACTCGACGACGCGGGGGCCGAATACCGTTGCGCCTACTCCCATCTCGGCGTCGAATTGGAACGAGTCTGTCACCGTGCGGTGTTGGAGCCGGGGGAGTTGCTGCTGATGGACAATGATGTCGTCGTGCACGGCCGGGTTCCCTTCACGCCCCGATACGACGGGACCGACCGCTGGCTCAAGCGGGTCAACATCCGGCTGGCACGCCGTCGCGCACCGGCCGAGTCCGGCGAAAGCGGATACGGACAGAGGACGGTGCGGCCGTTCACGCCGAATCGCTATGCGGCACCGAATATCTCGCCCCGATGAACCGACCAGTGAACCGAGGAACGCAGTGAGCAGCCGCCCCACCCCGTTGCGCGTACTCAGCCGCAGCGATCTCGCCGATGTCCCGATCGCGCCCAACGAGGTGGTGCGCGCTGTCGAGGACGCCTATCTGGCCCTGGCACAGGGCGATTCGGACAACCCCCGCAAGCTCAGCGTGGCGCATCCGGACGGCTGGTCGGTGGCGTACGCGATGCTCGGGCGCGACGGCCGCCGCCGGGTGGTCGCGATGAAGACCTCGTACAAATTCGATCCGAGCCACGACCGCAGCACCAAGCGCTACTACACCACCATCACCCTCTACGACGACGCGACCGGCACCCCGATCGCGATGATGGACTGCGCGCGGGTCGGCGCGCTGCGCACACCGGCGGTGTCGGCGCTGCTGGTTCGCGAGACGGTGCGGCCGGGCGCGCGCAGCGTGCTGCTGATCGGCACCGGCACCCAGGGCCGAAACGCCCTGCCGCACTTGCTCGCCGCGAATCCGCAGTTGAACCGGCTGATGGTGTTCGGCACCCACCCCGAGGGGCTGGAAGCGGTGGGCACCCACCTGCGCGCGCACGCGCCGCACCTGGATCTCGACGTGGTCGACGATCCGCGCGCCGCGGCGGCGACGGCCGATGTGGTGCTCGCGACCGCCGGGCCCGGCACGCAGGTCGCCCTCGAATCCGATGATCTGGCACCGGGTTCGGTGGCCGTGCTGGTCGGTTACGGACTGGCGCCGTCGACTTTGACCGATGCCGATCGGGTGGTCGCGACCAGTGCCGAACAGATGGCGCTGACCGGCACCGATATGGCCGGGCCGGACGGTCGGCTGCGGTCGGTGGACGCGGAACTGCCCGCGATTCTCGGACGTCGGGCGACGGCGCGCACGAGGCCCGACGAACGTCTGTTCGTCTACAACAGCGGCCTGGTCCTCACCGATATCGCCGTCGCGCACGCGCTGGCCGAACGCGCCATCGCCGAGGGCCGGGGCACGGAGGTGCCGCTGTGGGACTGACCGGGGCGCACACCCCTGGCGCTACGCGTTCGTCCCGGCCGGCCGCGAACCGGACGACGATCCAGCCGCCCGCTACACCACGCGCGGGCCGCCCGGCGACAGCGCGGCGAGCGCGCCCATGCGGTATGCCCACTGCGCAAACAACTTTCGGCGACTCGAAGCGGTCGTCGGCCTCGGAGACGACGCGGTGACCGCGAGCCGGAGTACGCAGGCGCCCAACGATACGTTGACCTCTCCTTCGATCACAGCGCCGCCCCTCCCCGCTCACCGGGACGAGTGGGAGCGCCTACTGCTGGCCGACGCCCATCTGCTCGACGACATCGCCTATGCGGTCGGCGGCCCGTTCCACCTGCTGTACCCGGAGCGGGTGGGAGTCAACATCGACGGCTTCCGCGAGCAGTTCCGGCGCCACGGGGTGGACGGCGCGATCTACTACGGCAAGAAGGCCAACAAGTCCGCGGCCGTGGTGCGGGTGTGCGCCGAACACGGCGCCGGCGTCGATGTCGCCAGCGTCGGCGAGCTGAGTTCGGCTCTGGCCAACGGCATCCGGGGTCACGATCTGGTGGTGACCGGACCGGCCAAATCCGATGATCTGCTGTGGCTGGCCACCCGGCACGGCGCCCTGATCGCCGTCGACGACCCCGGCGAACTCGCCCGGCTCACCGGCCTCGGCGCCACCGCCCGCGTGCTGCTGCGGGTACTCCCGCCGGATTCGACCAGCCGATTCGGCATGACCGACATCGAGCTCGACACGGTGCTGCACCGCGCCGATCCGGCCCCGATCCGATTGGAGGGGTTCAGCTTTCACCTCTCCGGCTACGACCCGATCGCCCGTTCGGAATTGGCGGCCGCACTGGTAGACCGCTGCCGGCACGCCCGCGCCCTCGGACATCCGGTCACCACCATCTCCATCGGCGGCGGATTCGGCGTCGAGTACCTGCCGGACACGGCCTGGCGCGCCTTCACCGAGGCACACGGTCCGCACTGGTTCCACGCGGACAAGACGTTCGATTCGTATTACCCCTACCACCAGCGTCCCGCCGGATCGGCCGCGCTGGCCGCCATCCTCGACCACGGCGATCTGGTGAAAGTTCTTCGCGCCCATGCTATTCGGCTCGCCGTCGAGCCGGGGCGCGCACTGCTGGACCGCGCGGGCAGCACCGTGTTCCGCGTTCAGGGCGTGAAAACGCGGACGGCACAGTCGATTCCCTACCAGCTGCTCACCGTCGACGGCACCAGCCTGAGCCTGTCCGAGCAATGGTTCGACAGCGAATATCTGCCCGACCCGGTGCTGTGGCCGATGCGGCCGGGTGCGGTGACTCCGGCCTGCGTCGGCGCCGCGACCTGCCTGGAATCGGACATGCTGAGCTGGCGGCGCATTCCGCTGCCACGTCCGGCCGTGGTCGGCGATCTGCTCGTCTACCCGAATACCGCCGGGTATCAGATGGATTCGAACGAATCGTCGTTCCACGATCTCCCCATCCCGCCGAAGGTGCTGCTGTCGAGCAGCCCGGACGCGGATCCCGCGCAGCCGCCGCGGCTGCGCTGGGCGCTCGAACGATAGCCCCGTTTCCCCACCACAACCCCGAGGAGACTCGCATGCCGATCGTCACGCGCGTGACGGACCTGATCGGAAACACTCCCCTGTTCGAGCTGGCCGTCACCGACGGCGGCACTCGGCTGCTACTGAAACTCGAACAGTGCAATCCGACCGGCGCGGCGAAGATCCGGATGGCCCGCGAAATGGTGCTCGATGCCGAACGCCGGGGTTTGCTGAGAGATGGCGGACATATTATCGAGTCCACATCCGGGAATACCGGACTGGGACTGGCGGTGGTCGCGGCCGAACGCGGCTATCGATTCACCGCCGTCGTGGACCACCACGCCTGTAAGGACAAACTGCGCGCGATGCGAGCCATGGGTGCCGACCTCGTCTACGTCGCCGCCGAGGGCGACGACAGCCTGGCCACCTCCGCCCGGGAGGATCTGGCCGAGGCGATGGCGGCCGCGCGGCCGGACGCCTACTTCACCGAGCAGCACAACAACGAGGCCAATCCGGTCGGCTACTACGCCGTCGCCGAGGAGTTGCTGGCCGACCTCGGACATGTCGACATCCTGCTGTCGGCGGTCGGCACCGGCGGATCGTTGTTCGGCACCGCGCGACGGCTGCGCGACCTGGGCCATCCCGCGCGGGTGATCGGGGTGGAACCGGTCGGATCGATCGCCTTCGGCGGGCCGGGCGGACCGTACTGGCAGTCCGGCACCGGCACCCCGCCCGGCGCGACCGTCGGTACGGCCGTGGACTATTCGCTGCTGGACGAGGGAGTCACCGTCTCGGACGTGGACGCCTTCGCCACCGCCCGCGCGGTCGCGCAGCGTTCCGGTCTGCTCATCGGCGGATCGGCGGGCGGCTCGGTGTACGTGGCACTGCAGCGGCTCGAGGAATTCGAACCGGGCTCGACGATCGTCACCATCGTCTGCGACAGCGGCGAGAAGTATCTCGACACGGTCTTCGACGACGAATGGATGAGCGATCGCGATCTGCTCGATCGCACCGCCGAGCACGCGGTCACCGACCTGCTGGACCGCTACGCCCCCGGAGCCCCGGCCGCGTCCGAAGCACGAAATCTCGTGGGGGCTCGATGAATCCGGGCGATGCCCGGGAGGTCCGGGCATGACCGCCGCCACACCCCGCGGCGACGGACGCCGGCTGACGGCACTCGCGACGCCCATCGCGCTGACCCAACTGGCCCAGGTCGCGATCTCGACCACCAATATCGCGTTGATGGGCAGCCTCGGCGTCGACCAGGTGGCGGCCGGCGGGCTGGCACTGGTGTTGTTCAACCAGATCCGCACCATGTGCGTCGGGTTGATCACCGCCAGTGGCAATCAGGTGGCAACCGTGGTGAGCCGGGCCGAGAAGCAGCACCGCAGCCCCGAGCTCGAGATCCGCGATGTGGTCCGATCGAGCTTCCTCATCGCGACCGCGGCGGGGTTGCTCGGCGGTCTCATCCTGGTCGGCCTGGGCTGGTCGCTGCAGTGGCTGGGCCAAGACGCGGCGGTGCTGGCCGCGGCCCGGCCGATGATGGTGGCGCTCGCCCCCGGCCTGCTGCCGTGCCTGTGGTTCCAGGTATTGCGCCAGTACACCGTCGGCATGCAAAAGCCGCAGGCACTGCTGGTGGTGACGCTCGGCTCGGTGGCCTTGAACGCGGTGGTCGCGCTGGCGCTGATCCACGGCTGGGCCGGACTGCCCGCCCTGGGACTGACCGGCGTCGGCGTGGCGTCCTCGGTCGTCTTCCTCGTCACCTTCGCGGTGTTCTGGGTGATGGTGCGCCGCGACGCCGCGCTGGGGCCGACGCTGCCGATGCGGATGTGGCCGGTACGCCGGCCAACGGTCACCGCGGAACTGCGGCTCGGCGCGCCGATCGCCCTCACCTACGGCTCCGAGGCCGGCATGTTCTCGGTGCTGGCCTTGGCGATGGGCACGCTCGGCCCGGCGGCGCTGGCCGCGCACAACGTGGTGTATCAGCTCGTCTACATCGTGTTCCAGGTCGCGGTGGGGCTCTCGCACGGGGTCTCGATCCTGGTCAGCCGGGCCGTGGCCCGCGACGAGTTCCGCCGCGCCCAGAATCTGGCCTGGCTGGTGTTGCGGCAGGCGGCCGTGGTGGCCGCCGTGGTCGGCGTCCTGTACGTCGCGGCGCCCGATCTGGTGCTGCGTCCGTTCCTCACCGGCCGCGACGGGGCCACCATCGAGCTCGCGCACAGCCTGCTGCTGATCGCCGTCGTCCTGCAGTTCTTCGACGCCGCGCAGAACATCGGCAACGGCCTGCTGCGCGGGATCAAGGACACCCGGGCCGGATTCCGGTTGTCGCTGGTGGGTTATTGGATCGTCGGACTGCCGACGGCGTTGCTGCTCGCCTTCCCGCTGGGTCTGGGCGCGAGCGGCGTGTGGTGGGGGCTGACCGCGGGCCTGGCCGCGACGGCCGCGCTGATGCTGCGGCGATATTTCTCGCTGCTGCATCACCGCGAGGTCGCCGAACCCCGCCAGTTGGCCGACAGCCTCAACTGATCCGTACGCACCCCTACCACCAGTGCGGTTCACCTCGGCGGCTCGCACCCCAGCAAGTAAGCGGCACAACGGTTTACACTGGGGTGCCAGTCGCGGCCGATGCCGCCGCGTGAGCCGACCGTGAGGTGACGAGATGGTAGCCAGTGCCGGAGAACGTCAGCAGCCCGCGACCGAGCATCCCGAACTGGACATCCTGCCCACCTGGCCGCTGGACACCATCGCTGTCCTGGTGACCACCGATCCGTCGCCGCACGCGATTCCCGTGAGCTGGCCGGTGCGCGCCGACGATCGGCGAATCCTGTTGAGCCTCAAGTTCGATCGCGGGTCCCTGGCCCGGCTGCGCAAACGTCCCGACGTCGCGCTGCTGATCCTCGGCGGCGGCAATGTGGCCCTGTGCGCCCGCGGTCGCGCGCGAGTGATCGCCGATCCGATGCCCGGCGCCGAGGACTATGTGGCCGTCGCCATCGATGTCGAGGTGATCGACGACCACCGCCAGGGCGCGTTCGAGGTCGAGGCGGGCATCCAGCGCACGGTTCTCGACGAACCGGAACTCGAATACCTCCGCTCGCGTGTCGCCACCCTGCAGCAGATGGTCGACGCGAAGAATTGACGGCATGATCGCCGCCTTCTCGGTCACCCCGCTCGGCACCGGCGCCGATGTGGGCCGTGCCGTCGCCGAAGCCGTCCGCATCGTCCGCGCCAGCGGGCTGCCGAACGAAACCAACGCCATGTTCACCACGCTCGAGGGGGAATGGGACGAGGTGATGGCGGTCATCAAGCAGGCCTCCGACGCCGTCCTCGCGGTCGCGCCGCGCTGCAGCCTCGTGATCAAGGCCGATATTCGTCCGGGAGTCACCGGCGCCCTCACGTCGAAGGTCGAGACCGTCGAACGCTATCTCGCGGAAGGCTCCTGACCACCCGACACGGGCGAGCCGACCGGGCGCGACCTCACGGCCGGCGCTGCCGGTCCCCCAGCGAGTCGGCGAAGGTTTCCCAATGGGCGCGCCACTCGTCGGGACCCAGCGGTCCGCGTACGCCGCGGGTCCGCTCGGCCGCGTCCTCGGCGGCCCGGATTCGCGCCGCGAAGTCCAGCGTGGCCTTGCGGAGCCGCTCCTCGGCACTTTCGGGTCCGCCCAGGTGAATCACCCGCAGCTCCTCCGGGACCAGATCCTCGGGCAATCCCGCCTTCGCGCTACGGGAGCGAACTTTCTCCGCCAGCGCCAGCGCGGGTTGCGCCATCGCGATCCCGTCCAGGCAGGAGCGGCGCGCCTTCTCGGTGAGTTTGCGTTCCTCCCAGGCCCTTTCCTGGGCGGCGACCTTCGCGGCCACATCCGCACCGGCGTCCACGACCGGATCCGACAGATGCGGACTGCGGTGCACCAGTTTCGCGACCAACGCCGCGGCCACATCGTCGACCGTGAATTCGCCTGCGGCCTGGGCGATCCGGGAATGGAACAGCACCTGCAGCAGCAGATCGCCGAGTTCCTCCTTGATCGTCTCCGCATCGCCGTGCTGGATGGCGTCGAGGAGTTCGTAGGTCTCCTCCAGCAGATACGGCCGCAGCGAGTCGTGGGTCTGGGTGACCTCCCAGCCACCGAAATCCCACAGCCGGTCCATGACCTCGACGGCCTCGGTCAGGCCGTGCGCGACCCGTGCGGAATCAGCCGCGGCGTCGTCGGTTCCGCCCGACGGGCGCTCGCCCCGGTCCTCGCTCACCCGACCGCGACCTCCGCGCCCATCGCGAGGTCGACCATGCCCTTCGGCTTGCCGTCGAGCGCCAGCAGCAGATCGGCGACGAACTGCAACAACTGCACATCGCGCACCCGCGCCGCGCCGACGCTGTCCTCCACCCGCGGCAGCGGCAGCTGCACGATGCCCGTGGTGGGCCGGTAGTTCGCACTCGGATACAGCCGCTTGAGCCGCATCTGCTTCGAATCGGGCAGCTGCAGCGGCGACACCTTCAGCGTGGTGCCCGTGACACCGACCTCCTGGATGCCGTACTCGCGGCACAGCAGTCGCAACTTGGCGACCGACACCAACCGGCCGACCTCCACCGGCAGCGGGCCGTACCGGTCGACGAGCTCCTCCACCACGGCCGCGAGCGCCGAATCATCCTGTGCCGCAGCCAGTTTGCGGTAGGCCTCCAGCCGCAGCCGGTCGCTGGCGATGTAGTCGGGCGGAATGTGCGCATCCACCGGCAGGTCGATCCGCACCTCCTTGACCTCTTCCTCGGTCGTGATCGGCCGGCCGTCGGCGGCGGCGCGATAGGCCTCCACCGCCTCACCGACCAGGCGCACGTAGAGATCGAAGCCGACGCCGGCGACATGTCCGGACTGTTCGGCGCCGAGAACGTTTCCGGCGCCGCGGATTTCGAGGTCCTTCATCGCCACGGCCATACCCGCGCCGAGATCGGAGTTCTGCGAGATGGTGGCGAGGCGGTCGTAGGCCGTTTCGGTGAGCGGCTTCTCGCCCGGGTACAGGAAGTAGGCGTATCCGCGTTCCCGGCTGCGCCCGACCCGGCCGCGCAGCTGGTGCAGCTGCGAAAGTCCCAGAGCGTCGGCCCGTTCGACGATCAGTGTATTGGCGTTGGAGATGTCCAGACCGGTCTCGATGATCGTGGTGCACACCAGCACGTCGAACTCGCGCTCCCAGAAGCCCTGCACGGTCTTCTCCAGCGTGTCCTCGTTCATCTGGCCGTGCGCCACCGCCACCCGCGCCTCGGGCACCAGATCGCGAATTCGCTTGGCGGCCTTGTCGATCGAGGAGACGCGGTTGTGCACGTAGAAGACCTGGCCGTCGCGCAGCAGTTCGCGGCGCACGGCAGCGGCCACCTGCTTGTCGTTGTAGCCGCCGACGTAGGTGAGGACGGGGTGGCGCTCCTCGGGCGGGGTGAGAATGGTCGACATCTCGCGGATCCCGGCCAGACTCATCTCCAGGGTGCGCGGAATCGGCGTGGCCGACATGGTCAGCACGTCGACGTGGGTGCGCAGCGCCTTGATGTGTTCCTTGTGCTCGACGCCGAACCGCTGCTCCTCGTCGATGATCACGAGGCCGAGTTCCTTCCACCGCAGACCGGTCTGCAGCAGCCGGTGCGTGCCGACCACGATGTCGACCTCACCGGTGGCCATACCGTCGATCACCTCGCGCGATTCCGCCGGATCGGTGAAGCGGGACAGACCCTTCACCGTGACCGGGAATCCGGCGACGCGTTCGGCGAAGGTCTGCAGATGTTGCTGTGCCAGCAGCGTTGTCGGCACCAGTACGGCGACCTGCTTACCGTCCTGAACGGCCTTGAACGCCGCGCGCACCGCGATCTCGGTCTTGCCGTAGCCGACGTCGCCGCAGATCACCCGGTCCATCGGGACCGGCCGCTCCATATCGGCCTTCACCTCGGCGATAGCGGTGAGCTGGTCGTGGGTCTCGGTGAACGCGAACGCGTCCTCCATCTCCTGCTGCCACGGCGTATCGGGGGCGAACGCGTGGCCGGGCGCGGCCTGCCGCGCGGCGTACAACTGCACGAGTTCGGTGGCGATCTCGCGAACGGCCTTGCGCGCCTTGCGTTTCGTATTCGCCCAGTCGGATCCGCCGAGTTTGGAAAGACTCGGCATCTCCCCGCCCACGTAGCGGGAGAGCTGATCCAGCGAGTCCATCGGCACGTACAACCGGTCGCCGGGCTGGCCGCGCTTGCTGGGCGCGTATTCGATCACCAGGTATTCGCGCCGAGCGCCGCCGACGGTGCGTTCGATCATCTCCACGAACCGGCCGATGCCGTGCTGATCGTGCACGACCATATCGCCCGAGCTCAATGCCAGCGGATCGACCTGATTGCGCCGGCGGGCGGGGAGCTTCTTCCCCTCGCCGGGCGCGGTGACGCGGTTGCCGGTCAGATCGGATTCGGCGATGACGACCAGTTTCGCGTCGTCGAACACGATGCCGTCGTGCAGTGAACCGCACAGCACGCCGACCAGCCCGCGCACCGGTTCGGCGCCCGGCTCGAGCGCCGCGGCCGGCACCTCGGCATCGGCGAGGCGTTCCTGAATGCGTTGCGCCGTACCGTGTCCCGCGACCACGATCACCGCGCGCCCACCGGTGGTCACGTGCGCGCGCAGCGAGGCGAAGACGGTCGCGACCAGTTCCTCCGAACCGCGGGCCGCCGGGGCCGACAGCACCGGCAGCACGATCTCCGCGGGGTCGTCGGCGGCCAGCGGGCTCAGCGTCCACCACGGCAATCCGCGCGACTCGACACCGGCCCGCACGACATCCAGGCCGCGATACGCCGAGGACGCCAGATCCAGACCGTGCGCACCCAACGGGGCCGAACCGCCGAAGGAGGCGGCCGTCCACGACGCCTCGAGGAATTCCTGTCCGGTGCGGACCAGATCGGCGGCGCGGGTGCGGATCTTCTCCGGATCGCACAGCAGCACATGCGACTGCGTCGGCACCACATCGGTGAGCAGCTGGAGCTCGCCCGGCCGCAGCACCGGCAGCAGCGCCTCCATACCCTCCACGGGGATGCCCTGCGCCAGCTTCTCCAGCATTTCGACCAGCGCCGCGTCGGCCGGGTTGTCCGCGGCCACCTTCGCCGCGGATTCGCGCAGGTCCTCGGTCAGCAACAGTTCCCGGCAGGGCTGCGCCACAACGAGATCCACCTCGACCTCGGTGAGCGAACGCTGATCGGCGACCGAGAACGCGCGCAGTTCACTGATCTCGTCGCCCCAGAATTCCACACGCACCGGGTGATCGGCGGTGGGTGGGAAAATGTCGAGAATGCCGCCGCGGACCGCGAATTCGCCACGCTTGCCGACCATATCGGCGCGCTCGTAGGCGAATTCGACCAGCCGCGTGGTCAATTCGTCGAAATCGAATTCGGCGCCGACGCGCAGCACGATGGGTTCGATCTCGCCCAGTCCGGGGGCCATCGGCTGCATGAGCGACCGGACCGTGGTGACCACCACCTGCAGCGGTTCCGGATGGCCCGGATCCTCCGGATGCGCCAGCCGCCGCAGCACCTGCAACCGCCGGCCCACGGTGTCGGCGCTGGGCGACAATCGTTCGTGCGGCAGCGTCTCCCAGGACGGGAACAGCGCGACCCGATCGCCGATGATCTCGCTCAGCTCGACGGTCAGATCGTCGGCCTCCCGCCCGGTAGCGGTCACCACCACCAGCGGCCGCGCGGCCGCGACGGTCGCCGCCACGAACGGCCGGATCGCCGAGGGCGCGACCAGTTGCACCGAGGAGCGCCCGATCAATTCCCGAACCTGACTCAGCGCGGCATCGGCACCGGCCACCTCGGCCAGTCCCGCAAGAGGTGGGCGATGGCTCGGCATGAAAGAAACTCCCGGCTGCACAGATCGGCGAATCAGAGCGACCAATCGAGTCTATGTTTTCGGCCTCCGCTTCGCTCCGGCGGGGTTCTCGGCCCTCAGGCCTCGATTTTTCCCTCCTCCGCTCAGTCGCTGCGCTCCCTCGCTCCGTCAGTCCACAATCGAGGCGGCCGAGAACCACTCAGGCGCACATCTCGCAAATGCGGGGCTCCGGCGTTCACAGGTACCGTCGTCTGACGTCGCGACCGATTACGGCACGTACCTGCGCAGCCGCCGGGCCGCGAATTCCCGGAAGTACGCCACCTTCTCGTCCGGCACGATCGAGGGCAGCAGGAAGTACCACATGCGTTCCATGCGCACCGCCATCTGGTCGATGGATTCGGTGCCGACGGCGGTGATGTGGACTCCGGCGGTCATCTCCTGCAGGAGAAGGCCGATGGTTTCGGGGTCGAGGTCGGGCTTGAGATCGCCCTGGGCGATGGCCCGCTCGGCGAGCAGTATCTGGGTTTCGCCCCAGGTCTTGGTGATGTTCTCGCCCGAGGCGCCGCGATAGTCACCGATCTGGTGCGTGAGTTTGAGCATCGCGCCCACCATCGGATCGTTCATGGTGAGGTCGGCGACGACGTAGGTGATGCCGATGGCGGCTTCGAGGGCGGGCACGCGCGGGTCGAAGAAGCCCTGGCAGGCGCCGCGCAGTCGTTCGTTGCCCTGGTCGACTACGGCGCGCGCGAGTTCTTCCTTGGATCCGAAGTGGAAGTACAGTGCGCCCTTGGTGACGTTGGATTGCGAGATGATCTCGCTGAGGCTCGCATTCGCGTAACCGAGTCGCAGAAAGACGTCGGCCGCGCCTGCCAGCACCGAATCGCGGGTGATTTCCGCACGCGCTTGCCTAGCCATCAGATCCGCCTGTCCTCAAACCAGCCATCCTGAAGTAGACCGATATCCCGAAGTTGACCGACATCACAGCTCGAACAGCACTTGAAGGATGGGTGAACCGTACCATCCGACCGGCCGTCGCCAGCGGAATCGAGCATTAAGACCAGTCTCCTTCGCAAACAATGGGCTAACCGTCCAGTTCGGTCCCCTATTACCCCCCGGCATCGCCACCGCCGGTCAGCCGGGTGTCGCGCTCGGCCATTCGGAGGCCAGCTGCGGATCGGCCTCGAGGTGGGTGAGTCCGTTCCAGCACAGGTTGACCAGATGCGCGGCGACCACCTCTTTGGAGGGCTGCCGCTCGTCGAGCCACCAGGTGGCCGCGGTGGCGACCATGCCGACCAGGGCTTGCGCGTAGAGAGTGGCGAGACTGGTGTCGAAGCCGCGGCGTTCGAAATCGCCGGCGAGGATGTGCGCGACCTGGTTGACCGCCTCGTTCAGCAGGCTGGAATAGGTGCCGGCGGCAGCCGAGGCGGGCTGATCGCGCATCAGGATCCGGAAACCGTCGGTGCGCTCCTCGATATAGGTCAGCAGCGCCAGGGCGACCTGTTCCAGCCGGACGCGGGAGCGGTTCCGGGTCAGCGACGAGGTGATCATGTCCAGCAGCGTCGACATCTCGCGGTCGACGACCACCGCGTAGAGCCCTTCCTTACCGCCGAAGTGTTCGTACACAACGGGTTTGGAGACCTGAGCGCGCTGGGCGATCTCCTCGATGGAGGTGGCGTCGTATCCGCGTTCGGCGAACAGCGCCCGTCCGATCTCGATCAACTGCTGGCGCCGCTGCGTTCCGGTCATCCGCGGGCGCGGCACCCGCGCCGCATCACCCGAAGTCATCGCTGCTCCCCCGCCTCTCTCCCCCGCCTCTCCGGGAATCTTGCCGGTCGTAGGTACCTGGAGATTTCTCGGCCGGGCCGGCGGTCGGCAGCGCACCCGCGGTCAGGGCGTGCCCGACGAGTTACCCATGTGCTTTCGAAATCAGATGTTGCGTTGGGCAAATTTACCCGACCGCGACCGGGCCATCTCGCAGACCCGCGACCACGCGTGGGAAAATCTGCCCGCAATTCGCGGAGATGCGGGGAAACGTGCGAGGATATTGCGCGCATGCCGTGCGTAGTGGTGGACCCGTAGGGTTCATCGGTGCGACGATCCGCCGTAGTGTAATGGCAGCACCACTGATTTTGGTTCAGTTAGTTCAGGTTCGAGTCCTGGCGGCGGAGCTGGCGATGGGGCTGTGACCTGCGTGAATATCGAGTGAAGCCCCGAGCCGGGGCCCGGGCCCGAGTGGACTAGGGTGTGGGCGGACGGCCAGCCGCCGGGCCCGCCGCAGGCCGGATCTGCGAAGGTCCGGCGCAGGCAGCGACAGCCGCAGGCCAAAGACAGCGCGTACCAGCACGATGACAGGCAGCCGAGGGAGATCCATGCCACAGCAGACCGCCGTCGTCGTTCTCGCCGCCGGTGCCGGAACTCGAATGCGGTCCAAGACACCGAAAGTGCTGCATTCGCTCGCCGGGCGCAGCATGCTCGAGCACGCCCTGCACGCGGCGAACGAGATCGACCCCACCGCCCTGATCACGGTGATCGGCCACGACCGCGAACAGGTCGGCGCCGCGGTGAATTCCGTTGCGGCAGAACTGGGTCGCGAGATCACCTCCGCAGTGCAGGAACAGCAGCTGGGCACCGGGCACGCGGTGCAGTGCGCCCTGACGGCGCTGCCCGCGGACTTCGCCGGCGACCTGCTGGTGACCTCCGCCGATGTGCCGCTGCTGGACGGGCACACCCTTTCGGCCCTGCTGGACGAGCATCGCAGTTATCAACCGCGTTCCGCGGTCACGGTTTTGACCTTCGTTCCGGAGGATCCGAACGGGTACGGCCGGATCGTGCGCGACGCCGACGGCGGTGTGCTCGAGATCGTCGAACACGCCGATGCCACGCCGGAGCAAGCGGCGATCAACGAAGTCAATTCCGGCGTCTACGTTTTCGACGTCGCCGTGCTGCGGACGATGATCAGCCGCCTGACGACCGCCAACGCCCAGCACGAGCTGTATCTGACCGATGTCCTGAAGCTGGCGCGCGAGGCCGGTAATCCGGTGCACGGCGCGCGTCTGGTCGACGCCGCCAAGGTCACCGGCGTCAACGACCGGGTGCAGATGGCCCAGGCCGCCCGCACGCTGAACCGCTACATCCTCGAGCGCCATATGCGCGCCGGAGTCACGGTCATCGATCCGGCCACCACCTGGGTGGATGCGAGTGTGCGCATCGGCCGCGACGCGGTGCTGCGCCCCGGCGTGCAACTGCTCGGCAATACCGTGATCGGCGAGGATGCCGAGGTCGGCCCCGATTCCACCCTGACCGATGTGCTCGTCGGCGAGGGCGCGAAGGTGGTCCGGACCCACGGCGAGGGCGCGACCATCGCGGCCGCCGCCACAATCGGGCCGTTTGCCTATTTGAGACCGGGGACCATCGTCGGCGAATCCGGCAAGATCGGCGCATTCGTGGAGACCAAGAACGCCTCGATCGGCGCACATTCGAAGGTCCCGCATCTGACCTACGTCGGCGACGCCACGATCGGCGAATACAGCAACATCGGCGCATCGAGCGTGTTCGTCAACTACGACGGTGTGAAGAAACACCACACCGTCGTGGGTTCGCATGTGCGCACGGGCAGCGACACGATGTTCGTGGCGCCGGTGACCGTGGGCGATGGCGCATATTCGGCAGCGGGTACTGTGCTGCGTAGAAACGTTCCGCCGGGAGCGCTGGCGGTGTCCGGCGGAGCGCAGAAGAACATTGAGGGCTGGGTGCAGCGGTATCGTCCCGGGACGGCCGCGGCGCAGGCGGCGGCGGAGGCGATCGCGGCCGATGACAGAGCGAGTCAGGCAACCGAGCAAAAGGATGGCAACACAGAGTGACCGCGTTCTCCACCGATAACCAGAAGAACCTGATGCTGTTCTCGGGGCGCGCTCACCCCGAGCTGGCCGAGCAGGTCGCGAAGGAACTCGACGTCGCGATCACGCCGCAAACCGCCCGCGAGTTCGCCAACGGCGAGATCTTCGTTCGCTTCGAAGAATCGGTACGCGGCTCGGATGCCTTTGTGCTGCAGAGCTTTCCGGCGCCGCTGAACCAGTGGCTGATGGAACAGCTCATCATGATCGATGCGCTCAAGCGCGGTTCGGCCAAGCGGATCACCGCCGTCCTGCCGTTCTACCCCTACGCCCGCCAGGACAAGAAGCACCGCGGCCGCGAGCCCATCTCCGCTCGCCTGGTCGCCGATCTGCTCAAGACCGCCGGCGCGGACCGCATCATCACCGTCGACCTGCACACCGATCAGATCCAGGGCTTCTTCGACGGCCCGGTCGACCACATGCACGCGCTGGTCCAGCTGTCGGAGTACGTGCGCAACCACTACAGCACCGAGAACGTCACCATCGTCTCCCCCGACGCCGGTCGCGTGAAGGTGGCCGAGAAGTGGGCCGACGCGCTCGGTGGCGCGCCGGTGGCGTTCATCCACAAGACCCGCGACCCGCTGGTGCCGAACCAGGTCAAGTCGCATCGTCCCGTCGGTGACGTCGCGGGCCGCACCTGCATCCTGATCGACGACATGATCGACACCGGTGGCACCATCGCCGAGGCCGTGCGCGTGCTGCGTGAGGCCGGGGCCGGCGATGTGGTCATCGCCGCCACCCACGGCGTGCTGTCCTCCCCCGCGGCGGAGCGCCTGGCCTCCTGCGGCGCCAAGGAGGTCATCGTCACCAACACCCTGCCGATCACCGAGGACAAGAAGTTCCCCTCGCTGACCGTGCTGTCGATCGCCCCGCTGCTGGCGCGGACGATTCGCGAGGTCTTCGAGAACGGGTCGGTCACCGGCCTGTTCAACGGCTCCGCTTAAGCCGTTCCGCCTCTCCGCGTATTCAGCGTGTCGTCGGGTGGGCGGTGAGTTGGCAGTCGGTCTCGCCTTCGGGGCGTGTCGGCTTTCGGGCGTGCCCGGGGAGTTACCCATGTGCTTGCGAAATCAGTCGTTCCTTCGGGTGTCTATCCGAGGGGGCGGCTGATTTTGTATTGGTCTTTGTTCTCTCCTCTTCTTTCGTGATCAGCGGTAGCGTTGGTTGTAGGGTGCACCGCGAATGTTGAGGGTGTGCCGGGCCTACGAGAGAGGTGGGCACGGATGGCCGACGACGACACTTACCCGTTGATGGACGAGGTGTTCGAAATGGGCGATGACGAGCGCGAAGACCTGGATTACGACCTCGGTGACGATGAACAGGCCGACGAGATCCGCGAATATCAGCGCTACATCGACGATCCGCCCGACGACCTGGAGATCAGGTATCACGAGAACGACGACGACGGCCGCCTGGGGATTCGCAGCGAACTCGACCAGGAATGGACCCGCCGCCGGCATCGTCAGGAATTGCGCGACGAGGACGAGCGGCCCGCCGAAGTCGCCGCCATCGAGGTGGTCGACGAGCCGGGCGACTGAGCGGCGGCCGGTCGGAGCGGGCGCCGCGGAATATGTCCGCGGCGGTCGCTAAGTTGGCGGTATGAGCGGATTCGCGGGGTTCCCGTTCGCCGGGCTCGACTCCTACGAGGATTTGGAAGCCGACAACTCGAAGGCTTTCTGGACCGCCAACAAACACGTCTACGAACAGTCCGTGCGGGCGCCGATGATCGCGCTCACCACGGAACTGGAGAACGACTTCGGACCGGCGAAGATCTTCCGGCCGTATCGCGACGTGCGGTTCTCCAAGAACAAGGCGCCCTACAAGGACCATCAGGGCGCGGTGGTCCGTACCGCCCCGGGAGCGGGGTGGTACGTCCAGATCGGCGCGCCCGGGCTGTATGTGGCCGGTGGGGTGTACGCGCCCACGCCCGAGCAGCTCGCGCGGCTGCGCACCACCATCGACGACGAGGTGCGCGGCTACGAATTGCAGGCGCTGCTGGACGGTTTGGCGGCAGTCGGCTATGTGATCGGCGGGGAGCAACTGAAGACCCGTCCCAAGGGTTTCCCCGCCGACCATCCGCGCATCGACCTGCTGCGCCACAAATCTCTCGTGATCCACAAGGACTTCGGCGCACCGCCCTGGCTGGAAACACCGCGCGCCGCGACCGAAGTCCGAGCCGCCTGGGAAGACCTGCGGCCGGCCGTCGAGTGGCTGGCCGCGGTCATCGGCAACTGACCTCGGCGCAGCACCCGCGCCGGGCGATCAGCGTCGTTCGGCGAGGACCAGGGCGAAGCGGTCGTCCGGATCGGTCCACACCTGTTCGGTGGCGAATCCGGCGCTGTCCAGTTCCCGGCCGAGTCCGTCGACGCGGAACTTGGCCGAGATCTCGGTGCGCATCTGCTCACCCTGGGCGAAGTCCACGACCAGGTCGAGGTCGGCGACCGTGACCCTCATATCCCGGGTTGCCGCCAACCGCATCTCGATCCATTCGTTCTCCGCGTCCCAGTGGGCGATATGGGCGAAGGCGTCCGGGTCGAAGTCGGCATGCAATCGAGAGTTCAACACGTGCAGGACGTTTCGGTTGAATTCGGCCGTCACTCCCGCGGCGTCGTCGTAGGCGGGCACCAGCACGGCCGGATCGGTGACCAGTCCGGCCCCCAGCAGCAGTTGCTCACCCGGCTCGAGCACCTGCTGAACGCCGGCCAGGAATTCGGCCCGCTCCTGCGGGACCAGATTGCCGATGGTGCCGCCCAGGAAGGCGATCATGCGGCGACCGCCGCGCGGAAGATTGTGCAGGGTTCGGGTGAAATCGCTGACCACCCCGTGCACCGCGAGATTCGGGAATTCGGTGCTGATCTGCTCGGCGGCACCGCGCAGCGCCGACACCGACACATCCTGCGGCACATAGGTCTTCAGCGGCCCCTCGGACAACAGCGCCGAGAGCAGCAGACGCGTCTTGGCGGCCGAGCCGGCGCCCAGCTCCACCAGTACCTCGGCCTGGGCGGTGCGCGCGATCTCGCCGACCACCCGCTCCAGTAACGCGCGCTCCGTGCGAGTCGGGTAGTACTCCGGCAGTTCGGTGATCGCTTCGAACAGTTCGCTGCCGCGCGCGTCGTAGAACCACTTCGGCGGCAGCGTTTTCGGATTCGCGGTGAGTCCGATCCGAGCGTCCGATCGCAGGGCTGCGTCGAGATCGTCGTCGGTGAGGTGGATGTCCAGCGTCGGTTCGATCATGTACGGGCCCTTTCGGATTCATCAGGTCCTGCGGAGAGAACAGGTTGTGCCGCGTCCAGCGGCTCGACCACGAGAAGGCCGGGCCGCACCGTCAGCAGCTGCCGGTCGGTAATCGCCTGCCAGCGCGGGTCGTCGTCGTACGGTTCGGAGGACACCACCGCGAAATCGTCGGCGACGAGCACCGACAGCGAATGGTGAACGGTTGTGGCCCAGAGTGTTTCGCCGTCCCCGAGCAACAGGTTCAGCCGGGCACTCGGCGCCTGCGCCAGTACGGCGCGAACCGTCGCCGACACCGCGGCGGCGACCGCCCGGAGCCGGGCGTCGGACTCGCTGCGGCCTGCGAAGGTCGAAGACATCGCGCCGATTCCGTTCAACGCGGCACGCAGCACCACCCAGAGCGCGGCCGAATCGGTCGCGGATTCGGCATCCAGCAGATCCGGCGACCCGAATCGCGTTGCCACCGCGGGCAATACCGTGCGCCAGTTCTGGATCACGCCGTTGTGGCTGAACGCCCATCCGCCGTCGGTGAACGGAGCACAGGCCGTTCGCTCCACCGGCATGCCGACCGTGGCCGAACGCACCGCGGCCAGCACCGCGGGCGAGGACAGCTGCGGCAGCACCTCTTCGACCGCGGGGTCGGTCCAGATCGGCGCGGGGTTGCGATAGCGGCTCGCGGTTCCTGCCCCGGTCCACCACGCGACTCCGAAACCGTCGGCGTTGACGGTTCCCCCGTGGCGCATATCGTCGGGCGCCCACGACTGGGTGCGCAGCGAATGCGTGCCACGGGTGAGCAGTTCGCCGACCGGAGCCGGCGGTCCCAGATAGCCGAGATGTCGGCACATCAGCGCTCGTCCGGTCGCAGGTCGCGGGCGAGGCGGAAGCCGGAGAAGATCTGACGGCGGATCGGGTGGTCCCAGTTGCGGAAGGTGCTGCGGCAGGCGACCGGGTCGGTGCCGAAGGATCCGCCGCGCAGGACGCGGTAGTCACCGCCGAAGAACACCTCGGAGTATTCGCGGTACGGGAACGCGGCGAATCCGGGATACGGCTCGAAACCCGATGCGGTCCATTCCCAGACGTCGCCGATCAACTGATGCACCCCGGACGGTGACGCACCGGCAGGGTACGCGCCGACATCGGCCGGTTCCAGATGGCGCTGCCCCAGATTGGCGGTGGTCTCGTCGGGTTCGGCGTCGCCCCACGGATATCGCCGCGACCGCCCGGTGGCCGGATCGAACCGCGCGGCCTTCTCCCATTCGGCCTCGGTGGGCAAACGCTTCCCGGCCCAGTTGGCGTAGGCCTCGGCCTCGAACCAGCACACATGCACCACCGGCTGCTGCGGGCGCACCGGCGCCAGGGTGCCGAAAACCCGTCGCCACCAGCGGTTGTCGCTGTCTCGCTCCCAGAACTGGGGTGCGGTCAGATCGGCCTCCACACGATAGGCCCAGCCACGCTCCGACCACAGCCCGGGCCGGTGATAGCCACCGTCGTCGATGAACGCCAGATACTGCGCATTCGTCACCGGCGCCGCGTCGATCGCGAAGCCGGGCAGCTGGACGCGATGTTCGGGGCGCTCGTTGTCGAGTGCCCACGGGTCAGACGAGGTGCCCATGGTGAATTCGCCTGCGGGAATGACGACTTCGTCGCCGACCGCGACGCGCGCGGCCGGTGCGGGCGCGGCTGTCAGCACCGCGACGCCCGCGCGCAGCTGATGGGTGGCCAGCATGGTCTCGTCGTGCTGTTGCTCGTGCTGGGCGATCATGCCGAAGGCGAAACCCCTGTCCACCAGACGGTTTCCCCGCAGCGGACTGGAATTCAGGACATCGAGCACCTTGTCACGCACGGTGCGCACGTACCCGCGTGCCTGCACCGGATCCAGCAGCGGCAGCGCCGGACGGTCGGCGCGGGCATGCCGGAAGGCGTCGTAGAGGTGGTCGATATCGGCCCGCACCGGCTCACGCCCGCCGACATCGCGGACCAGCCACAGTTCCTCCTGGTTGCCGATATGCGCCAGATCCCACACCAGCGGGCTCATCAGCGGCGAATGCTGGGCAACCAGCTCGGCCTCGTCGACCGCCTCGGTCAGCACCGTCGTGCGGGCGCGGGCGCGGGTCAGGACCTCCGCGATCTGTGTGCGTAATCGCTCGGCCGCGGCGTGATCGGTTCCGATGTGAACGGTCATCAGTGCTCTCCCAAGGGTCGTGCCCGGCGGCCTCGTCGCACCGCAGCGAGGTGCGCGCCGCCGGTCGTACTCATTCGGCCGTCTCGGCGGGTGCGCAGCGGGCGACCTCCCCGTCCGGAATGCGCCCGCGGCGACATCGCCGCACCGCGGCCCACATCTGCTCGGCCGCCTCGTCGCTGCGGGCGTGTTCGGCGGCGAGAGTCAGCAATTCGACTGCGACGGAACGGATCTCGGGATCGGCCAGGCCGCAGCGGGCGGCCGAGGCCCATTCGTCGGCGACCGGCTCGGCCAGCGCGGTGGCCTCCGCGACGACCGCCGGCGCCGACATCAGCGCGTCCACGACGTGGATCGGCACCGACCACTGATCACCCGGCTGTGCGTCCAGATAGCGGACCTCGAGATGTCCGGCCGCCCGCACCGGGGGAAAGACCGTGGTCAGGTGGTAGTCGAGATCCTCGACCTCCGGGCGGCGGCCGATCTCGTCGTCGAGCGCACCGCACAGCCAATCGGCGAAGGTCGCGCCCGGCGGCGCCGTCCAATCCGCCTCGGCCGGGCCACGCCGCACGCAGAGCAACGGGGTATCCAGCGCCCAGCGGCCGTACTCGGTGAGCGGATCGGCCCAGCTCCGCACCGGCGGCCGGGTGCGGGTGTGATCGAGCCGCAGCCAGGTGCGCATCCGCTGCGACGCCCAGGCGCCGGTGGGAGCCCCGTGCAGACTCGGCGAACAGGCGAACGCCGCCACCAGGGCCGGGCCGACCGCGTACAGCGCGTTCCAGCGGGCCGCGATCTCCGCGGGATCGGCACCCGCGTCCACGCTGACCTGCGTGGCGGCGGTATTGCACATCATCAGCTTGCCGTACGGGCCCACCCCCGCGAAGGCCCGTTCCATCGCGCGATAACGCGGTAGGCGAAGCACCCGGCGGGCCCGCCGGCCGGCATCGGCGGCGGCGGAATACGTTCGGATGGATCGGGTTTCGAGTAGACCGGAGAGAAAGCGAGAATCCTCGAGCAGCCGGGCGCAGAGTTGCGCGGCATCGGCGAAGGGGGCGCTGGACAGTTCGATCTGACCACCGGGTTCGATGGTGATCCGGCTGCCACCGGGAAGTACTTTGGCGGGCGAATCGGGCGAAATAGACTGCGGAGCATAAGGACCCAGCGCATCCGCGAGCATCGACAAGCGCGGACGCGAATCCGGCGCCGACAGCTCCCCGCGAGCGGTGAGCCACTCCAGTTCGGCACCGATCAACGCCGGTGGGCCCTGTTTGAAACAGACACCTCCCACATATGCCTCCGCCGCGGCGCGCGAAGACAAACCGGCACCCAACCCGGCCGGCGCCTTGTCCACCGTTACCGCCATGCCAACCTCCGCTCGAGCCTGCGGGGGATCACCCACCGCGTTCCGCTCACCCTGAGCCCATGCCGGCGACAGTGCCGCATCGACCGAGTGCCGGTATTGCGTGTAGCAGTGCAACGAGAGACCGCGCCCGGTTCTTCCGTCGCTCGAACCAGGGTAGCCGCGCGCACCGACACAAAATCCGTCGAAATGGTGAACATGCCGGTCACGGCCGTACCACCAGCACCACCGCCCCCACCGAACGCCGCTGTTCCACTTCCCGATGGGCGGCCGCGGCCGCCGCGAGCGGCAGCCGGGCGTGGATCCGGGGCACCAGTTCACCGCGCACCGCCGCGGCGAGGGCCTGCTCGGCGTCCGCCCGCTGTTCGGCATCGGACTTGCGGATGACGACGCCGAGCGCACCGGTCACCGTCAGTCCCCGCCGAGCCACGCCGAGGGCGTCGAGGGCCGCCCAGTCGCCGGAGGCGAAGCCGTACAGGCCGATCCGGCCAGCACCGTCGGCGGCCGCCGCGAGGGCCTGCCCGGCGACCGCGCCGCCGACGGCGTCGAGCACGACGTCCACGCCCCGGCCGCCGGTGAGCGCGCGAACCCGCTCGGCCCAGTCCCCGGACCCGTAATCCAGGGCGTGATCGGCACCGAATTCCGCGACGGCGGCCGTCTTCGCCGCACTCGACACGCCGATCACCCGCGCGCCCGCGGCCTTCGCGGTCTGCACCAGCATCGAACCGATCCGGCCCGCGGCCGCGGTGACCAGCACCGTCTCCGCGGGCCGCACCGCCATCGCCGCGAGCAGACCGCGCGCCACCGCGCCGGATTGGAACACGGTGAGCGCGACCTCTGGATGCAGACCGTCCGGTACCGGGAAGGTATATGCCGCCGGGGCCAGGGCCAGTTCGGCGTATCCACCGGCCTGGCCGACCGTCGTCGCCACCACCGCCCGGCCGAGCAGCGCCGGATCGACGCCGGCACCGAGGCCGACGACCCGCCCGCCGACCTCCAGCCCTGGGATCCACGGCAGCGGTAGCGGATACCGGCCGGATCGCACGATCACGTCGCCGAAGGCCACACCGGCCCGCTCGACCTCCACCAGGACCTGCCCGGCAGCGGGTTCCGGTTCCGCGACTTCCGCCGGAACCAGCACCTCGGGATCGCCGAACTCCGTCACCCGTACAGCACGCATGGCATCTTCTCTCGTTTCGCAGGTAGGGTTTCCGCGAGACAACCTGTCTCGTTCCGAACGCACTGTCCAGCCTCCGAAACTTCCTGTGCCACGACAAGATTCATCTCGGCGGATCTGTCCCGAAACTGACAAGGAGCCGAAAATGTCTCAGCAGAACGTGCGCGTCGTCCGCACTCGCACCCTTCTGCGGCAGGCGTTGATCGAGGCGATCGAAGAGCGAGGCTTCGACCGGATCACGGTCGGAGAACTCACCACGCGGGCGATGGTCAGCAGGGCCGCGTTCTACCGCAACTATCGCGACAAATACGAACTCGTCGAGCAGATCTTCGACGAGGCGATGACGGAGATGACGGCCGGCGATCCGGACGCCGAGCGCTCGCCCGAACAGCGCTGGGCCGGCTTCTTCGCCCATATCGACCGCTATCACCGCCTGTACGCGGCATTGCTGGGCCGCAAGGGAAGTCCGTGGTTCACCGACCGCATGCGCACCACCCTCGCGGCCATGTCCAGTGCACATCTCCCGGGACAGTCCGCGACCGATTTCGTGCCCGGCATCGTCGGGGCGATGTTCGTCCAGTCGATCGTGTGGTGGCTCGACAACGGCCGGCCGTGTCCGCCGGAACAGATGGCCGCCGAGTCCGCGCGCCTGATCCGGGCCGTTCTCGGGACGGCGTCCGGCGGCGGTGGTTGGTGATGGCCTACCGTCGACAGGGTGCTCGATAGCGACCGCCTGCGCGCCGATATCCCCGCCTACGACACCGCCGGACCGCCGCCGGTCTTCCTCGACAGCGCGGGGTCCTCACTACCCCCGCGCGTCGTCGTCGATACCGTCGTCGCGCATCTGCGGCGGGAGGCCGAGATCGGCGGATATCGCGCCGCCTCGGAACGGCTCGACGATCTGGCGGCGGTCAAGACCGCGATCGCGTCGTTGATCAACACCGACGCCGCGGCGATCGCCCTGAGCGACAGTGCCTCGCGTTCCTGGTCGGATTTCTTCTACGCCGTACCGCTGCGGACGGACGATCGCATTCTGGTCTCGGGTTCGGACTACGCCAGCAATGTGATCGCGGCCCTGCAGCGGGCGCGGGCGGCGGGGGCGACCGTCGAGACGATTCCCAGCGACGAGACCGGGCAGATCGACCTGGTGGCCCTCGACGCCATGCTGGACGACCGTGTGAAGATCGTCTCGCTGCTGCACGCTCCCACCAACGGCGGCCTGGTCAACCCGGTTGCCGAGGCCACCCGCATCGCCCATCGCGTCGGCGCGCTGGTACTGCTGGATGCCTGCCAATCCGCCGGTCAGATCGATATCGATGTCGCGGAGCTGGGCGTCGACGCGATGTCGGCCACCGGCCGCAAGTGGTTGCGCGGCCCGCGCGGCACCGGCTTCCTCTACGTCCACCCCGACGTCTGCCGCGAACTCGAACCCAGCCGCCTCGATCTGCACAGCGCCGCGTGGACCGGACCCCAGGATTACCGCGTGGCTCCCGACGCGAGCCGCTTCGAATTCTGGGAGTGCGACGTGGCGGCGCGACTGGGCCTCGGCGCGGCGGTGCGGTATCTGCTGGATCTGGGGCCGGAGAACGTCTTCGCCGACGTGGCCGCCAAGGCGCGGCATCTGCGCGAGAATCTGCCGTCGATCCGGGGAGTCACGGTGCGGGACCTGGGAACCGAACATTCCGGCATCGTCTCGTTCACCGTCGACGGAGTCGATCCGAACGAGGTGCGCGAGAGCCTGCGTGCCGCAGACATCACGGTGACCGTCAGCTACCGTAGCTCGACGCTGCTCGACATGTCCGCGCGGCGGCTCGAGTCCGTCGTGCGTGCCTCGCCGCATTGCTTCGTCACCGTCGAGGAGCTCGATCGCTTCCTCGAGGCCGTCGACCGCCTCGCGGGCTGAGGCGGCCGAACCGAGTTCCGATTTTCATCGTGTTATTCGTAGTGCGACGCTGAAACGATCACGCTCCGGCGCCGGCTAACGCCGCGCCCGCGCACCGAGATAGTGCAGATGTGCCGACCGCCGGTCGGGTGGAGACGGGAGTTCGAGGGTGAGCCGGTTCACCGAGGAAATGTTCGCGACCGCACAACGTTCCCGCCGGGGGCTGATCACCGGGGAGCCGGAGGCGCCGCTACGCCGGGGGTGGGACGAGATCCACCGCCTCGCGCGACGGATGGCGGGCGGGCTCGCGGCGGCCGGGATCGAGCACGGCGACGCCGTCGGCGTGCTGGCGGGTATGCCCGCCGATATCGCGCCGGCCTGCCAGGCGATCTGGATGCGCGGGGCGTCGATCACCATGCTGCATCAGCCGACGCCGCGCACGGATCTGCAGTTGTGGGCCCGCGACACCGAGACGGTGTTGCGGATGATCGACGCCCGCGCGGTGGTGCTGGGCGCGCCGTTCGAGGTGGCGGCGCCGCTGCTGGCCGAACGCGGTATCACCGTGGTCCTGACCGACGACCTGGCCACCGGATCCGATACCGATCCGGTGCCGACCGAGGACTCCGATATCGCCCTGCAGCAGTTGACATCCGGTTCCACCGGATCGCCGAAGGCGGTGCGGATCACGCACGAGAACTTCTATGTCAACGCCTACGCCATGTTCGACCGGGTCAAGTTCCAGCTCGATCAGGACGTGATGGTCAGCTGGCTGCCGCTGTTCCACGATATGGGCATGGTCGGATTCCTCAGCGTCCCGATGCAATTGGGCGCCGAGGTGGTCTGTGTGACGCCGATGGACTTCCTGCGGCGGCCGATCCTGTGGGCCGAACTGATCTCGAAGTACCGCGGAACGGTCACCGCCGCACCCAATTTCGCCTATTCGCTGCTGACCCGCCGCTTGGCGCGCGCCGAGGACGGGAGCGTGGATCTGAGCAGTGTGCGATACATGTGGAACGGCGCCGAACCGGTCGATCCCGACACCATGGAGGCCCTGGCCGCGGCCGGAAAACGCTTCGGGCTCAGCGCGTCCGCGCTCACGCCGGTGTACGGCATGGCCGAAACGACACTGGCGGTGTCGATTCCGGATCCGGGCGTCGGGCAGGTCGTCGACCTCGTCGACGCGGATCTGCTCGAAGCGCTCGGCAAGGCGGTTCCGGTGACGGATGCGCCGGCCCACCACGGCAATCTGCGCCGCCTGCCTCTGCTCGGCCGACCGGTGGACAATCTGGAGATCCGGGTGGTCGACGACGAGCACCGGCCGTTGCCGACCCGAACCGTGGGTGTGCTCGAGGTGCGCGGACCCGCGGTCACCGCGGGCTATGTGACCGTCGAGGGTTTCCGGCCCGCGCGCGACGCCGAGGGCTGGCTCGACACCGGCGATATCGGCTATGTGACCGAGGACGGTTCGGTGGTGGTCTGCGGCCGGATCAAGGACGTGATCATCATGGGCGGTCGCAACATCTTCCCGACCGATATCGAACGCGCCGCGCTGCGCGTCGCCGGCGTGCGGCCGGGCAACGCGGTCGCGGTCCGCCTGGACGCCGGGCAGAAGCGCGAGAGTTTCGCGGTCGTGGTGGAGAGCAACGACTTCCAGGATCCCGAGGTGGTGCGCCGGATCGAGCACGAGGTCGTCCACGAGGTCTTCAGCGCGGTCGGCGCCCGCCCGCGCAGCGTCACCGTCCTGGGCCCGGGAGCGCTGCCGAAGACGTCCTCGGGGAAGCTGCGCCGCTCGGCCACCGCGGCGCACCTGAACTGATCGTCACGAGAGTTGCTGCGGTACCGGATCTTCCGAGGCGTCCAGCGGATAGCGGTCGCCGAGCGGGGTCCGGTCGCGGTACACGAAGGCGGCGACCAGATCGTCGGCGACGCGGGCCAGATCGTCGCGGCCCTCGACCGCACCGCACCAATCCAGCGGTAGCGCGTCGAGGCCGTGACGGGCGCCGAGGATGTTGCCGGCCACGGAACCGGTGGAATCGGAATCGCCGGAGTGGTTGACCGACAACAGGAATGCGCGGCGCAGGTCCCCGGTCCGCTCGGCGTCCAGCGCGCAGTAGACGCCGATGGCCAGGCATTCCTCGGCCACCCAGCCCGCACCGACCTGTTCGACCCCTTCGGAGGTGGCGGGCCCCGCGTCCGCGGTGGCCACGGCCTTGCGCAGGGCGGCGGCGGTTTCCGCACCACCGGCGACCGCCTCCACCTGACTCGTGGTGTCCTGCACCGCGGTTCGCAGATCGGCGCCGTCGACGAGCCGGTCGATCAGCGCGGCGAAGGCGCCGGCGGCCAGATATCCGGTGGGATGGCCGTGGGTGAGCTGGGCACACCGGGCCGACGCCTGGAAGGCGGCCTCGGGTCCGAGGGCGGCCAATCCGAACGGGGCGGACCGCATGACCGTCCCGCAACCCTTGGAGTCCTCGTTCACCGGACCCGGGACGCCGAAGGGATGGGGTTCGCGATAGCTCCGCGCCTGCCGATTCAGCCCGCCCATGCACGCGTTGCCCGGTGCGCGCACCGCGTACAGATACGGCAGACTCGCCAGCCAGCCGTCGGGGCGTGCGTCGGGCGCGTGTTCGCGTTGGGTCCGCAGCCAGCGCAGATAGGCACCACGCAGAGCGGGCGCCGGATCCGCACCCGGCACGCACCGCAACAGCCCCTCGGCGGTGAACAGCGTCATCTGGGTGTCGTCGGTGATCTGCCGGGGCGCGGATTCGTCTGCCGCCGGGGCGAATCCGGTGAGCCCGTCGGGACCGAACCGATCCCGGATCTGTTCCAGCTTCAGGAATTCGATCGGCCAGCCCAGCGCATCACCGACCGCCCCGCCCAGTAGCGTGCCCCGATACCGATCGAAAATCGTCGTGTAGTCCTGCACGGCCACCGATCTTCGCAGAGATCACTCAATGCAGTTGGTTCTGGGCGGTTTCCAGCCCCACCCGCAACAGCAACTCCACCGCGTCGGCGGTCTGTTCGACCAGCACCGGAACCTCTTTGCGCTCGGGCGCGGAGAACGGTTTGAGTACGAAATCGGCCGGATCCTGTCGGCCGGGCGGGCGGCCCACACCGAACCGGACCCGCAGATAGTCCTTGGTGGACAGGGCATTCGAGATCGAACGCAGGCCGTTGTGACCGCCTTCGCCGCCGCCGCGTTTGAGCCGGATGCTGCCGAAGGGCAGATCCAGTTCGTCGTGCACGACGATGACCTCGGTGGGCGGAACCGAGAAGAACCGGGCCAGCGCCGCGACGGGGCGGCCGGACAGATTCATGTAGGTACGCGGCTTGGCCAGCAGTATCTTGCGCCCGTCGAGCCGGGCTTCGAGCAGATCGGCGCCCGACTTCTTGTGCACGGTGAACCGGCCGCCGATGCGCTCGGCGAGCACATCGGCGACCAGGAAACCGGCATTGTGCCTGGTGCGCTCGTATTCGGGCCCGGGATTACCCAAGCCCACCACGAGCGCGGGGGCAGTAGATTCCGTCATCAGATTCCGTCATCGAAATCCGTTGAGCGACCGAATTATTCGGCGCTCTCGGCCTCACCCTCGGCCTCGCCCGCACCCTCGCCCTCGACGGCCTCGGCGGCCGGAGCGACGATGATGTTGACGATCAGGGCCTCCGGGTCACCGGCCAGGGTGGTGCCCTTCGGCAGTTCGATCTCGCCGGCGGTGATCTGGGTGCCGGCCTCGACGCCCTCGATCGAGATTTCGATGGACTCGGGCAGCTTCATGGCCTCGGCCTCGACCGACAGCACGGTAGCCTCCTGGGTGACCAGGGTTCCCGCGGCGGCATCGCCGGTGAGGACGACCGGCACGTCGACGACGACCTTCTCGCCGCGCTTGACGATCAGCAGGTCGGCGTGCTCGATGTAGCGGCGGATGGGGTGCACGACCACCGACTTGGTCATCGCCACCTCCTTCTTGCCGTCGATCTCCAGCTCCAGCACGGCGTTGGTGCCGTGCTCGCGCAGGATCGCGGCGAAGGCCTGGGCGTTGACCGCCAGGTGCTTCGGCGCCTCACCGTGGCCGTACAGGACGGCGGGAACGTTGCCGTCGCGACGGGTGCGGCGCGCGGCGCCCTTGCCGAATTCGGTGCGGGTCTGAGCTGCGAGGACGCTGACGTCGGACATGACTGAAATACTCTCCTACGGCTTTCCGGGGCGGACGGTGTGCTGGCCAGGTACTGTCCTGATTCGGACGGCCCTGGCGAAAGGGTCTGCTCGTCGGGCGATGACCGCACGACAACGGCCGGAAGCCGAGCCGCGTCGATCACGGTGTGCACTGGGTGCGACACCCTCGCCGAGACAACCTGAGAACAATAGCATGTAGCGGAAACCGCTTCCGCGCCGCACCCCGATGCGGTATTGCACGCCGAACGGACACCAGTCCATCGTCGGCCCCGGCCGGTTCAGGCGGATTCGGCGCGGAAGTGCGCGGCATGGCAATCCACGTAGCGGCGGCCGGAACGCATCGCCACCCGGATCACCCCGGTGCGGCCGCGATAGACCCGGCCGTCCGGCGAGCGGGTCCCTTCCGGATGAATGCCCCACACCCCGCCGGATTCCAGAATCTCGACCGCCGCGCCGGCTGGTGCTGCGAACGGTCGCCCGACACCCGGCCGACTGACCTGGCACCTACCGGATGCCCAGCACACCGGCCCTGACCGGCGGCTTTCCCCACGGCACTGGCCGCCCGGCGCGGGCCGGACGGGCCTGTTCCCGTATTCTGATGCTTTGCCCTGTCCCGCGAAGAGGAGCCGATCGGTGAATTCCCCCTCAGCCAGCACGACCACATCCGGGCGGGTGGCGCAGGAGGCGGAACGGCGGCGCACCTTCGCGGTGATCTCCCATCCCGACGCGGGTAAATCGACGCTCACCGAGGCCCTGGCCCTGCACGCGAAGATGATTTCCGAGGCCGGCGCCATCCACGGAAAATCCGGCCGGAGATCCACCGTTTCCGACTGGATGGAAATGGAGAAGGCACGCGGTATTTCCGTCAGCTCGACGGCGCTGCAGTTCGAGTACGGCGAGTGCGTGATCAATCTGGTCGACACGCCCGGCCACTCCGATTTCTCCGAGGACACCTACCGGGTGCTGACGGCCGTCGACGCCGCGGTCATGCTCATCGATGCCGCCAAGGGCCTGGAGCCGCAGACCCTCAAACTGTTCCAGGTCTGCCGCCACCGCGGCATCCCGGTGATCACCGTGATCAACAAGTGGGACCGCCCGGGACGGGCGCCGCTGGAACTGCTCGACGAGATCAGCGAGCGAATCGGCCTGACCCCCACGCCGCTGTTCCTGCCGGTCGGCATCGCGGGTGATTTCCGCGGCCTGCTGCGCCGCGGTCCCGAGGGCGCCGCCACCGAATACATCCACTTCACCCGCACCGCGGGTGGCGCGACCATCGCGCCGGAGGAGTCGTATTCGCCCGAGCAGGCCGCCGCTCGCGAGGGCGAACCGTGGGAGACCGCGGCCGAGGAGAGCGAACTGCTCTCGGCCACCGGCCAGGACCACGATCAGGAACTGTTCCTCGCCGGGCAGACCTCACCGGTCATCTACGCCTCGGCGGTGCTGAACTTCGGCGTGCGCCAACTGCTCGACACCCTGGTGGCGCTGGCCCCGCCGCCCGGCCCGCGCGCCGACGTCGACGGCGCACCGCGAGAGCCGGCCGACCCGTTCAGCGCGGTCGTCTTCAAGGTGCAGGCCGGTATGGACGCCGCGCATCGCGACCGGCTGGCGTTCATGCGCATCGTCTCCGGAGAATTCGAGCGCGGCATGGTCGTCACGCACGCCCAGACCGGACGCCCGTTCGCGACCAAATACGCGCTCACCGTCTTCGGCCGCGAACGCGCCACCGTCGACACCGCCTACCCCGGCGATGTGGTCGGTCTGGTCAACGCGACCGCCCTCGCCCCCGGGCACACGCTGTTCGTGGACAAAAAGGTGGAGTTCCCGCCGATTCCGTCCTTCGCGCCGGAACATTTCGCCACCCTGCGCGCGCGTAGCGCGGGCAAGTACAAGCAGTTCCGCAAGGCCATCGATCAGCTCGACTCCGAGGGCGTGGTGCAGGTGCTGCGCAACGATCTGCGCGGCGACGCCTCTCCGGTGCTGGCGGCGGTCGGCCCGATGCAGTTCGAGGTGGTCACCGCCCGCATGCAGGCCGAATTCAACGTCGAAACGCAGCTGGACTTCCTGCCCTATCAGCTGGCCCGGCGCACCGACGCCGCCTCCTCGCCGGAGCTGGACCGCCAGCGCGGTGTCGAGGTCTTCACCCGCACCGACGGCGTGATCCTGGCCCTGTTCAGCGACAAGTGGCGGCTGCAGTACATCGAGAAGGAAATGTCGGGCCTGACCCTGGAACCCCTCGTCGCGACCGCGGACTGACTGCGTGGCCGGATCACGCAGGGCCCCGCCAGATCGCCGATAAACCGGTACGGCCGGTTCACCATTGGCGCATCGTAGACCTTGGTGGTTTTCGGCCCGCCTCGATTTTGGACTGACGGAGCGAGGGAGCGCAGCGACTGAGCGGAGGAGGGAAAAATCGAGGCCCAGGGGGCCGAAAACCCGCGTCGGCGAAGCCGTCGCCGAAAACTCAGCCGATCGCCTCGTCCGGTTCTTCCTCGACCGACCCGCCCGGAGTGTCCTCGATATTCGACACCACGGCCGGGATATCGGGCACCGAACCCGGTTCACCGGTGATCACGCCCCACCGGCTGGCGGTCAGGCGCAGACTCGGCAGGTCCGACAGCGACAGCACCACCTCGTAGGTCCGCTCGTATCCGGTGTGGGCGATACGCCACTGGCCGTCGTCGCAGCGCACATACCGGTCGTTGTAGAACGCCGCCCCGCGCAGCAGCATGTTGTGACCGGGAATGAGCACGGTGTCGGCCAGGTACCAGGTGCCGGTCGCCGAATCGCCGTCGATATCGATCTCGGGATGGTCGCACCGATGTTCGGTGATGACGTGGGGCCCGAGGGTATTGCGCATGAACGCCAGGAACGCATCACGCGACTCGAACTGCAGGTACTCGCTGTAGGTCGCCGTCGCCTCCGGGATCATCGTGTCGGCGAAGTCTTCCCACGATTTGGTGTCGAGTGCTCTCAGGTACCGGAACTTCAGCCGGCTGATCGCGGAGACGGCATCGGAATCCATACCTCAACAATCCCACCGGATCCGGCGAATCTGCGCAGATCGGAAAATCTGTATCGTATCGCTACACAGCGTTGACCGGCAGCCGCGGGTCAGGACCCGTTGATGGTGAAGCAGGTCTTGCAGAAGTCCTCGCCGAATTCGGTGAGGCGCAAGCTCTTTCGCACGATCTTGGGCACCCGGCCGGCCTGCTTGAGCGCCGATTCCACGATCGGCTGGACCTCGAGCACCATATAACGGCTCAACACCACCGGATCGTCGGAAGTGGTCAGCAGACCGAGCCGGTTCAGGTTGATCAGATACAGCCGCGACCGGTCCGGATACCGCACGCCGGCCTGCTCCGGCACCGAGGTCAGATCTCCCGCGACCAGCTCGGAACCGATCCCCAGCGGCCGGTTGGTGCGCACGTCGACCGAGGGCTGCGGGCCGTTGATGGCCATGAACCGCAGAATCCGCGCCTCGTCCGAGGACAGCTGATCGAGAATGCGGTCGTAGGCCGGATGGACTTCCTCGGTGAAGTACACATCGGCCGAGCGCGCGAGCAGATTGTCGCCGCGGCGGCGCAGATCGACCAGGGTCGAGGAGCGGACCAGCCCGCCGGTCGACGGGCCGGGCGCCTGGCCGTTGGTGGGGACGTAACTGACGATCTCGCGCACCGAACCCTCGGTGACGCCGAGGACGCTGCGGGCGACGGACTGCAGTGCGGCTCCGGTGCGTTCGGCGATCTCGGTGGAGGATTCGCCGTCCAGCGCGGCCTGGGCGATCTGCTTGGTGACCTCCAGACCGGTGCCGACGGCCCACTGGCCGCCGCGGACCGCGGTCCCGGCTGCCAGGCCGGCAGCCCGGAAGACGCCGCGGATCATGCGGGCTTCGTTGCTGATCTGCCGCTTCTCCACGTCCGAGCTGCGTTCCACAGCGCGGGAACCGGGTCGGACCACATCCTGTCCGGTCCTGTCGTCTGTCACGTCATTCTCCGAATATCGCCAGGTGAACGAATCCGCTCACATATTCTTACCGCACCCCGAAGGCCACCGGCCATGTTCGGCGGCTCTCGGCCATGAGCGCCGACACCCGCACAGCGATAGCGGCATGAATGTGGTTCCGGTCATTCTTGCGGCTGCCGCTGTCCGGTGCGACATTCCGATCGCACGATGTGATCGAAGTCTCCGCCGATACGCTACCGTGTAGCGGCTTCCAAACCCGAATTGGATGGCGACTTCCGCGGCGGCCTCCGTGGTTACGCTCGCTGCCGCCTCCGGCCGCGTCGCTCCGGTCGCAATTGGACCCGTTTCCGGAATTCACAGTAAGGTTCGCCTGGCCGACGGGGTACGTTGTAGTGCCGGTGTGACGGCGGTCACCGGTAAGGGGTCGGCAGGAGGGTGTCGTGCTGGATAGTTTGCTGGGTTTTCACCCGACGATTTTGCTGGAACTGATCACGATCCCCCTCTTCACGGGTGTCATCGGCTATATCACCAACTGGACCGGCATCCTGATGCTGTTCAAGCCGCTACGCTTTCACGGGTTTCGGGTACCGGGTCTGAAATGGTTGTTCCCCTATCTTCCCAAGCGCATTCAGGTGCTGCCGCTGCTGCAGTACGACGGCCGCATGGGCTGGCAGGGAATCGTGCCCTCGCGCGCGGACAAGATGGCCTCGATCGCGGTCGACAAAGGGCTCTCGAAACTCGGCAGCGTCGCCGACTTCTATCGCGAACTGGAGCCCGATGAACTGGCCGCGCATCTGACCGATATGGCGCAGTCGCAGATCCGCGACATCGTCGAGGAGATTGCCCGCCGGGAACATCCGCAGCTCTGGTACAACCTGCCCGCGCAGGTCCGGGAGTTGGTACACGAGCGGGTCCGGGAACAACTTCCGGATATCCTCAAGGAACTGACCGACGAACTCGGGTCGAACATCGAACAACTGCTCGATGTCAAACAGATGGTGATCCGATATTTCCAATCGCGGCCGCAGTTGCTCAACACCGTATTTCAGGTGCTGGGCGCCAAGGAGTTGCGGTTCATGCAGAACTTCGGCTTCTATTTCGGCGCGCCGATGGGTCTGGTGCTCGTCGCGGTGCTGCATCTGACGCATTGGTCGCCGCTGGTGGTGCTGCCGGTCGGCGGTGTGATCATCGGCTGGGTGGTCAACTGGATCGGGCTCAACATGATCTTCGAACCCGCCTATCCGAAGTGGTGGTGCCCGTGGCGGCAGGGTCTGCTGATCAAGCGGCAGCCCGAAATCACCGAGGGCTATGCCGAATTGGTGGCCACCCAGATCATCACGATCGCCAATGTCGGTGACGAACTGCTGAACGGCCCGCGCTCGGACCGCACCATGCAGGTTCTCGAGGACACCCTGCGCCCGGCCACCGACCGCGCGCTCGGGCCGATGCGCGGGGCGCTGAAGTTCGTGATCGGCAGTCGCGACTACGCGACCCTGCAGAACCGCTTCACCGACGAGGCCAAATCGCTGGCACCGGCCGCCTTCGCCGATCCCGGATTCAACGCCCAGCAGAGCCGGCAGGTCAGCCAGTACATCGCCAAGCAGATGGCGGCGCTGAAACCGCCGGACTTCGTCGACATGCTGCGCGCGGCGATCAAACAGGACGAGTGGCTTTTGTTCGTCCATGGCGGTGTGCTGGGGCTCATCGCCGGTTACGCTCATCTTCTGATCTTCGGAACGGAAGTAGCGAACGTATGGCTGTGAGCGGATCCGCGCCGGAAACCGGTGACGGCGCCGAGTTTTCGATCGAATACGCCGAGGTGGTGGCCGAATCCGGCGCCGACGCGGCGGCCGGTACCGGTGCGACCGAAATCGAGACGGTCTTCCCCGACCCGGACGCACGCTCCACCGACCTCGTCGCGCGCCGGTCGGCCGAATTGATGCTGTCCGAGGATGCCCGCCCGGGCTGGGCGGGTCCCGTGCGCACCACGACCGGTGTGGTGCGGGTGGCGCTCTCCGCGGTGACCGAGGCCGCGGCCTGGGGCCTGGGCACCGCAGTGGGGGTGACGGCCACGGTGGTGCGCGGCAGCATGTCCGGGCAGCCGCCGCGGCATGTGCTCTCCGAGGCCGGCGAGCAGGTTCGCGACTCGGTGCGGCGGGCGCTCGGTATCGATGCCGCACCCGCGGGCGCCCCCACCGGCTCGGCGCCGAGCCTGCGCGATCGCGGCGCCGAACTGCTGCGCCGCTCGGCCGATGTGCACTGCGAGGACAGCGACCATCCGGCCTTCGCGCGCATCCTCGCCGAACTGGCTCCCGACGAGGCCCGGATCCTGCGCTTCCTCTACCTCGACGGGCCGCAGCCGGCGCTCGACATCCGCACCGGGCGGCCGTTGAGTTCGGGCACCCAGCGCATCGAGGTCGGCATGTCGCTGATCGGCGAGACCGCGGCGCTGCGCTTCCCCGACCGGGCGATCACCTATCTGACCAATCTGCGCCGCCTCGGCCTCATCACCGTCGAGGGCGATCAGCTGGACAACCCGGCCCGCTATCAGTTGCTCGAATCACAGCCCGAGGTGCGGCGGTTGCTCAAGCGCGGATTCGGCACCAAGGTCGCCTACCGCAGCATCGCGCTCACCTCGTTCGGCACGGATTTCACCTGTGCGTGCCTGCCGGTGCCGCCACTGGGCCACGCGCTCTGAAACGCGATAGGACCACCGCGCACACTCATCGGACATTCCACAACCCGCCCGCGCTACCGCATGCGGTCGTGGTCGAGACATTGGAGCGGGCCCTGCGCGATCGCACCGCCGAAGGGGAGGCCGCGGACGTCCTGGTCGGAAGCGCGTTGAACGACGAGGACCGAGATTTCGTCGAACACTGGTGTATGCAGGTCGGGACGCGCGCAGTCTCGGGAAGTCCACTGCTCGGGCTGGCCGTACTGTGCCTGGGGCACACCGCGCGACGATTCGGCCACCTCGGTGTCGACGCCGTGGCGCTGGTGAAATCCCTTGCGGCCCGGGCCGAAGCGGACCCTTCGGATGTCGACGGCCGGGCTCTCGACGGATACGACGACGTTCGGGACTTCCTGCACCTGTGGTGAGGCCGGAGGCCCCGGCCGCCGCCGACGGTCGTAACTGCCTACCCCACCTCTTCGGCGAGTTCCAACCAGCGCATCTCGGTTGATTCCTTCTCGGCCTGCACCTGCTTCAGTTCCGCGCCGAGGCTCACCAGCTTCTCCGGATCGGTGGCGGCTTCGGCCAGTGCGGTGTGCAGGCGTTCCTCCCGCTCGCCGAGTTTCTCCAGGGTCCGCTCCAGCCGGCCGAACTCCTTGCGCGCGGCGCGGTAGGCGGCGGAATCGGTTGCGGGAGCGGAAGTTTCGGTCGGTGCGGAGGTTCCGGTGGGGCGGCGCGCGGTGTCGGCGAGGGCCGCGCGGCGACGCAGGTACTCCTCGATCCCGCCGGGCAGGTTGGTGAGCTTGCCGTCGCCGAACAGCGCCCAGGTGGAGTCGCTGATGCGCTCGATCAGATACCGGTCGTGGCTGATCACGACCAGGGTGCCGGGCCAGCCGTCGAGCAGGTCCTCGAGTTGCTGCAGGGTGTCGATGTCGAGGTCGTTGGTGGGCTCGTCGAGCAGCAGGACGTTCGGCTCACTCATCAGGATGCGGGTCAGTTGCAGGCGGCGGCGCTCACCGCCGGACAGGTCACCGACCGGAGTGCGCTGTTTGGCCGGTGTGAATCCGAGCCGTTCGGCGAGCTGCCCGGCGCTGATCTCCTTGTCTCCCAGCCAGGTTCGCTCGGCGACATCGGACACCGCTTCCAGCACCCGCATGTCGGTGGGTAGATCGTCGAGTTCCTGCCGCAGCCAGCCGATCCGGACGGTCTGGCCCTGAATCCGCTTACCGGCCGCCGGTTCCGCGTCACCGGCGAGAGCGCGCAACAGGGTGGTCTTGCCCGATCCGTTCACCCCGACCAGGCCGACCCGCTCTCCCGGCGCCAACCGCCAGGTCAGATCGCGCACCAATTCGCGGCCGTCGGGGGTGGTGAGGGTGGCGTCCTCGAGTTCGATCACCACGCGGCCCAGGCGTTTCCGTGCGAAGGAGGCCAGCTGCACGGTGTCGCGCGGCGGCGGCACATCGGCGATCAGGGCCTCGGCGGCCTCGACTCGGTAGCGTGGCTTCGAGGTACGGGCCTGCGGTCCGCGACGCAGCCAGGCCAATTCCTTGCGGGCCAGATTGCGGCGGCGCGCCTCGGTGGCATCGGCCTGGCGGGCCCGCTCGGCGCGGGCGAAGATCCAGTCGTTGTAGCCGCCCTCATAGCTTTCGACCTTGCCGCCCACCACTTCCCAGGTGCGGGTGGCGACGGTGTCGAGGAACCAGCGATCGTGGGTGACCACCACGAGTGCGCTGCGGCGCGCCAGCAGATGTTCGGCCAGCCACTGCACACCCTCGACGTCGAGGTGGTTGGTCGGCTCGTCGAGGACCAGCAGATCAAGTTCGCGCACCAGCGCGGCGGCCAGCGCCACACGGCGGCGCTCGCCACCGGACAGATTCGCGACCGAGGTGTCCATGCCCAGATCCGCGATGCCGATACCGTCGAGCACGCTGCGGATGCGCGGATTGGCGGCCCACTCGTGTTCGGCGACGCCGTCCGTGCGCGCGTCCTCGGCGAGCCCGGCCAGCACCACCTCGCCGACGGTGGCCCCTTCCGGCAGCACACCGCGCTGAGTCACCGCCGCCATGCGCAGGCCGTTGATCCGGCTCACCCGCCCGCTGTCGGGCTGCTCGAGCCCGGTCAGCACCTCGAGCAGTGTGGTCTTCCCCCCGCCGTTGAGACCGACGACCCCGATCCGCTCACCCTCCTGCACGCCGAGGGACACATTGTCCAGCAGCGGGGTGATTCCGAAGCTCTTGTGGACCTGCTCCAGATTGATCAGATTCGCCAAGGGGTCAGTCCTCTCCGAGTATGGCGGGGCCTCCGGGTGTGCCACGAGCTCGGCGGATCCGGCCGCGTCGCGCGCGCCGGCTGCGCTCCCGCAGCGGCGGGACCACGCCCGTCGGCTTCACCCGTGAAGGTTACGGCACGAGGGTGCGCACTTCCGGCGCGGGTGAACCGGGCGCGAGCCCGCCTCTCGCGGATCACACCAAACGCACGCGGATGGCGGCGCGGCCACACATGCACACGGTTCTCGGCTCCGCGCTTACCGTAACCGTCCCACTGCGGCCGTGTCCCTCCTCTGCGGCGGACCGAACCGCAGCGGTACCGCGTGGCTCCACACATGGATCGCGGTTGCGAAAAAGGTTGAGGCATAGGTACTCTGCGGGCAATCCAAATGGGCTCTCCAGAAGTATGGCCGTAGTGCGGGAGCCCCGCCTCGTGAGGGCGCGGAGTGGGCGGCGCTGATTTGCCGACCCCACATTCGGAGGATTCTCATGACCGACTCGTCATCCGCCATTGCCACCTCGTCACCCGGCGACCGTGCAGGCGACAGTTCCGGGCAGCCGGACGCACTGCGCACAGCCCACGGCGTGAAGGTCGGCATCGGGCTGCCGATCGCCGCCCCACAGTCACTCGTCGCATGGGCCGAGCGGGCCGAATCGGGCCCGTTCTCCACCCTCGGACTGCTCGATCGACTGGTCTACGACAATCCGGAACCCCTTGTGACACTTGCGCATCTGGCCGGTGCGACGCAGCGGATCCGATTGCAGACCGAAGTGCTCCTCGCGCCACTGCGGGAGACCGCGCTGCTCGCGAAACAGGTCGCCACCCTCGACCGGCTCTCGGGCGACCGATTCACCCTGGGGCTCGGTGTCGGCGGCCGCGCCGACGACCATGAAGCGTCCGGGACGCAATTGCGCACGCGCGGAAAGCGATTGGACGAGCAGATCGCGACGATGCGCAGACTCTGGTCCGGTGAACCCTACAGCGAGAATTGCGCCGCGATCGGCCCGCTGCCGCACACCTCCGGCGGTCCGGAACTGCTGTTCGGCGGATTCCAGCCCGCCGCGCTGGAACGCGTCGCACGCTGGGGCGGCGGATTCCTCGCCGCGGCCGCACCCTCGTGGGCGCCGGGCCTGTTCGACACCGTGCGGCGGTTCTGGCGCGACTACGATCGCCCGGGTTCACCGCGCATCGTCGCGCAGGTCAACGTGGCCCTGGGTCCGCGGCACGTCATCGACGACGCCCGCGCCGCCATGTCGGCGTACTACGCCTTCAGCGACTACGGCGCGAACATGGTCGAGGGCATGCTCACCACACCGGAGCAGATCCGCACGGTCACAAAGCAATTCGCCGATCTGGGCGCCGACGAAGTGATCTTCTACTGCTACGGGCGAGACCCGGAACAGGTCGACCGCCTCGCCGACACTCTCAGCTGAACGGTCGTACGTAGCTACCGGCCGGCGCCGACCCGCACGCGACGATCGGCGCCGGCTCGTCACGTCCGGTCAGTGACGCCCGTCGGCCAGCACACGCGCACCGGGCACCGGACCGGTCGCGGTGCGGACGCTGCGGCACACCCCGGCGCCGGAGAGTTCGGCCGAGACCTCCACCGCATCGTCCTCACTACCGCACAGGAAGGCACAGGTGGGCCCCGAACCGGAGACGATTCCGGCGAGGGCGCCCGCCTCGACGCCGGCACGCAGGGTGCGGCGCAGGGCCGGATTCAGCGACAGGGCGGCGGCCTGCAGATCGTTGCCGAGCAGGGGCGCGAGCTGGGTGGGGTCGCCGGAGGCCAACGCCTGCAGCAATTCCTGCGGGTCGCCGAGGCGCGGCGGATCGCCGTTCTCGCGCAACCGGTCCAGTTCGCCGAATACCTTCGGCGTCGACAGCCCCTCCTTCGCCAATGCCAGCACCCAGTGAAAAGTGTTGCGCGACAACACCGGAAGCAGTTTCTCGCCACGTCCGCGGCCCAGTGCGGTGCCGCCGTGCAGCGCGAAGGGCACATCGCTGCCGAGTTCGGCCGCGACCTCGGCCAACTGGTCGCGCGACATCTCCAGCCCCCACAATTCGTTGAGCCCCACCAGCGTCGCGGCAGCATCCGCGCTGCCGCCGGCCATCCCCCCGGCCACCGGAATACCCTTCTCGATCTCGATCTCCACCAGCGGAGCGCGGCCGGCCAGATGTCCGAGCCGGACGGCGGCCTGCCACACCAGGTTCGTGCGATCGGTGGGCACCTGGGCGGCGCCCTCCCCGTGCACGGTCACGGCCAGCGATCCGGCCGGAGCGATCCGCACATCGTCGGCCAGCGACAACGCCTGGAAGACCGTGGTCAGTTCGTGGTATCCGTCGCTACGCAGGTCATCGACCCCCAGATGAAGGTTCACCTTGGAGGGGGCGCGGACGACCACGGAACTGGGTACTACAGACAGCACGGGGCTAGGTTATCCGTCCGCGCGGCAAACGGTCGGTTTGCCGCGCGACGCGGGGCTCCCGCAGCTGGGGACTCGCCGGACACCGGCCGCCGCGCCAGGCAGCCGACGCCGAATTGCCGGCCGACGCCAGGCCGATTACCTGCGCGGACGGGTGTCGCCGGAGATGCGCGCCACCGCGGGCGAAATTCCCCGTCGTCCCCCTTGCGCCGGGTACCCATGGGGGGTATGTTCATTGATGTCAGGGGATACCCCCTCACCGTATAAGAGCGAGCGAAGGAAGCGATCATGGCTACCAGCACCTACACCGTCACCGGGATGACCTGCGGCCACTGCGTGGCGTCGGTGCAGAAGGAGATCGGCAAGATCGACGGCGTCACCAGCGTCGACGTAGACCTCGCCTCCGGCCGCGTCCAGGTCGAATCCGCCGCACCGCTGACGGACGCCGAGGTCGTCGCCGCCGTCGACGAGGCGGGATATCAGGTGGCGAGCTGAATGAACGACAGACTGAAGTTCGCGGCATTCGGCGGCGGACTGGTCGTGTTGTTCGGGGCCGCGCTCGGCATCGGCGCCCTGGTGGGCGATCCGGCCGAGCCGGCTCCCGGCCACGGCACCGGACTTCAGGCCACCCAGGAGGGATACACCCTCTCCGAGGTGAGCGCACCTACCGAACCTCGGACCCCCGGCACCCTCCGATTCCGGATCACCGGCCCCGACGGCGCACCGGTCACCCAGTACACCGATCTGCACGAGCAGGACCTGCATCTGATCGCCGTCCGCTCCGATACCACCGAATACCGGCACGTGCACCCGGTCCGCGACGACACCGGCACCTGGTCGATCGATTGGACGTGGGCCCAGCCGGGCACCTATCGCATCTTCGCAGATTCCCGGCCCACGGCGGCGCCGGATGAACTGGTGCTCAGCCGCACCGTCACCGTGACCGGCGCGACCGCCGATCGGCCCCTGCCGCCGGTCTCGCGCACCACCACCGTCGACGGCTACCAGGTTCGCATGGACGGCGATCTCTCGACCGCCGGCGGCGAGGTGGGATTCACCGTCACCCGCGACGGGCGGCCGGTCACCGATCTGCAACCCTATCTGGGTGCCTACGGGCATCTGGTCGCACTGCGCGGGAACGATCTGTCCTACCTTCATGTTCATCCCGAAGGAGAGGTCGGCTCGACACCCGCCGGGCCGCGGGTCGCCTTCCACGCCCAAGCGCCCAGTACCGGCGCCTTCCGGCTCTACCTGGACTTCGCCCACGGCGGCGCGGTTCACACGGCGGAATTCACCGCCGAGGCGGTAACCGGGCAGCAGAGCGGGCACCACGACAACGAGCACAACAACGGAGAGCACGGAGGAGGTCACCAATGAGCGCGCCCACGACAGAGCGCTCCGTCGAGCTGGATATCGGTGGCATGACCTGCGCCTCCTGCGCCGCACGCATCGAGAAGAAACTGAACCGGATCGCGGGCGTCACCGCCACGGTCAACTACGCCACCGAGAAGGCGAAGGTCAGCTTCCCCGAAACGGTGACGCCGGATCAACTCATCGAACGTGTCGTCGACACCGGCTACACCGCCACCGTCCACGACACGCGTCCCGCGCACACCGCTGCGGCCGAAGAGGTTTCCACCGATTCGCCGCTACGGCAACTGCGGCATCGGCTGCTGGTGAGCCTCGCGCTGGCGCTTCCGGTCATCGCCCTGGCGATGATTCCGGCGCTGCAATTCCGGAACTGGCAATGGCTTTCGCTGACGCTGGCCACGCCGGTCGTGTTCTGGGGCGGCGCCGCCTTCCATCGCGCCGCGTGGATCAACGCCCGGCACGCCACCGCCACCATGGACACCCTGATCTCGCTGGGCACCCTGGCGGCCTACTCGTGGTCGGTGTACGCGCTGTTCTTCGGCGATGCCGGAATGCCGGGTATGAAGCACGGCTTCAGCTTCGCGGTCGAGCGCTCCGCGTCGGCGTCGAACATCTACTTCGAGGTCGCGGCCGGTGTGATCGTCTTCATCCTGGCCGGGCGGTATTTCGAGACCCGTGCCAAGGAGCGGGCCGGTTCGGCACTGCGAGCGCTGCTGGAACTCGGCGCCAAGGATGTGGCGGTACTGCGCGACGGCGTCGAACACCGAATTCCGGTGTCGGAGTTGCGCGTCGACGATGTGTTCCTGGTGCGTCCGGGTGAGAAGGTCGCCACCGACGGTGTGGTCACCGACGGCAATTCGGCTATCGACATGAGCATGCTGACCGGTGAATCGGTGCCGGTCGAGGTGGGCCCGGGCGATCCGGTGATCGGCGCGACCGTCAACGCCGGCGGGGTGCTGACCGTGCGGGCCACCCGGATCGGCGCCGACACCCAGCTGGCGCAGATGGCCGCACTGGTGGAAGAGGCGCAGAACGGCAAGGCGCCCGTGCAGCGGCTGGCCGACCGGGTCGCCGGCGTGTTCGTCCCGATCGTGATCGCGATTTCGGTTGCCACACTGGGCTTCTGGCTCGGCAGCGGCGCCGCGGTGGCGGTGGCCTTCGGCGCGGCGGTCGCGGTGCTGATCATCGCCTGCCCGTGCGCGCTCGGCCTGGCCACACCTACCGCACTGCTGGTCGGCACCGGCCGGGGCGCCCAGCTCGGCGTCCTGATCAAGGGTCCGCAGGTGCTGGAATCGACCCGGCGCATCGACACCGTCGTGCTGGACAAGACCGGAACGGTCACGACCGGCACCATGTCGCTGGCCGAGGTCATCCCGGCCGAGGGCCAGGATCGCGACGAGCTGCTGGCCGTCGCCGCGGCGGTGGAACACGGATCCGAACACCCGGTGGCCCGGGCGGTGGTGCGGGGCGCCGCCGAACAGGGTCTGGCCGAGGAGCCGGTGCAGCAGTTCGTGAGCCACGGCGGTAAGGGCGTGCAGGGTCTGGTCGGGGAGCGCGCGGTCGTGATCGGCCGCACCGAACTGCTCGCGGATTGGTCGATCCCGCTGCCGGAGTCGTTGGCGCAGGCCAAGTCCGAAGCCGAGACCGCCGGGCGTACGGCGATCGTGGTGGCCTGGGACGGGCAGGCGCGCGGTGTGCTGGTCATCGCCGATGCGATCAAGGCCTCGAGCGCCGAGGCCATCGCGGACATGCGGTCGCTGGGACTGACGCCGGTGCTCTTGACCGGTGACAATGCCGCGACCGCGCGCACGGTGGCCGATCAGGTCGGCATCGACGAGGTGATCGCCGAGGTGCTGCCCGCCGACAAACTCGACGTGGTGAAGCGCCTGCAGGATCAGGGCAAGGTCGTCGCGATGGTCGGCGACGGCGTCAACGACGCGGCCGCTCTCGCCCAGGCCGACCTGGGCCTGGCGATGGGCACCGGCACCGACGTGGCGATCGAGGCCGGCGACATCACGCTCGTCCGCGGCGATCTGCGGACGGTCGGCACGGCGATCCGGCTCTCCCGGGCCACCCTGCGCACCATCAAGGGCAACCTGTTCTGGGCGTTCGGCTACAACGTGGCGGCGATTCCGCTGGCGGCGGCCGGACTGCTCAACCCGATGCTCGCGGGTGCGGCCATGGCCCTGTCGAGTGTGTTCGTGGTGAGCAACAGCCTGCGCCTGCGGCGCTTCCGCTGAACGAATCCGCCGAATGTCCCGTCCGATCGGACGGGACATTCGGCGTTCCCGCCCCGGTCCGCCATACTTTCCGTCCGAAGAGAAGAATGCGCTGTCGCGTCGGCCTGTTTCCCAGCGACCGGCCGCGCACGAGGACAAGGCAGGGACCACATGAGCATCCTGTTCGGGATCGGTTTGGTGATCTGGTTCGTCAGCATCGCCGCGATGTTTCTCGCACGCGCCCTCGACGACCACAGACAGCAGGTCTTCCGGGCGAGCCTGGCACTGTGCGCGGTGGGCTCGATACTCCTCGCCATCGGCACGCCCTTCGTCAGCGGCAATTCGATAAATAAGAACATACTGGTCAGCGGCGGATTCACCGTGATGGCGTCCCTCTGCGCCTACTCGGTCCTGATCACCCGCCACCGCCCCGCCACTCCCCCGATACCGCTGCCGATCCCGTTGACCCCGCCGAGCGACAACCCCGCCGCCACCGCCGCGCCGGCACCCCGGTCACAAGAAGACTTGCCGACCGCGGACTCCCGCCCACACGATCCGAGTTGCATGTGATCATCACACCTTTGCCCGGGTCCGCTGCCTGATCTTGACGTTAACCGCGGTTCAGGTTTTAGCGTCGGAGGCGACCGTTTCCCACCGAAGGGCGCCGCGATGAAGATCCTCGAAGTCGAGCTCACCACAACACATCTCGACGCCACGGCGGAGTTCTACCGCGACGTGCTCGAGCTTCCGGTGATCGCGCAGCCTGATGGTGTTGTCGTCGAGATCGGCTCCAGCAGATTGAGGGTGACCGCGGGCGCCGCCTTCGACGGCGTGCACCATCTCGCGTTCGGCATCTCGCCACACGACTTCGACCTGGCCCGCCGCTGGTTGCGGCAGCGGACCGAATTGCTCACGGTCGGCGGTTCCGACATCATCGACGGCCCGGAAGGATGGGATTCTCGATCGCTGTATTTCCGGGGGCCGGACGGAAGTCTGCTGGAACTGATTGCGCGCCAGGCCGATCGAGCGACCCCGGGCAGCCCGGGCGAAACCCCGCACCTGTTGTCGATCAGCGAGGTCGGCATCGGCGTGCCCGACGTGCGCCGGGCCGTACGCCACCTCGCCGAGGCCTTCGAACTCCCACCCTTCCCGCCACAACTATCCGAATTCGCCCCGATAGGCGGCCACGACGGGCTGCTCATCCTGGCACAGTCGGGCCGAATCTGGTTCCCCACCGAGGAAGACGTCCCGGCCACCGGACCGGTATCGGTCCGCATCGAATCCGCCGGCCACAGCGAAAAGATCGCTCTGACCGACGAAGCCGTCGTCCAGTGCGTTCAGACACACCCTGAATTCAATACGTACGGATAGACCTTGCCGTCGAATCCGTGCACGTACAACACCCACGGTTCGGAATCACAACGCCGCGACGATTCCTCGATCCGGAACGGAAGCGGCCACCGGCGTCCGCTGTCGTGCGGCTTTCCGTACCTGTTCTGCAGTTTGTCGAGCTCGGCGCTGTCGGCCGGCGCGGCAACGCGACCGTAGTCGGTGCCGTCGATACGAGGCGGAGGCGTGAACATCCATGTCCACGCCTCGTATCGGACCGTGGAGTAATAGAAGTCCACCGCACCGAGGACGACGACGGCGGCCACGCAGACAGCAAACACCAATTTCCGACGCATACCGATTCGCCTTCAGTCTCCGGGATAGTTGACTTTGATCATGTGATATTTGACCGGGAACGACGTCCAATCGCCCTGCTGCTGACCGGTGTCCGATGCCGTCTTGATCGAATCAGCAATAGCGGCAGCGTTGTCGGCGACGGTCTGAAGGCCTTCGATATCCCAGGGCGTGACCTGATCTGGTCACCCCTGCTCGGCGAGGCGTACGAAGGCTGCTGTGTCGAGGGTTTCCCCCCGCGCGGTAGGCGCGATTCCCGCCGCGACCAATCGCCGTTCCGCCTCGGCGGGCGATCCCGCCCACCCTGCCAGGGCGGCGCGTAATGTCTTGCGGCGCTGAGCGAAAGCTGCGTCGATTACGGCGAACACGCGCTCGCGGTGGGCGGTGTCGAGCGACCACGGTGGGTCGGTGTAGCGCTCGATGCGGACCAGTCCCGACTCCACCTGCGGAACCGGCCAGAACACCTGGCGGCCGACGGCTCCCGCGCGGCGGACGGCGCCGAAGAATCCGGCTTTCACGCTCGGGACGCCGTAGATGCGGGAGCCGGGTTCGGCGGAGAGCCGGTCGGCCACCTCGGCCTGAACCATCACCAAAGCCGTTCGGATGCTGGGCAATTCGGCGAGCAGGTGCAGGAGCACGGGTACCGCTACGTTGTAGGGCAGGTTCGCGACCAGCGCCGTCGGCTCACCGGGGATATCGGTGGCCGACACGCGCAGCGCATCGCCGGGCACCACGGTCAGCCGGTCGGCGAGCCCGGTGGCGCGGTCGGACACGGTTTCCGGAAGATGCTGTGCGAGAACCGGATCCAGTTCCACTGCGACGACCCGATCCACGACGTCGAGCAGTGCCAGGGTCAGCGAGCCGAGTCCGGGGCCGACCTCGAGCACCACGTCGTCACGTCCGACGCCGGCCGTGGCGACGATTCGCCGCACGGTGTTGGCGTCGTGCACGAAGTTCTGTCCGAGCTGTTTGGTCGGGCGCACGCCGAACCGTTCCGCCAGCACCCGCACTTCGGCGGGACCGAGCAGTTCGGCCAGGCCACGGGCTTCGCTCACAGGTTCGGACACGCCCGACAAGGTATCAGTGCGGCTAGGGCCGGTACGGCGTGGACTGCACCCGCGCGACGAACGCGTCGATCGCCGCCCACATCTGCGGATTCAGGTCGCAGTGCTGCCCGGTGCCGACCACCGATTGCGAGTTCACGCCGTTCGCGGCAAGCTGGGCGGCCAGCGCGGCGTGCAGCGGCGAGGGCACGGTGCGGTCGGTGGCGTTGAGCAGCAACAGGATCGGAGCGTCGTAGCCGCTCGTGGGCACGGCCAGATAGTCGGTGAGCGCGGCCGTGAACCGCGGGTCGCCCAGCGGCCGCGACAGCAGATCGCCCAGCGATGCGCCGTTGACCTGCGCGATCATCCCGTCCAGGCACAGGCTGCCGATGCTGTCGAGCAGTTGGCGCCCACGCGGGCTCAGATAGCTGTCGACGTCGATATCGGGCCGGGTTTCCCGCATTCCGACGAGCACTCCCGCGATGAAGGCGGTGCTGCCGTCGCCGATCTCCGGAATATTCGGCACCCACGGCCCGGCGATGGGCAGAACGTGCTCCAGATCCGATTCGGGGTCGACCGCGATGGTCCCGCGGAAGTCCAGGTCGGGCGCATAGCTCTGCTGGAGATGACCCGTACCCAGAGCGGCCTGACCACCCTGCGACGCACCGACAGCGATCCAGGTGCGCGACAGCTGCGGATAGGTCGCACGCGCTGCCCGCAGCAGGTCGATGGTCGCGGTCGCCTCGGACTGCCGTTCCAGATACGGATGCGGACCGGTGTCGAACGCACCCAGCCCGAGATAGTCCGGCGCGACCACCGCGAATCCCTTGGACTGGAAGTACTGCAGGATGCGGTCTTCCTTGGCGCGGCCGGACGGGTAGGGCGCGGTACCCGGATTCGAGATGCCGCTGCATCCCATGCCGAGCCCGCTCGTGCCGTGGTCGTAGGCCACCACCGGCCAGCCACCCGCGGGCGGTTCGCCCGGCGGAAGGAACACCGCACCGCTGGCGGGGACGGGCTCACCGCGCGAGGTCGTCGTCCGATAGTCGAGTAGCGCCGCCCCGGTCATACCGTGCCAGCCGTCCGGCTGCGCGGTGACCGACACCGTCGTTCCGGCCGGCTCGGCAATGGCGTCGGGCACCGCGACGACCGAGCCGAGCGCCAACGCGGTGAACAGGGCCGCGACCACGAGCGGCCACCGCATTCGAGCCGAACATTTCGACAACCGCATGGCACCTCACATCATCTGGGATCTGCTGATTTTACGGTGCACACACCGCACGGTCCGGAAATCCCCAGGCCGGGGCGTCGCGGAGCGTTGACGTCAATTGATACACGTTCTAGTTTCGGTGTACTCGCGGAACAGGCGGTGGCACATCAGGTCTCACCGCACCCGAAGCAGCACGAGAGGACGGCCGCAATGATGCGCAGGCACGAGGGACGACGGGTGGTGGTGACCGGGGCGGGCTCGGGCATCGGGCGGGGCATCGTGGTGCGCATGCTCGCCGAGGGAGCGCATGTGGTGGGCGCCGACATCTCCGAGCCCGGACTGAAGGAGACCGTGGCGGAGGTGGGCGCGGATCGCGAGCGGCTCCATACGGTCACCGTCGACGTGGCCGATCCGGAATCGGTGCGCCCGGCCGTCGCCGCGGCCGTCGACCATCTCGGCGGATTGGACGTGCTGGTCAACGCGGCCGGAATCATGCGTACCGCGCACACCCACGAGATGGCGTTCGAGAGCTGGAATCAGGTGATCGGCATCAACCTCACCGGCACCTTCCTGATGATGCAGGCGGCCATCCCGACGCTGCTGCAGTCCGAACATCCGGTGATCGTGAACTTCTCCTCCACCGCGGCACTCGGCGCGAATCCGTATATGGCCGCCTATGCCGCCTCCAAGGGCGGGGTGAACGCGATGACCCATGCGGTCGCGCTGGAGTATTCACAGAAGGGCCTACGCGCGGTGAACATCGTCCCGGGCGGAATCACCAGCGGAATCACCAACAATCTGCAAACCCCCGAAGACGCCGACTGGAACCTCTTCTCCCGCCTGACCGGCTGGCTCAACGGCGGCGCCCTGGGCGAACCCGCCGACGTCGCCGGCGTGGTCGCCATGGTCGCCTCCGAGGACGGCCGCTACATCACCGGCTCGGAGATCCGCGTCGACGGCGGCGCCCTGATGTGACTAGCTGATCCCCAAGCGACTCGTGCACGCGGGCCAGGCACCCCAGCCCTGCCGGGCCCGCGTCACCTCGGCGATGGCGATCTGCTCTTCCCGGGTGGCGAGATCCGGCCGCTCGGCGTACTTCAGTCCGCCCTGCCGGGACCAGGTGCTCTGGTCGAACTGGATACCGCCGAAATACCCGTTGCCGGTATTGATCGCCCAGTTGCCACCGGATTCACACTTGGCCAGCGCGTCCCAGACCGCGCCGTCGCGCACGGGCGGAACTTCGGTACCGGGCTTGGCGCCCTTGCGGACGGTCTTGGGCTGGGCGGGGACGACGACGGTATGCCCGACGGCCTCACGCGAGGTTTCCTTGCCGTTGACGATCGAGACGGCGTAGGTGACGTCCTGCACCCCGGCCTTGCCGGGATTCTCGACGACGGTCCGGCTCATGTTGAGGTCGGTGTCCTCGATGACGTTCTCGGTCGGGTCGAGAGGTTCGCGTTCGGTGACCTTCTCGGTGTGCTTGCGGGTGACGGTGATCTTCATACCGTCGTGCAGCGGGGTGACGGCCACCGGCTCCACGGTGTCCTCGCCGGTCAGCGGCACGCCCTGTACCTGCAGCAGCTCCCCGACCGTCGGTGCCGCCAGCCGCACGTAGCTCATCGGTTCACCGTTGTCGGACAGCTGCACCGTGCGCGGGCTGGTGACGGCCAGCACGGCGCCCTGCAACGGCAGCGGGGTGGGACGCGAGGGCGAGACGAAAACGTCGCCGGGCAGCTGCAGTTGAGACAGTGCGTCGGCGACGGTGTACGCGGTGGTCCACACCTGTTTGGTCTTGCCGTCGAAGGTCAGCGAGAGCTGCCGGGCGCGATTGAGCGTGATGGTCGCACCGTTGACGACGTCGGCATCCCCGGACGGCGACACCGAGTCCTTACCGGCCAGCTTGTAGCCGCCGGCCTTGAGCACACCCTTCACACTCGCGGCCATGGTGGTGACGGTCGTGCGCTGACCGTCGACGACCAGGATGACGGTCTTGCGGCTGACGATCGCCAGACTCGCCCCGATGATCAGGGTGATCAGCATCGCGGCGATCGCCGCGTAGAGCAGCGGCGAGCGCGACGTGTTGATCCGCTGGAGAGCGGATATCCGAAACTCCGGCATGGTCACAATACGATAACGAGGGGGTCAGTCCCTGGCAACTACATGCCGTGGAACAGGGGATTTCCACATCACGATTCGATATCGACGATCCGGAAATATCACGACCGCGCAATCGTAAGTGAACTGGAGCACACCTCGCATTCCGGTCGCGAGTTATGTGACGCACCGCACGCGTGCGGCCTCAGCCCCGCTGCAACCGGTAGACCCGCTCGGCATTGGCGGTCGTGATCTCGGCCAGTGCCGCGGGATCCTGTTCGCGCAGTTCGGCCAGGGCGCGCACGGTGTAGGGCAGGCAGTACGGCTCGTTCGGCGCGCCCCGGAACGGGTGCGGCGTCAGGAACGGCGCATCGGTCTCCACCAGGATCTGCTCGTCCGGCACCAGCTTCGCGGCCTCGCGCAATTCGTGCGCGTTCCTGAAGCTCACCGTCCCGGAGAAGCTGAGCAGATACCCCTCGGCCACACAGGCCAGCGCCATATTGGCGTCGGAGGAGAAGCAGTGGAAGATCACCGTGTCCGGCGCACCCTCGTCCAGCAGGACCGCCAGCACGTCGTGATCTGCCTCGCGGTTGTGGATCATCAACGGCTTCCCCAGCCGTTTCGCGAGGTCGATATGCCAGCGGAAGCCCTCCACCTGATCCTCGATATCGGCACAGCCGTCGAGTTTGCCGGGCCAGTAGTAGTCGAGCCCGGTCTCGCCGACGGCGACCACGCGGGGGTCGGCGGCCAGCTTCTCCAGTTCGGCGCGGGCGGCATCGTCCAGGGCGTTCGCCCGGGTCGGATGCAGTGCGACCGCGGCGTACACACGCGGATCCCAGTGCGCGGCGTCGACGGCGAAGCGGGCGGCATCCAGGTCGTCGGCGATGGTCACCACCCGGCCGACACCGACCGCGGCGGCCCGATCCACCATGGCGGCAACCGATTCCGCGTCCTCGGCGCCGCAGGCATCGAGATGGGTGTGCGCGTCGATCAACGGCGACAGCGGTTCGGGCGGCTCGGGTGCGGGTCGTTTACCGGGCATCGGACCAGATTAGACACACCGCACCGACGGCAGGTGAACCCGGCGGGAGCGAGGAGTGGACGACGGGATATCGACGCGAGGGATTATCGGCGGCGGATTAGAGTGGACACACCATGAGCGCACCCGAACGCACGTCACCGGCCTTCTACATCACCACGGCGATCGCCTACCCCAACGGCGCGCCGCATATCGGCCATGCCTACGAGTACATCTCCACCGATACGCTGGCCCGGTTCAAGCGGCTCGACGGCTACGACGTGTTCTTCATGACCGGCACCGACGAGCACGGCCAGAAGGTGCAGCAGGCCGCGCGCGCCGCTGGCGTCTCCGTGGAGGAATACGCCGCGCGCAATTCGGATGTGTTCGAACGCATGGACAAGGCGCTCGACATTTCCTACGACCGATTCATCCGCACCACCGACGAGGATCATCTCGCCGCCAGCATCGCGATCTGGGAGCGTATGCAGGCCAACGGCGATATCTACCTCGACACCTATTCGGGCTGGTACTCGGTGCGCGACGAGGCCTTCTATACCGAGGAGGAGACCACCGTCACCGAGGACGGGACGCGACTGGCGACCGAAACCCGGACCCCGGTGGAATGGACCGAGGAGTCGAACTACTTCTTCCGGTTGTCGAAATATCAGGACCGGCTGCTCGAACTGTACGAGAACACACCGGATTTCATTCTGCCCGCCACCCGGCGCAACGAAATCGTCAGCTACGTGAAGGCCGGCCTGAAGGATCTGTCGATTTCGCGCACCACCTTCGACTGGGGTGTGCCGGTGCCCGGTGATCCGGCGCACGTGATGTACGTGTGGGTGGACGCGCTCACCAACTATCTGACCGGTGTCGGATTCCCGAATACCGATTCGGCCGCCTTCCAACGGTTCTGGCCGGCGAATGTGCACATCATCGGCAAGGACATCACCCGGTTCCACACCGTCTACTGGCCGGCCTTCCTGATGTCGGCGGGTATCGAATTGCCGAAACGCGTTTTCGTGCACGGCTTCTTGTTCAACAAGGGCGAGAAGATGTCGAAATCGGTCGGCAATGTGGTGGACCCGCTGGCGCTGGTCGACCAGTACGGCCTCGACGCCGTGCGGTTCTTCCTGCTGCGCGAAATCTCCTACGGCCAGGACGGTTCCTACAGCCACGACGCCATCGTCGGGCGGATCAACACCGACCTGGCCAACGAATACGGCAATCTGGTGCAGCGCAGCCTGAAGATGGTGGCGCGCGACTTCGATTCGACCGTCCCGACTCCCGGCGAATTCACCGAGGCCGACCGGGAGCTGCTCGATCGCGCGAACGGCTTGCTGGAGCGCTGCCGCACCGAATTCGACGGCCAGCAACTACATCTGGCGCTCGAGGCGATCTGGCTGACCCTCGGCGAGACGAACAAGTACTTCTCCGCACAGCAGCCGTGGGCGCTGGCCAAATCGGGCACGCCCGAGGACGTGGCCCGCGAGGCGACCGTGCTGTACGTAACCCTCGAGGTGCTGCGGATCGTGTCGATCCTGGTGCAGCCGGTGATTCCGGGTTCGGCCGGGCGGATTCTGGACCAACTCGGCCAGACCGCGCGCACCTTCGCCGACATCGCCACACCGATCGAGGCCGGACTGGCCCTACCCGCGCCGGAGCCGGTGTTCCCGAAGTACATCGAACCCAAGTAGGCGACCGGAGCCGGTTATGGATGCGGAATTCGCCGAGCGCCACCGCAGCGTTCGCGCACAGGCGCTCGGCACCCCTCGGGGCCGACTCATCGGCGCGATGGTCGAATGTGTCGGCGCCCGTGGCTTTTCCGCGACGACACTCACCGATATCGTCGCCCGTGCCCACGTATCGCGAAGCACCTTCTACGAACACTTCGGCAACAAAGAGCATTGCTTCGTCGAGGCTGTCCACACGGGTATGGAGATGATCCGCGCCCGGATCGTCGACGAACTGGCACAACTGCCCCGGGATGCCGATCCGCGCTGCCGCATCGCCACCGTGATCACCACGTTCTGCGCGGTGATCGCGTCCGAACCGGATTTCGCGCGGCTGATCCTGGTGGAATCTCTGTTGGTCGGCGAAGCGAGCACCGACTTCCGGGACATGGCGCTGGACCGGTTCACGACCATGTACCGGAAATATCACGACAAGGCCCGCGCCGCGGACCCCGGGATACCGGAACTGTCGGACGAGCTGATCGCGCTGGTGCCCGACGCCATCGGCGAGCGCACCCGCCGTGTCCTGGTCCGCGACGGCGCACAGCGCGTACCCGAATTAGCGCCCACCTTCATCGAATTCGCCAACGCCGCACTGGGTTTGGCGCCGGCACCGGTGCACGCGTAGCGAGCGAGGCTCCTGCGCTCGCGCCGGGCACGGCGGCGACGGTGCCACCGAACCGCGGCAGGCGGGCGCCCCGGGACTATTCCGCGCGGGCGGCCAGGACCGCATCGTAGAGTTCGCGGCGCGACACCCCGCCCGCACGCGCGGCGACCTGTGCGCACGCGTCCTTGAGGCGAATTCCGTCGGCGACCAGTTCCTCCACCTCGTCCACCAGATCGACGGGATCGGCCGAGACCGGTTGCGCCCCTTCGACCACCACCGTGATCTCTCCGCGCGCACCCTCGACGGCCCATGCCGCCAGCTCACCGAGTCCGCCGCGCACGACCTCCTCGTAGGTCTTGGTCAGCTCCCGGCACACCGCGGCCCGGCGTTCGGGGCCGAGGACCTCCGCCGCATCGGCCAGACAGTCGGCGAGCCGGTGCGGTGCCTCGAAGAACACCACCGCGCGCGGCTCGGTGACCAGGGTCGCGAGCCACTGCTTGCGCTGCCCCGACTTTCGCGGGGCGAAGCCGTCGAAGCAGAACCGTTCCATCGGCAATCCGGACAGGGCCAGCGCGGTGGTGACGGCCGAGGGGCCGGGCAGGCACGTCACCGGCAGATCCCGTTCGATACATGCCGCGACCATCCGGTAGCCGGGGTCGCTGACCGAGGGCATCCCCGCATCGGTGACCAGCAGGACCGTCTTACCGGACTCGATCTCGTCCAGCAACAACGGGATTCGCGCCGCCTCGACGTGATCGTAGAAACTCACCACACGTCCGGTGATCTCCACCTCGAGCGCCTTGGCCAGGGCCCGGGTCCGGCGCGTGTCCTCGGCGGCCACGACGTCCGCGCTCGCCAGGGCGTCGCGCAACCGCTGCGACGCGTCACCGATATCGCCCATCGGCGTCGCCGCCAGCACCAACCGCCCGTCGTGCTCGCCCATCGCCGTCCTTTCCACCGCCGCCCCACCATCCGGACCGGCCACCACGCACCCGCGCCCGGTCCGGGCAAACGCTACCCGGGTGCGCAATCGCGCCCGAGTCCGCAGGTGCGCCGTGCGGGTCGGCTCACCGCCGCGCAGCCCACCGCCGCACACCGCATACGATCGGAGCGTGACCCAGCTGACCGATACGCGACCGGCGATCGGCGCGGGCCCGGCCTTGTCCAGTCCGGCGCCGCTGCGCCCCGCACCCGATTTCGGACCGACCGACCGGGCCCGGGGCTGGCTGGTCACCATATTCCTGACGGCGGTCGCCGCGGTCACCCGGTTCACCATGCTGAACTACCCGACCGACGCCGGCACCCCGGTCTTCGACGAGAAGCATTACGCACCGCAGGCCTGGCAGATGCTCACCGGGGGCGGGGTCGAGGACAACCCGGCCTACGGGCTGGTGGTCCATCCGCCGGTCGGTAAGCAGATGATCGCGCTGGGCGAAGCGATATTCGGCTACACCAGCTGGGGCTGGCGCTTCACCGCGGCGGTCTTCGGGTCGCTGCTGGTCCTGCTGGTCATCCGCATCACCCGGCGGATGGCCCGGTCCACGCTGATCGGCGCGATCGCGGGCGTGTTGTTGATCGCCGACGGCGTGACGTTCGTGTCCTCGCGCATCGGCATGCTCGACATCTTCCAGGCGGTCTTCGTCGTCGGCGCCTTCGGCTGCCTGATCGTCGACCGCGACGAGATGCGGGCGCGCCTCGCCCGGGCCGACGCCGAGGGCCGAATAGCGCCCGCGGCGCGAGCGACGGGCCCGGAGGCGGCAGCGCGCGTAACCACGGAGGGCACCGGGAGCGCCGCCATCGCATTCAGCGCCTTCGGCCCGCGACTGGGGGTGCGATGGTGGCGGTTCGGAGCCGGTCTGCTGCTGGGATTGTCGTGCGGAACCAAATGGTCGGGCCTGTATTTCATCCTGTTCTTCGGGCTGATGACGGTGTGCTTCGATGTGGCCGCGCGCAAGGCCTACGGGGTGCCGCGCCCCTGGGTCGGTACGGCGGTCCGTGATATCGGACCCGCCCTGTATGCGCTGGTGCTGATTCCGCTGCTGGTCTATCTGACGTCCTATTGGGGCTGGTTCGCCAGCGAGGACGGCTACGACCGCTATTCGGTGGGCAATGCCGTAGGCGCCGGCGGCACCTGGTCGTGGGTGCCGGACGCGTTGCGCTCGCTATGGCACAACCAGGCCGAATCGCTGAAATTTCATGAAAGCCTGACCAATTCGGCCGGTAACCATCATCCCTGGGAATCCAAGCCGTGGTCGTGGCCGATGGGCCTGCGCCCGATGCTGTACTACTACGCCGACAACGGCGTGACCGGATGCGGGCAGTCGGTCTGCGTGAAGGCGGTGATGCTGATCGGCACACCGGCGATGTGGTGGTTGTCGCTGCCGATGCTCGCCTGGGCGTTGTGGCGCACCGCGACCCGGCGCGACTGGCGGTACGCGGCGATGCTGGTCGGCTACGGCGCCGGGCTGCTGCCGTGGTTCGCGGACCTGGACCGGCAGATGTACTACTTCTACGCGGTTCCGATGGCGCCGTTCCTGGTGATGGGTCTGGCCCTGACGCTCGGTGACATCTTGGGCCCGGCACCGCTCGTGCGGGCCCGGTCGGGACGATGGTTCGCGTTGGCCGGCGAGCGCCGGAGCCTCGGACTACTCCTGGTATGCCTGTATCTGGGTCTGGTGATCGCCAACTTCATCTGGCTGTGGCCCATCCTCACCGCCCTGCCGATCACGCCGAGCAACTGGCACGACCACCTCTGGCTGCCCAGCTGGCGCTGAGGCTCGATCCGGCTACGGGGTCTCGCCCAGCGCGGCCCGCACGTAGCGCAGCGCCGCCTCGTCGTCGAGACCCAATCGGCGCACCGCGGCAACGTATTCGGTGGCCGCGCGCCCGGCCGCGTCGCGAGTCGGATCCCCGGAGGAGGCGATGAACGACCCGAGCCGGCCCCGGGTCTCGAGCACACCGTCCTGTTCGAGTTCGCGGTAGGCGCGTGCGACGGTGTTCGGCGCCAAGCCGAGCTGGACGGCGAGCGCGCGCACGGTCGGAATCTTGGTACCGGCGGTGAGTTCACCGGATTGCACCCGGGCCATGATGCCCAGCCGCAGTTGTTCGTACGGCGGCACCGTCGATTGATGGTCGACCGGGATATCCAGCATCGGCTTTCACACCTCGTCACGCGACAGCGGGCAGGACAGGCAGCGGGGCCCGCCCCGACCGGAACCCAGTTCGGATCCCGGAATGGTCAGCACCTCGATGCCCGCGTCGGCCAGCCGTGTATTCGTATTCTCGTTGCGTTCATAGGCCACCACGACCCCGGGCGCCAGTGCGAGGGTGTTGTTGCCGTCGTCCCACTGTTCCCGTTCGGCGGTCACCCCGTCCAGCCCGGTGTCGATGACCCGGAGTTTGTCGATGCCCATCGCCTCGGCCGCGGCGGGCAGGAACGGGTCCGGCCCGCTCATCCGCACCGAATCGCCGTCGGCCCGAATGGTGAACGCGCGCAACGAATTCTGCACACCGGGGTACATGACCACCGCATCGCGGTCGACCATGGTGCACACCGTGTCCAGGTGCATGGTGGCCCGGTTCTGCGCGATCGGCACCACCAGCACGGTATGCGCGAGGGCGTCGTCGAAGAGACTGCGCGCCAAGGCTTCCGCCCCCGCCGGGGAGGTGCGCTCCCCTACCCCGATCGCGACCACACCGGGCGAAAGCAGCAGGACGTCACCGCCTTCCATCGGCGCGGTGTGCGATTCGTAGGCGCGGCGCACGCCGAGGAAGCGCGGATGGAACGCGTACACCAGATCGGTGAGCGAGGTTTCGCGGGCACGGGCCGGCAGCGCCAGTGAGGTGATGGCCACCTTGGGCCCCACCCAGAACGACGAATCGCGGGTGAACAGCAGATTCGGCAGCGGATCGATGACGAAATCGGTGCCCTGGTGCATGCGCCGCACCAGTGAGGCGGCATCCGGTTCGAACGGCAATTCGTCGAAGGTCATGCCGGCCATGAGAGTTCGCGCCAGATCCGGTGCGGGCACCGCGCGCAGATAGGTCTTCAGATCCTCGGCCAGGGCGTAACCGATGCGGCGGGCGTCGACGGCGGCGGTGATGCCCATACTGCGTCCGGCGCCGCTGACCGCGAGCGTCTCGGTGAGCAGATCGGCGAGCAACAGCACCTCGACGCCGCGGCCGCGCAGCACGTCGGCGAAGATCTCATGCTCCTGCTGAGCCCGCTCCACCCAGGGGATGGCATCGAACAACAGTTGATCGTTGTTGCGCGGCGTGAGTCGGCGCAGCTCATCGCCCGGGCGATGCAGCAGTACCGCGCGCAGCGTCCCGACCTCGGTCGTCACGGAAAACGGTCGCGCCGGGGGCACAGCCTCTGGTCCCATATCCCGACCGTAATGGGCCGCCGCCGGGTTGGCACGGAATTGTTCGCCGACCGGGCCGGATCCGGCGCCCGCCGATATCGGCCGCTGCGCGGCGGCGAAGTTCCCGGTTCTCGCCCGGCCGCCAAAAACCTGAAGTATCGTTGAGGTATGCAGCATACGACGTGGCAAGCCAAGGAGCTCACCCCAGGCCAACTGTCGGAACGCAGCGGCGTCGCGGTGTCGGCACTGCATTTCTACGAACGCGAGGGCCTGATCGCCAGCCGCCGCACCAGCGGAAACCAGCGCAGGTACTCACGGGAAACGCTGCGCAGGGTGGCATTCATCCGGATCTCGCAGCGCGTCGGAATTCCGCTCAGCGAAATTCGCAAGGCTCTCGACACCCTACCGGAGGGGCGCACCCCCAATCGCAAGGATTGGGAACGATTGTCGGTAACGTGGCGCACCGACCTCGATCAGCGCATCGAACAGCTCACCCGGCTGCGCAACAGCCTCACCGACTGCATCGGCTGCGGCTGCCTGTCCCTGGGCAGCTGCCGCATCGTCAACTATCACGACCGGCTCGGCGACGAGGGCCCGGGCGCGCGCACGCTGGATGTGAGCATCGACTGCACGAAAGGCGAGGGATGCGAGAACCCGGCCTCGGCGAGCCGTGCGGACGTGGCCGAGGACGCCGACGTGACGGGGTGCGCCGAAAAGATGTGCGGATGAGTCCCGCTCAGCGCAGGAAGCGGTTGAACTGGTCGTTGGCGCGACGCATCGTGAACTCGTAGGGCCAGGCGAACTTTCGCGCCCACCAGTAGCCGAAGCGCACGTCGAACGAGGTGTAGACGAGGAAGCGATTCTTCTCGATGCCGCGGAAGATGGCTCGCGCGGCCTGGTCGGGTGAGGCCGCGTGCGACTGGAAACGCTTCACGTACCGCTGGATTCGCGGATCGTCGCGGTCCACACCGGCGATCTCGACGGTCTGCACCAGGTGGGTGTTCACCGCGCCGGGCACCACCAGATGCACCGTGATCCCGTGCCGGGCCAGATCGAAACGCAGCACCTCCGATACGCCGCGCAACCCGTACTTACTGGCGCTGTAGGCCGCATGCCAGGGAAATGCCAGCAGCCCCGCGGCCGAGGACACGTTGACCAGCGCCCCGCCGCGACCGGCGCGCACCATCTCCGGCACGAAACTCTCGATGACGTGGATCGGGCCCATCAGGTTCACGTCGACCAGCGAACGCCAGTGCCGGTGCTCGAGATTCTCGACGGTGCCCCAGGCCGAGATGCCGGCCACGTTCATCACCACGTCCAGGCTGCCGTGCCGAGCGTGCACGTCCCGGGCGAAGGCGGCGACCGCCTCGTACTCGCTGATGTCGAGAGCCCGCGATTCCAGCACCTTGCCACCGGTGCGCCCGATCTCCTCGACGGTGTCCGCGAGTCCGGCGGCATCGATATCGGTGAGGACGAGCTCGGCCCCCTGCGCGGCGGCGGCGATCGCGGTCGCCCGACCGATTCCGCTGGCCGCGCCGGTGACCAGAGTCTTCTTGCCGCTCACGGACTTCAAGCGATCACGCACGCCGTTCCTCGAATGCTCTGCGGTGTGATGTCGGTGCTGGGCCGGCATCCGGACTGACTATCTCCGTTGCCCTGGAGCATACGTGTTCCCCGACACACCGCATCCGTACCGGGCCGCACGGGCACGCGACGGCTACGACAATCCGCGCAATACCGACAACATCCCGGCGACCGCGACCGGCCACGGAAACTGTTCGGCCCGTGAGCGCGCGGCGCGCCGTCGCTGCGCCGCCGGACGGGCCAGCACATCGGTGACGGCCTCGGCGAAGGCCGACGGGTGATCGGCGGCCACGGCCCCGCATTCGGCGGTCACGATGTCGGCCAGCGCCGAGGAACGACTGGCCACCACCGGGGTGCCGGCGGCCAGCGCCTCGAGCGCGGCCAGCCCGAAGGTTTCGTGCGGCCCGGGTGCGAGCGAGATATCCGCACTGGCCAGCAGGGTCGCCAAATGCGTTCGGTCGTCGATGAATCCGGCGAAATGTACGCCCGGACGCCCGTCGGGCAGCGCGGCCACACCGCGCGCCTGCCGGACCAGCGCGTCGCGGCGCGGCCCGTCTCCGGCTACCACCAGCCGCACGTTCACCCCGCCCCGGCGCAGCTGATCCACGGCCTCGATACTGCGATCGACCCGCTTCTCCACCGACAGCCGCCCGCAGTGCACCACCAGATGCGAGCCCCCGAGCCGCGCGCGCAGGGCCCGATCGTGGCGATGCGGCGCGAACAACTCCAGATCCACACCCAACGGGACGAGGGCTACATTCGGAGCGTCGATCCGGTCGAATTCCGCGCGGGCGAACGCGGTGGTGCAGACCACCATGTCGTAGTCGGCCGCGGTGCGACGATTGGCGACGTCGGCGGCCCGCCGTGCGACCGAGGTGGGCAGCACCTGGCCGAGCAACCGGTCGAGGCGCTCGTGCGAGATCATCACCGACGCGACATCCCGGCGGCGGGCCCACCGCCCGAACCCCCGCAGCGTCAGCCGGTCCGACACCTCGAGCGCATCCGGCGCCAGCCCGGCCAGCAGATCCGCGACTCGACGGGGATCGGCCGCGCGATATCCGCCCGTCCACGGAATCCCCAATGCCGGCACGGTCATCCGCACCACACCGTTGGGCAGGACCTCCTCGTCCCGCCGCGCGCCCGGAACGATCAGCACCACCTCGTGCCCGGCCGCCACATATCCGGCGCCGAGATGATGCAGTGCGGTGCGAAGCCCGCCCGAACGCGGCCCGTAGAAGTTCGCCAGCTGAGCGATGCGCACGCGCCGATCGTTCCCGCCCCGCGAACCGGCGGGACGAACACCGGATGAATACTCGCCGAAGGATGCACCAACCGCCCGCACCGCCCTGTCACGACGCGTCACCCGGCGGCGGGCCGGACCCGGATCATGCCGTGGGCGCGCTCGGACCCCAAGCGCGACAGCTCGGCGCGCACCGAGATCCATTCGGTGTCCTCGAACCGCAGCCGAAACACGAGTTTTCTTGCCGGGGAGTCGATTTCACCGGCAAATACGGCCGCGAACGCCGCCCGGTAGTCCCGCTGATCATCCGGATGCACGACCGGCCGTTCGGTGCTCCACCGTTCCAGCGGCGGTGGCGGCGGACTGATCCACTCGTACACCAGCCCCATCGCCAGTTCGACGAAGCCGACACCGGCGTCGGCCGACCGCGACACCGCCCGGGTGATCGCCAGATCGGTATCCGGGCGCGGCGGGCTGACGTCGGTGATCTCGTGCAGCAGCGCCCGGGTGACGTGCGCGGTGCGGGTCGAGGCGGCCAGATGCGGATCCTCGCGATGCACCCGGATCACCAGCTGAAAGTTGCGCACCATCTCGTCGTCACCGCGAATCGCCAGCTCCCCCTGCCAGCGCCCGGCCGGGTCGGTGCCCGCCACCACCGCGGTGTAGGCCATCCGCTCGTCGAAGCGCACCATCCGCCCGAACACCTCCGGCGGCGTGCGCACGACCCGCACCTGGTCGGGGGCGCGGGCGAAGGCGAGTTCCTCCAGGCCGGGGCCGTGGTGGGCGAGTTCGGTATCGGAATCCCAGTCCCATGCCGCGACCGCGCGCCGCGGCGGCGGTCGCCGTCCCTCGGCGCCGACCCACAGCTGCACCCCGTGCACCGCCCCGAACGAACAGAAGACCGGCACCGCGATCGCGGTCCAGCCGCCCTCGGACAACACGATCCAGCCGTCGGCCGTGACCGCCCCGGACGTCGCGGACGGAACGGCCGCTGCCGCGGTATCGACGGCAGCGGCGGCCAGCGCGGAGGCACCCGCCCCGAGCGAGCGCCCGGCGCGCGACAAACTCGTCCATTCCCGGACGCGCGACCCGTCGGCGACGATGGTCGGACCATTCGCGGGCGCGAGCGTTTCCACCAGCAGCCATGGCGAACCCACGGATTCGGCGCCTGCCATACCGAGGAATCAGATCCGATGCGCCCCACGGGAAACCCGCGGGAGTTCGAGGTCGAGCGGGATCCGCCCCTCCGCCAGATGCGGTTCGGCCTCGTCGGCGGGCATCGGCCGCGCAATGAGGAAGCCCTGCGCCCGGTAGCAGCCCAGGCCGACCAGGGTGCGCGCGGCGACCGCCGTCTCCACGCCTTCGCCGACCACCCCGAGACCGAACGAACCGGCAAGTCCCACAATGGATTTCACGATCGCCAGATCGTCGGTACTGGCGCCGAGCCGCTGCACGAAACCGCGGTCGATCTTCACCGCGTCCACCGGCAGCGCCTTGAGATGCGACAGCGAACTGTAGCCGGTGCCGAAATCGTCGATCGCGATCTGCACGCCCATGCGCTTGAGTCCGCGCAAGGTCACCTGGGTGCGGGTCAGATCCGAGACCACGACGTGCTCGGTGATCTCCAGACATACCGAACTGCCGTCGATTCCGTGCCGGCGCAGCACATCCTCGACGCATTCCACGAAGTCCAGGCTCACCAACTGCACCGGTGAGACGTTGATCCGGATCACCACGTTCGAGGCCAGCCCGGCGCGCCGCCATTTCGCGAATTGCGCCAGGGCCGTGCGCAATACCCAGCGACCGAGTTCACCGGCCAGATTCGTCGCCTCGGCCACCCCGACGAACGCACCCGGCGGCAGCAGCCCGCGGGTGGGATGCTGCCAGCGCACCAGCGCCTCGAGCGCCACGATGCGCCCGGTCCGCAGGTCCACCTCGGGCTGATAGTGCAGCAGCAGCGAACCGTCGGAGACGGCGCCGCGCAGATTCAACTCGACGTCGTCCTGCAGTTCGAACTGCGCGCGCATGGCGTCGGTGAACACCGCGACCCCGTTGCCCCCGCCGGATTTCGCCGACAGCAACGCGTGGTCGGCGCGGCGCAACAGATCCGCGACGGTGGTCTCGCCCGGCATGCCCAGCGCCACACCCACACTCGCGCCGCGACTGACCGTTTCGCCGCCGACCGACACCCGGCGGGTGATCAACTGCTGAATCCGGGTCGCCTCGAGTTCGGCCGCGACCGGATCCACGGGTTTGGCCGGCACGATGACGAATTCGTCGCCACCCAGCCGCGCGATCATGTCGTTCGGATCGAGGTGTTCCTTCAGCCGCGCCGACAGCGTGCGGATGAAATTGTCACCGGCGGTATGCCCCAGAAAATCGTTGAGCGCCTTGAGCCGATCGAGGTCGAGGAAGAATGCGGCGACCGGTCCCGAACTGCCCGGCCGCAGCCGCTCCTCCATATGTTCGAGCAGGGCGCGCCGGTTGGCCAGTCCGGTCAGGTCGTCGTGCAGGGCGATGTAGCGCAGCCGTTCCTCGGCCACCACCCGGGCCTGCAATTGCGCCAGCAGCGCCGCGATCGCCTTCAGGACGTTGATCTCCCGGGTGCTCCACTGCCGATCGCCCCGTTTCATGAATCCGAGCAATCCGGTCGGCTCACCGCGCGACATCAGCGGAACGGTCGCGGTCGTCACATCGCTCAGTCCGGAACGGCGAATCGTCTCCTGATAGTCGGAGAATTCCGGGGTGGGGCGGGCGATCATCGGTTCGGTGGCGTGTTCGACGGCTCGGAACACCGAATCGGCCTGCTCGAAATACACCACCCGCAGCGGGTCGGGGTCGGGCACGTCCTGGCGTTGCGGCCATTCGGCGACCAGGACCGTCGCCCGGCGTTCCCGGTCGGTATGGCGGACGAAACTGAAATCGACGTCGAAGTAGTCGACCAGTTTGGCCAGCACTCGTTCGGTCGCCGCCACCATCGTCGTGGCGTCGACACCCATCAACTCCGCGGCGACCTGGGTCACCAACGAGTCGAGTGTTCGCCGAGGCACCTTGTCTCCGATCGCGCTATCCACGGCATGTCAAGGGAAGGACGTCCACGCCCCGAGCGTCGATGAATTCGCCCTGAACCGACGCTAGTGTATCGACGTATTGCGATGAAATCGCGGTGAGTTCGCGGAGAGGTGCGGCGGAGAATTCGCCGAGGACCGCGACGGGGCCCGTCCGGCGGGGTCGCACAGGGTGGTCAGCAGCCATATCGTCGCAGCGCCTCCGGTGCGACATCCAGCCCAGTCATACGGTTCCTACTCTGTTGCTGCGCGGCGCGGCGCGATCTTTCGGCCACCTCCGCTCGGCATGCGGTACCGCCGGTGTCGGGTATGGCCACCTAGGGAAGTATCCGTCATCCCTCCGGAATTGACCAGATGTCCGGCAAATCTTCCGAAACCTGAGCGCGGCGCACGGTATCGATCGAGGTCATCCAGTCGGTGTCATACACCGCACAGAACAAAAAGACCGCCCGGTTCCCATTTGGTTACCCGTTGGCAACCGAAAATCACACCAGAATTGAGATGAACAACTCCAGCCGGTCGGGACCACGCCACACCTCGATCTCCTCGCGATAAGCGCGGGTGATCTCGGCCGACGCGGTGGCGTCGTCGACCTGAGCCCAGACGTCCTCGACCGGATCGTGATAATCACCGTTGGGTTCGAATCGGGCATATACGCCCTTCGGGACGCGAATCATCACATCGCCGACCGGCACCTGTTTCGGCGCCTGATATTCGTAGCTGACCAGCACGTTGTAATTTCCGGCCGGGTCGGGCACGTACACGGTGTAGAGCGGACCGCCGATCTCACGATCGCGCAGCCGGTCCCGCAGGAATTCGATCAGTTCGCTGTTGCTGACCTTGAAACTCGGCCGGACCCGCGGCACCACCAGACCGCCGTAGATGGCCGCGTCGCGGACCACGATCGAATACGTCATCGGGGGTCTACCGCCAGGTACAGATCGATCTTGTACGCGTGCGGATAGCATTCGAAATCCCCGGTGAAGGTGCGTTTGATCTGATTGTGTTCCTCGGCGTAGGCGATCTGGGTCCACAGGTCGGTCATGATCTGCGGGAAATTGCCGACAGCGGAGAAACGCGCATAGGCGCCGGCGGGCAGACGGGACACGATATGCCCGCGCGTCACCCGGTCGAACGAGAGGCATTCGTAGCCGACGATCTGGGTGTTGAACGTGCCCAGATCGTGGGCGTAATCGGTATAGGAGCAGGCCAGCGGGCCGCCCAGTTCCTGATGCAGGACGGCGGCCCAGGCGGCCTCGAGATCACGATCGCGCAGTTCTCCGAGGGCACGTTTCGGACTGCGCACCGGTAGCCCGGCGACCCACGTCTCGTCCCGCTCGACGATTTCGAACTGCATGCAAGAACTCTCTCGATGTGATCGCGTTGGGCCGCGCAACCGGTGCTGCGGCGGACCGTCCGGCTGGAAACGCCATGCTATCAACATCGAAAGCTACGGACCTGCACGTCTGCTGCCGGGACAGCTGATCATCCGACCGGTCCGGTACCAGCGACCTGTCGGCTTTTCGACCGACAGCGGCCTCCGTCCCGGGAATCGGGGATTCTCGTCGCCACCGCGAACACCTCGCGCCGGATCGAACGAATCGCCCACATGCCACGAATCGGCAGATACCGGACGGCGTGGCGTAGATCGCAAACGGTCAGCTATCGGAAGGGGTAGGTGTGACACGACCGCCACCGAACGGGCAGACTCGCAGGGGCATCGACCGAACGGAGGACCGATGGTGCGTCGCACCAGCCGCAGCGAACCACCGAACGCCGGCGCGGCGGCATCCGCCGACTATCCCGACCTCGAGGCCATGGATACGGCACTGACCGAATGCCGCGCCTGCCCGCGACTGGTCGCCTGGCGCGAGCAGGTCGCCCGCGAGAAGCGGGCCGCCTTCCGCGACGAAACCTACTGGGGCCGCCCGGTCACCGGTTTCGGCCCCGCCGACGCCGCCATGCTGCTGGTCGGCCTCGCCCCCGCCGCCCACGGCGGAAACCGCACCGGCCGCATGTTCACCGGCGACCGCAGCGGCGACGTGCTCTTCGCCTCCCTCTACGCCATCGGCGCCGCCACCCAGCCCACCGCCACCCGCCGCGACGACGGCCTCCGGCTGCTCGGCACCCGCGTCACCGCCCCCGTGCACTGCGCGCCCCCGGACAACAAACCCACCATCGACGAACGCGATCGCTGCCGGCACTGGCTGATCAACGAACTCGAATTACTCGCCCCGACAGTCCGTTCCGTCGTCGTCCTCGGCGCCTGGGGCTGGCAGGCGCTCATGCCCGCCCTCACCGCGGCCGGCTGGCAGGTCCCCCGCCCCCGCCCCCGATTCGGCCACGGCGTCCACTATTCGATCGACCCCGCCCGGCCCGGCCGCCACCGCCTCGAACTGTTCGGCAGCTACCACGTCAGCCAGCAGAACACCTTCACCGGCCGCCTCACCCCCGCCATGCTCCGCAAGGTCCTCAGCGAAGCCGCCACCACCGCCGGCCTCCACCTCACCCCACCTACCCCCGAACCCACCTGACCCCGCATTTCCCCACATCGACCAGCCGATTCGGAATCTCCGGCCGCCACCTGCTAAAGTTCTCCTCCGTTGGCCCGGAAACGAGCCACGGGGCTATGGCGCAGTTGGTAGCGCGTCTCGTTCGCATCGAGAAGGTCAGGGGTTCGATTCCCCTTAGCTCCACTTTGATTGCAGGTCAGGGCGGGTTTCCTCCGCCCCAATACCTACCTCGTTGGTCGGTTCTTCCAACAAAGTCCCAACTAATTCGCTGCGCGTGGTGCGTCAGAACTGTCCGCTGACGGCTCTGTCCAGCGCATCCGCAGCTGCTCGGTGGGCTCGGCCTCGGGCCATGTAGTGGCGTTGGGTCATGGCCGGGTCGACGTGCATCAGAACGTCGGCAGTGACGCGGGCCGACAGACCGGCGTCGTCGAGGATCGTGGCGACCGCGCCGCGGAAACTGTGGGCGGTGACGTCCTCCGGGATGCCCAAGGCGTCTCGGACTCGCTGCCACTCGTGGCCGACGTTCTGCGGATCGCGCAGCGTCCACACCGTGGACGGGAAGACCAGATCCAAGACCGTCGCGTTCGGATCCGGCGGTGACGCGAGTCTGCGGGCGGCCAGCGCGACCTTGCGGCGGCGCAACATCTCCACCGCGAACTCCGGCAGCGCGATCACTCCGCGACGGTTCTTCGGATCGTCGTCCTTCTCCACCCGCACCAGGCCTTGGCCCTTCACGCGGACAACCTTGCCGCTCACGCGCAGCGTGCAGTCATCGAGATCGATATCCGACCAGAGCAGACCCAGCGTCTGGCTGCGGCGCAGCCCGGTAGCCGCGAGCAGGGTCACCCAATCGGCCAAATCGGTGCTCTCGCAGTAGTCCCAGACCGTCGGCGCCGTGTATGACTTCACCGGCGTCCCGCGATTGCGTTCCGCGCGAGACAGCTTGCGCGGGCACGGCAGCCGCGAGGTCCGCACCGCCGCGAGCATGAACCGCAGCTCCTCGATGGTGATGTCGCGAGCGCCGCCGGTGCGGCCTTTGGCTTCGATGTTCTTGGTCAACTGCGACTCTCGGACAGGATTGACGCTGAGCGCGTCCTTGCGGACTGCGTAGCGGAACATCCCCGACAGCACATTGCGTCCGGTCCGCATCGATGAAGGCCCTTTGGCAGCGCCAAGGCTTTTCAGGAACGCCTCGACCGACGACGTCGTGACCTCGAGCAGCCGTCGCTCACCGAACGCGGTGTTGAACAACTCCGCCACCACGTCGTACCGCTCGAGCGTCCCCGGCGCACGCCCCTGCTCCTCCAGATACGCGCGATACAGCAGCCACAGCTTGCGAACCGTCGTCGACTCCGACAACTCGCCGCCGAGGTCGACCCGGATCATGGCCGCCGCAGCCAAAACCTCATCCAGTGCCCGAGAGCCGTTGCGGTCGGGAATCTTCCGGCCACGCGCATCGAGCCGCACCGGCGACACCCGCTTGAGGTCACGCCGCCGCCCGGACGCATCGCGCACCAGAAGCCGAGCACACCAATGCCCCGGCGACAACTCCGTCAGCATCGGCGAACCGGGAACCCCGATCGCCCGCGCCGGCCTCCCTCGCGTCATCGCCAGTTCCGATCAGCCGGTCTCACTCTTCGTCCAGCGCATCCAGCGCCGCATCCAAAGCATCGAGATCCCAACGAAAGTCCTTCCCCACACGCTTAGGCTTGGGCAGCCACGGATATCTGTCTCGTTGCCGGTTCCAGCGCCGAAGGACTTCCGGATGCACCTGAATATGCGCAGCGGCTGCGTTGGTGGTCACCCATCGCCGGATCGGCCTGGCCGGATACTCCGCCTCAGAAGACATCGGATCGCGGTCAAGATCAAGCGAGATATGTTCGCTGAGAATTAGCCAATCCAGCGGGTGGTCCGTCGATCATGGAGATCGAGGTTCGGTTTCGACCGCTCGGATAAGGGCGCCGCGCAACGACGGCACACAGACTCGCGGGGAATGAGGACGAGCGTTCCTTTGCCACGACAACTCCTGACAGGTCTGTTCAGAGACCAGCCAGCTCCTCGCCTACGCCACGATACCGGCAGGCAGTCAAGCTGCGCATCGACTGTCGTGCACCGAGCGGCGGGGCGACTGCGCCGCTCAGCTATTCATGAAGGCGGCGCCAATCCCGCCACCGCGCGAATGCGCCGCGGCCGAACTCCTCGCGGACCTGAACCAGTTGCGTTGTGTGGTGCAATCGCAAGGTCAGCCGTGGTGGAAATTGCTCCGTGTAGCTGAATCGGGACCACATACCGTAACCGAGGTAGTACTTGTTCAACCCGGCCGAAAATGCCTCGCCGACCACGTCTTCATTGCCACCGACGAACAGCTTCTCCGACTTCGGCTGCCCGGGATCCGGCGGCACGGCGTACCTCGCCGCACGGTAGTCCCACATCGTTCCGTCCGGCAACGGCGTCCGGCGGCGACGGGGCTCCTGCGCCAGGAAGATCACCGCGGTGGGGTGGGTGAGCGTCGTCTCCGGTTCGGATAAACGGTTGCGTAGCACCCATATTCGCTGCGGTATGTATAGGAAATTGAGCCATTCGACACGCTCACCACGACACTCAGCGCTCCACTCGGTATTCACCTCGGCACCACGGCTGGCATAGTCCTCCAACAGCGCAGCGATCTTCGCCGCTGTGTTGAGCACCTGGGTCAGCCGCTCCGCGACAGACAGCCCGCCGCCGGCGCTTTCATTCCCGTTGGCTGGACCGAACGCTTCCGGCACCACCAACCGATACCTCGGAGGCCCCGCCGAGCGTTCTCGAACCAACGCTCCACCGCTGTCCGCACGGATCACACGAATCCGCTCATCGATGTTGTAGACGCACTGCTCGTCGTGCTGATTCCTGCTCCCTCGCAGGGGTTTACGCCGAAAGTAGGGCCGCTGTGGACGAGACTTTTCCTTCGGCGGTGAATACACCGGATGCACCACAGCGTCGCAGTGTGCACATCGCAACACACCGCTCGGCCATGTATGTCGCATCGCTGGAATATCTTCGGCCCGAACGATGGTCGGTGGCGTGGTGTCGATTCGACGGGCCTCCGGCATCGAAACCGTCGATTGATGCTCCTCGAGATCCCCCATCTACCAACTATGACGCCCTGCGGCACAACAGTTTTCGGCAATCCGACAACGTTTCGGCATCGACAACCACATGACCGCCACGTATTATCGGAAGAAGCCGCACACCTCACGACGAACACAACGAGCAGACAACCTAGCGCCCCTCACCTGCACACGCAGAACGTGACTTTCTCTCGCGCATAACTCATTTCATTCACCTCTCTTGCGAACCCGCGGCACGACCAGGCCCTCCCCTCTCAGGGCGGGGCCATCGCCTGTCTCCGACAAGAGGTGTCCTGCCATGAGTTCTTCCGACCTGCTCACCGTCGCGCTGGACCTCACCCGAGGCTGCTACGCGCCCGCACCCCAGAGCGCCGCCAGCCCCCAGATGCACGCACTCCGCCGCAAGGGCTACAGCGGCGATCGGACACTGGTGTGCGCACTCTGCTACGCCGAGCACAACCAACTCGTCCCCCTCATCGTGCGGGGTCGACCCAACGGACAACGACGACCACACTTCGCGCACCCGGCCGGGCTCGCACCCGGCGGCGGGCAACACAGCCCAGAGTCGGTGTGGCACTTGACCAGCAAAACCCTCCTCGCAGAATGGGCGAGGACACAACCCGGTGTTGTCGAGGTCCGAAACGAGGTCGCACTACCCCGCAACGAACGCCGCAGCGACGTCCGCGTGTTCTTCGCCGACGGCAGCCAGGTCGCGCTGGAAGTCCAGAGCTACTCCCTCACCGACGAGCAATGGCAAGGCCGGCACGACGCATACCGAAGAAACGGCATCGTCGACGTCTGGATCTGGCACCCAGACACACCGACCCACTGGATCGTCCTCCGCGAACCGAACATCGACCAGCAACTGTGGACCATCGACCCCGCCCGCGAGCTCGTCAATCTGATGCTGGCAGAACCCCACAGCCCGCCAGCGAGCGGCGACACACCTCAAGACGACACCGATTACGCCATCCGACACCTACCGCCCTGCATCGGCGACAGACTGACCGCCGCCACGCACCCGCTGACCGAGCTCACGCTTACCCAATCGGGCATCCCGATCCCGCAAAGCCTGCGGCAGCAACTGACCGACGAACGTCTGCGCCATGACCGTATCGAGCAAATCAAACGGCGCCCTCGCGAACTTGTAACGCCCCGAACCTCGGCTGGCGCCCCTCCACCCAGCCCGCAAACCGCCACTCCCCCAACAAAAACTCCACAGCCGCCGCGCTCCGGCACAATCGCTCAACTGAAATGGATCGAACTTCAGAACACCTTCATTGCCGCCGGCCATCACCCCGACTACCGAGACGCGCCTTCGCTTCGCCGTCCCCGCCCAAGACCAACCATCCACTGCACCACCTGCGGCTACCTACTCTCACCAACCGTCAACGCGGACACCATCACCCCGTGCACACGATCCCACCACGCCCAACCGAGCCCACAGGACCACGATGCGATGTCCACACCGGACCAGATTCCACTCTTTTAGGAAGAACACCCGAACGGCTTGGCCGGATGAATCGCACCTCCGCACCGAATGCATATCGTTTGCTGGGTGTGAGGATTCGGCCCTCGACGTTTCATTACGAGTGACCGAGATTGTGTCTCGCCCGCGTGCGCCGGTCCAATCAGTCCGGTTCGGCGGCCGGATTCTGTCCGAGCAGTCCTACAGAATCCGGCCGCTGCTTGCCCGTCTTGACACACTGACGGCACATTGAATTCATCACCTGACCTGCTGGAACAGACTGTCAACCGCACTATATCGCCAGCGGATTCGTGATATCCGTATCCGGCGGCACGTAGCCCCATGCCGGTCATGTGTTCGTCCGGTCGCGATGTCGTAGATATCGGTGATCTCGGCGAGGTCAGGCGGTATGCGTCCGCGCAAGTGCCCCAGGTCGGGCACGATCAGCAGTTCAATTCGGTGCGATGTGGCGTAATCCAGCAGAGCTTCGGGGACGGTAAGACCATTACTCCTGGTCAGCCCTGCGTAGTGGTATCCGAGATGAGCTGCGATCTGCCTCATCCTCGAGTTCAGCCCGTGGATCGTGCGTACCAGGTCGACGCACACATAACCCATTGCACGAGCGGATGTTTCAGGTCTCGTCTCTGACTGGTCGACTCACTGACCTAACTTGACTTGGCATCGTCCGCATGCGGCGCTCGGCGACCAGCGCTCCGCGTTGCCAGCACCCGCGCTGAACTCCGCGGCATCTGCCACCGCCCGCCCGGCGGCCAAGTCCAAACCGACGGCATCCGCTGTCCCGCCCGCGACGTCGGCGACCATGAGGCGGACGGTGGATCTGATCTGACGCTTATCGCGGACGAGAGTCCAACGGTCGATGGCTGGCACGTGCGCGATCCAGTGGGCGCCGCAGCAATGCACTTTGACCAAGTAGGGCACCACGTCACCTCCGGCGGGTGGAGCGATGCAACCGGCCCGCGGATTCGAGCACCTGCAACGCCGCCACCTTCTGCCGGCACTTCACCGATTCGTTGTGCAGGTGGATCTGCGTAAGACGTTGTGCCTGCCCGATAGTAAGCGGGCCAGGGTCGAATGCGCAGTGGTCATAGTGGGGGTAGTCGTTCGGTTCGTCCGACCCGTTCTCGAATCGGATCGCGAGTCGAACGGTCGCGTAGTCGACGTTCACGAGGCCACCCCCAGCACACCAGGCGCCGCGAACCCGGACGGTATGGCGAACTCCGGGTGAGGGTTCAGACTGAGCCGGTACATGACTCGTTCGCCCGTGAACGCTGCCCGTCCGTGCAGCCACCGATGGTTGTGCAATACGTAGCCCTGTCCCGGTTCGAGGGGGAACCTGGCGGTGTGGCGGTCGATCGCGGCGTCGAATGTCGGCAGCCATCGCCGGACCTCGGGTGAATACTTCACCAGGTCATCACGCCGGTATCGGATCCGGATGCGTCCGCCCTGAGCGTGCTCGAAAACCGAGCCCAGATAGCCGGAGGCGCCGCCGAACAACGCTGTTCGAGGTTGCGTCAGCGCTTGCACAGCGTCGGGTTCAGTTCGCGCGAGATCGTCGTACACCGCGCGCCCGTCGATGACGATGCACTCGCCGCCGGTCGTGCTCTTGCGGCCACAGAGAACGAGCAACAGCGCCGGCGGTTCCAGCACTCCGGACCGGTCGGTGTGAGGCGGTAGGGCTCCGGTGCCGAATCCCTCGAATCCGAGCCGCTGCGCGAGTCCCGCCCGGTGTTGCAGCGCGGTGACGCCGTCACGGTCGCTGTCCCGGTGCGGGACAATCTGCCCGAGGGACGCTCCCAACGTAACCAGTTGCGCGCGTGAGCGGATCCTGTCGAATCGGGCTATCCCGTCAGTGGCGAGGTCCGTCGCCACCCGTGCCGCCCAATCCTGCTGTACGTCAACGATCATGCTGAAACCGTGCGCTCCGCGCGTTTGCTGTGTCCACTGACAAACTGTCACCGCCAACCGTCCGACCAGCGGCTCGACGCGGTGCTAGCGTCGCGGGCATGACCTCCGGATACGTGCCGCACATGTACTCGATCTCGATCAAGGGCGTCGTCGTGCGTGACGGGCGGGTGCTGCTGCTGAAGAACGAGCGCGAAGAGTGGGAGTTGCCAGGCGGCAGAATCGAACCCGACGAAACGCCGGAAGAGTGCGTGGCCCGCGAGATCACCGAAGAGACACAGTGGCCGGTCACGACCGGACCGATTCTCGACTCGTGGATCTACTACATCGACGAGGCCGAACGGCACGTGTTCATCGTGACCTATGGCTGCTACCCGGACACCGACGCTGAGCCTGTGCTCTCCCACGAACACAAAGAGGTTGGCTTGTTCGCCGAGAAGGAGATAGCCGCGCTCAACATGCCTGACGGCTACAAGCGGTCGATCATGACGTGGTTCGCGCAACTGAGGGCACGCAACTGAGGACAGCAGAAAGCGTCTAGGGGGTGGACCAGTGGCCGACAGTAGGTGCGCGTCGTGCGGTGTGACGGTCAGTCGATACACCGACGGTCCCGTATGCCCCACGTGCGCGACGAACGCCGATCGTGGCCACTCGGTCGTCCAGGCTTCCACCGTGACGTCCGCGGTCTGGCTGTGGGCTACCCCGGAAGCCTCTACCGCGATAGCGACCAGGGACTTGCCCACGATCCTCCGGGCGTACCGGCGCATCAACGGCACGAGCCAGGCGGCTCTGGCGGAATTGCTGGGCTACGACAAGTCGTACGTGTCCATGCTCGAGACGGGTCGCCGAGCGATCAGCGATGTCGGCACCCGTAGGCATATAGCCGCTCGCCTCTCACTGCCTGCGCATGTACTCGGCGTGACCGACGTCGACGATGCCGAGTACCGGACGATGCTCCAGTTTGGTGACAGCACCGTGCGTCTCGCCGAGATCGCAAGACAGGCAGGTCGGGCGGTCGAAGCGGTCAACGAATTATGGCCCCTGGTCGCGCGTCTGGAAGCGCGGGCAGCCGAAGGACACATGGAACGCGACAGCCTGGCACTACTCGCGCGAGCGCGCGTCGCACTCGGAGTCTCGCTCGGCACCGTGTTGCCCGAAGAGCGTCTGTCTTCCGCGGCCCGATGGACCGGACTCGCAGTCAAAATAGCTGCCCACCTTGATGATCCGAACTTCTACGCACTTGCCCTTCGAATGCATGGGAATGAGTTGCGAAAGGCCGGCCACCCCGGCGCCGCGGTCGCCCGACTCGACCACTCCCTACAGTTGTCGAACGAACCAGCCGACCAGGGCAGTGCTCTCGCCTTCATGTGCCGAGCAGCAGGCGAACTCGGCGACGCCGAGCGATTCGACAACGCGCTGAGCGACTACCGCAACTTGCTCGACAAAAACGCCGGTAGCGGCTTGCTGTTCCAGCCGTTCACGCTGCGAGAGATCGAACTTCGCGGACTCATGGGCACCGGACGGATCATGCCAGCTTGCGGACTGGTCCACCGTCAGGCCGGGAGACCCGCTGCGCCACAGTGGTACATCATCGAGCGGGTGACCACGGGCGAAGTCCTCGTGGAGAGCCGGGACGTCGAGGGCGCCGTCGACGCGTTCACCGACGCAATCGACTCCGCGGAACGTCATCGGCTGCCCCACCAGATCCAGCGCGCCGTACGCGCGGGGGCGAAGGCTGGCCTGTTCGACTTGGTCGACGCGGGACGAGCAGCCCTCGAACGCACCCAGTCAAGGCTCACCGCACGGTAGCCGATTTGCGGACAGGGCCGCTGTTCGAGCATCGATGTGCCGCTGGAAAGCGCTAACAAGCTCGGTGAACCCACGACCGGCGAGACAGCCGCAGCCGACTCACCACCGCCCAGCCTGACCCACCCCGTCGCGCCCGACCCCGTCCGGCTCGACGCTGCCACATCGGTGTTCCGAATGCTCGGGCCCCACCCGGCTCCACCTGCTGTGGCTACTCGCCGACGACGAAGCCGACGTCACCGCCTCACCGAAGCTTGCGGCGGCTCCCGCACCGCCGTCGGCCAGCACCTGGCAAACTACGCTTCACCGGCATGGTCGACACCCGCCGCGAAGGCCGCCGCATCGTCTACCGCGTCCGCGACGGCCACCTCGCCCACCTTGTCCGCGATGGACTCAACCTCGCCGACCAATCGTCGCCGGCGAACTCTCCCACGGATAACACCGCAACGACCTACCGCGCGATAGCGTCGCAACGCGCGAATACCAGGGTTCGATGCCCCCGTGTCAGTCGACATCGGTCACGATATCGACGCACACGCGACCGCCGATGACACCGAATTCGACCCGGCACGGGAAGGCCGAGACACGGCGGTAGCGAGGCTGTGATGGTGGGCAGCCAGCATGGTCCACGCCCAGTTCCGCAGCGCGTCGGGCAATCGGCGACTGGTGCCGTCGGCGAGGCGCGGGTAGAGATCACCGGCCCCAACCGGGACGTGAATATCGATCCCGACCACGAGCCGCGCTGTACCAAGGCATGTATCGGCCACGCGGCGCGGCGCAGCATGGTCGGGCAGAACGCCGGGCGATGACCACTCCCACGTTCACCCACGCCAACAACCAGTTACTCCCCACACATCACCACCCCATACTCACCCCCACCACAACTCCACACCACCACAACTCCCCCACACCCACATTCACACATCACCCACTCTTCACACCCACATTCACACATCACCCACTCTTCACACCCACATTCACACATACATACGCAGACCTCCTGCACTCCGGCTGAGAATTTCCTTACGACGTGGCGAAACGGCGAGAATTGATACAAACTCAGTCCCTTGCCGCCCTCGCGATCCGAATGTCGTTGGGTGTCTGATGGATACGTGACAGCGACGCTGCACAAGATCCTCGCCGGCACCAGCTACCTGTACTACCAACGCCAGGTAGCCGCCGCCGATGCCACCGACCTCGGCGCATCCAGCCTGGCCGACTACTACTCCACCCGCGGCGAAGCGCCCGGAACCTGGCACGGCACCGGCCTTGCCGCCCTCGGTATTTCAGCCGCCGAACAGGTCACCGAGAACCAGATGCGGTCGCTGTTCGGCCTCGGCCGACACCCCAACGCCACCGCCATCGAATACGAGATCGTCACCGAAGCGATCGAAAAGGGCGCCAAACCCAAAGACGCTGTCCATGCGGCCAAACAAGCCAGCCGGCTCGGCAAAGCCTTCTCGGCACGCCACGGCGACAACCAATTCCGCACCCGGTGCGCCCAGGCATACCGGCAACACAACCTCTCCCGAAGTCTCGACGCCAACGCCGCCATCGACGAAGACACCCGCGCTCGGATCCGGACAGAGGTCGCGACAACGATGTTCGTCGAAAACTACGACCGCCCACCGCTGGATGATCGCGAACTCTCCGGGTTCGTCGCCCGCATCTCCCGCCCGCAATCGGCAGCGGTCGCTGGGTTCGACATCACCTTCTCGCCTGTCAAAAGCGTCTCCGCACTGTGGGCCATCGCCCCAAAACCCATCGGCGACGCCATCCAGGCCGCCCACAACGCGGCCGTCGACGACGCCATCGCCTGGCTCGAAAACAACGCCACCTATACCCGTTTGGGCACGCATGGTGTGCGGCAGGTCGACGTCGAAGGACTGATCGCCGCACGGTTCACTCATCGCGAATCACGCTCCGGCGACCCCGACCTGCACACCCACATGCTCATCGCCAACCGAGTACGCACCCTTGACGGGAAATGGCGGACCCTCGATGCCACCCACATCTACCGCAACCTCGTCGTCGTCAGCGAGATCTACAACACCCGCCTCGAACACCACCTCGAAACCAACCTCGGCATCCAATTCACCGAACGCCCCGCACCCACACCCAACAAACGACCCATCCGAGAAATCACCGGCATCCCAACCGAGTTGATCCGACACTGGTCGAGCCGCGACACCGCCATCACCCACCGGCTCGACTCCCTCGCGGTGTCGTTTCAGCAGCAGCTCGGGCGCGAACCGACACCGAAAGAGTTATTCGCCCTCGCAGAGCGCGCCACCCTCGAAACCCGCCCCGCCAAACACCTTTCCCGCTCCTACGCCCAGCAACGCCACGACTGGCACACCGACGCAGCCGCCCTGTTCGGCGGACCCGACGCTGTCGAGAACACCATCAATTCGGTGCTCAACCGGCCTGCGAATGCTCGTCCGACAGTCGATGAGGCGTGGATTTCCCGCGCCGCCGACGAGGTTGTCGATGTCGTTTCCGGGCAGCGTTCGGTGTGGCAGCACCACCACATCCGCGCCGAAGCCGAACGCCAAACCCGCGGCCACATTCACCCGACGCAGTGGCCGAACGTCGTCGAAGTTGTAGTCCGCGAGGCCCTATCGCCTGCAAGATCTATCGCGCGTGGCGACCCGGACATCACCGCCGAACCCGTTCTCCAGCATCCCCCGACAATCTTCCAACGCCGCGACGGCACCAGTGTCTACACCGTTCCCGGCAGTCAGACCTATACCTCCGCACGCCGGCTCGGCATCGAACAACGCCTCCTCGACCTGTCGCTACAGCCCGGCGCACGCACGCTTCCCGCCGATGTGGTCGCCTCGGCGATCGACTCCTACAACACCGATCCCGCCAACTTCGGCAAGCCGTTGAACCCGGGCCAGGTCGCCGTCGTCACCGAATTCGCGTGCTCGCCCCTGCGGATCGGTGTCGCGAACGCGCCCGCCGGCACCGGGAAAACCACCGCGATGCGCGTGCTCGTCAACGCGTGGCACGCCTCCGGCGGCATCGTCGTCGGCCTCGCCCCCACCGCCGCCGCAGCCGCAGTGCTGGCCGAAAACACCGGTATCCGAGTCGAAACCGTCGACCGCCTCCTCCACATCCTCGACCAACACACAGCCACCGCTCAGCCGATCACCGACTCTCCATACCCGCCACAGTTGCCGGAATGGCTGCTGCAGATCGACGCCCGCACACTGGTCGTCATTGACGAGCACGTCAAACTCGGCGACGACAAACGGCTACGCCTGTTCGAATTCCTCACCCACCGCGACGCCACCATCCGCTGCCTCGGCGACACCGCGCAACTACCCTCCATCGAACCCGGCGGCACCGCCACCGACCTCACAGCCACCCACACCGTCACCATGACCGACGTCGTCCGATTCGCCGACCCCCACGAAGCCGCCGCCAGCCTCGCCCTCCGCGAGGGCGACCCAGCCGGTCTCAGCTACTACCTCGACCACCAGCGCATCCACTCCGGCACCCCGGCCGCTATCGCGGACAAGACCTACATGGCATGGTTCGCCGACCACCACGCCGGACGAGACACCCTCATGCTCGCCCCCACCCACGACCTCGTCACCGAACTCAATACCCGCGCCCGCACCGACCGACTCACCCGCACGCTCGCCCCGCTCGGTCCGGAAGTCGTTGTCGCCGAACGAGAGTGCGCGTCGGTCGGGGACATCATCTGCACCCGACGCAACAACCCCCGCCTGGGTCTCGGCGACCGGGACTGGGTGCGCAACGGCTACCGCTGGACGATCACCGACGTCCACCCCGACGGCAGCCTCACCACCACACACCTGCGCACCGGCCGACAACCCGGCGCCACGGCCCATTTGCCCGCCGATTATGTCGCCGAACACGTGCGCCTCGGCTACGCCATGACCATCGACTCCGCCCAAGGCATCACCGTCGACACCTGCCACACCGCACTCACCGGCAACGAATCCCGCAACCAGTTCTACGTCGCCATGACCCGCGGCATCCACGCCAACCACGCCTACATCCCCACCACCGACGGCGACGAACACTTCCCCTGGACCGAACCGGCCGTCCTTCCCCGCACCAGCACCGAAGTCCTGCAACGCATCCTCGCCCGTGACGCCACACACGCCAGCGCCCACGCTGATCTCCGCGACACCCTCAACCCGCACAAACGGCTCGGTCGCGCCATCGACACCTACCACGACGCCATCGGCGTGGCCGTCGAAACGGCTCTCGGCCCCGATGCTCTCGACCATCTAGATCACGCCGCAGAACAGCTATTGCTCGGCCTTACCGACGCGCCCGCCTACCCCGTCCTGCGCCAGCATCTCGCCACCCTCGCCATCACCGGGCTTGACCCGGTCCTCGCCCTCCGACGGGCAGCACATGAACGAGAACTCGATACCGCACACGACCCGGCCGCCGTCCTCGACTGGCGCCTCGACACCACCGGCACCCACTCCACCCACGGCGGGCCATTGCCCTGGATCCGCGCAGTCCCCGCCGAACTCCCCGACAACCAGACCACCCAACAGCTCCACGCACGCGCCCGCATCATCACCACAATCGCCACAGAGATCAATGCAGACGCCCACACATGGACGCCTGCGACGGCGCCCCCATGGGCGCATCCGCTACTCCAAAATCGCGACCTCACAGCACAACTCGCGATATGGCGGGCCGCCCGCCACGTCCCCGACACCGACCTGCGACCCACCGGACCCCGCCGCTACCCGGCAGTCGAGCGCAACCACCAACAGCATCTCGACACCCAAGTCGTCGACACCCTCGGCGACCTGCACACCGCCACCCACACCTGGTCCGGGCTCGCCAAACGCATCGACACGCGCCTAACCACCGATCCGTGGTGGCCGGTCCTCGCCCAGCACCTCGACACCGCCGCCGATGCCGGCCACGACATCGACACCCTGCTCACTGACGCAGCCACTCAACGACCACTCCCCGACGACATGCCCGCCGCAGCCCTCTGGCACCGACTCGACCTCACCAAAGCACCTTCAGGACCGACCCGAAATGCCGACGCGGAAACAACCCCCGCACCGTCACCGCACGCGCGAGCGATACAAGACGCCATCGATATTGCCCAGCCAGACGGTACGGAATTCGATGGTTTCGAGCCAGACCTTCCCGACCACGCGGAACCGGACATCGGCGCCCGGCCTGGCTATGACCTCGATCTGTAGAGGTTTACATCATCAATCGGCGACACCGTGCTGGTGCTGTTCGTGCTCGGCACCGATACGAGCGAGGATGCCGACCGCCGCCGACCCGCGTGCGGCAATCTCGTGCATCGCCCTGAAAGCGTCGTCGTAGACAGCGATTTCGGAAGGGCGGGTCACGGTGAGTTCCGCGCTGATCGTCTCGACCATCACGCTGTCTCGGTCGAACATCGCGAACCCATGCGAGCCGATCGGCGCCGCAGCCGCCAGTGGCACGATCGATAGATCGACCCGCGGGTTCCCAGCGTGGCCGATGAGCGCCTGTAACCGAGCCGCCATGATCGCCGCCGAATCGACGACCTGATGCAGGGCGGCCTCACCGATGATGAAGGCGAAACGTCCTCCCTTCGAACACAATATCCGCTGTCGCGTCATTCGCACCGCAACGGCTTCCTCGATATCGTCACGTCCGCCCGAACCAACCTGCGGCACTCGGTCAGGATACCGCGGCCCCATCACCGCGAACTGCTCGGCCGCGTCAAAATGCGAGAGTTACAACACTTTACGAACCGCGCTGCTGCAGCGAACGAAAGGCCACGAGCGGACGATTCAGATGTCGCCGGCCGCATGCAAGGAGTTGTACATCTGCGCCGCGCTGGCGATGCCGACCGGGATTCCGAGCAGCGCGGCGCCGGTCACGCCGCCGATCCCGGCACCGATACCGGCACCCATGACGCAGCCGAGCGCGGCTGCGGGCGCCGCGATCGGACCGGTGGGAATGGCGACGAAACCACCGGTCAACGCGCCGGCGAGACAGCCGACGCCCAGGCCGACGACTCCGCCCGCGAGGGTGCCGACCCCTGTTGCGAGACCGAACTGCGTTGCTGCCACCCCGAGTGCACCGTTGAAGTCGGCGGACGCGTCGACGTCGTGCACGACGGGTTCAGCAACTGGTGTGGGCTCGGGAGCAGCCGCGAGTTCCGGCGCCGCCGCGCTCGCGTCGGCGCCGGCGAGCTCGGCGCGGTGTTGGGGCGCAGGGGCGTTCGCGACGTGGGTTGGATCGGTCCGGGCGGCGACGGGCCAGTCGGCAGGATTCTTCGACGTGGTCAGCGGCGTACCGGCGACCAGGCTGCCGCGGCTGTCGACGACCTGAAAGTCGCCGCCGCGTGTCGTCAATGAGCCGAACGGGGTGTTCACCACGACCGAGCTGTCCACGACGCTGCCGGTGTAGGCGACGGCGGGGGCGATGTCGACGTGGATCGGCGCTGGTTCGGCGGGCGCCGCATGCGCGGTCCCACCTGTGAAGGCGGCGACGGCTGCCACCGATCCGATGGTGGCCGCAATTCTGTTGTTCTTCATGGGCTTTCGCTTCCGTACGTCGGTTTCCTGCATGGTGTGCCCGCAGTGCAGCGGTCGTTCGTCTGTCGCATTGGTGGTGGCAGAGCGCCGACGCCGTGTCAGCGCTTGTCGGCGGGAATGGAGCCTTGCCGCGGGTCGCCGGCACGGTCCGCGAGGGCCGCGCCGCGCCGGGCATTGCGGCGGCTTCCATTGACCATGTCGTTGAACCGGTCGACGGCCCAGATGGTGCGTAATCCGTTGCGGCTCATCATCATCGGCCGCGGGAACCTGGGCTTGTCGTGCCACAACGTCTGCAGGTCCTCGTGCCGCTCACCGTCGACGATCGCATCGGCGATGAGGGTGCCGACGTAGGGCGCCTGCGCGAGCCCGTGTCCGTTGCAGGCGATCGAATAAAGGATGTTGTCGCCGATCCGGCCCGCGACCGGAAGCCAGGACGAGGTGATCGCGATCCATCCACCCCAGGCACGCGCCACCGCGACATCCGACAGCGATGGGAACCGCCTCGTGAAGGCTCCAGCGAGCTCCTCGACCAGGGCTGGGTCCGGAGCCTTCTCCACGAGCGGGTAGCTCGTGCCACGCTCGAGCCGGCGTACGCCGAACACGATCGTGTTACGCGGAGTGAGTCGGTAGTTCTCCATGATGTTGTGTTGGGTGACGACGCCCATGCGGCTCGTCCATCCGAGGGCGGCGATCCGTGCGGGGTCGATCGGCTCCGTCTCCACCTCGACGGTGTAGATGGGTACCGAGAGGTGCTTGGGGGTGATGTCCCACTCGCCGGCGTACGCGTTCGTTGCCAGCACCACCGTGTCCGCCCGGACGCTGCCGTGCGCCGTCGTGAGGACGACTCGGGCGCCCTCGCGTGCGATGTCGGTGACCTTCGTGTGCTCGAAGACCCGAGCGGACGATCCGAGCAGGACCTGGCGCATGCCGAGGCTGAACTTGCCCGGGTTCATTCGCCCGCCGATGACCTCGCGCATTCCTCCGAGAAACCCACGCGGGATGCCGAGTTCCTCGCTCGTGCCCACCTGGACGTGTCCGCCGACTCGCGTCAGTATCTTCGCCACCCGGCGCACCCGGCCCATCTGTCCACGCGAGACCGCGGCGAAGGCGTTCCCGGTCGCTTCGTACTCACAGTCGATGTCGTGTTTGTCGATGAAGTCCTCGACGTGGTGCGCGGCATGCTCGGCGAGCCGGATCATGCCCGGCATCTTCTTGCGGGACAGGATGTCGAGCAGTTGAAGGTCGCCGCCGGGGGCGCCCGCCAGTTGACCGGCGTTGCGCGAGCTGGCTCCGTGCCCACAGAATGTGGCCTCCAGCAGCACCACGTCTCGCCCACGCTCGGCAAGCCGCAGTGCGGTCGACATGCCCCCGATGCCGCCGCCGACGACGGCGACCGCACAATCGAGGTCGCCGGACAGGGCGGGCCGGATGTCGTGTGGCGGGTCGACCCAGCCGGTGAACGTGGTGTATTCGACGTTGTCGGTATTCATCCGATTGTTCCTCGCTTACATATTCGGGATGAGTGGTCCGGCACGCTCAGGAGCGAACGGCGCTGTGGGCGTCCGGGGCCGGCTCGATGCCGCGCGCCACGTTGTGGTCGTGCAGCGCGCCGTAGGCGCGGAAGTAAACGAACATCTGGAATCCCCAGGTAGTGAGCGCCAAGATGTAGAAGCCCGTGCGGTATTCGTCGTCCGGGAACGGGAAGAAGTCGTACATCAGCACAACCGCAGTCGCCGCCGCACTGACCAGCCCGGTCGCGATCGCGGGAGCCTTGGCGCCGATCTTCCAGAGCCGCCACACGAAGTAGGCGAGGAAAATCGTGGTGAGAACGTTGACTACCACGTAGAACGTGGCCGGGCCGAGGTGGAGCTCGTGGCCACGGAACTGCTGGAGATAGAGGCCTGCGGCGATCGCAAGGCCGAAGGCGCCGACGTCGACGGCGACGCCAGCTTTGTATCCGTGCGTCACACGCATCAGCCCCAGGACAAGGATGAGCGTGATGCCGACCGAGCGGGAGAAGGCGTCGAAGAAGTACGCGACGTCGTACAGGGGGCTCCCCGTAGGGCTTCCGAGCAGGGACCATACCAGGAAGTTGGTGCCCGACGTGGCGACAATCATCCACTCCAGGCCGAGCAGATAGTTGCGATAGCGCCGGACGAAGCGCCATCCGTAGCGGTAGCCGACAACGATCATCCAGAGATCGGCCACAAAAAAGAGCAGTTCCTTCATGTCATCAGTTCCTCGTGTGAGTCATGCCTTCGTCACTGCAGTGAAGGCCGGGTGAAGATCCGGTGGCTGGCGGCCGACCCTGCGATCTGGATCACACGCTACACTAAATCGGTCATCTGATTAAAGTGTTTGACTAAGAAAGTGGACGTGCTCTGTCGTGCTAATCTCGATCTTGACTTAATCAAGCGTCTAACTTTCTTGGCGCAACTCTGCACCGGGAGGATTCGTGTCCAGGATCTCCGCCACCGAACGGCGCGGCGACTTCGTCAAGGCGGCCATCGAGGTCATCGCGGCCCACGGCATCGACGGAGCGACGACACGGCGCATCACCGATGAAGCCAACGCCAACCTGGCGATGCTGCACTACTGCTACGGGACAAAAGAGGACCTGTTCGCCGACGTCTTCAAGTACGTCTCCGAAAAGTTCCAAGAACTCGCCCCGGTGAGCGAACCGCAGGCGTCCGTGGAGCAGACGGCTCGGCGGCTCCTGCGGGGCGCGATGGAGTGCTACCTCGAGTCACCGAGCTTCGCCGCCGCAGCGATGGAACTGATCAACTGGGCACGGCGTCAGCACGGGGACCGCGGGATCGCGGTGTACGACCAGGCGATGGAGATGATGCGCGCCGCGCTCCGAGACTCCGCCTCAGGTCAGGCTCTCGACTCGGAGACCATCGACGAGATCGTCTATACGATCGCCACGCTGGCCGACGGCTTCGCCGTCAACTGGATCACCTACAACGACCCGTCCGTCGTCCCGAGACAGATGGAGATCGCGGACTCCGTGCTCGGGGGTTGGCTCAGGGTCCGACTCGGTTCCGCCGCAATCGCGGGCTGACTGCACGCCGACGGCCGCCTCGGAACGGAGGCGAACCGCCGGTGTGCCGGCGCCACCGGTCAGCCGGCAAGACGCGCCGCGAGTACAGCGGTGAAGCCGCCCTTGTGGCGCCTGCGCGACAATATCGTCGCGACCACGACCAAGGCCGGGAAGACCAGCGACACGAAGTAGGCCGTCGTGTACGCATCAGCGCTCGGCATGTGGGCGCCGTCGAGGAGATAATCCGAATTCCGCAAGTCGATCGCGGAGGGATCCATCCTGCCCGCCCTCAGCTGCGCAAGATCGACCGAGTGGTACACGAATCCGGATCCGTTCAGCAGAATCGTGACGAGCGCCGCGCCGACCGAGATGCCGATGGCCATGATCGTTCCCGGCATACCCGCGGCCATACCGGACTTCGCCTCCGGAACCACGAACTGCGGAATCGCGAACGCGGCGCTGTAGCCCGCCCGGCTCCCCAGACCGATGATCCCGGACGCGAGCACATAGTGCCAGGCCTGGTCGTGAGCGACGGCGAGGAACAACAGTCCGAGCCCGCACAGAGCGGCACCGCCCGCCAGGACGGCCTCCGGCCGGCCGCGAGCAATGAGCTTCTCCGAGTACCTGCCGCTGATGAACATCGTGAGTGCGAACGGCAGCAGGATCAGGCTCGTCTGCAGCGGGTCGAACCTCAAGCCGTACTCGGCGAACGCGGGCAACCATCCCGTTCGGCCACCGTCGGCCGAGACAGGCAGTTCGTTCACGGTTTGGGCGTAGTAGTTCGCCAGCACCAGGAACGAAGCATCGATGCAGCCGAACAGCCCGGCAGACGCACATGCCGTGGTGACATACGGCGTGCGCAGCACTTTGATGTCGAAGACCGGCGTCGACGCCCGACGCTCCGCCACCACCCACCCGGCGGCCGCGAGCACTCCGGCGAGGAGGATCACCGTGGCATTCTTGCCGACCGTGCTGTCCGGCGGCGCGCTGAGGGACAGCAGGATGAGGGACACCCATCCGATCAGCCACACGGTGTTGACGACCCCGAGTCGCCCCGTGGACTCGGGCCGGCAGTTCGGCACGACCGCCAGCAGCGCGAGGGTCGTGAGAACGAAGAGCCCGGCCAGGATGAAGTAGAAGGGCGCGATCGACAGCGTGGGCACGGTGCCGTCAGCATTGAGATGGCTTGGCAGCGACCAGATCCGCACCGAGATACCACCACCCACCATACCGAGCACCACGCCGCTGCCCGTGGCCATCACGAGCACCATGACGGCCGTCGAAACGCGGCCCCCGCGCAGATATCGGCGCAGGAAACTCAGCGGCACGAACTGCGCGGAACTGCCGAAGCCCAGGAGCGCGGAGCCGATCACCAGCGCGACGTAGTTGTCGACGATCGCCGCCACGAGGGCGCCGGCAGTCAGGACGCCGCCGGCGAACAGAGTCATGGACCGATCACTCAGCATGTCGGTCAGCCGCGGGATCAGCACGAAGCCGGCGCCGCCTCCCAGCGTCAATGCGGCGAACATCCAGACGGCCGCACTCACCGAGTTGTGGGCGTAACTGGTCGTGATCACCGGAAGGAGCGGCGGGAGCATGAAGGCGACCGCGTTGGTGACCGTGGCCAAGAGCGCGCCGACCGCGATCAACGCTCTCTTGTCTACCGGTCGCTTGCCTTCGACGCGCCGCACCCGGGCTAGTTCAACTTCGATCTGCATCTCTCTCCAAACTCTTCGAGTCCTTTGCCCAAGACAGGCGGTGCCTCATAGCGGCAGCTCCGGGGAGTCGACGCCGACAACGCGGTCGCCGCAGAACACGCGCACCGATTCCGCGGGCCCGTGGCCGCCGATACCAGCAGGGCCCCAGAAACTCTGCGCGGAGTCGTCACCGAGATCGGCGATCTTGGCGCCGTTGACCCGTACCTCTCCGGCGACTATCCGAGAGCCCACGTCGATGGCCCGGTCGGTGTCCCCGCCGAAGACGTAGGCGTCGAGACCCGACGGGTTGGCGTTGGCGATGCGCAGCGCCGCCTCGGTGGAGTCCACGGCGTGCAACGAGATCACCGGACCGAACAACTCGGCGGTTGCGCGTCCGGGATCCGCGCCCGCGGCGACGGTCGGTGACAGGAAATAGCCGCCGAGGTCGGGCAGCGCGGCAGGCTGGTGGATCGTGGCCCCGAGAGCACGGAGCCCCTCGATCCTGTCCTGGAGCGTCCGGAAGTGCGAGCCGTTCGAGATGGGACCGACCGTGACGTTCTCGTCCAGGGAGTGACCGACCTCGAGTTTCGAGATTCTTTCCGTCAACGCGTCGAGCAGCCGATCGACCAGGCCGCGCGGGGCGAGGACCTTGCCGGGCCCTTCGCACCACTGACCGTTGAGCTTGGTCATGCCCTCGAGGATGCCGTCCGCGGCGACGTCGATGTCGGCGTCGTCGAGCACGATCACCGGGTTGTTGCCGCCCAGCTCGAGCTGCAGGACCTTGAAGTCCTCCGCCGCGGCACGGGCGATGGCGCGCCCGGCGCCGGGTCCACCGGTGAAGCAGACCATCTTGACACGCGGGTCGCAGGTGAGCCGCGCACCGACATCGCCGGTACCGTGCACGAGCTGCAGGGCGCCGCTCGGCAGGCCCGCCTCGACGAAGCACTCGACAATGATCTGCGCGCTGCTCGGTGCATGCTCGGACGGCTTCAGAACGACCGGGCACCCCGCGGCGATCGCGCTGACCACCTTGGCAGCCGGGATGAAGCTCGGTCCGTTCCACGGCGTGAGGATCGCGGCCGGCCCCCACGGCACCTTGTAGAGCCGAACGTCCCGGCCACCCGCGGACAAGGCGGTGACGCGCGGGATGGCCACCAGGTCGGCCGCCGTCGCACGAATCCGGTGCGGCAGGAACGCCGCAACCTTGCGCGTGACACTGATAGGCGTACCACTGGTGAGGGAGTCGGCGCGGGCGATGTCCTCGCTGCGGCTCGCCATGAGGTCGGCGGCGCGCTCGAGCATCTGGGCGCGCTCGAGCCGGGCGTCGGCATCCCAGCGGCCGACCTCGTAGACGCGTTCCGCGTGCTGCAGTGCGCGCTCGAGGTCCTCGGCTGTGGTGGTGACGAGCCGGTGAACGGGCTCGCGGGTATTGGGGTCGACGTTCCACGCGTCGCCGACCGTGGCACACTCGCTCCACTCGTCGGCGATGTAGTTCAGCGGTTCGGGCATCGTGATCTCGTTGCTCGTCATGGAGCTCACCTCGATATTCGTTCGCGGGTTCAGGATTGGAGGTCGACGACGATGCGCGTGACGTCCCCCGAGGACATCGCCTCGAAGCCCTCGTTGATCTCGGCGAACGGGACGACGCGGGTGACCATCTCGTCGAGTAGCAGTCGCCCCTGCTGGTAGAGGCGGGCGAACTGCGCGATGTCCTCCCGGGCCTGGCCGGAGCCCATGTACGAGCCGATGAGACGCTTCTCCTGGAAGAAGAAGTCCATGGCCGGCACGCTGATCTCGGTTCCGCCCGGCGCGATGCCGACGAGGCAGGCGGTGCCGGTGGGGCGCAGCAGTGCGAGTGCGGTCGCCGCGGTCCGTGCTGATCCCACGGCCTCGAAGGCGTAGTCGACGCCGTCTCCGAGCAGGCGGCGAAGTTCGGACACGGGGTCGTCTACCCCGCCGTCGATGACGTGCGTGGCGCCGTAGCCGCGGGCCGCCTTCAGCCGATCGTCGTCGAGGTCGATGGCGACGATCGCTGACGCGCCGGCGAGCCGCGCGCCTTGGATGATGGCCGAGCCGACGCCACCGCAACCGATGACCGCGACCGTGCTGCCCGGCCGGACGCGGGCGCCGCGAAAGACGGCACCGACGCCGGTGACGATGCAGCACGACAGCAGGCATCCCACGTGCAGGGGCACGTCGTCGGGCAGCTTCACCACCGAGTTCTGCCGCATCAGGATGTGCTTCGAGAACGCACCGACGTCACCCAGACGTGCGATCGGCCGCCCGTCGGCGAACTGGAAGGCCGGCCGCGGACGGCGGCGGATCTCCTCCACCCGCAGGCATTGAGTCGACCGGCCTGCGTCACAGTTGACACACAGGCCACAGGAGGGAGTCAGTGCGCCCGTGACCCGGTCACCGGGTCGCAGCCCGGTCACTGCCGAGCCGATGGTTTCGACGATTCCCGCGACCTCGTGTCCGACCACGACCGGAAGGTCAGTCGGCACGCTGCCGGTCATGTAGTGGAGATCGCTGTGGCACAGCCCCACGTGCGTGACTGCGACCCGTACCTCGTGCGGCTCCGGGTCGTCCACCCGGATGTCGGTCAGCGCGAGCGGCTGGTTGATCTCGGTCAGTACTGCGGCTCGGGTGTCGATCATGTCGCCGCCTCCCATTCGTTCTGTCGGTTGATGGTCATCACGGTTTCGGCCGGGCCGACCAGAAGTTCTCGACCCCGGCGCGCAGGGCCCCGCTCTGCCAGGAAGCGCTCGCCGCGTCGTCTTCGCGCGCGAAAGCCGCTTCGATTTCGTGCGCCTGCGGACGCAGGAGGGCGAGATGGAGTCCGGTGGTGTTCCCTTCCGGGGTCCATGCGATGACGGTGTCGATGGCGCGGTCGAGAAGAGCGTCGGGCTCGACCAGCTCATCGACGAGCCCGATCCGCAACGCCTCCTCCGCGGAGATCCGCGGAGATCCGAGCACCATGCGCATTGCGTGGTTGCCGACCAGACGCCGCAGCAGCAGGCTCGACGCGTTGGAGATTGTGAGGCCCCGGCCGTTCTCGGGCTGGTAGTACTCGGTCGTCGCCGTGCCGATGCGAGAGTCGCAGCACAGGGTGATCTCGGAGGCTCCCCCGACGGCGATGCCGTTGACTGCGGCGACGACGGGCACGCGCGTCGCCAAGATCGCGCGGGTGATGTCGTGAAAGCTGTCGAAGGCCTGCCTGAGCTCGGCGTCGGTGGTCGGCGAGTGCCGGAGATCCTCGCCCGCGGAGAAGGCGCGCCCCGTGCCGGTGAGCACGATGCCGCGCACGGTCTCACCGGTGCCCAGCTCGCGGATGACGGTTGCCAGCCGGAGTCTGGTGGCCAGGTCGAGGATGTTGAGTTTCTCGGGCCGGTTCAACCGCACCACGGCGACACTGCGCACGACGCCGACCTCGAGGAACTCCGCACCGGCATTGTTAGATGGCACCCCCGACGTCCGCCGTTGGGCGAAGTCGAAGCTCACCCCTGGGTTGGTTGCCGCGCGGTTTTTGAGGGCCGGTTTGGCGACACGCTCGGACGGAGTACGGGGAAAGTCAGCGACGAATTCGACATATCGGGGCACTTTGAAGCGGGCCAGCTGCGTGCGCGCCTGCCTGAGAATGTCCTCGGCCGTGGCGTGGTCGGCCGCGACGCCACCGTGCAGTTGGATGAAGGCTTTGATCTCCTCGCCCAAGATGTCGTCGGGTTCGGCGACCACCGCGGCGGCGACCACGCGGTCATCGCGCTCCAGCGCCGCCTCGACCTCGGCACAGGCGACGTTCTCGCCGCCCCGGCGCACCATGTCCTTGATCCGGCCGACGAGTACGGTGCCACCGTCGGGACGGCGGACGACGAGGTCACCGGTGTGGAGCCAGCCGTCGCGCAGCACCGCTGCGGTGGCGTCGGGACGGTTCCAATACCCGGTCATCATCGGCCTGCCCGAGACGATCAACTCGCCCTGCGCGCCGTCGGGTACGTCGATGTTGTTCGCGTCGACGACCCGTACCTGTTTGGTCGGCAGCGGATGACCGAGGCTCCCACTTCCCACGGCCGCACGGTCGTCGAAGGGGCTGAACAGGTCCGCTCCGGATTCGGTCATCCCGTAGATCTCGCGCCAGGGCGCACCCCACCGCTGCTCGAGCGCGGCGTGGAGGGCGACCGGGATTCCCGAACACAGCACCGCCCGAAGTTTGTTGTCACGGTCCTCGGGCGTCCGTGGCTGTTTGAACAGCAGCGTCGGCATCGACCCGAGGACATAGAAGAACGTGACGCCATGGCGGCGTACGTCCGCCATGAAGGTCGACGCGGAGAACCGGGGTAGCACGACGAGCGGGGCTCCGACCGTCAATGCCAGGGCGGTGTTCCACTGCGGATCCATATAGGAGAACGGTTGTGAGGTGAGGATCACGTCGTCCGGGCCGAGTCCGGTCGCGCCCGCACAGATCCAGCTCAGTCGCACCCAGTAGTCATGGGTCAGCATGCATGCCTTCGGGAAACCCGTTGTGCCCGAGGTGTATTGCAGGTTCGCCAGCGTCTCCGCATCGGCCGGCACCAGTGGCGCCTCGTCTGGAAACGCCTCCGACCCGTCGTCGGCGACATCGATCACGCCGATGCCGCCGAGCTCGTCGTCGGTCGCCCGCACCTCGGCCACCAGAGCGGCCCGCTCGGCGTCGGTGAAGACGATCCGTGCGCCCGAGTCCCGCAGCACGAAGTCGAGGTCCACGCGCCGGTAGGACGAATTGATCGGGACGACCACCGCCCCTGCCTTCAGCGCGGCGAGCCAGACGACGGGCCAGTGGACGACGTTCGGGAGCATGATCGCGACGCGGTCCCCCGGCTCGACGCCGTCGACCTCGATCAGCCGATGCGCCAGGCGCGAGGTCCACCCATCGATCTGGGCGAATGTCCAGGACCGCTCGGCGAACCGCAGGAACTCCGCGTCGGGAGCGTCGTGCGCGCGCCGGGCCAGAAGTCCGGTCAGCGTCGGGACTGTGGGGTCGCTTCCCATCCGAGTGATGGCGATTCTCTGTTGTCGGCTCGGATCGCCGCCGTCCCGGGCTTCGGTGCGTACGTGCGTGGTCACTGGTAGCTCCTCTGCCGTTGCCCCGCGTGTCGGTGATCTGTCAGCTGCCGAGCGGCTTGGTCGACGACCCAGGTGAGCGTGGGGTCGCTGCGGACCATCCACTCCGGGTGCCACTGGACGCCGAGGACCGGTGCATCCGGCAGCTCGATCGCCTCGACGACCCCGTCGCTCGCCCGTCCGGACACCACCAAGCCACCGCCGCAGCGGTCGACGGCCTGGTGGTGCCAGGAATTGGTGCGCGCGAAGTCGCCGAACAGCTCGGCGGCGACCGAGCCACGCTCGAATGCGACGACGTGGTCGTCGGACCCGTCGGTGGGTGCGGACTCGGGCGACAGGTGCGCTACGGAGCCGGGTGGGAGATCGGCGATCAACGTGCCCCCCAGAGCGACGTTCAGCACCTGCATCCCGCGGCAGACACCCAGCACCGGAATCCCTCGTTCGAGGGCTGCCCGGACCAGGGCGACCTCGTACGCGTCGCGTTCCGGATCGTGGACCATCGGATTCGTCCGTGGGTCGATGTCGCGGACCACGGACGCGTCTCCGCCCCAGTACGCCGGATGGACATCCTGGCCACCGCTGATCACCACTGCGGACAGCCACTCGCAGACCGCCGATGCGTCGGTGTCGTAGGACAGGTGGACGGGTAGTCCACCGGCCGCAGCGATTCTCGTCGCGAAGTCGGACATGTAGCTGTCCATGCACCGATCCCCGTACCGCTCGTCGGATCCCTCGATGAGGGAGAGCCGTATCCGCCGACCGGTGGTGCCGATCAGCGGACGCAACGGGGGGTGCTCCTCGCGCGCGCTCACGGCAGCTCGAAGTAGCGGGCCGATTCCCATTCGGAGAGTTCGGCGAACGGATCACCGCCCATCGTGTGGAAGGACAGCCACTCCCACCTGCGCGAGGCGACCCAGTAGTCCACGAACTCGTCGCCCAGGATCTCGCGCAGGTTCGCATCGGCGTGCAGGGCTGCGGCAGCCTTGGTGATGGTGTTCGGAATCCGTTCGATGCCCAGGCCCGGTGGCAGACACCAGGCCATGTCGGTGACCGGCTCCGGCGGTTCGATCTTCTGCTCCAGGCCGGCGATCACGCCTGCCAGCACGCCCGCGAGCGCGAGGTAGAGGTTCGCGTCCGCCCCGGGTAGGCGATATTCGAGTCGCGAGTACGCGGGGTGCCCGACGACCGCGCGCACCGCGGCGGTCTTGTTGCTGATCCCCCAGCTGATCGTGACCGGCGGACCGCTGAGGTCGACCAATCGACGGTACGAGGTGATCTGCGGCAACACGATCGAGGTGTTTCCTTCGATGGTCGCCAACAGTCCGCCGATAGCGTGCAGCATGGTCTCGGACGGCCCGTCCTCGGCGTAGAACGCGTTGGCACCGTCACGCCGCAGCGAGAGGTTGATGTGGGATGCCTGGCCGTAACCGGCGGTGGGCTTGGCCATGAAGGTCACGCTGCGGCCCAGGTCGAACGCGACCTCCCGCATGATCTGGCGGGTCCGGGCCCAGTCGTCGCCGACCTTGATCGGATCGCCCATCGCGATGTTGAGCTCGATCTGGCCGGCCGCGTCCTCGTCGTTCCAGGCGTCCCACACGATGCCGACCTCGTCGAGCCGATCGGTCACCGCGGTCATGTACTCGACCCAGTCCTTCGACTTCCCATGGTGGTACGCCGTACCTGCGCAACCGCCGAGTGGGGACAGGTCGCGGTACCCACGAGCACGCGCCTGGTGAATCGACTCCTCGAAGACGGTCGCCTCGATCTCGACCGCGACAGTCGCCGAATACCCGTGCTCGGCGAGGCGGCTCATCATCCGCTTCACCATGTTGCGCGGGCACAGCGGCACCGGCGTGCCGTCCTTGAGCCAATAGTCGCCGATCACCGAGTCCAAGCCAGGCTTCCACTGCACCCGGGTCGACAGGTCGGGACGCATGTAGACGTCGTCGAGATGGCCGCGCCACGACGGGAACGGTGCGCCGAAGACCGGGACGTTGCCCAGATCGAGACCGAACAGCAGGTCCGCGTGGGGGAATCCGACGTTCTTGCCGGACTCGAATTTGGCCGGCGACACCACCTTGCCGAGGAAGCAGCCCTCGGGATTCGTCGACTCGAGGCGGACGGCCCGGACAGGGGATCCCGTGGTCGCGACGAAATCAGACATCGTAACGAACCTTCCACGAGGCGCCCGCCATGACCGCCAGCTGCGACATGGTGCCCTGCAGGCCGAGCGCGCCGGCGGACAGGACGGCGACGAGATCATCAGCCCCGGAGAAGATGCCGGCGAGGTAATCGGGGGCAGAGGCGATCACATAGGTCGAGGCGCCGTCGCCGAGGACGATCTGCTCCAGTCCGTCCGGCCCTTCGGTCACCACGATCAGCTTCTCGGGCATACCGGGGAGCGACCGGGTGAGCTTCCAGAACCGCTGAGCCCCCTCACGCCATGTGGGAAGAGGCGGGGTGAGCGCATGCAGGACACCAGCAGCGAGGTCGGTGTCGCCGACGGCCTCCGTAGTGGGGGCAAACCGGCCATTCAGATCGACCGTCACGACCGCGTCGGGCTCGACCAGCACACCGCCGGAGACGTCGATGCCCGTGAGACCGAAAGTAATCGTCGCAGCCTGCGGTGTGTCGTGCGACTTCACCGCGACAACCCCAGCTGTTCGGGTGAGTTCGTTCTTCGCGTAGCCGGCGCGGACCGAGTCGCGCAGCGTACGACCGATCAGCCGGACGATCGGGCTCCCATCGTCCTCGATCCTGACCGGTACCCCAGCGACGTCATCCGCCGCTCGCTTCGCTCTGATCATTCTTCGGTCCTTTCAACTCTCCTCCGCATCACGTGTTCGGGATGGGGTGAGCACTCGCGGATGCACAAGTTAGTCATCCATTTAAAACGTGTGACTAAGATAGTGAGGCACGCGTCACACCGTGTCAACACCCGCTCTCGTCGGCACCGCAGAAAGGCACATCCATGACCGAGCAGATCCCCCCGTGCTGGGGGCGACTCGACGATCGCGCACTACTCGTGGCGCACGCCGTTGCCGCGGCGATGCCGACCCCCGTCCGCGAACTCGGCGCCCAGACGGCGCGGACGTTGCTGGCGAGCGCGCCCGCCGACACCCCCCGCACGCCGCTCGACCGAGTGGACGCCGTCGCGGTGCCGACACGCGCCGGTGAGCTTCTCGCTCGTCGCTACCACGCCCCGATAGAGCGAGACACCACGCCGCGACCGGTCCTGCTCTATCTCCACGGCGGCGGATTCGTCCTCGGAACCCTCGACGGCGTGGACGAGGTCTGCCGCGCCATCGCCGCCAAGTCCGGATGGGACGTCGTTTCCCTGGAGTACCGGCTGGCACCCGAGCATCCCTACCCCGCACCGCTCGAGGACTCACTCGACGCGCTCACGTGGATCCGCGGGTCAGCCGATGAATTGGGCATCGACGCGACGAGGATCGCCGTCGGGGGCGACTCCGCGGGCGGCAACCTTGCCGCCGCGGTCTGCCTGCACCTTCGAGACCGCGGCCTCCCACTACCCGCGGCTCAGGTCCTCATCTACCCGGCAGTCGACGACAGCTTCGCCGCGCCGTCCTGGACGGAGTTCGCCGATGCACCCCTGCTGACGACCGCGGACGCACGCTGGCTCTGGGAACAGTACGTCGGGACGGCCCGCGGAACAGTCGACCAGTACGCGGCACCCATGAAGGCTCCGTCGTTGCGCGACCTGCCGCCGGCCCTGGTCCTCACCGCCGAGGTCGACCCCCTGCGCGACGACGCCGAAGCCTATGCCGAGCGGCTGCGGCGCGACGGCGTGCCGGTCACGCTGGTACGTCACGCGGGTGTCTTCCACGGATTCTTCGCCGAGGTCGGAGTCTTCAGCCAGACCGACACCGCGATCGACGACGTAGTCCGCCATCTCCGCAGCACATCGGCCACCCGCCACAACCTGCCGACCACGGAACCGCAGACCAGGCATTGACGCCCGTGACTCCGACACTTACCTTGTTAGTCATTCGATTTAAATGATCGACTTAAATCTTTGACTAACTAATTCCGCGCGACCTCCGACCCCCGCGAAGGCAGAAAACATGACTCACCCCACGACTCCCCCCAACCCTGTTGTCGACGTCCTGTGCGTCGGTGCCGGCTTCTCCGGCTTGTACGCGGCCTACAAGGCTCGCGAGCAGGGCTTGACGTTCGCCGGTTTCGAGAAGGCTCCGGACGTCGGAGGAACCTGGTTCTGGAACACCTATCCCGGTGCCCGCTGCGATGTCGAAAGCATCTATTACTCGTATTCGTTCAGCGCCGAACTCCAGCAGGAATGGACCTGGACCGAACGCTTCGCACCGCAGGCGGAGATCCTGAGCTACATCAATCACGTGGCCGACCGGTTCGACCTGCGCCCCTGCTTCCAGTTCGACAGCACGGTCGTCGCGGCGAACTGGCTCCCGGACGAGAAGGTGTGGGAGCTGACCCTGGACGCGGGCGACACCCGTCGCGGCCGCTACCTCCTTGCGGCCTCGGGTGGCCTCTCGACGCCGAAGGACGTCGACGTACCCGGCCTCGACAAGTTCGCCGGCCTGACGGTGTCGACCAGCAGGTGGAACATCTCACTGGACGACTTGGCGGGCAAGCGAGTCGCCGTGATCGGCACCGGATCGTCGGGCGTGCAGTGCATTCCGCTCATCGCCGAGGTGGCCGAGCACGTCACCGTCTTCCAGCGCACCCCCAACTATGTCTTCCCCGCCCGCAACTCCACGCTGTCGCCGGAGACCATGGACGAGATCAAGCGCATCTATCCGGAGCTCCGTCAGAAGTGCAAGTACTCCCTGGGCGGGATCCCGGACCGCGTGGTGACCGACAACGCCTACGACGTCTCCGACGACGAGCGCCGGCGGCGCTACGAGGAGGCCTATGTGCGCAGTGGCTTCTTCGGCGTCGGGGCGGAGTTCGCCGATCTCCTCTTCGACAAGAAGGCCAACGAGACCGCGGCAGAATTCTGCCGCGGCAAGATCCATGAGATCGTACGTGATCCACACACCGCGTCCCTGCTCGAACCCAGGTACCACCCGCTCGGCGCCAAACGCAGCTGCTTCGGCACCGACTACTACGAGACCTTCAACCGACCGAATGTCTCGCTCGTCTCGCTTCGCGGCAATCCCATCACCACGATGACCGCAGACAGCATCGTCACAGAGTCCGATTCCCACGAGGTCGACGCCATCGTCCTGGCAATCGGGTTCGACGCCTTCACCGGCCCGCTCTTCGGGCTCAACGTCACAACGCCCGACACCGGCACGCTTCAGGAGGCCTGGAGCGAGGGCGTCCGCACTTACCTCGGCATCATGACCGCCGGATTCCCGAACTTCTTCATGATCGCCGGCCCCCAGAGCCCCGCACTCGCAAGCAACGTCGTCGCCACGATCGAGCAGGCAACCGACTGGATCACCGACCTGATCGCCCACGCTCGGGCCCAAGGCCACGAGGTCATCGAAGCCACTGTGCAGGCGCAGGACGACTGGGTGGACATCACAGAGTTCACCGTCAACCAGACGCTCTACGCCACCACCGAATCCTGGTACCGCGGATCCAACGTGACCGGCAAGCCGTCGACATTCATGGGCTATGTAGGTGGCGTCGGCCGGTATCGCCGGATGTGCGAGGAGCTCGCACGTCTCGGCTATCCCGGCATCGCCCTCGACGGACGGGCTGCCGAATCTCAAATCGTGCGCATCGCCGAGACGATCGAGGAAACGAAGGCAGCGACGGCGCACGAGGAGGTGTACGCGGACGCCGCCACCGTCGTCGGCGGATGAAGGTCGTCCACCAGCGGTACGTCGCCTACTCGGATGCCCACTACGCGGGCGGTCTCGTCGACGGCGCGTACAGCCTGAAACTGTTCGGAGACGCCGGGACACACCTCGCGATCGTCGGAGACGGCCACGAAAGTCTCTTCGCCGGCTATTCCTCGGTCGAGTTCCTCGCTCCGATCCGCGGCGGCGACGTCATCGAGATCGAGGCACGTCTCGCGGCCAAGGGAACACGAAGTCGAACGGTCGAGTTCGAACTCCGCATCATCTGCCGCTCGCTCGACGAGACCGGCCGAGCCGAGGTCCTCGACAACCCCATCGTCGCCACCCGCGCTCGCGGAACCGGCGTCATTCCTGCGGACACCTCGATCGAATTCGGAGGCTCTCGTGACTGAGCTGGGGCACCCTGCACCGGAGGTGGTCGTGATCGGCGCAGGCCTGTCCGGTCTCACCGCGGCGCACCGACTCGAGCAACAGGGCCGTTCCGTGGTAGTCCTCGAAGCAAGCCACCGTGTCGGTGGCCGCACGGTAAACCTCGAGGCAGCATCCGGAGTCGTCGTGGACGGCGGCGGGCAGTGGATCGGGGGCAAGCACGCCCGCATGATCAGCCTGCTCGACGAACTCGGCATCACCACATTCGACACCTACACCGCAGGCCGCACCATCTACCGCCGCAACGGCCGGCAGTCCACATTCGAGGGCACCGTCCCACCGCTCGGGATATGTGCGATGGCCGACTTCGGACAGGCCGCGTTGCGGCTCGAGCGGATGGCGCGCACGGTTCCCGTGGACGCGCCGTGGGACGCCGACCGTGCCGACATCTGGGACGGCCAGACCCTGGGCCGGTGGCTGGATGTGAATTCCCGCGTCAAGCAATCGCGAGAGCTCCTCACACTGTGCTTCACCACGATGTACGCCGACGACCCGCACCGCATCTCGCTGCTCAAGGCGCTGCACCAGATCCGAACGTCCGGTGGTCTCGACTACATGATCAACACAACGGACGGAGCCCAGGAGACCCGCATCACCGGCGGGGCGCAGGCGATTTCACTCGAGCTGGCGCGGCGCCTGGGCAGCCGCGTCCTCCTGGACTCGCCGGTGTCCGCGATCAGACAGGACTCCCACGGCGTCACCGTCGAGTCCGCCCGCGCGACGATCAGTTGTCAACGCGTAATCGTCGCAATGACCCCCGCCGACGTCGGGCGCATCACCTTCACCCCCGGCCTGCCCACCCGCCGTGCCGCATTGCAGCGCTCCTGGCACAACGGCACCGAGAACAAGATCTTCGCCGTCTACCCGACACCGTTCTGGCGTGAACGCGGCCTCAACGGGACTGCGCTCACCGACTTGCCGGTCGCTCACTTCGTGGTCGACAGTTCACCCGAGGACGCCGGCCTCGGTGTGCTTCTGACGTTCGTCGGCACCAGCAGCAGAGGGCCCGGTCTGACCTGGCCCGCCACGGCGCTCGATAACGAGCAGACTCGGCACACGGCGCTAGTCGAGGATCTGGTGCAACTCTTCGGCCCCGCCGCCGCGAAACCCATCCGAATTCTCGAACAGCGCTGGATCGACGACCCCTGGATCTCGGGCTGTGTCAGCAGTCGCACCCCCGGCGTCCTGACGCGATACACCGACGCCGCCACCGCGCCGGTCGACCGAGTCCACTGGGCCGGCACCGAGACCGCACCCGAGTTCGAGGGCTACCTCGAAGGCGCCGTCCGCGCGGCGGAGCGCGCAGTCCGCGAGATCATCGCTTACCTACCCCTTACCGACGCTGCCGCAACCTAACTTTGGCGGGTTGCCGACACCGTGGCTGCCGAACTGTCAGGGAGCGGATCTCTTGAGCTATGCCGCCAGCATGTTCTCGGTCAGGTAGCTACGGGAGGCGGCGGGGCTTGTCCTCATCCTCGATCCGCCGCCGGATACCCTCCACGGTGCGGTCCTCGGGAATCCGCTCAGGCCAGAGGATCACGGCCACCAGGACTGCCAGAGGCAGACCCACCACGACCAGCCAGCCGATGAACAGCCACCCACTCACTGCTCCAGCTCCCTCAGCTCCACGTCCCCGACGCTCAGGGGCTCGATGTCCACCACCACGGGTGAGGTGGCCGGGATGGCAGGCACCTCCGTGTCGGCGCTCAGCTCTGCCCGGTATTCCCCTGACGCGACCGGCCAGCCGTCGTCCCCGACGAAGGACCAGGAACCGTCCTCGTGCTGGAGATACCGCCCAGGTGCTTCCACCGGGTCCACAACCGTGCCCCCTTCAGCCCGCCTTTTGGTCGCACCCACCGCCGGGGACCTCGACACCCGGCGGTGGGGCTTGCACTGGAGCTTGGCCCTGGAGAGGCGGAACCCTGTTCCCTGAGGGAACATTTGGGGAGAATGCACGTAAGGCGTGGGAACTCGACCGGGAAAGCGCAGGTAGGCGGCATGACCGACGAAGAGGAGACCTACATCGGTCAGCGGGTGCGCCAGATACGCGCACGTCGGGGCATCACTCAGCAGGTGCTGGCAGACCGGGCAGGGCTGAGCAGGTCGGTGCTGGCCAAGTACGAGGCTGGGCTCAGGCCAGTGGATTCGCGCCGCACCATGCTGGCCCTGGCCCAGGCACTGGGCTGCACCCTGAGTGACCTGACGGGCAGCGATGACCGAATCGACCCCTCCACCAGTGCTTTCCACCGGGCAGTGCCTGCCATCGAGACCGCGTTGTGGACCCAGGGCAACATCACCGACACCAAGCGGCCCAGGACCCTGGAGGAGCTGACCACAGCGGTGGAGCAGGCGTCCCAACTACGGCACGCCGGCGATTACGCCACTCTCGGGCCCCTGCTGCCGGACCTCCTGACAGATGCCTACCGGCTGACCGAGAGCGGCAGCTCTCAGGCGTGGGACCTGCTGGCCACCGCCGCCTATGGTGTCTCCTCGGCCCTCCGTCAGCGCGGCCATGACGCACTGGCCTGGACTGCCGTGCAGGAGTCGGAAAGGGCTGCCTCCCACGCAGATTCACTGGCACCGGTCGCCGCGGCGCAGTTCCTGAAGTCTCAGGTTCTCGCAGCCCGCCCCGGCGCGCTGGCGGCATCCTTCTCGGTCGCCAGCGGGACAGCGGACAGGCTGACACCTGAGGCGGCCACGCGCGGGGAGCTGGAGACCGTGGGCATGGCCAGGCTCCAGGCAGGATTCGCTGAGACTCTGGCCGGAGGTGATGCGCAGCCTCACCTGGAGGAGGCTGCGGAGCTGGCCAGCAGGCTGAATGATGCCCAGCCAGGCCCCAGCACTGCCCGTAACCGGACCTTCGGCCCCGCCAATGTTGCACTCTGGCAACTGAGTTCAGCGGTGGAGAGGCGCGAGCCTGCGGTGGCCCTGCGGATCGCGGAGACCCTGGACCCCACCCAGCTGCCGAATGGAGTCCGGCACGCACAGTACTTTGTAGAGGTGGGCAGGGCCTATGCCATGAAGCGCGACCACCGCTCGGCCCTCCATGCCCTGCTCAGAGGTGAGCACGCCGCACCCCAGCATGTCCGTGGGCTGTCCCCGGTCCGTGAGCTGGTGGGCGCGATGCTGAGGGAGGCCCGCAGAGACCTGGCCACTGGAGAGCTGGGCAAGCTGGCCAAGAGGGTCGGCGTCGTCTCTATGTGATGGCACACGGAAAGCGTTGCTAGGCAGCATTTTTCACACAATTGACTGGCCGTGATGTCACCTGAAGCGCGTCCACCCACGCCACCGGTTCGGCGCTGGGTGACGACCAAAGCCGCTGCTGAACACATCCATGTACACCCGGAAGTGCTGCGGCGCTGGAACAGAAGCCGCGACAAATACCCTTGGCTACCGAAGCCCAAGCGAGTAGGAAGCGACTTCCGTTGGGTCCTCGACGCCTTGGACGGAGCATTGGACGGGCAAATCGACATCTGAGACGTTCGGCGGCGCGGCTGTGAGCCGCGGCTGACCACCACGACCGATCGGAATTCCCGGCAGCCAACAGTTAGCTCGTGCCGAAAATCAACCGCGTGTCGGCGCTACGACACGCCGTGGCGACGAGCCACCTCTCTTCCAACTAAGTCCCAACTAATTCACTCGCCGTGAGCGATATCGACCACAGTCTCCAATCGTCCTCCGTTGTCGAGAATTGACATCTTCCCTGCTCAGGACCACATTCCAGCCGACACTTGACAGTCCACAGTTGCCCGAAGTAGTCCACCCGACCGTCACCGAGAAGGTCAGGGGTTCGATTCCCCTTAGCTCCACCCACCGAAGCAGCCGCAGGTCATCGACATGCGACTGCTTCGCTGTATGGCATTGCGCGAACACGTTGCGTGGTGTTGGTACTAGATCTGCTGGCACTTTCTGCTGGCGACCACTTGCCCGATACGTATCCGGCCGTACCCGGTTAAGGCTCGGCTAGTGCTCCGACCTGGGTATTCCGACCCTGATGGTGTGGCTAGTCTGGAGAGATGCGAGGAGTCGGAACCCGGGGTGGTTCCCGTACTCGGGCGCGGGCGGCATCAGTGGTGGCAACAGCGAGCCTTATGTCCAGGACTACTGGGGCCTTCTTTTTCGTCGGCGGACTGCTCGCTGCCGTGGTGACCGCACTGACAGGCGACGGGCCGGGTAGTCGCGCGGTCGTGTTCGGGGCAGCGCTGGTCGCGGTGCTCACCGGCATCCTGGTGTATCTGGTGGGTGAGCGGATGCCGGTGCGTGCGCACCCGATCTTGGTATCGCTCGGGACCGTGCTGATCACCATTGCCATTCATTGGCTCCCCGGCGACACCGCCGCGGTCACGCTGTCGTCGATATACGTGTTCGTTGCGTGCGATGCCGCGTTCTTCTTCAGCACGTACGTCACCGGCCTGGAGATCGGGTTCGCCGTGGTGTGCTGCATGGCGGTGTTGGGCACGCGCGAGCACCTGCAATGGTGGACCGGGGTGATCGCGGCCGGGGTGACCGTGATGGTCGGTGTGGTGGTCACGATTGTGGCCCGCAGAGCCGCAGAAGCCGACATCGATGTGCTCACCGGCCTGCTCAATCGGCGCGGTTTCGATCGGTTGCTGAACGCCGAGATCGCCAAGGCCGGGCGGCTCGGCCAACGCCCCGCGCTGGTGTTGGCCGACCTGGACCGCTTCCAGACTGACGACAACGGCCACCTCGACCAGCCCACGGGCGATGCGGTGCTGCAGCACGTCGCCGACACCTGGAGTGAGCTGTTGACGCCGGAACAGACGCTGGCCCGGCTCGGTGGCGACCTGTTCGCGGTGCTGCTGCCGGACACGACCGAACGGGCCGCGGTCGGGCTCACCGACCGCATGCGCGCGGCGACAACTACCGGCTGCTCCGCCGGCGTCACGTCATGGCAGCCGCGTGAACCGGCGTCGATGCTGGTCAGCCGGGCCGATGTGGGCCGGTATCGGGCCAAGCAGGCAGGTCCCAACCAGACCAGGCTGGAATCCCGGCAGCGCGTTGCCCTGGCTGAGGAACTGCGCCGGGCCATCGCGGAAGACAACAACCTGGAAGTCCGGTACCAACCGCTCGTCAGCCTGCCGCTCGGCGACAAGGTGGTCGGTGTGGAGGCGTTGCTGCGCTGGTCTTCGGCCACCGAGCCTGGCCTCAGCACGATCGAGGTGATCCGCGCCGCGGAGGAGTACAACTTGATTGCCGACCTGGACCAGGCCGTACTACGCCGGGCCTGTGTGGACGCAGTCACGCTGCGGAGAACTGTCGCAGATCTCGACCTCACGCTGAACGTCAATGTCAGCGGTCTGGAGCTGGCCGACAGCGATTACGGCAATCGGGTACGGAGTATTCTGCGCAGCACCGGCTGGCACGCTGGGCAGCTGGTGCTCGAGGTCACCGAGACGCAGTTGGAGGCCGAGTCACCGAACGCGATCGACAACCTGAGCGCCTTGCGGAACGCCGGCGTACGCATCGCTATCGACGACTTCGGCGCCGGTTACTCATCGTTGAGCAGGCTGGCGGCCATTCCAGCGGACATCCTCAAGGTGGACCGGTCCTTCGTCGCGGCGATCACCGCGGACTCACCCGCGCCACCGCTGCTCGGGGTGATCAAGGCGCTCAGCACCGCGCTCGACATGGAGGTCATCGCCGAAGGGGTCGAGACCGCGCACCAAGCGGCAGTGCTCACCGACCTTGGCTTCTCGCTGGTGCAGGGCTACCACTACAGCGGCCCCCAAACCGTGCAGGCGATCCTCGACGAACTCATCACGCAGCGCGGCATAGCCGCGCACAACGAGCAGTGATCACCGGCACCTGCACCGACCGGGTTTCCGTTGCGCACACACGCGCCCATTCGACGGCTTCCACAACTCGACAACGAGCACAGCACGCCAATGGCCGTCACAATAACCACACACCGTGGCGGCTTCGCCGGGGTCTATGTCCCCGCGTGCCAGTTGCAGGAGGAGGCCCTCGACGAGGGACAGGAGTCCGCGTGCGGTGCGCAGCGCATCATCGCCCGATTGGCCGGTTGCCGTCGCGGGGAGGGCGGCCGCGATGGCGGCCGCGAGTCGATCGGAGCCGGCGGACAGGCGGGCCGACATCTCCGGATTTCGCGCGGCTCGGTTGACCACGGCGAGCCGGGCCATCACCTGGATGCGCCAGCTGTCGTCGGGCCGAGGTTCGGCCGCGGCGGCGATGGCTGCTCCGGGGATCATGCTCCGAAGTACTTCGCGCACAGTCGATTCGGCGTCGCGCGGGTCGGCGAGTGTGGTGAGTTGATCGACCAGCCGCCCATCGAGCATCGGACCGGAGATTCCCCCGGACTTCGCCGGCCTCTCGGCTGCGATGCGCAACGCCTTCATCGCCTTCGCGGCGACCGGCGACCCCGGATGGCCGCGTTTCGACACCACCGAACGGATTCGCCGGATCTGGACCAACCCACCGGGGCTGGACAGCGACACGCTGTCGACGTCCCGCCGGATCTGGCAGCGGGAACCACGCCCGCGGTCGGCCGAGCTCGGCCGACGTCCGCACACCGAATAACCCGAAAGGCATACCTATCCGGTATCGAGCGAGTTTGATGGTGATGTGGACGGCACCCCGATGTCGAGGCCGGTGAACCTGGTGGCGGGAGCCGCCGCGAGGGTCGGCGGAGCTGCTGGGCGCGTGCTGGGTTTCGGGTTCGGCGTCGCGCGGCGGGTGCCGGGCGTCGAGCCGGTGCTCGCGGAGCTGGAACAGCGGGGCGCGGACACCCTGGAGGCCGTCGACGACCACACCGAACGGGTGCTGCGTGCGGTGGTCGGCCGGATCGTGCGGACCGCGGTCGGCGCTGTCGACCTCACGGAGCTCGTCGTCGACAACGTGGATCTCGACGCGGTGGCCGAACGGATCGATGTCGACAAGATCATCGGGCGGGTCGATCTGGTCGGGTTGGCCGACAGCGTGATCGAGGGTGTCGATCTACCTCGGATCATCCGCGAATCCACCGACTCGATGTCCGCAGAGGCAGTTCTCGGCATCCGGAGCCAGGGGATGCACGCGGACGATGCCGTCGCGGGGTTCGTCGGAAAGTTGCTCCGGCGAGCACCGTCCGAATCGGGCGCGGAGTGAGTGCCCCTGCGCACCGTCCCGCCGGCATCGTGACGCGGTCGATCGCATCGGGGGTCGACGTCGCCGTCGTCCTGGCGATCATGGCCGCGATCTACCTGTGCCTGGCGTTCGCTCGGCTGCTGTTCTCACCACAGGATTTCACCTGGCCGGACGCCGGTGCGGTGATGTCGACAGGCATATTCATCGTGGTGTCGGTGCTGTATCTCACCGGATGCTGGGCCGTGAGTGGTCGCACCGTCGGCGCCGTGATGATGGGGCTGCGGGTGGTGACCCGCGGCGGCGAACTCGTGGGATGGCCGCGGGCTCTGGTGCGGGCGGTGTTCTGCGTGATGTTCGCGGTCGGATTGTTCTGGGTGGTGGTCGATCCGCGCCGGTATTCGCTGCAGGACATCGTTTTGCGCACCACGGTCGTGTACGACTGGCAGCCGGAGGCCCATTCGCCGGCTTAGGTGCGCAGGATCCGGCGACAACCGCCGATGCTCGAGCGAGCGCACCCACGATCGCGTGATCACCTATCCCGCTGCGGGTTTCGGTGATGTGGCCGGTGGATGTGCGATCGACGGAGTCGTCGGACGCGCCGACTTCGTCGGCATCGGAGGTTTCGTCGCCGACGTCGTGGTCGTTGTGGGCCTTGTCGATGTGGTCGCTCCGGGTGTCGTGGCGACCTCCGGCGACGTGGAAGTCGTCGAACTCGCCGCGATCGTGGTACTCGCGGATGCTGTCGCGGACTTGGTTGTCGTGCCCCTGGCTGCCGTCGTCGTGGTGCCGGCCGGTGCCGTAGTCGTGGTGGTCGACAGGGTGGCGGCCGGCACTCCCGTGGAAGGCAGAGTGGCGGTCGGCACCGTCGTGGCCGGCACAGTCGTGGTCGCCGTCCTCGGATCGGCAGTTACCGTCACCGTCGATGTCTCCACCGAAGTCGTAGGGGCCGTGGATATCGGTGGTGAGACGACCGCGCCCGGATCCGGCACGCCGGGCAAGATCTGGATCGAAAGGCTCGCCGTGGCAGAGAAACTCGCGCCGGCCGAGGCCGCAGTCGAGGCCGGCGCCGAGGTATCCGTCGTCGTGGCCGTCGTGGATTCTGTCGCGGTGGCCTGGCCGGCACCGGGATCGGTGGGATCCGCGGCCGGTGGCGCGATTCCGGAATCGGCGGTGGTGTCGGTACTGCCCGTGCCGTCGCCCGGTACGGAGATTTCGCTCGACGCGTCGGACATCGGGCTCGCGTTCACCGCGCCGGCTTCGCTGGGAACAGCGCCGCAGTCGAGAGTCTGCACGGCGGGTTCGCCGGGGTGCGCCTGCGCCTCGTTCACGTGCGCCGGCGGGCCCGAATCCGCTCGCACCACGAGCGTTATCCCGATCGCCGTGGTCACCAACGCGGTGACCACTCCCGCGCGCGAGATCTGCCGCCGGAATCGTCCGTCCGACCGCGGAATTCGACGCCGAGGCTCATCATCGATATCGGTTGCTGTCACTCGCTGTTCGCTGTTGTCGACGGTTCGCATCCGCCCACCGCTTTCTTCCTTGTGATGCGCCGACCGCCGGAACCGGTGCGCACACCGCCTCCGACACCGAAAACACGCCCGAGCGTCGGACGTCGAATTCCGGCAGTTCCGCGAACAGCGAAACGCGCGCATTACGGTGTCGCCTCGCCGAACGGGCGAGGCCTCGAGGCTTCGCGGCCGAGTTTCAGGACCTCGAGTAGGGATCCACGTCGCGCAGTCGTTGCCGGTGGATTTGTTGCAGCTCACCCGCGCGGGTGAGAAAGTCGGCGATTATTTCGAGTTCGTGCGAGTCGTACCAGCTCGACAACATCTTGTAACTCTCGACGAGCATCGGCACGACGATTTCTCGTATGCGATACGCCGCGAGTTCGGTGGCCATCACTATCACGCGACGACGATCGGTCGGATGCAGCGAGCGGGCGATATAGCCCTGCTTCTCCAGCCGATTGAGCATGATCGTGACGCCGGCAGCCGTGATGCCGAGCCGTTCGGCCAGCAGTCCCGGCGTCGTCGACTTCTCGTCGTCGGCCAGCACGATTTCCAAAGCACGCCGGTCGGTTTCGTTCACACCCAGCACTCTGATCAATTCGCGGGCCAGGTCCTCGACGGTTCCGTGGTAGAACTCCAGGGCCCTTTTGAGTTCGACCGAGAGTCGGGCGGGTTCGGCTGTTCTCCGGGATCGCCGCCGGGCGATTGAAGCGGGCATGTGTGCTCCTGTCAATCGATTCGGACGACAGCCGAACCGCGGCTGACGAACATCACGAAAGCTGGCACCGCCGCGGCCGGCGAAGCGACCGTGGGCAGTGTCGGACATGCACTGTACGACACACCGACCCATGCGATACGGTGCATTTCAGAATTCGGTCCAACGGTTTCCCGTACCCCAAACGTGAAGCGGGGCAACCACTATGAGGAACAGCAGTCACCCGTCCCGCCCGGGTGAAACCTGGACCGGGCTGCTGACACAACCCGGTCCAGGCATGTTCACCACCGGCCGCCGGCGCGGACACCGGCCGTCACGCCGTGGCCCCTGTCCGCGGAATCAGCTGACAGATGTGGTGGTGAGGGTCGGGGACGGATTCGGATAACACGAGGTCGCCACATTGCCGACCAAGGCGACGTTGGTCGTCATGGTCATACCGGGATTCGTGTAGCTGGTCCCCGCGTACTTGCTGGTGATCGGCGTGCCGGGAGTACCGGCGGTGACGTTGATGGTCACCGCCGGCGGCGTGAAGCTGGTACCGCCGGCGATCGGACCGGGCACGGTCAGAACGACATTCCCACCCGACGTGGTGACGGTGCCGGCCACGGTCCCCCCGGAGGCGGTGGCCGAGACCAGTGTCGAATTCGCGGGAGTCGGGAAGGTCATCTTCAAGTTGCTGATGTTGTTCACCGTGAAGCCGGACGCCGAACTGGGCACCGACGAGGAACCCGGCGTGAGGGTGATGGCCACCGCCGAACCCGACGCCGCCGAACCCGGCGCGGTGCCGGTGACCGATGTGGTCATACTCGAGGTCTGGCCGATCCCGAGAATGGTGCCCTTACAGCTCCAGTTCACGCTGACCGGGGCGGCATTCGCCGGTGCCGCCAGACAAAAGACGGTGGCGACCGCCACGGGAGCGAGAACGCCGGCACGAACCAGGGAAGAGATCGATCTCATGACTAACTCCAGAAAATATCGAGCAACGGTACGACCGGATGTCGGACCGCAACACTGAGTTTCTAAAATATAGCTTCTTCTCATCTTTCCATGGTCGAAATCGCGTAATTAAAACGCGTCCAGAATTTCATTATCCGCAATTAATTATTCAGACTGGAAAGTTAATTCCCACAAGATTCTTTTCGTAAAGAGCGCAATTCCACGCCGCATCTCTTCCTGCAATTCCCCCGAATACAACCTTCGACCTGAGAATATATCCCCCCGCGCCGACCGTCAGCTTTCCGGTGGTTACCGTTCACGACATCCGCCCGCGTGCCAGTGGCACGTGAGGGCGGTGCAAGAGCACGATGTCAGGGTTGCCGGCATGACATGGCACAGCGGCTGTCGAGCCGAGGGGAAGACGATTCTGGTCACCGGCGCCAGTGCGGGCATCGGATACTTCGTCGCGGAGCAACTCGCCGCCGCGGGCGCCACAGTGGCGCTCGGGTGCCGCGACACCGCCAAAGCCGGCCTCGCGATCAAGGCGATCCGGAGGCGCGTTCCGCACGCTCGACCGCTCTCGGTGCCGCTGGACCTCGCGGACCTGTCCGCACTGCCCGCGACCGTCGACGCCCTCGGCGTCGAGCGCTTGGACGCGGTCGTACTCAACGCCGGAATACTCCTGTCGGCCCCGCAGCGCCGGGTGAACCCGCGGGGACACGAAGCGATGTTCGCGACAAATCATCTCGGCCATTTCGCGCTGGTCGCACACCTGATGCCGAGGCTGACAGCCGCCTCGCGGAGCCGGGTGGTCACGGTGGGCAGCTTCGCCGCGCGGTCGGAGCGGCTGGATCTCGGCGATCTGCAGTCGGAGCGCGACTACCGGCCCGAACGCACCTACGGGCGATCGAAACTGGCGCAGATGATGATCGGTTTCGAATTGGATCGCCGACTGCGGGCATGCGGGGCCGGCACCGCGAACATCCTCGCCCATCCCGGCGGCGCCCTGGACTCGCTCACCCCGTCGCGACCACCGCTGTTCGTCCATCCTCCGGCCCAGCGCCTGCGCGGCCTGCCCGCCGGCGTTGTGCTGCACGGCAAGCACGCGGGCGCCGAGAGCATCGTCCGAGCCACCCTCGATGCCGAGATCACCGGTGGTGAGCTGTGGGGGCCGAGGGTTTTCGGCCTTCGTGGACGACCGCATCGCGAAACACCCCATGCCCATATGACCGACGTCGACACCGCGGCCGAGCTCTGGGACGCCTGCGCCGACCTCACCGGGGTCGATCCGCTGAGGTGTCCGGCCCTACCCCGTTGACCCTGGCCGCGGCATTCGCCGACCTCAGCGACAGAAGACTCGCTCAGCAATGTGGCGGCAAACCGGGAGTTCCCCGCTCGCCGTGTAGTAGCTTGACTGATCACCGTTGTTCGCCCGAGAAGAGCGGAGGGGCCGATGCCGAACCTGCCCGCGGGAGGTTTACGGTGGCTCGCCGGGGTCTTCGTCCTGCTCCTCTCGGCGACGACCGTGGGGGCCGCGTCAGCCGGCGGCGATCCGGTGGATCGGTCGCCGGTCGCCGCGCAGGCCGCCTTGAACGTGTACTCACCGGCGATGGACCGGTCCGTCCCCGTACGGGTGCTGCGCCCGGCGGATACCTCGGCGCCCCGCCCGACGCTGTATCTCCTCGACGGCGTCGAGGGCGGGGAAACCGGGTCGGGATGGCTCGACCGCACCGACGTGGCGACGTTCTTCGCCGACCGGAACGTGAATGTCGTGCACGATTCGTGGCCGATGTTCGCGGCCGTGATCGGCGCCTGAACATTGGTGAAGGCGCCATGAAGATTTCGGGAGAAAAGCGACAGATCGGGCAGGAAATCTTCCGCTTGCCGGACAACCCGTTTCACTTTTCGCGCAGGTCCGCGTACGGCGAAGAATCTTCACCCAATATTCCCCGAGCTGTATTGCGGGAAGCCGCGTTCTACTTTATGCTCGCCGCCTTCGCCGATTTGTTTGCAGGAAATAGCCGGGGGTACTCGCGCACACAGAACGCACCTATTGTCAGCGCCGATCGATTCCGAGTGGTGATGACCTGCGCACTTTAGGCAACTCGAGGAGAGGATTGATTGCGATGACGGTTGGTCTCGACGTTCGTTCCGAGCGTGAGCGCGTCGCCCGCGCATGCCGCCCCGGGCAGCCGTTGCCCGAATTCGTCTACAGCAGCGACGAAGACGCGCTCTGGTCACGGGTTTTCGCGACGCTTCGGGCCATGCACGAGGAACTGGGATGTGCGGAGTATCGTGCCGCCGCTCGCATCGTTCAACTGCCCGCCGACCGGGTACCGCAGATGAGCGAGGTTACCCGCACGCTTCGGTCCCTGACCGGTTTCGAGCTCGCACCGGCCATCGGAAGCCAGCCGGGCCGCCTGTTCTACGGCCCCATGGCCGACGGCATCCTGCACGCGACCCCGGACGTGCGGCCGGTGACCGAACAATCGTTCTCGCCCGATCCCGATGTCATCCACGAATTGGTCGGACATGCGGTGATACTCGCCGATCCGGAATTCGCGGAACTGTATCGCTGCTTCGGCCGCGCCGCCAACCGCGCCACCTCCGACGAGGAGCGGGCCGCGATCGCGCGATTGTTCTGGTTCACCCTGGAGGTCGGCGTGGTCGCCGAAAAGGGTTATCCGCGCGCGTACGGAGCCGCGATTCTGTCCTCGGTCACGGAGATGGAGTCCTTCGTGCATGCGGATCTGCGAGAGTTCCGGGTCGAGGACATACTCACCAGCGATATCGACGACAGCATTTGCCAGCCCCTCCTCTTCGTCGCCGATTCGGTCGACCGGATGACGGCGGAAGTAGAGGGTTTTCTCCGGACGCGGGTCGGATCGTGATGTCGCCTTTTCGCACAAACACTTTCGTCGATATCCTCGCCGTCGAGATTTAAGGAATTGCGGTGGTAGACCTCTCGAGTACCACGCGTCGTCACGACGGCGTGGCTCCGGACGCGGACTTCTTCGAATTGTCGGTAGCGCAGTCGGAACTGTGGCTGGCCCAGCAATTACATCCCTCGGTTCCGTTCTCCATCTCCCAATACACCGATGTGCAGGGCGAACTCGATCTGGGCCTGCTCCAGCAGTGCGCCCGCCGCGCCGCGCGCGAATTGCAGTCGCCGCATGTGCGATTCGCCGTCGTCGGGGGCCGACCGCGCCAATACCTCGACCACGAGCTGGACGCCGGATTCGACTGCATAGATCTGAGTGATCACCCCGATCCCGAACGCGCCGCCGACGAGTGGATGAGCCGGGATCATCATCGGGGCATCGACCTGACCGGCGACGACGTCACGAAGACGGTGCTGTTCACTCTCGGCCCCGGCCGTTATCGCTGTTATGCGCGCAGCCACCACATCGCCGTCGACGGTTTCGGCGCCGCTCGGGTGTTGCAGCGAACGGCCGAATTACATTCCGCCGCAACCGAAGGACGGCCCCCCGCACCGTGCCGGGCGGTGTCACTGACCGAGATCGTGGCGGCCGAGCAGCGGTACCGGTCCTCGTCCCGGTTCGCCGCCGACCGCGAGTACTGGGGCAAGGAGCTGGCCGGCCTCGATCACGTAACGCGCCTCAGCGAGCGGTACGCGGCGCCCTCGGCACACCCTCATATCGCGCATGCGATTGTCGATGCGGAGGTCATGGCACGGCTCGACGCCGCAGCGCGGCGGTACGGCACGGGGGTGGCCGAGGTGCTGGTCGCGGCGGTGACCGCCTTTCTCGCGCAGATGACCGGTGATACCGATGTCACGGTGTCGCTGCCCGTCGCCGGTCGCACCACGGGAGCGCTGCGGCAGTCGGCCGGGATGGTCTCCAACGTGGTGCCGTTGCGAGTGCGGGGCGTGGCCGAGAGCACGGTGGGCGACCTCGTCCGCCAGGTGCGCCTGAACATGATCGGCGCGCTGCGCCACCAGTTGTACCGGCACGAAGACCTGCTCCGTGACCACGGCGTGGGCCGGGCCGGTCGCCACGGCTACGGCCCGCTGATCAACGTTCTCAGCCTGCCCGACAGCATCGACTTCGGCGCCGTTCGCGGTCGGACGCAACTGCTTTCGGCCGGCCCGGTGGAGGATATGGCGATCAGCTGCTACCGCTTCGGCGACGAGCCGTTCGTCGTCGATTTCCACGCCAACCCGGAGCTGTATCGGGCAGACGAAGTGGAGGGGTATCGGCAGCAGTTCATGGAGTGCCTGTCCCGATTCCTGTGGGCCGACGCTACGGAGAAGGTGTTCGCGGCTGTCGCCGGTACCCACACGATCGCCGCCCCGCAGCAGCGGCAGCACCAGCGGTTGCTGCCGGAGTTGCTCTCCGGCGGAATCGATGCCGGTGAACGGATCGCACTGAGTGGGCCGGACCGATCGGTGACCTATCGCGAACTCGACGAGACGACCGCGCAGTGGGCGCGCGAGCTGATCGCGCACGGAGCCCGGCCGGAAGTCGTTGTCGCGGTGGCGTTGTCCCGGTCGGTGGAATCGGTCATGGCGCTGTGGGCGGTCGCCCGAGCCGGCGCGGTGTTCTTCCCGGTCAATCCCGCTGATCCGCCGGCGCGCGTGTCGAAGCTGATCGCCGATTCCGGTGCGGCGCTGGGCATCACCCGCACCGAGTGGCGCACGCCTCTGGAGAGCACCGCGGTCGATTGGCTGTTGCTCGACAGCGACGAGTTCACCCGTGCCGCCGCGGCCCGGTCGACCGCCGCGGTGACCGACGCGGATCGGATACGACCGCTGCGGGCCGCCCACCCGGCCTATCTGATCTACACCTCCGGATCGACCGGTGAACCCAAGGGAGTGCTGAGCACCCACGAAGGTCTGGCGACATTGGCCGACGATCTGCGCACCCGTAACCGCATCGGCAGCGATTCGGTGGTGTTGCAGGCACATTCACCGTTCTGCGATGCGTCGATGCTCGAATATCTCTCCGCGTTCACACCCGGAGCGAAGCTGGTGGCACTCGCGCCGGACATCATTGCGGGACAGCGGCTTTCGCAGGTGATGGAGGACGAGGGCGTCACCCATCTGGTGGTTACACCGGCCATTCTGGCGACGCTCGACCCGGACCGATTGCCGGCGCTGCGGACCGTCACCGTGGGCGGTGACAAATGCCCGCCGGCATTGGCCGAACGCTGGGCGGGCCGGCTCCCGATGTTCAACTCCTACGGCCCCACCGAGGCCACCGTCGTGGTGACCCAAACCGAACCGCTCAATCCGAACGCGCTCATCACGATCGGCCGCGGACTGCCCGGCGTGCAGACTCCGGTACTGGACGCCCGGCTGCGCCCGGCGCCACGCGGCGCCCGCGGCGAACTGTATCTCGCCGGGGACGCCTTGGCGCGCGGGTATCTCGGGCGGCCCGGAATCACCGCGCAGAGTTTCGTGGCAAATCCTTACGGAGAGCCCGGAACTCGGATGTATCGCACGGGTGACATGGTCCGGGAACAACCCGACGGCACGCTCGAGTACCTCGGCCGTGGCGATGTTCAAATCTCGCTGCGGGGGCAGCGCATCGAGCCGTCCGAGGTGGAGCGCGCACTGGCCGCGGACGAGACGGTCGATCAGGCCGTGGTGCGGGTGTGGACGTCCGAGGCGCTCGGCGATCGGCTGATCGGCTATGTCGTCCCCACGGCGGCCGCGAAGGAGCACTTCGACCGCACCGCCGTCCTGGCGCGGCTACGCACCGTGCTGCCGCCCGGCATGATTCCGGCGATGCTGGTGCCGCTGCCCGAGATACCGATCAATCCGAGCAGCGGCAAGACCGATCGATCCGCGTTGCCGGATCCGCAGACGTTGCCGCGTCCGGCGTTCCGCGCGCCGACATCGCCGATCGAGCGCACGGTCGCGGAGACCATCGCCGAGGTCACCGGGCAATCTCGGGTCGGCTTGGACGACAACTTCTTCGAACTCGGCGGCAACTCGTTGCTGGGCGTCGAGCTGTGCCGGCAACTGTCGGAGCGGACCGGCACGACGGTGACGATTTCCTCGCTGTTCACCCCGACGGTGCACACCTTGGCCGCCGCCATCGAGGCCACGGCGGCCGGCGGGAACAGCGATGTGGCGGTCGGCGGTTCGGCGCTGGAGCCGGTTCTTCCGTTGCGTGGCAGCGGTTCCGGGACTCCGCTGATCTGCCTGCATTCCGCCGTTCCGCTCTCGTGGTGCTACTCGGGTCTGCTGCGGTACGTCACCGACCGGCCCGTCTACGGTCTGCAGTCTCCGGCCGTCTCCGGGGGGTCGCGCAGGTACCACACCGTCGACGAGCTCGCCGAGGTGTATCTGCGCGAACTCACGCGCGTCCAGCCGGAGGGCCCCTACCACCTGCTCGGCTGGTCGCTGGGCGGGCAACTCGCGCACGCGCTCGCCGTCCGGCTGCGCGCCCGGGGGCACGCCGTGGGACTGCTCGTGATGTTCGACAGCGTGGCCTTCGACGAGGGTGCGCCCCAGCCGGAACCGCCCACCGTCCGTGATCTGGTCACCCACCTGCAGGGCAACGAGTCGGCCACCCCGGACACGCGGCCACTCACCCTGGACGAAGCTGTGGACGTGCTCGCCGACAGTCCCGGTCCCGGTCGCGGGTTGAGCCGTGAGCAGCTCGAACGCCTCCACCAGGGATATGTCGACAGTGTCGCCATGTCCACGAGCTACCGGCCCGCACGCTACGACGGCGATCTGCTGTATTTCTCGGCGACCGAAGGCATCACCGGCGAGCTGACCGGCGAGATGTGGCGGCCCTTCGTATCCGGGCAGATCACGCAACACCGCGTCGACGTCACCCATGCCCAGATGACCAACCCCGAGGCCCTCGCGGTCATCGGGCCGATCCTGGAGGCCGAACTGCATCGGCACGGCGAAGGGAAGAACAGATGAGCAAGCATTCCACTGCGATCGTGGCCGCCGCGGTGTCGGTTGCTTCGTCGATTCTGCTGGCCGCCCGCCGGCCGGCTGTGTTCGGTCTCCGTCTCCCGCGGTTGGCCCTGGCCGCCGTCGCGGCGGTCGCCCTGGCGATCGCCGCCAACGAGAGCGTGGGCAAACCGGTGATGTTCCTGCGATGGTCGTATGTGCGGTTTCTGTTCGGCCTCCGGCATATGGGCGCCACCTGGCAGGTCGGCGACGGCCGGGAACAGGCGCTGGCGGACTATGTGTGCGCGCATGCGCGAAAAGGCGACATCGACGACGTCATCCGGGCGATCGACGAGTTCTGCTATACCAAGAGTTACCTGATCAACATCGGTGACGAGAAGGGCCGGATCCTCGACCGGGCCGTCGCCGCCGCGCGGCCGCGGCGCCTGCTGGAGCTCGGAACCTATTGCGGGTACAGCGCATTGCGCATCGCGCGGGTCATGCCGGCCGATGCCGTGCTGTACTCGATCGAGTTCAACGCGGCGAATGCCGCTGTCGCGCGGCAGATCTGGGACCACGCGGGCGTCGGCGAGCGGATCGTCGTCATCGTCGGCACCCTGGGCGACGACGGGAAGACGCTCGGCACGCTGGGTAATGAGCACCAGTTCTCCCCCGGCACATTGGATTTCGCCTTCCTCGACCACGAGAAGGACGAATATCTTCCCGATCTCCGCCGGATCATGGATCAGGAGTGGTTGCGTCCCGGCTCGGTCGTGGTGGCGGACAACGTGAAATACCCGGGCGCCCCGGAGTATCGAGCGTTCATGCGCCGCCACGAGGGCACCCGGTGGACAACCCGAGAGCATCGGACGCATGCCGAATACCAGAAGGTGCTCAAGGATCTCGTGCTCGAATCGACCTATCTCGGTTGACCGCATCAGGACGCTCGGCCGATCCACGACTGCCCGCTGCGGCGATCGCGTCAGCGCCGAACATGTTAATCGTCGGTTATCGCGGGTAGTCGCAGATATGGTGCAACGTTGCGCCCCGACCTGATGCCGTCTATACGCCGAAGGACGAGATTCGCATGAGCACTCCCGATACCTCCACCCTGCTGGCCCAGCTGCGAGCTGTGCTGACCTTGACCAACACCGAGATCCAGGTGGCCGAGACCCGGATCGCTCAGGCCCGGACCGAGGCGGTTCGCCGGGAACTTTCCGAGAACGCCGACAAGGGCCGCGCCCGCGCCGAGGCCATCGAGGCGGCCATCCGCGATCTGGGCAGTGTGCCCGAGGTGGTCGGCCCGTTCCTCGGCCGCGCGGTCGCTGCCATCAAGGCGATGGCCGAACAGGCTCAGCCGTTCGACGAGGCGCTGCTCGGCGACCTGGCGCTGGAGCACCAGCTGCTCGACCGCGCCCGCTACATCAAGGCCCTGGCGACCGCCGCGGGGCAGCGCGAGGTCGTGACGTTGGCCGACCGCCTGATCACCGCGCATTCGGCCACCGTGGAATGGCTGACCACCGTCCTGGCCGAGGAAGCCCTCGGCGGACCGGCCGCGTTGCGCCGCACCGTTCTTCAGGCGGCGACGGGGACCGCGGTGAAACTGTTCAACCTGCCCGTCACGTGGTCGGCTCGCGGCCTGGATCGCGCGCTGGACTCCGTTCGCACCACCCCGCCGGCGCTCGGCGAGCTGCTCGCGCGGGGAGCCCACGCCGGTGATGTCGCCGTCAAGACGCTGTCGGCCTCGCGCGATGCCGCGCTCGAAACCGCCGAGCAGGTCACGCGCCACGAAGGCGCCGGTGCGGCCGCCGATGCGCTGCATTCGATCCGCGCCACCACGGGTGTTCTCGAACCTAGCGAGCTCCCGGTCGGCGACTACGACGAGTTGAACGTGTCCCAAGCCGTCGCCGCGGTGAAGGAGCTCACCGAGCCGGCCGACATCCGCGCGATCGTCGCCTACGAGGAAGCCCACAAGAACCGCCACGGCGTCGTCTCGGCCGCTCAGACGCGGCTCGCCGCGATCGCCCAGGAAGTGACCGGGCTGAGCTGACGGGCACTCCCCCGAAGGAGCTCGGTACTTCGTTCAGAGCTTTTCCGACCGACCGGCCGGCCCGATTCCGGGCCGGCCGGTCGCGTTTCGAATCCGGTCGTCTTCTTCGTCTCACTTGTCGTCGGTTGCACATACCCCCCGGGGGTATTAACGTTTCCGATGTCGGACGAGAACAAATCGAAAGGCCGGGACGATGACCACACACGCTCACCTCGAACACCATGGGGCACAGGCCAATCACGGGGCCCACGGCCCGCGCGAGCAGCATGCCGGGCACGAAGGCCACGGCGGGCACGCCGAACACGCCGCGCACGGTGGTGGGCTGCCGGGCGGACTCCAGATCACCCAGGACGGTTACACTTTGGCGCTCGCCGAGCCGATCCTCGCACCGGGTGAGGTCGACTTCCGGTTCCGGATCCTGGGGCCGGACGGCACACCGGTCACCGAGTACACCGCGATCCACGATCGGGAGCTGCATCTGATCGTGGTGCAGCGGGAGCTGACCGGGTTCTGGCACGTGCATCCCGAACTCACCGCCGACGGCATCTGGACGGTGCGGCTGAACCTGCCGGCGGCGGGCGCGTATCGAGTCTTCACCGACATCGCCCCGCGCGCACTCGGCAAGACCATCACCCTGGGCGCGGATCTGGCCGTCACCGGGGCGTACGAACCTCGCCCGACACCCGCGGCCGAACGGACCGCGAAAGTCGACGGCTACGAGGTGACTCTCGATGGCGATCTGGTGCCCGGCGAGGGCCGCCTGCTCACCCTGACCGTGCGGAAGAACGGCGAGCCGGTCACCGACCTACAGCCGTATCTGGCGGCCTACGGCCATCTGGTGATCCTGCGGGCGGGCGATCTGGCCTATGTGCACGTCCACCCGAACGGCGAACCCGGCGACGGCGTCACCGCCCCGGGCCCGGACGTCACCTTCCACACCGCCGTCCCCGGCCCCGGAACCTACCGGCTGTTCCTCGATTTCGAGCACGGCGACGTGGTCCGCACCGCCGCGTTCACCCTGCCGACAATCGGGTGAGCGGTCTCGCATGCCCCGGTCAGCCCCCCGCCGCGGCGTCGCGGATCTCGTCGAAGTGGCGCAAGAGCGTCGCGTACGCGGCGTCGGCCGCGACGTACTCGGTCATCGATCGGTCGAACAGGGCGTCGTTCTTGTCGTCGAAACTGCGCCGGCAGTCGTCACCGGCGCGTTTCACCACGGCGAGCCATGTCGCCCAGTCGGCCTGGGCCAGGTCGTCCGGAATCGGAACGAACGCGGCCGCACGGTCGGCGTCGGCGGCGATCGCGGCACACAACGGCGCGAATATCTCCGGATCGACGGCGACCGTCGGCTGTCCCTCGGCAGCGCGCACGGCGGCCGCAGTAGCCGCTCGTAACCGTTCGTTGTCGTCGTGGAGCCTGTTGGCTTCGGCCGCACCACCGACCCGAAGCCAGGCATCTATCCGGCGCGCCCGCGCCTCGGGGGTGGGCTGTGGTTCCCGCCCGAGTGTTCCGACGGCGGCCCCCTCGACATGTCCACGGTCGTAGAAGGAAATCGCGGTATTCGCAACCAGAGCGATCACCGCTCCGGCCGCGAGCACCACGACGACACCACGCACAACCGCCGATCGCGGCAGCTCGGGCTCCATGTCGAATCGCGGTGCCGTGGCCCGCGCTCGGCCGGCGAGCCGACGGCCGGCCACGGCGACGGCCGCACCCAGCAGCGCGGCCACCGCCGCGAGGTAGATCGCGAGACCGAGGACGAACGGCACCTGCAACGTGACGACCATCCAGGCCGGGCCCGGTCGCCAGCGGCAGGTGTGGGCCATGACCCGCATGGGTGCGATACATCCGTCGGTCGCCGCGAGGACGAACAAGCCGGCCAGACCGACCAATCCGGCGCCGCCGGCGGCGGCGAGCCCCATGAGCAGCCGGAATCGCGCCGCGGTCGCCGACACTCCGATCGCCGTCAGCATGAGCACACAGCCGAGACCCGCGCTCAGCCACATCGGATAGCGGAACACCCACTCGTCGGGTAGCTGCCCGAAGGGCGGCTGGTCGGGATGCAGTCGCGCCATGATCACCACAACGGTCAACCAGCACAGTCCACCGCCGACGACCGCACCCGCGGCGGCGTGCCGCACCGGCACGGCCCGATGCACCACCGCTCCCGCGTCCGATGCGTCGGTGCGGGCGCGTCGCACCCATGCGGGCGGGAATGTGTTCCATCGCCGCACCACGGCGAGCAGCGGGAACAACCACAGAACGGAAGCGCCCACGAGTACCAGCGGTCTGTTGCCGAGGTCGGCGACGACCCAGAACCATCCCGGGGTTCCCGGCAAGGACAAATCGGGCGACCGCAGCGCCCCCCTCTGCAAGAGGAAAAGCCCGTTCATCCAGTAGCCGTACCACGTGCCGAACACGATCAGGGCCGCGGCGAGTCCCAGTATCCGCACCAGGCGCAGCGATCGGCCACGACTACCCCGAATCCAGATTTCGGCGCACTGGGTGACCCAGCTCGTGAATACCGGAGCACTGATCAGCAGGACGATCAGAATCTCGGGGTCGGGGGGCAAGAGTCTCACACCGGCAGTGCGGAAGGACAGCAGTTCGCCGACCGCCAGGCCCGCGCCGAGCCAGACGCCCGCAATCCATCCCGAGGGCACCGGCCGATCGATGAGAACCGCGTAACCGACCGCGCGCCAGAGGATGTAACCCGCGATGCCGACGACGAGTACGGCGGTCGTCCAGGTCGCCACCTCGGCCGTAGTGCCGGGACTCGACCAGATGGTCGCCTGAACATTCGCCACCTGCGCGGTGACTCCGGTGAGGAACATCGGGAGTGCGGTCGCGCCGAACAGTATTCCCGGGTCGTTTCGCCATCGACTGCGGTCGGACCAGTCGGGGTGCGTGCGCATCAGCCCCAGAAGGCGATGCCGGGCAGGGAGTTTCGGACGACGCGCGCCGGGTCGATCCCGCCATGTGAAGGCGGTATCCCCGGCGAGGCGCGCGGCGTCGATATCGGCATAGACCTCGCGGGTACGCAAGATGTCCGCCCGGACGAGATAAGTCAACGCGATGAGGACCACGACCCGGATCAGGCCACGCAACCCCAATTCCCATTGACTACGCCAGATATCGGGATGCTGGAACAGTGATACGGCCTGCCCGACAATGTTGGGCAGCAGCGCGCAGATCAGGAATGCCCGCCACAGCGCGACCGTGGCGTAGGTGATGTCCACGTCGCGATTGCGGATGTGCGCCAGTTCGTGCAGTACCACGTCGCGCAGCACGGCGGGCTCGGCGCTGCCCCGTGCGACCAGGCCGGCGTCCAGGCATACGGTGTAGCGGCCCATCCGGCCGAAGACGACCGCACCGACGGAATCCGCCCTCGGATCGATGGCGAACGCCGGTGTCCTGCGTAAGTCGGCCCGCTGCACGAGATCTCGCAATTGCCGCGCCAGTTCGTCGGACGACTCGGGATCCACCGGCAGCAACCGGCCACGTCGGCGCCGCCACATCGGGCCCAGCACGAACAGCGCCGCGGCGAGAGCGAACACCACCGCGAGGGCCGATATCACCGTCGCCGGATCGCTGTGGGAACGCACCCCGTGAGCCGCGTCGCACGAGGCGACGAATGCCGCACGCGTCATCATCGCTGCGGGTATATACGGCTCGGTCGGATCGTATCCCACTGCGAGACGGCACAACTGGAACCAGGTGTACCACTCGTCGCCCTCGCGTAACTGCACCAGGGTGGTCGACAGCAGAGTCAGGCTGTCGACCGTGACGAAGGCGAGCAGCAACGCGAACCGGACCGCGGTGCCTGCGGCGAAGAATCCGGTGTCTATAGGTACCGCGTCCGGACCCGCGGCGGCCTCCCCCTCCTCGGCACGCACGGTCAGCTCGGTGTGCTCGAATCGCGGTCGGGTTCGGCCGAGGGCTCGGCGAGCTCGGGCACCGCGTCGACGACCAGACGGCCGGCCACCGAATCGGCCAGCAGCCGAGCCCGATCGGCGTCCATGCCACTGCGCAGTGCGGAATCCAGTACCCGCGCCCGCACCTCCGCGATCTGTTCGGGCTCGAGCGGAGGCAATACCGTCACGGCCTTCGCGCGGCCGAGCCGCTTGCGCAACCAGCGCCGCGCCGCCTGGCCACCGCTGCTGATCGCCCCCTCCGTGAACTGCTCCGCCGCCTTGGTGAGCACGATCCACAGCACCGGGCTCGCCAGCACAGCGACCTCGTCGATGCCGAAACCGAGCAGATCACCACCACTTCTGCGGCGCGCGAGCAGACGCGCCGCGCGGTCGTCGCCCAATTGCCGCAGTCGATCCACCACCGGCAGCTCGTCGGGAGCTACCTCCGCGACGACATCCCGAACCACGGCACCGATCGGAATCGAACCGACGGGCACCGTGTCCCCTACCGCGTCCATCGAATCGCCCTCCCCGCCCGCTCGAACGCGGGATTCTCCGAAATACCTTCCCCCGCAGCGGCAGAACCAAACGGAGGATCTCCGGGTGTCACGGTAACCGGTCCGCGATCTCCGCACACGAAATATCTCCAACCGCTGTGCGCGACGCCGCGCCGACCGGCAGCCGCAGCGCCGTTATTTCCCCGTGAATACCGCGAGGTCGGCGTTCTCGTCGTTCGCATCGCCGTGGGTGAAGGCGGCGATCGCGAAGCCGGGACCGAAGGAGGCCGAGGCGACCTCGGTGCCGTCGTCCGACCATCCCCATTTCGTGCCGATGATCGCGGGAAGATGCGCGGTGCCCCAGTTCTGCGCAGTACCGTCGGCGGCGATCGGGCTCGCGGTGGCCATCCACCGCAGCATGGGCGAACCGGGATCGGTGCGTTGCTTGGCGGCGAGGAATTCGGCTACGTCCCGGGCGCTGGTGTAGGAGTCGCCCCAGAACGAACCGCGTCTGGTGTCGGCCGATCCGAACTCCGCGGCGGTGGCGTCGATGGCGTGGGGGTACTTGGTATCCAGCTCACTGGCGGCGGCACTCTCGGAGAGCTGGATCGCGCGCTGCGCCGCCCGCCGATCCGAGCCGGAACCGTCACCGTGGCGCAGCACGTAGTCGACCAGATACAGCTTGATGATCGACAGGGCGGGCCGGATCTCGTCGAAATTCTCTGTGCCCGCGCCGGTTCCGGGGATCAGTGCGGCCACAGCGAACGAGGTGCGCGGGTTCATCGGAATCGGATCGGATTGCGCGGGTGCCGGACCCGCCGTCGCGACGCCGCCCGCTGTCAACAGAGCCAGCACGAGCGCCACAAGAGTTGTTCGCACGAGTGAGTTCTCCCTCTTGGTCTGACCACCTTCGGTCCGGCCGCGGGCTTCGCCGCGTCGGCCGGGAGGTCGGTGCCGGTGGTGTCGAGCAAGATCACTTCACGTTCGGGCTGAACCGCGGGGCTGCGCATCGATTCCACTACAGTCGGCGGCGGGCTGGGGCCACGCCACGCCGGAGGCGAGTCCGCTCCGGCGCGCCTGCGGCGAATCGTCGCGCGCGAACCGCACAATCGCTGGTCATGGCGATGGGACGCAGAGCCGCACTCGCGTTGCTGGCCGGACTGCCCCTGCTGGCGCCGGGGAGGGCACGAGCGCAGTCGGCGCTACCGGGGATCGGCGCCGATCCCCAGCGGGTGCCCACGCGGTACACCATGACGGCGTTTCGCTCCGACAGTGACACCACCGTGGCCGTATACGAGTCGGCGGATGCGACGGTGTTCACGCCGGTCGCCGAACGCGCGTTCACACCGCGCACCGGATTGGCTCGCGATCCGAGCGTGCTGCTGCATACCGACGGCTGGTACTACCTCACCTACACCGAAGCCCCCGATGCGACCTCGATCGGCCTGGCGCGCAGCCGCGACCGGATCGCGTGGACGGAGCTGGCCTCGGTCCCGATGCTGGTGCCGGGCCGCCTGGAAGGGGCGTGGGCCCCGGAGTGGTATGCCGATGCGGCGGGCCGAGTCGGCATCATCGTGTCGCTGACCTGGGGGCACGGCTTCACCCCGCACCTGCTGATACCGGCGGGCGCGGGACTTTCCGCCTGGGCGCCGCCGATACCGCTGCTCGGCGTCGGCCCGAGCGGTCCGGGTTCGCTGGGCTACATCGACACGCAGCTGGTGCGGTGGAACGGGCGGGTGTACGCGTTCGTGAAGAACGAGGACACCAAACTCGTCGAACTGGCGGTCGCGGACAACCCCTTGGGCCCGTATTCCTTTGTAGCCAAAGGTGATTGGGCCGGATGGGGCGGCCCGCGGGAAGGCCCGTCGGTGGTGCCGCTGCCCGACGGCGGGCATCGCATCTATCTCGACGCCTACACCGAGGACCGCTATCTCTACAGCGACAGCTACGACGGATTTCGCACCTGGTCGGCGCCGGCGGAGCTCCCCGGCCTCTCCGGTGTCGTCCGGCACGGCACGGTGCTGGCCGAATTCAATTCCGCCCCATGAGATCTGCGGGCCGGCCGGATCACTCGTCGTCGTCCGGCGCCCAGTTCTCGGCGGTTTCCCCGGTGGTGAGGAAGATGGTGCGGCGTCCCACTTCCACGGCATTGTCGGCGAAGCGCTCGTAATACCGTCCCAGCAGCGTGAGATCGACCGCGGCCGTGATGCCGTGCGCCCAGTCGTGGTCCAGCACCGCGGCCAGCAGTTGCTCGTGCAGATGGTCCAGCGCGTCGTCCTGGGCGTCGAGACCGGCCGCGTCGTAGGGATCGCCGGTTTCGAGCACCGCCGCGGCGCTCGTGGCGATGGCACAGGCGGTGGAGCCGAGGCGCTCGACCAACGGCCGCACCGGTTCGGGAACGACGTGCTCGGGATGGCGCCGGCGCGCGCTGGTGGCGATATGCCCGGCCAGCGCGCCCATGCGCTGAAGATGACCGGTGAGCTGGATAGCGGTCACCACCCGCCGCAACTCGCTGGCGACCGGGGCCTGCAAGGCCAGCAGGCGCAGCGCTTCCTGTTCGGTCTGCTGCGCCATCTCCTCGACCCGGCCGACGACGTCCAGCGCGGCCTCGGCCTGTTCGATATCGGCGTTCACCACCGCGTAGGTGGCCGCCGAAATGGCCGTCCGGTCCTGTTCACACATCGCATGCAACAACTCGGCGAGCTGCCGCAGATTCGCGTGATAGTCCGACCGCATATCCCGATTCAACCCCAGTGGGACGCACATTGCGAATTTCGTGCCGGACCGCCCGATCGCTGCGAAGTAACCGGAATTCGCGTTCCGGACATTCGATCGCAATCTGCGACTCACCCCAGCCGGTAGTTGTAACTCGCGTAGCGGTGCGAATCCGCACCCGCTTCCTCCCAGCTGTAGCTGTAGGTCCCCACATGCCCCAGCCGGAACGAGCTGTCGGCCATGATCGAGTAGCCGCTGCGCCGCGCTCGCTCACAGAACGCGTAGTCCTCGCCCAAATACCAGGTGTGCTCACCGTCGGGTACCAGCATGGGCAGGAAATACGGGACGGTCGGGCGGTCGAACCGCAGATTGCACACCGGAAGTTGTTCGTGTTCGGCGACGGTTTCGTAGACGTCGCGGTGGGTGAACAGGAATCCGGTGGCGGCGTATTTGATCTCCAGCAATCCCCCGCCCTCACCGAACAGGATGCTCCGGGTTCCGGGCAACACATGGCAGGCCAGGCCGCGCACACCCTTCTTCGCATAGATCCCGCACACGATCGGCAGATCGTGTGCGCGCAACCGGTCCACCGAATCCACATCGAACGCGATATCGGAATCGATCCACATCAGCCCTTCGAATCCGTCGCGCAACGCGTCGGTGGCCATCTGACTGCGTCCCTGATCGATCGCCGCGAATCCCGTGACGGTCCGGACCTCGTAACCACGCTGCTCCAGCCGGGCCAGATTGCGGGCGAAATCCGGTGCGATCGATCCGTGGGTCGGGACCAGGACAACACAGCGCGAGGGCTCCATGCCCGCAGCCTGCCATGCGCGCGAGGGGGCCGCTCGGCGTGGGAAGCGCCCGATCGCCGGATCGCGGCCCTCGTCCCGCCCCCTACGCGGGCAGCGGGTTCTGCCCCAGAAAGCGGTGTCCGTCGGCTGCCCCGGTGCGGACCGCGGTGAATCCGTAGTCGATCAGACGTCGTTCGTACTCGTGCAGCGCGGAACGCCGATCCTTCCCTGCCACAACGGATTCGAGAGTCTCGGCCAGGTCGGCCGCGTCGCGTAGTGCGACGCAGGCGCCGGATCCCGCCGCCGGACTCATGGCGTGCACGGCATCACCCAGCAGGGTGATCGGCGTGGTCGGCCACGCCGGGATCGGCACGCTGGTTCGCAGCGGGAGGGCGAACATACCGGCCGGGTCGCAGGCGTCGACGATCGCGCGAATGCGTGGATGCCAGGTCCGGACCGCGGCGGAGACGAGATCTTTCAGGCGGCCGCCGTCGAGGTCGCGCAGGGACGTTTCCACGGCACCGAACCACTCGGCGCGAGCGCCGAACGAACAGGTCATGTAGTCCGGAACGGACGGCAGGTTCGCGGCCGGCACGAGGCGGGCCGCCGCGGTCGCCGGGTCCTCGGGGAATTCGACGGGCGCGACGCCGACGAAATTCCGGTCCGGGCCGGCGATCATGCTGAAGATGCCGAACATGCTGTCGTCGAACAAGTTCCGCGTCCGCGCGTTCAGCGCGATCGCACCGTAGAGCTGGCGCACACCGGTGTCGACGATCCGGGCATGCGGCAGATACTGCCGGCGCACGACGGAATTGATCCCATCGGCGCCGACCAGTATGTCGGCGCGAACACTGTCGCCGTCGGCCAGACGAACGTCGATCCGATCGCCCTCGGTGCGGTATCCGACGACCGCCTTGCCGAAGACGACGCGGTCGTCGATACCGGTGAGCAGGATGCGGCGCAGCGTCAGGCGGTCGACCGCGTAGGCCGGCTCCGCCGAATCCTGGGCGAACCGTTCACCGAGTTCGGTGTCCAGCACCGTGAATCGGGGTTTCGGGGTGCCCGTGGTGGCGTCGAACAGTGCGCACAGCGACGCGGGCAGCACCTGGTGCAGCGCACGTCGTGCCGCGGCGTCCAGATGCAGCCGGTAGCCCTGACGCCGGGTATCCACGGCGGAATCACGTTCGTACACAACGACATCGATGCCCCGGCGGCACAACCCGTGCGCCAAGGCCAGCCCGCCCAGCCCGGCTCCGGCGACAACAACAGTGAACTTCGACATGACCGAGTCCCTTCGCATGCAACATCATCGGAAGGGACGTACAGGTCACACCTGCGGAAGGTGCGGTGTTCAACGGTTCGCGTCACCGGGACTAACCCATACCCGGCCGGGTCTTCGCACGTCCGGAAGTCAGTCTACGCGGGTGTGGCCCCGCGCAGTCCGGCATCGGCCGCCGCGGCGGTGAGCGGTTCCAGGCCGAAGGCTTCGACCGGCCCGAGGGCGCCGGTGCCGACGAGACCACCGGCGAGCGTGGTGTGCGCGCCCCAGGCGAGGATCGCGGCGGTGAAGTCGTAGGGGTCGACGCCGGCCAGGGTGGCAGAGGACAGGATTCGGCCCGTGGCGTCGCGGGTTTCGGCGACCGACCAGGTGCGCGTCCGGGCCCGGGTGGCCGCATCGGGCCCCCGGTCGAACCCTTGACCAGGGCATTCAAGGCACTCTCGGCCATGTGCTTCACGGGCGCCACCCGGGCGACGGTGTCCGTGACGAGGGAGGTCGCCTGCAGCACACGGGCGGCGCCGCCGGGCATGCCGAGATAGACGTCGGCCTCGCGCAGGTTCGGATGGGCGCGGTGCAGAACGAGGTGTTCCGACCCCGGAATCGAGGCGCCCGTGAGCGCGCGGCCCTCCACCTCGAAGGTGTGCGTCCGGGCCCCGGTTCGCTCCGGCACGATGTCACCGTCGCGAAGGGCGAAGCCGCGCTCGAACAACATGCCGACCATGGATGCGCGGGTGCCGCCGCTGGTGCCGGGGCTGGCGATGAAGTAGCCGATGTCGACTCGGGCGGCGTCCGGCGCGTCGCGCAGCGCGAGGGCGGCGGCCAGATTGCCTGGGACGTAATCGAATCCGAAGGCCGTCAGCAGGGCGACACCCGCCTGGCGCGCGTCGGCGTCGCGATCGAGGACCCGGCGGATGAACGGGCCTTCGCCGGTCGAGTCGAAGTAGTGCGCACCCGCCTCGAGTGCCGCCTCCAGCGCCGGGCCGCCGTACCGCAGGAACGGTCCCACCGTCGTCACCAGCACGTCCCCGCGATCGAGCAGGGCGCGCACCGATGCGGGATCGGCTACGTCGGCCACCGCGGTCTCGACGCCGCCGAGATCGGCCGCGAGCTGCTGTAGCGCGGTGGCGTTACGAGCGGCCAATACCGGCTCGGCGCCGCGATCGAGCAGGGCTCGAGCGGTCAGGCGGCCGGTATATCCGGTAGCTCCGAACAACACGATCTTTGCCATTGCCATCCCCTGTGTCCTGTTGGTCGCCGGCGGTTCGTGCCGGTTCGTCTCGACGTCGGCACCGTAACCGACGATAGGGCCGTCGAGCCGCACCCGGCGGTGGCATATCTAGTCGCCGGGGGCGGCCTGGTCCCGGAACCGTGCCAGCGACTCCCACGACCAGGTGAGCGTCCCGTCGGCGAGGGCGGCGACAACGCCTTCCAGCCACCGTATTTCGGCCTCGGTGACCGCACGCTGATATTCGTCCTCGAGCATGGTGACACGCGGCAGGCCGAACCGCGTGGCCTGCGCGAGGCCGGTCTCGAGCTCGGAATGCTCGGCACGCAACGCTTTCAGCCGGCGCTCCAGTTCTTCGCGGGCCGCGTCGGGACCGAGGAGCATCAGAAACGACAGGGCGGCCGGGAATTCGGGAAATTCGTTGCGGGGCACGGCGAGCATGTCCGTGAGCCAGGCCGTGCAGGCATCGCGGCCCGCGTCGGTGATCTCGTAGACCGTGCGTTCCGGATACTGCTGGTCGCGACCGGTGGTGCGGACCGCCACCAGACCGGCGTCCTGCAGGCGCGCGATCGTCTTGTACAGCTGGGCGCGCTGCCCGACATTGACGACCTTGTCCTTCCCCCACTCCTTGATGCGGCGCTGGATGGCGTACGGATGCATCGGCTCCAGGTGCAGGATGCCGAGCACCGCCATGGCGAGCGGAGATCGCTTGAACCGGTCGGAGGTGGGCATGTCACCCATCCTACTAGGTGCCACCAGACTAGTTTTTGAAAGACTAGTTGCTTCGATACTAGTTTGTGTGTCACTATTGAGAGGCAGGCGAACCCGACCACTGAGATCCGGAAGGACCAGAACAATGACCCTCACGACCGACACCGTCCGCATTCACGCCGATCACGAAACCGCCAAGCGTCTCGGCGATTGGACCCACGCCACCGCCTTCGAGGTGAAGGCCCGTTACGCGAGCGTCGTCATCGACCTGCGCTCGCCGTGGATCGAGGGCGAGGACCCGATCGTCGTCCATGCCGACGTGGACCACGCCATGGTCAAGCTGCTGGTTCCCGACGACGCGGTCGTCGAGCACAGCGACCTGGAGTGGACCGGGCGTGGCCGGGTGAAGGATTTCGCTCGGCCGCAGGATGCCGCCGGCCGAGTCGTCCGGTTGACCGGAACCAGCACCAAGAGCGAGTTCCGCGTTCACCGCGGCGGTATCGCGATCCTCTCGGCACTGTTCAGCCGCGAGTTCTTCGACGATGCCCAGCAGGCACATCGGCAGGGACGCACCCCGACCCTCGCCGACCCGGCCAACGCGCCGCGATGACCGAGGACCGCGCCGGGCGGCGGCAAACGCCCGGCGCGGATCGTCAGCGCGTGAGCGGTTCGATCCGCGCCAATGTGCGTGCGCTGCCGTCGACTTCGAGCTGCACACGCAGCGCGCCCGCATCCCGCCACGCGCGGATCAGCACCTCGTCGGCGCCCATCACCGGCCCGGCGTGTTCGAGAATCACCCGATAGGGCGGCGCCGGTGCGTCGGGGAACCGCGCGAGCGCCTCCTCCACAGCCTCCCAATGGACCGCGTTGTTCACGTGCCCGTAGCGGTCCACATCGGTGACCCGCAGCGGAAACGGACGGAATTCGGCGTCGTCACCGGCCCCCTCCCGCAAGGCGGCCCGCCACCGCAGGCGGTGCTCGACGGTGGCGGCGCGCATCGGCGCCATGAAGCGCTCGGTCATCCGCGCCGGCCGACCGGCCTCGATATCGACGTGAATGAGGAACATCTCGGTCTCGATCAGGCCGCCGTTCTCACTGCGCACCTGGATGCGCATGTTGCACCACCGATTCGACAGGGCGGACGGCCAGCGCCGCAGATGCACCCGATCCCCGAATTCGATGGGCCGCAGCACGTCGATCACGGTCCGCCGCACGATCCACCCCGGATGCAGATCGCCGTCCTCGACCACTTGCAGGTGGTCGTAGCCGATGTCCTGCAGATACCGCGCCACCGCATCGAGCCGCAGCCGCTGGTCCCCATCGGTGTCCCCCAGCCGCACCGGCCACTGTTCGTGAAACGCCCGGCTCTCGTCCGGACACGGCGACAGCGGAAACGCGATCTCGGCCAACCGATCGACAGCGGCACCCATGAACGCTCCTTTTCCCGGGGACCGCGCCAGCGTAGCGATCGAGCCCGGACCCCCGGCGTCAACACGGCGGCACAGGCGCACGGCGACCCCACCTGATCGATCGACGCTACCGATCGGACTGCTGCGTCATCGGTCCGGCCGGGGTTCGCCGAGTTCCTCCGCGAGGATGGGTATGCCGAGGTTGCAGGCGTGGATGCCGAGGACGCTGACCATCTGGAGGACCGTCAGGATCTGTTCGGGTGGCACACCCAAGTCCAGTGCGGCGCGGATGTGCCGGCGCACGCCCGGGGCGTACATGTGGGTGCAGGACGCGTCGATCGCGATGCTCAGCAATTCGACGAATTCCGGTGGAAAGATGTGGCGCGCGATCGGTGTGGCGTTCATGGCCATGAACCGTTCGGTCCATTCCGGGTCCCATTCGTAGAGCTGATCCCACAGCGGGTTCCAGCTTCCGCCGGCCCGCATGCCGTCGACGACCGGTGTGGAAACCGGTGCGGGCGAATCGAACACGATGCCTCCTGAGATGTGGTCGAAGAATCCGGCGGCCGACTACTTGGCGGGTGCGGGCTGTGCGGGGTCCTTGCAGTAGGGCAGCTCGGGCGGGCACGGCGCCAGCACCGTCGAGAAGTACTGGATGGCGGAGAACAGGGTGATGGGCCCACCGGCCAGGATGAGACCGGCCATCGATCCCACGGCGCCGAGCGTGGCGGCGCCCAGGACACAGCCGGCGACGGTGGCTCCGACGAACGGCGCCAGGAGCACGATCACCGGACTGGAGATCGCCGCGCCGACGGCGCCGCCGACCAGGCAGCCGATTCCGCCGCCGATGACCGCGCCCAGTACCGCGCTGACTCCGGCCGCGATGGCGACCCGCTGACCGAACGCGCCCAGCGCCTGTGAATCGCGTGGCGTGAACGATTCCGCCGCCTGCCGGACCGAGACGACATCGCGACGCGCCTGGGTGGGCCGCCCGTTACCGCGGTCCGGGGTGAGTGTCGCGGTGGAGCCGTCGATGCGGGCGGTGATCGGATACGCGATGTCGTCGACGGCGAAGGTCAGCGGTACGGCGGCGACCGGCCGATCCGCACGGTCGGTGAGAATCAATTGATCCGCAACCACTTTCAGCTTGCCGTCCGAAGTCGTCACCAGGGCAGAATCCGCCTGGCGGCCGATCTCGTAGTGCACCGCGGCGCGGTCCGGTTCCGCATGAGCGGTGCCGGTGGTGACGGCGGCGGCGGTGATCCCGAGCGCCGTGATCAGTGCGGGTGTCGTGAATTTCATCGGTTTCCTCATCATCGGTTGTGAACAGCGGCGAGTGTGCGCAGCCCGGCCGGGTACAGGCAGCGACCGGCCACCAGTGCGGCGATCGCGACGAGATAGGCGAGCGGGGCGAGTCGTAGTGCGGCGCTCAGGCCGTAGTGGTCGGCGAGCACGCCGACGACGAAGGGGCCCAAGGCCATTCCGAGCAGACTGTTGGACAGCGTCAGCGTTCCCATCGCGGAGGCGCGGACCGACGAATGGGTCAGGTTGGCCACCATCGCGGCGGTGGGCCCGGAGGAACCGCCCGAGAACCATGCGCCGACGCCGATCAGAATCAGTTGTGCCGCACCGTGTTCGATGCTGAATCCGAGCGTCAGGCAGATCAGCGAGATCGAGCAGAACACGATGGCGGCGAGCCATTTGCGCGACAGGTCGCGGCGGCCGATCCGGTCGGTGACGATGCCGCAGCACACCATTCCGGCGCCGACCAGCAGGACGACACCCGCAGCGGCGACGGCTGCGGTATCCGCCGCCAAACCGTAGACCCGATTGAAGAAGCTCGGCGTCCACGCCAGCAGCACCGCGGCGGCGAACAGCTGCACGCCCCCACCGACGTAGGCGCACAGCACCGCCGGGTTGGTGAACAGCGACGAGACGGGCGCCCGGAATTCGGTGTGCGTCGCCGGTTCGACCGATTCCGCGTCGGCGTGCCGAGCGAGTTTCCGCTCGTCGACCAGCGCGGCGAACAGCGCCGCGAGCAGCAGGCCCACGACCGCCATGGTGACGAACGACCACCGCCATCCCAGGTGTACCGCGATCGCGCCGCCGGCCGCGACACCCAGCACCGAACCGAACGAACCCCCGGCCATGAAGGCACCGCTCAGCGCGGCATGCACCCGCGGCGCGAACACGCCGAGGACCACCGCGATCCCGACACTGCCGTAGGCCGCCTCCCCGACGCCGACCAGGAATCGCGCGCCGAGCATCTGGTGATAGTTCGACGCGAGCGCGCACAGCAGGGTGGCGATACTCCACAGCGTCGCCATCAGCACCAGGCTGCGCACCCGGCCCCAGCGATCGGCCAGCAGCGAGAGAGGGAACGTCAACAGGCCCACCATGAGCGCCACCACGCTGTTCAGTGATCCGAGTTGTGAATCCGTCAGGCCCCATTCGGTTTTCAGGAGCGGAAAGACCGCGCTGAGGACCTGGCGGGACATGTAGTCGGCGAGCAACAGCCCGAAGGCGAGGGCGAAGACCAGCCAGGGGTAGCGCCGCGTACGGCCGGTCGATACGGCCGAGGCCTGCGCGGCGGGAAGCTCAGGGGTGGTGTTCAACTGCATGGGTGCTCCTACGAACGCGGCGGGCGACGCCCGCCGGAGCTGGGGAAGGTGCGGGCGCTGAGGCGCCGAAACGCTCGAGCCCTGTGGCCGACCGGCAACATCGGGCGGCCACCTCGCTGTGATGGAGACAACAGTAGGGGCGCCGGTCCTATCGTGCTTTACTCTCTGGGACACGGATGCGAACAATCTGGGACAGCGAGGCGCTGATGAAGCCCCTGGCGCGATACGCGGCCTTGAACGACTACGTGGATCTCGGCCGGTCTCTCGGGCTCGATCCCGCCCGGTTGCTGCGCGAGGCCGGACTCGATCCGGCCGGCCTGAGCCTGCAGGACCGGTGGGTGCCCGCCGCGGCCGTCACCGAACTCCTCGAGCGTTCGGCCGCGGAATCCGGCCGGCAGGATTTCGGACTGCTGCTCGCGGAACGGCGGCGACTGTCCAATCTGGGCCCGCTGAGTCTGGTGATTCGCGAGGAACCCGATGTGCGCAGCGCCCTCGAACTGATGGTGCGCCATCAGCACACCTACAACGAATCGCTGCACATACGCCTCACCGAACGCAACGGGATCGCCCACGTCCGTTTGAGTCTGGATATCGGCGAGCACCGCAGCACCCGCCAGGCCACCGAACTGGCCATGGGAGCGCTGCAGGGAATTCTGCGCGCATTCCTCGGAGCGGGCTGGCAACCGGCGGAAACCACCTTCACCCATTCCGCGCCGCGGGATCGCACCACGCATCTGCGATTGTTCGGACCCCAGTTGACATTCGATCACGAATTCACCGGAATCACGCTCTACACAAGCGATCTCGATACCCCGAACCCGATGTCGGACCCGCTGCTGCGCCCGTACACGCAACAATTGCTCGGCGCCGTGGACAGCGGCCACGCAACGGCGATGCGCGACCGGGTCCAGGAACTCGTCGAAATGCTGCTACCGACCGGCCGCTGCTCCGCCGACCAGGTCGCGCGCAGTCTGGGCGTGGACCGTCGTACCGTCCACCGCCGCCTGGCGGACGAGGGCTGCACCTACTCGGAGATCGTGAACACCACCCGGCTGGATCTGGCCCGCCGGGTGGTGGGAAATCAAGGCCGTTCCCTCACCGAGATCGCGGATATGCTCGGTTTCTCCAGCCCCGCCAGTTTCACTCGCTGGTTCCGCAGCCATCACGGACACAGCCCGAGCCAATGGCGTCGGGCTGCGTCGAAAGACAGTGGCGGACAGAGCGAAACAGGTCGATGATCCGAACTCGCGCACCATCGCGAGATCGAGAACGGTCAGTGTCCGCCGATGTCGGTGAGTACGGGGGCGCCGGTCGCGGCGACGACGTCGTCCCCGGTCACGCCCGGTGCGCATTCGCGCAACACCAGACCGGAAGCGGTGACGTCGAGGACCGCCAGATCGGTGATGACGCGATGGACCACGCCCACGCCGGTCAGCGGTAATGTGCAGCGGTCCACCAGTTTCGGCGCGCCGGATTTGTCGGTGTGCTCCATCAGCACGATCACCCGGCGGGCGCCGTGCACCAGATCCATCGCCCCGCCCATGCCCTTGACCATGTGGCCCGGCACCATCCAATTGGCGAGGTCACCGGTGGCCGAAACCTGCATGCCGCCGAGAATCGCGGTATCGATGTGACCACCCCGGATCATCCCGAAACTGGTCGCGGAATCGAAAAAGGAGGCACCGGGAAGCACCGTGACGGTCTCCTTGCCGGCATTGATCAGATTCGCGTCGACCTCGGCCTCGACCGGATAGGGCCCGGTGCCGAGGATGCCGTTCTCCGAATGCAGGGTGACCCGGATATCGGCGGGCAGGTGGTCGGGAATCAGCGTGGGCAGGCCGATGCCGAGATTGACGTATTCACCCGGACGCAATTCTCGCGCGGCCCGCGCCGCCATCGCGGAGCGATCCCATCCGGAACGGGCGATGACGCCGCTCATTTCCTCTCCTCGCTCCGTACGGTCCGCTTCTCGATGCGACCCCGGGCCGGCCCGGCGGGCACGATGCGATCGACGAAGATGCCGGGCAGGTGAATCCGGTCCGGGTCGAGATCGCCTGCGGGAACGACCGTTTCGACCTCGGCGATACAAATCCGGCCCGCCGCCGCGACCAGCGGATTGAAGTTGCGCGCCGATTTGTCGAAGACCAGATTGCCGGCGGTGTCGCCGATGAGCGCGTGCACCAGGGCGAAGTCGGTGGTGATCGCCTCCTCCAGCACATAGGGTTTCGGGCCGGCAGGCCCCGCGAAGGTGGCCACCGGCTTCGGCGGCGACGCGACCGCCACGCTGCCGTTCGGCCCGAAGCGCCACGGCATTCCGCCGTCGGCGATCAGCGTGCCGACGCCGGCCGGTGTGTAGAAGGCGGGGATACCCGCTCCGCCGGCGCGCAGCCGTTCGGCGAGAGTGCCCTGCGGAGTGAGCTCGACTTCGAGTTCGCCCGACAGATACTGCCGGGCGAATTCCGCGTTCTCACCGACATAGGAGGCGGTGACGCGGCGTACTCGCTTGTCCGCCAGCAGAATTCCCAAGCCGTACGCCGTCGTGCCGCAATTGTTGGACACGACGGCGAGTTCGTCGGCTCCGGCGGCGGCGACCGCCTCGATCAACGTCTCCGGGATGCCGCACAACCCGAACCCGCCCACCGCCAGCGAGGATCCGGAGGAGATGTCGGCGACCGCTGCCGCCGCCGACATGATCACCTCGGTCATCGCGCCTCCCGACCGACCGCGGACGGGCGGGCCAGGTCGACGGCCGCCCGCAGCAGTTCCCCGGCGCGGTCCCAGGGTCCGAAACCCGACGCCGGATTGAGATGTCCGACATCGCCCAGGTCGACCAGCCGGCTGCCCCATGCCTCCGCCATACCGGCCACCCGCCGGAAGGATGCCAGCGGATCGGTGGTGCTCGCCGCGACGATGCTCGGAAACGGCAGCCGGCGCCGCGGAATCGGCAACCAGCCGTCGGCGTCCAGTTGCTCGGTCGTCGGATAGCCGGGAGGAAAGGGCTTTTCGATATCGGCCGGAGTGGCCAGCAGCGCACTGTGAACATCGCGGGTCGGTTGTTGTGCCCAGTGCACGGTGATCATCACGCCTGCACTGTGGGCCACCAGTACCACCGGCCCGGCCACGTCCGACAGCACCCGATCCAGGGCTTGTACCCGCGCCGCGAGGCCGATTCCGTCCTGCTCGAGCGGTGGCACGATACGTACCCGCTCCAGCGTCGCGGCGAGTTTCGTCTGCCAGTGATCGGGAACGTGATCACGCAGGCCCGGCACGATCACCACGGTCGGGTCGAGGGCAGTGTGCACTGTGCTGCAACTCCTTTCTGCAAGTCGGTGTGGCCGAGCACGGAGGCCCGGCGGGCGGAGCCGGTGGACCGCCCCACGGAGTACGTCCACTCAGGCGTGGTGGGTGAAGCCGACCTGGCCGGGCCTGCGGTTGGGGGCGTAGCCGAGCCGGGCGAGGGTTTCGTCGGCGTCGGCGTAGGTGGTGCCGATCTTGTAGATCTCACGCGCATCCTTGGCGGTGGCGACCTCGCGGCCCAGTTCACCGGCGATGCGGACAAGCTGCTGGATCTGCTGCACCGAGGTGAACTTCTCCCCCTTGCGCCCCCAGATGGTGTCCTCGTTACCGCAGCGCGTGTGCAGTCCCATGGCGATCGCCATCGCGTTGACCGGCAGCACCGAGCGCATCAGCGTCTCGAGGGTCAGGCAAGCCCCGTCGGGGACGCGCTGAATGAAATTCATGATGTTGTAGGGATTCGGTCCGTCGAAGCCGCCCCCGATGCCGACCCATGTCAGATTCAGCGGACCCGTGTACACGCCGCGACGGATCAGCCGCTCGACCGTCTCGAGCTGCGGAATGCTCGACAGCTGGAAATGCGGCTGGATCCCCGCGCCCTGCAGGCGACGCAGATGTTCGGCCACCCACGCCGGTCCGGCCGGGACGGTCATCTCCCGGTAGGCCTCGGCCAGTTCCGGCCGCTGCATCGAGGTGCCGGCGATATCGTCGGCGGTCATCAACTCCATGATGTTCATCTGACTGGTGTTGATCGCGATCGTCACCTGATCCGGCTTCGGATCGAGTTCGGCCAGCATGTGGCGGGTGTCGTCGGACAGCCACTTCGCCTCGGCGCCTTCACCTTCCGGCGCGAACGAAATCGATCCGCCCACCTGCAGGATCATCTCGGGGACGGCCTCGCGCAGCCCGGCCAGCAGCTCGTTGAACTTCGACAGGCGCTTGGAACCCTTGCCGTCGAGTTCACGCACGTGGATGTGCAGCACGGTGGCGCCGGCCTCGTAGCAGTCGACGGCTTGCTGGACATGTTCCTCCATGGTCAGCGGCAGATCCTCGCGGAAATCGTCGGGCTCCCATTCCGGCCCGTACGGCGCGCTGGTGATGACCAGCTTCTCCTGGTTCTCCGGGAACAAGGCGTCGTCGTGGAAATGCATGGCTGTACTCCGATCGAAATAGGCTGCTGTATCGAAATAGACTGTGGTTCAGTGACTTCAGAAGGGCTTGTCGCCGATGATTCCGGCGCGCTCCATCTTGCGAACGTCGGGGAAGTAGTCCTGCACGGCGTAATGCTGGGTGCAGCGGTTGTCCCAGATGGCGAAGCTGTTCTCGGTCCACCGCCAGCGGACCTGATATTCGGGAACGCTCGCCTGCCGGACGAGGTAGTTCAGCAGTTCCGATGCGCCGGGGGCGTAGTCGATGCCGAACCGCACATTCTCCGGCGTGTGGTAATTGACGAAATGTGTGGTGAACGCGTTGACGAACAACACCTTCTCGCCGGTTTCCGGGTGTGTGCGCACGACCGGGTGTTCCGCATCCGGGAACTGTTCGTGCAGCCGCAGGCGTTCGGCGTCCGGACGCATCGCGCCGAAGCTCGCCTCGATGGAATGACGGGCACGCAAGCCCGCGATCCGCGAGCGCACCGATTCGGGCAGGCGGCGATACGCCTCGGCCATATTCACCCAGATGGTGTCGCCGCCGACGGCCGGCGTTTCGACGCAGCGCAGCACACATCCCATGGGCGGAGCCTCCCGCCAGGTCGCGTCGCAGTGGAAGGCGTTCTCGTAGTGTTCCGGCGCGCTGTCGAGGTCCTTGTAGATGCGAACCAGGCCGGGATGTTCGGGGTCGCTGCCCAGGACGGGGTGGTCCTCCAGTGGCCCGAAACGCTCTGCGAGCGCGACATGTTCGGCGCGACTGATATTCTGATCGCGGAAGAACAGCACCTTGTACTCGAGCAGCAATTGCTTCAGGGCGGCGAACAGAGCGTCGTCGCGCGCCACCTCGGCCAGGTCCAGATCGAACAATTCCGCGCCGATGGCGCAGGTGAGCGGACGCACTCCGAACGGCGCGGAGCGCGCCGAAAGATGCACGGGGGCAATGCTTGTCATGACTGTCCTTCCCGGCCCACGGTGAAGACCGACGAGCCGATGCTCGTGCCCTGTTCCAGATCGCGGTGCGCGGCCACCGCGTCCGCGAGTTCGTAGCGCTGATTGATGTCGATGCGGATGCGTCCCGCCGCGACGTGGGCGAACAGCTCGCCGGCCAGTTCGGCGCGCTCGGCCGGGTCGGCGATGTAATCGGCCAGGGCCGGCCGGGTCACGAACAACGACCCCTTGACGGCCAGGCTCATCGCGTCGATCGGCGGCACCGGACCCGAGGCCGTGCCGAAACACACCAGCAGCCCGCGTCGCGCCAGCGAATTCAGCGAGGAGTCGAAGGTCGTCTTGCCGATGCTGTCGTAGACGACCCGGACGCCGGCGCCGCCGGTGAGTTCACGCACGCGCTCGGCGACATCCTCGCGGGTGTACACGATCACGTGATCGCACCCGTGGTCCCGCGCGATCTCGGCCTTCCTGTCGGAGGAGACGGTGCCGATCACGGTGATACCCAACAGCTTTGCCCATTGGGTGAAGATCAGGCCGACCCCGCCCGCGGCGGCGTGCAGCAACACCGCATCGCCCGGACGCAGCGGGTGGATGCGGCGCAGCAGATACGCCGCCGTGAGGCCGCGCATGGTCATCGCCGCCGCGGTGTCGAAGCCGATGCCGTCCGGAAGTGCGATCAGATGTTCGGCCGGCATCACCCGCTCCGTGCTGTAGGCCCCCAGCGGACTACCCGTATAGGTCACCCGGTCGCCCGGAGCGAAGTCGGTGACACCCGGGCCCACCGCCTCGATCACACCCGCGCCCTCCACGCCCATGCCCGCGGGCAGCGGCGCCGGGTACAGCCCGGTACGGAAATAGGTGTCGGCGAAGTTCAGGCCCACGGCACGGTGGCGAATCCGCACCTCGTTCGGCCCCGGATCGCCGACTTCCACGCGCTCCCACCGCAGCACCTCGGGCGCTCCGGTCTCGTAGTAACGAAAGGCTTGTGGCACAGGACATCTCCTCTTCCGACAGGACCGGAGCATCGACGCCGCGAGGGCTCGCGATCCACGGTCCGCACTGTCTCGGTGCGTCCGGTCGGGCGGTTCGCTCGCCGCCGAGTCCGGCACCGGGTGATGCGTTCAACGGTAGGCGCAGACAGGCGCAAATACTTACCGCAACGGGACTTGGAACTTAACATCTCGGGACATCATTAGCCGGTCCACACGGTGATAGCCAGACGCAGGCGACGCCACCGCGCCGATGTCCGCGCCGCTGGTTTCGTTTGCGGGAGCGGGGAATCCTCCCATCAGAGCGACCCGGTTGCCCGAGACGACTCCGGCATCCGGCTGATTTCGATGGATCGACCGATGGGAGCCGGACCATGAATGTTCGACGCGCCGCGGCCGGAGCCGCACTCGCCGCCGCCACCCTTTCCGCGGTGCCGGCCGCCGCCTTTGCCGACGACCTCGGAGTTCCCCGCAACGGGATCCTTCCGGCCGGGACCTACCACATCACCCAGCACCCCGACAATTTGGTCGGCTCACCCGTGCACAACTGCGACCTGCAGGTCTTCGTCGACGGTGCGACCGTGACGCTGGTGTGCGGGAATTCCTCGAAGACCGGCCGCCAGAACGCGGCCGGCCCCGATGAGACCTACGTGACGTTCGAGGGGATGCCGACGGGTTTGGACCTGCGCGCCGTCGACGCACCGCAGGGTTATTGGGAAGGCACCGTGAATGCCGCCGCGACCTCGATCGACGCCCCGTATTCGCTCGCGGGATTCACCTTGCAGCGACGCTGATCGCACCATCGCTCCCGGCTGCATGTCACACCGCGGCCCGCCGCATCGTCACACCGGCATGGACATCGCGTATTACATCGTCGGCGCAGCGGCCGCACTGTGGATCGGCTTCTCCGGCTACTCACTGTTCAACAAGAGCGAATTCGTCGTGGAACCGCTGAATCAATACGGCGTGCCGCGAAGCTGGTGGAACTGGCTCGCCCTGGCCAAATCCGCCGGGGCGCTGGGACTCGTCGTGGGCTTCTTCGTCCCGGCGATCGGGGTGGCCGCGGCCGTGGGATTGATTCTGTATTTCCTCGGCGCGATGGCAACCACGGTACGAGCCCATTCCTACGGAACCACGATCTTCCCGGCGCTGTATCTGATCCCGGCCGCCGCGACCCTGGCCTTGCAATTGGCCCGCTGACCCGCATTTTCGGCGCGGGTGCGGTACCGTACCCACTCACGAACATCGATGTTCGTAGAAGTGAGGAGTCGTCGTGGCGGAATTCGAATATCAGGGGCGGCGCGTGGTGTACGACCGCGCCGGCCACGGCGATCCGGTCGTCTTCCTCCACAATGCGGGCGCCCAGCGGCGGATCTGGGACGAGCAGATGGCCGCGTTGCGGGGCGAATACGAGGTGTTCGCCTTGGACCTGCCCGGCTACGGAGAATCGGAGCAACCGCACGGGTATCGGCTCGCCGATTATGTGGCCATGGTGCGGGCCTTTCTCGACGAGTACCGGCTGAACCGGGTGATACTGGTCGGGAATTGCCTGGGCAGTGCGGCGTCGCTGAGTTTCGCGATCGGTGATCCGGCGCGGGTGCGCGGATTGGTGCTGATCAATCCGCTCACCTGGAATACCGTGCGGCACGGAGATCAGGCGCCGCTGATGTGGTTCGACCGGTTCGTGCCGCTCGCGCCGTTGGCCCGGCGGCTCTCGCTGCCGAAACCCCTCGTCGCATGGATCGTCGCCACTCAGCTGGGACCGCGCGGACGCGACCGGAAATTGCAGAACGACCCACGCCTGCAATCACATTGGGCCGATCGCGGCCGCCTGCTCGCGCTCGACCGGCTGGTACAGGACTTTCCCGCTTTCGCCGCACTCGACGACTTCACTCCGGGCCCCGAGTTCCCGCCGATCTGCACCGTCTGGGGCCGGCGCAATCGGATCCTCTCGGCCGCCGCCGGCGCCCGGCTCGACGAAACATTGCGCCCCCGTGAGCGTCTCGTGCTCAGCGACTGCGGACATCTGCCGATGGTCGAGGATCCGGAAACGGTCACCTCGGCGATCACCACCTTCCTGGCCGGGCTTCCGGCCACGACGGAGAAACTGTCTCGCTGAGCGAGACGCCTTCGGACGCTTCCGAATCCGCCGCGCTACGGTCCGGCTCCCCGCACGTCGTGCGCGACACCGCACCCGGACCGGGGCCGGGCGTCACGAGCGCCCGGTGGATCGAGACGAGGGGGCGCCCCATGAAGATTCGGATCTCGACGACAGTGGCGATCTGCGCCGCGACACTGGCCGCGGCGGGGACCGCGGCGGCCGATCCGGCCCCGGCGGTGGTCGCCTACCGTGCCGCATCGACCGATACCGGCTCGGTGACAGTCGAATTGACCAACGGCCGCTTCGCCGTCGATCCCGACGGCACCGCGGTCACTGTCCGTGACGATGAGGGCCGCGTGCTCGATGCCCTGCCGCTCGCCTATGCGATCGGCGACCAGCACATGCCGATCCACGCGCGGATCGGCGGGGATGCGACGACTCTCACGCTGACACCGGAGACCGCGGGCCTGCGCCGCGACGCCCCGACCCCGGTCGCCTCGCCGCTGGAGAATCAACTCGCGATGAACGACCTGGTCAACGCGGTCAGTATCGGCACCTCGGTCGGCGCGCTGATCGGCACGGCGGTGGGCGCGGTCCTCGGCATCGGGCTCGGGATCGCCCTGGCGGGTGCCTCGTGTGCGGTGTTGAGCGTCGGCTGTGTGGTCGCCGTGCTGCCGATCGTCAGCCTCGCGGGAGCCGCGGGCGGCGTCGCGGGACTGGTACTGGGCGGCGGTCCCGCCACCGCGGCGGGGCTCTACCGCTACGTCACCACGCTGCTGGCTCCTCCGGGAACCAGCGAATACGCCCCCGATCTGCGTGGCCGGCCGGGTGTGCCGGATACCGGTCGCTGAGCGTGGGAGGCGCAGATGTCCAGCCGTACGATTGCCGTGCTCACCGCGGCCACCGCGGCCTTGGCCGCATCCGTCACCGTCGCCACCGCGACCGCCGAGCCACCGGCTCCGAGCATCGAAACCACCTCTGGCGCCGTCGTTCTCAGCGGCTTCGCCGCCGGTACGTTCAGCGCGGGTGACGACGGTTCCGCCCGCGTCACCGTGGGCGGCACTCCCGTCACGACGCTGCCGGCGAGCTTCACCTTGGACGGCACCGCCCACCGCATCGCTACCCGCGTCGGCGACGGCGGGCGCACGCTCACGATGACACCGGATATCGCGAGACGCCCCGCGGCTTCCGCGATGGAGAATCAGTTGGCGCTCGACGATTTCGCGACCGTCATGTCGCGCGGCCCCGTGATCGGGACGGTCGTCGGCACCGTGCTGGGCGCCCTCATCGGCGCCGCGGTCGGAGCGAGTACCTGCCTGGTGGTCGGCCCCGGCTGCCTGGCGACGATTCCGGCGGCCGTCCTGGCGTTCGCGGGTGCGGGCGGTGTCTTCGGGACGGTCCTGGTCGGCGGGGGTGCGCTCGCGGCGGGACTGTGGAATTACCTCACGGTGCTGCAGGCGCCGCCGGGCCGAAGCCCCTACGCCGGCCAGGGCGGAATGCTCGACCCGAACGGCACCGGCGCACCGGACGCTCAACTGCAACTGCCCAGCGGGTCCGCGAACGGCCTCGGCGCCGGATCGGCGTCCGGATCCGGCGGGTGAGCTCGGCGTACCGAATGGATAACGTGGCCCTCGCGCGGCGCGAGTGACTTCTACCATCGGTACATGTCCGAGGTAGCCGCAGCTCAGCTGCCTTTGACGATGCTCGAGCGCGCCACCTTGGTGATGGATCTGTTCCAGGCACCGGATCGCCACCTGACGCTCGGCCAGATCGCCGTCCGGACCCGGCTGCCGCGCGCCACCGTGCATCGGATCGTGCGGCAGCTCATCCAGCTGGAGTGGCTCACCCACAGTGCGGACGGTTATGCGCTGGGCCGGCGCGTCCGCACATGGAACGCCGACACCGCGCGGCTGTCCCGGTTACGTGCCTGCGCGGCGCCGATTCTGCACGAATTGCTACTGGCCACCGCGGCCGTCGTCCATCTCGGCGCCCTCGACGGCGGCGAGGTGCTCTACCTCGACAAACTCGGCGGCCGGGCGGCGACGGCGGTGCCCACCCGGGTCGGGACCCGGGTGGCGGCGCATCGCAGCACCCTCGGCCGGGTCGCGCTGGCCCACCTGCCGCCGGAGGATGTCGAGGCGCGGGTAACCGATATCGAGCCCGGCGTCGATCTCCCTGAACTACACCGCAGGCTGCACCGAATCGCCTGCCACGCAACCGATTACGACGACGCCGAATTCGGATCCGGACTGGCCGCGGTGGCCGTGGCCGTCGACGCGTCGGCGGCCGTGGGTGTCGTCTGTGATCGTCCGGCGGCGCTGCGGCGCATCGCACCGCGGGTGCGGGCGGCGGCCGCCGAGATCCGCGGCGCGCTGACACCGCGGTCGCGACAGGTGAGCGAGCACCATCGCCCACGCCCGTCGCGATGACGGAGTGGTCTCGATTGCGCCGACACGCCTCACCGCCGATAACACACACCGGCCGGGCGCGGATCACACGATGACGGCACCGATCGCATCAGGAGAACGCCATGCGCTCCCACACCCGACTCCCGCACAGATCCGGCCATCGGCAGATCCGGGCCACGGACATACCCCGCGTCATCGCCGTCGCGGTCGGTGTCGCGGTCGCCGTACCCCTCGGCGCCTGCTCGACCGATTCGCCGGCCTCGGAAGGGCCGAATACCGCCGAATACCGCTCGACGACGCAGACAGCCGCCGTGAACACCACCGTCGAAACCCACGACGGCTCCGGCAGTGTCGAGCGGCCTTCGTCCGGCCGCGCCGAATTCCCCTCTGCCCCAACGTCCGAGCTTCCCGTCGTCTCGCCGTCCGGCCCGACCGCAGGCGACCATCCGCCGGCCGGCACCGCCTTCCCCGGCGAAGGCATCAGCGGCGATGCGGCCGCGCAGTTGCAGCAGTCGGTCGACGCCGGTCACCAGCCGTGGCGGCTGGACGAGGACGCCGTCGCACGTGCCTTCGTCTCCGGACGCTTCGGCTGGTCGCAGCCGGCGATCACCCACGGCGGGCCCTACCTGGCCGTCGCGACCGGGCCGGACGGACAGCGTGTCTCCCTGCAACTGTCCCAGCCCGCCCGCAAGAACAACGGCGGCGTATGGGTCGTCGAATCGGGCATCTGGTTGTAGGACCCGCGCGGCCCACCGCATGGATCCGGCATGCTGGAGGGATGCGTGTGCTGGTGGTCGAGGACGAGCCCCGGCTCGCCGCCACTCTGCGGCGCGGCCTGGAGCTGGAGGGTTTCGTCGTCCAGCACGCTCACACCGGCACCGACGGCCTGTGGTGGGCGAGCGAGGACGACTTCGACGTCATCGTGCTCGACATCATGCTGCCCGAACTGAGCGGCTACGAGGTGCTGCGCCGGCTGCGCGAACGCGACATCACCACCCCGGTGCTGATGCTCACCGCGAAGGACGGCGACTACGACCAGGTCGACGCGCTGGACCTGGGCGCCGACGACTACCTGACCAAACCGTTCTCCTTCGTCGTCCTCACCGCCCGCCTGCGCGCCCTGCTGCGCCGTCGCGCCCCACAGCAGCCCGAAATCCTGGCCGCGGGTGATCTGAGATTGGACCCGCGGCGGCGCTCGGTCACCCGCGCTGATTCCGAATTGTCTTTGACACCAAGGGAATTCGGACTGCTCGAATACCTGTTGCGGCACAAGGGCAGTGCCCGCACCAAAACCGAGATCTTGCGCAACGTCTGGGATGCGCACTACGACGGGCCGGAGAACGTCGTCGAGGTCTATATCGGTTATCTGCGCAAGAAGATCGATACGCCGTTCGGCAGCAACAGCATCGAAACGCTGCGCGGTGTCGGCTATCGGCTGATCGACTCGGAAGTCACCGCCGCACCGGAATGAGTCACCGGTCCGGCGGTCCCGTCACCGGCAGCTCGACAACGAATCGTGCTCCACCCCAAGGTGACTCGTCCACAAGCACCACTCCCCCGTGGGCGGCCACGATTTCCGCGACGATCGCCAGCCCGAGGCCCGAACCCCCGGTCGTCCGGGACCGGTCGGCCTCGAGTCGCACGAAACGATCGAAGACCCGCGTGCGGTCGGCCGCGGGAATGCCCGGCCCGTCGTCGTCCACGACGAGGCGGGCGCCCCCCGACGCTCCCGGCGCGATCTCGTCGGTGACCGCGATCCGGATCCGTGAACGGGCATGGGCGACCGCGTTGTCGACGATATTGCGCAGCGCCCGCGCCAATCGCTCCGGATCCCCGACGATACGGGTCGGGCGGATATCCGTATCGACCGTTATCCCCCCGCGCACCCGAGCGGCGACGGCCGCCGCCTGGGCGATGTCGTCGAGATCGACATCGCCCGTACGCAATTCGAGTCCGCGTTCGTCGGCGGCGGCGAGGGTCAGCAGATCGTCGATCAGCCGGCGCATGCGCTCGGCTTCCGGCAGCAGCGTGCCGTCGATCAGCTCCGCGTCCACCGTTTCGGGCCGGTGGCGCGCCAATTCCAGTGCGGCCGTGACCGTGGCGAGCGGACTGCGCAATTCGTGGGAGGCGTCGCCGACGAAACGGCGCTGGGCCCGGTGTCCGGCCTCGACGCGCGCGAGCATATCGTTCATCGTCTCGGCCAGCCGGGCGATCTCGTCGCGCGGCGTCGGCACCGGCACCCGCTCCGAGAGCTGTGTGGCACCGATCCGGGCCACGCGCTCGCGGATCGCCTCCACCGACCGTAACGAGCGGCCGACCAGCAGATACGTTGCCACGGCGGCGGCCAGCACCACGATCGGCGCTCCCACCGCCAGCAAGGCCCCGACCCGGCCGACCGCCCGCTCGACCGATTCGGTGTCGACCGCGACGAACACCTGGTAGCGGCCCGAGGACGTTTCGGCGACCCGGCTCGCGACCCGCAAGTCCTCGTCGTATCCAGGCGAGGCGGACAGTCCGACGGCCCGTCTCGCACCTGCGGGGGCGGTGGCCAGTACTCCGTGCGGATCGTCGAAACCCCAGATCACGGTCCCATCCGGCGCGACGACCTGGGCCGCCGCGACGCGCCCGTCCTCGGCGCGCGGAAGTTCGCGCACCCGAGCCGGGTCGTGTTCGAGCGTCTCCGCGATCTCGCCGGCACGGGCCTGCGCGGCGGCGTCGAGTTCGTCGATCAGCGAACGGTGCAGCAACCAGACCATCGCACCCGCGGCGACGAGCAGCACGACACCGACCGCCAGAGCCGAAACGAGGGCAGACCGGATCCGCACACCCCACCGCGACGGATGTATCCAGCGCCGGAACCGATTCACCCACCCATCATCGACCACGACCGCGGCGAGCCCGTCACGATCTCAGCGTGGTCTCAGCGACGGGCGGGCAGAATGCCGCCGTCCCTGTGTCGAGACGGTCGCCGGCTCGCGGCCCGGAAAGGACTACCACGTGACCAACCCGGCACCGGCCCGGACCGGATATAAACTTCCCCAGGTCACGGCGTTGTTCTGGGTTCTGAAGATCGCCGCGACCACCCTGGGAGAGACCGGAGGCGATCTGCTGGCGCAGACCCTGAAGCTGGGCTACGCGGCCGCTTCGCTGCTGTTCCTCGCCATCTTCGTGGTGAGCCTCATCGCCCAGTTGCGGGCCCGCCGCTTCCATCCCGCCCTGTACTGGACGGTGATCGCCGCGACCAGTACGGCCGGCACCACCATGTCCGATCTGATCAACCGCGGGCCGGGTTCGGATACCTCGACCGACGGCGGGCTCGGCTACGGCGCGGGCGCGGCGTTGCTGATCAGCGGCCTGGCGATCGTCTTCGTGATCTGGCGGTTCAGCGGGCAGACCTACGACGTCTCGAATATCCGGACGCTGCGCGGCGAGATGCTGTACTGGGCGGCGATCCTGCTGTCGAACACCCTCGGCACCTCGCTCGGCGACTACCTGTCCGACAGCTCGGGCCTCGGCTACGGCGGCGGCGCGGCGCTGATCGGCACGATCATGGTGGTCATCCTGCTGGCGCACTACTGCACGCCGATCTCGGGTGTCGTCCTGTTCTGGATGGCCTTCATCCTCACCCGGCCGCTCGGCGCCACCGCGGGCGATCTGCTCTCGAAATCGCACAGCAGCGGCGGACTGGGATTCGGCACCTACGGCACCTCGGCGGTCCTGCTGGCCATCCTGGTCGCCGGCATCGCCTACAGCCACGCGAAGGCGGCCAGGACCACACCGGAGAACTCCGACGACGATCTGATCCGCGCCATCGAGTAAGCCCTGGGAGAACATCGCGCACGGGCTCGTAACCTGGATTCATGCCCCAACTCGCGACCCTGCCGACCGACACCGGCCTCGATCGTGCGGTGGAGGTGCTGACGGGCCGGCGGATCGTGGTCCTGACCGGGGCCGGCATGTCGACCGACAGCGGTATCCCCGACTATCGCGGGCCGGATTCGCCGCCACGCAATCCGATGACCTATCAGCAGTTCGTCGGTGATCCGGTATTCCGGCAGCGCTACTGGGCACGCAATCACGTCGGCTGGCGGCGGATGGACGCCGCGCGGCCGAATCTCGGCCATCGCGCGCTGTCCCGGCTCGAACATGCGGGGGTGGTCAGCGGACTGATCACGCAGAATGTGGACCTGCTGCACACCAAGGCGGGGCACCGCGCCGTCATCGATCTGCACGGTACCTACGCGCGGGTGCGCTGCCTGTCGTGCCACGGACTGATCTCGCGCATGACACTCGCCGATCGGCTGGAAGCGGCCAACCCCGGCTTCGCCGAACTGGCGACCGCCACGGGTATCGAGGTGGCGCCGGACGCGGACGCCGTGGTCGGCGAGACCGACAGCTTCCGCATGGTCGACTGCACCGACTGCGGTGGCATGTTGAAGCCCGATATCGTCTACTTCGGCGAGAACGTCCCGAAAGATCGGGTGGCCGAGGCATTTTCGATGGTCGACGCGGCCGACGCGATGGTCGTCGCGGGTTCTTCGCTGACGGTCATGTCCGGGCTGCGCTTCGTCCGCCGGGCCGCGAAATCCGGTAAACCCGTCGTGATCGTGAACCGCGGCGCCACGCGAGGGGACGAATTGGCCACCGTCCGTATCGATTCCGGCTGCTCGCCCACCCTCGCGGCGCTCGCCGACGCGCTGACCCCGCCCGCCACCGTCTCGGTATAGAAACGAGTAGCCGGTGAGCCGTGGCCCACCGGCTACTCGCCTACGATGTTCAGTTCCAGCCCGGTTGGGCCTGCCGCTTGACCGACGACGAGTTGGCCAGGATCTCCAGGTCCTCGAGGAACCGTTCGATACTGTCCGACTTCGCCTCCGGTGTCGCCACCTGGTCGCGCACCTTTTCCTCGGTGATCGCCAGCATCGCGGCCGCCAGATCCGTTTCCAGATCACGCACCATCTGGCGACGCAGCTGGGCGACCTGATCGCGACCCTGCCGTCGCACCCGTTCGACTTCCGCTGCGGCCGCTTCTCGCATCTGCGCCACGATGTACTCGGCGTCGGCGCGCGCGTCGGCGCGAATCTGCTCGAGTTCGGTGTGCGCTTCGGTGATGGCGTTCGCGTACGAGCGCTTGGCCTCTTCCAGCTGTTGCGCGGCGTGATCGCTTTCGGTGAGCTGCTTGGCGATCGCGTCCTGACTCTTCGCCATCAACCTCTTCACCGGCGGGACAACCCATTTCCAGATGATGAAGACGATGACGGCGAAGCCGAACAGCTGACTGAAGAAGACCGGCCAGTCGAAGGTGATCTCGTATCCGCCTGCGGCAAGCACACCGCCGCTGGTGTCAATCATTACGAATCCCTGCCCCTCCTACGACCGGCGGTGCCGGCGTGGCGACTGTCACCGACCACCTGGTCGGCGAGCGATTGGGCCAGCGGCTCGACCTCGAGTCGCAGCTCGGACTTGACGCGGTCGGCCTCGGCGCGCAGATGGGCAGCGGATTCGGCGACGATGCCGTCGACCTCCTGCTGAGCCTGCGTCCGCAGGTCGTCCATGATCGCCCGGCCCTGGGCCCGTGCCTCGTTGCGGATGTCGGCCGCCTCGGTACGGGCTTGTTCCAGCGCCGTCTCATATTTCGCCTGGGCGTCGGCGAAGACCTGTTTCGCCTCTTTGGCGTTGGCGGCGGTCGCCTCCACCCGCTCCTCGCGTTCGGTCAGCACCTTGCGGATCGGCGGAACGACGAAGAACCAGATGACTCCGAGCACGATCAGGAAAATGATCAGCTCGACGAAGAAGGTGCCGTTGGGGATGAGGAAGTTCCCCTCGGCCACCACATCGGTTCGCGCGGACATCTCGCCGATTACTTACCGGGAGTTGCGAATACGAACAGCGCCATGAACGCGAGGTTGATGAAGTACGCGGCCTCGACCAGACCGACGGTCAGGAAGAAGTTACCGCGCAACCGGCCCTCGGCCTCGGGCTGCCGGGTAACGCCGTTGATCAGTGCCGAACCGGCCAGACCGTCACCGATACCCGCGCCGATGGCGCCACCGGCCATGATGAGGCCGCCGCCGATGAGGGCACCCTGGACGATTGCTGGATCTGCTGCCATTTTCTCTTCCTGTTCTCCAACGTTGACCGATCGGTGAGGCCGACCGGGACTGCCGTTCAGTGGTTTTCGTGCTCCAGCGTCATGGACTGGCTGAAGTAGAGGACGGTCAAAAGCGAGAAGATGAACGCCTGAATGGCGCCGACGAACAAGTCGAACAGCTTCCAGATGGCGTTGGGGCCCCACGCGATCCAGTACGGGAACAGCGCGATCACCGCGACCATGACGCCGCCGGCGAACATATTTCCGAACAATCGCAGCGACAGCGACAACGGCTTGGCGATCTCTTCGATGATGTTGATCAACACCATCGGTCCCCACCCCGTGTGGCCCTTCAGCAACTGTTTCACATGCGTCACCGGACCGCGGCGCCGGACACCCGCCGCGTGGTAGAAGACGAAGACGAACAATGCCAGGGCATAGACGAAATTGACATCGGAGGCCGGCGGGAAGATGAATTCGCCGCGGCCGTACTGCATCGGCAGCACCGATATCCAGTTCGACAGCAGGATGAAGGTGAAAAGCGTTACCGCCAGCGGCAATACGAACGGCGCGATACGCATTCCGATCGCGGACTCCACCTGCCCGCGCATCTGCACGGTGATGGTCTCGAAGAACAACTGCACGCCGTTCGGTACGCCTGAGGTGATCTTCATGCGAAGGAAGAGCGCCAGGGCGATGACTATCACCGCGGCGACCGCCGTCGAGAGGATGGTGTCGACGTTGAACGTCAATCCCCAGAGCTCGGTGGTGGCGTGGTGACCTACTTCGATCTTCGGCTCTTCATCGGCCAGGATCATCGTCGCGATAGTGCTGCTCATGACTGCTGACGGAGCCCTCTCCACTCGGGCACAACGGTATGCAAGACGAGGATCACCTGGAACAACGCGAGTCCGAAGAAGATGCCCACACCGTTCGGGCGCGTCAGGAACGCCACGATGATCGCCAGTACGGTGACGATGATCAGCCGCGCGGCCGTCGACAAGGCCAGCGCCTGCTTATTCGGCGATTCCGAGCGGGTGATGCCGGTGACCGACCGCAATGTCAGTTGCGCGTTCAGCCAACCCAAACCCAGCCCGATACAGATGAAAACACCCAGCATCAACCGATCCAGTGGACCGGTCACCACCAAAGCCAGCACACCGAATGCGGCTACCATGTAGCTCGCACGGCGCAGCCGGAGTTTGTCGATACTCACTGCGACACCACCATCGCCGCCATCCCACCTCGTAGTAGGTCGTGATCGAGGTCAGCTTACACAGACCAACCTTCTTGCGTAGCAACATTTTTGATCTTCATATACTTGATCTTGAATTTTGCACCGGACACTCCGGGACAATTGCCCCAGCCATCGACCGGCTATCACTTTCTACGCCGTACGACCTGCAAATGAGGGCGTTTTCCGGAACATTCGGACGCCACGCGCAGCGGCGCGGCAATGGTAAATCAACGGTCAATACTCTGCCGTGAAACAGTAAATCCGTCGGCGCGTCGTAATCGCAATTTGTCTCGAATGCCCGAATTGCCGGGATTTCAATTCGGCGATCTATCGATGCCTTATATATGTGCGCGCCTCGGCGCCCGAACGCGGAGGCGCCGGCGCGGCCGTGACGCCCCGGACACCCCCGGCAGGACCGGCGACAGGGTCCGCCGCGATGTCCTACCGCTCAGTAATCCCGCCCGCGTACCCCGGCTCACTTGCACAAATTTTGCGTTCTACCAGGCATTCCCGGACATTTTACTGCCGAAGGGTTACCGTGTCTGCTGCTGGGTACATCACCCACCGGGTCGCTCCGGCCCGCCCGATGAGGGAAACCGAAGTTCCCGAGAGACGCCTGGTGGTTTCTGGTCTCTCGCCATGCTTGGTCGCAGCTTCACACGTTGAGGAGGCAGTACCATGAGCAGTAACCCGTCAGGCTCGGATTCCGCGGGCCCGTCCGGCTCCAGTCCCGTCGAGTGCGACGACTCCCTGCACTATCCGGAATCGGAGTACTCGGCCTCTTTGTCCAGCGCATCGTTGTCCGGCGCATCGCTGTCCGGCGCATCGCTGTCCGGCGCTTCCGCGGCCGGCGCCCTGCGCGGCACCACGTTGGAGGACGCTTCACTGGCGGACTCGGAATCCTTGATCTACCGGCTCCACGAACCCGGCGCGTCCTTACACATCGTGATGGTCGCACCGCCGTACTTCGAAGTGCCGCCTGCCGGTTACGGCGGCGTCGAAGCCGTGGTGGCTCAACTGGCGGACGCACTGGTAGCACGCGGGCACCGGGTGACCCTTTTGGGCGCCGGCCGCTCCGGGACTACTGCACGGTTCATCCGGGTATGGGACGACATCCTCGCCGAACGCCTCGGCGATCCGTTCCCGGAGGTGCTCAACGCGCTCAAGGTTCGGCGCATCATCACCGAATTGGCGCAGACCGAACGGATCGACGTCGTTCACGACCACACCTTCGCGGGGCCGCTGAACGCTCCGATGTACTCCGCTCTCGGCATTCCGACCGTCGTCACCGTGCACGGTCCGGTCGACGGGGAAGCGCAGGAGTACTACAGCTCGCTGACCGATACCGCGCAGTTCGTCGCGATCAGCGATCGGCAACGCTCCCTGGCGGAGAATCTCAACTGGGTCGGCCGCGTCTACAACACGGTCCGCCCCGCGGAATGGCCGTTCCAGACCCGCAAACAGGACTTCGGCCTGTTTCTGGGGCGCTACGCCCCCTACAAGGGCCCCGACCTGGCCCTGCACGCCGCCCACGAGGCGGGGATGCCGCTGGTGCTGGCGGCGAAGATGAACGAACCCCCGGAGAAGGCCTACTTCGAGAACGCGGTGCGGCCGCTGCTGCGCGACACCGATTTCGTCTTCGGTGAGGCCGACCAGATCGCGAAGCGGCTGCTGCTCGCCTCGGCGCGCTGCCTGCTGTTCCCGATTCGATGGGAGGAGCCGTTCGGCATCGTGATGATCGAGGCGATGGCCTGCGGCACCCCCGTGGTGGCCCTGCGCGGCGGCGCGGTCGAAGAGGTCGTCGATCACGGGGTCACGGGCATCATCTGCGACGATCCCGCCGAACTGCCGGCGGCCATCGCCGCGGCCGACGAGATCGACCCGGCCGCCTGCCGGCGCCGGGTGGTGGAGAAGTTCTCCGTCGACCAGTTGGGCGCCGGATACGAGGCCGCCTACTACGCGGCGATCGACAAACTCGCCGGCGTCCCGGTACCCGTCGCATCCGACGGCGTTCCCCTGATCCGCCCGCTCTCGGCCGTCGGAAACGGCTGACGCGCAGGCGAATCCACCCGCATCCGGTCCGCTTCGTCGTACGACCGGATGCGGGCGTCCTCGGGAGAAGCGGAGCGAGTCGTCTCGAGAGTCAGCGGGGCAGCCCGCCGAACCGTCCCTCCCACCGCACCAGCACATCGGCCAGAATGCGAGCGAGTTCGCGCTGGTCGTCATCGGGTAGTCCGGACAGCAATCCGGCCTCGTAGGCCAGCTGTCGCGGCATCAGCCGATCGATCAGCGCGCGGCCGTCCGCGGTCAACGCGATATGGGAGACCCGCCGGTCCCTGGTGTCGGCCCGACGGCCGACCAACCCGCGCTCTTCCAGCCCCCGCAGCCGCTTGGTCACGGCCGCGGGCGAGGCGAACGTTTCGCGCGCCAGCCGGCCCGGCGTGAGTTCACCGCCGACCCGTCGCAGCGCCAGCAGAATGTCGAATTCCGGTCGAGCCAGTTCTTCGTCGCCGAGCGGGGCGTCGGCGACCTGTTGCAGCAGGGCCGCACAGCGGGTGATGCGGCCGATCACCGCGATCGGACGCAGATCGAGTTCCGGTGCGGCCCGCGCCCACTGCCGCATCACCTCGGCGACGGCATCGTCGGCTACCGCGTTCTCGGCCGCGTTTTCTTTGGCGTCTTCGAGGACCGGGGAGGGAGAACCGGCCGGGGTCCGCGCGGTCATCACGACACCGCCGCGAAGGTTCTGACCGGCAAGCGATCCAGGAGCTGATGTCCGGTGCGTTCCGCGGCGACGATGCGTTCATCGGGGAGCGGAGCACTCCACCATTCCCCCGCCGCGGTATCGGCGCACGTGCGAACCTCGATCAGGGCGGCGGCGAGCCGGGCCCGATCGGCCGGCGCCGCGGTGCCGGAGTCCACCGCCCGGCGGGCCCGGCCGATCGCGGCATCGAGGTCGCCCAGCGCCGCCGCCACCCGGTCGGTGACCCGGCGATTGGGGATGGCGAAGCAGATCAGGACCGCGACCACCGCACCCACACAGGTGTCGAGCCAGCGATCGAGTCCGAGCTCGGAGGCCGGTCGCGGGGTGGCGAATTCCACCATCGCCAGGGCCATCGGTGTGATGAACACCGAAGCGACCCAATAGTTCCGGGAGATGGTGGCCTCGACGATCACCTGGCAGATCAGCGCCATCACCACCAGCGCGACGGCGCTGTGCGCCCACGGCGCCACCGCCGTGAACAGCGCGACACCCACGAGATTGCCCAGCACGCGTTGCACAGTACGCTGCCACGACTGCGCGGTATTGACGACGATCAGGACCGCGGCGGTCATCACGGCCCAGTACGGACGATTCACGCCCAGCGCCAACGAGATCCAGCCCGCCGCCGCGGCGCCGAGGGTGACGCGGGTGGCGAGCGGCAGTCCGGGCGCGCCGGGCAGGAAGGCGTGGCCCACGCGCCGCAACGCCGCCCCGCGGACGGCACCGGTTCGGCCGAGGCCGATACCGCGAATCTCGGACTCTTCGGCTGCGGCGCAATGGATCCGGGGCACCTCGAGGCCGCTGCGCAGGGCGCGGGCGTACCGGTCGAGGGTGCCGGCGCCGGCGTCGGCGCCGAGTCGGGTTCGATCTCGTGCCGTGGCGAAACCCGATGCCGCGGTGTCATTCTCGGCGTCGGAGGGGTACAGCAGATATTCGGGACCGGCGGGCCTGGTTGTGGCGGCGAGGGTTTCGGCGCGGGCGAGCAGACCGGCCAGCGCGGCGAGTTGCGCCGTGGTGCGGGCGGTCGCGGGCACCCGGGACAGCGCGGTCCATCCGGCCTGCACGGCGACCGCGGCGTCGTGCCGGGCGCGCGGTACTCCCGCATCGCCGAGTGGCACCCGCAGCAGCCGGGCGGTCGATTCCAGCGCCCGTGCCACGGCCAGGCGTTGCGGCGCGTGCGGACGGACCAGCGCCGGAGCCATACAGACACACCACGCCAGGACGCCGCCCAGCAGGATCAGAGCGAGGTGACCGGGAAGTTGTCCGGCACGCTGCGGGATGAAGGCCGCGCTGGAGACCACGAAGGTGAAGATGATGTTGCCGGGCGGTCCCATCCGGGAGGCGTCGCAGACCAGCTTGTAAAGCCCGGCGAGTACCGCGATCACCAGGACCCGCACCGCCGCGGATTCGATCAACGCCGACGCGGTCAACGCGACCGCGGTGCCGGCGAACATCCCGAGCACCACCCAGGCCAGGGTCCGGCCGCGGGCGGCATACGGCAGGCCGTGCCCGTACAGCGCGCACAGACCGCCGGCGCTGGTATAGAAGGCCAGCTGCACCTGCCCGGTCGCCAGCAGCACGACCTCCGGTCCGCCGATCGCGATCAGCGCGCACAGCGCGGACTGGTACCAGGTGTCGGCGACCGGACGCATCCGGAAGACCCCGCGCAGCGACAGCATCCGCAGCGTGGCGCGGAGACCGGCAGCCGGGGAGGACGAGGCACGATGCGACACCCGAGAAGGTTAACAGGTATTTTACCAGGAAACTATATGAGGGCACTCACCCTGCCGCACGGCTGGACATGGGTAGCCGGCTGGGCACCCGACGTTTCGCCGTCGAGCTCGGCGGGGCCGGACGGCCGGTGACCCTGAACCGCGGCGCCGAGACACAACCGAGCGGCTCGGTTTCCCCGTTGACCCGCACGCGCCCACCATCCGGCCTCGGCGCAATTCGCCGGCATTCGGTCGCCATATTGCGAATGCAGAATGTGCTCGTGAAAAAACGCGCAGCGAGTTATCCGGAACACCGTGCCACACATTGTTGCGGGCACCTTAAATCACGGATTCCCCGAAATCCGAATACGCGTCAGGACACGATTCGCTATCGATTTCGGGTCAGCGACTGCCGGTAAGCCCGCGGCGACATCCCCATCCATCGGGTGAAGGCGTGTGTGAAATTAGCCGTTTCCGCATATCCGAGCCGGCGGGCGACATCCTCGACCGTCGCCCCGGCGCGCAGCAACTCCGCCGCGGTGCTCTCGCGCACGGTGTTGAGCAGGCCGCGGAAGCTGGCGCCCTCGGAGGCGAGCTGGCGGCGCAGCGTACGGACGTTGATGTGCAGCTCGGCGGCCACTTCGGCCATCGACGGCACCGAACCCGGTTCGCGCAGCAGGCGCTCGCGGACCAGTGTCGACAACTTCCAGCCGCCGTCGAGCAGGACCTGCAGCGCCTCGCGGCACTGCCGCTCGATCAGATTCGCGGTATGCGAATCGGCATGTGGCATGCGCAGATCCAGGAACGAGCGCGGCAGGACCAGCGCGGTACGCGGGCAGTCGCTGAGGATGGTGTCGATCGAGGCGAATTCGGCCAGTGCGGCGGCCCGGTCGGCGTCCAGCTCCAGTTCCAGGCGGACGGCGGGGATGGTCACGTCGAGCGCCCGGCCGGCCACGAAGATCAGCGCCACCTCGCGTTCGACGAAGAATCCACGCAGGTCGGCAGGTATTCCCGAGCCGTCGGCCACCAGCGCGACCTCGTCGCCACCGGAATCGTCGAGGTGATAGCGCGCCGCGACCGAGACGAGATCCTGATAGCGGACCGCGATGTTCAGCACGTCACGCATGGTCGCGCTGGCCAGGGCCGCGAGGCCGACCAGACCGGCCTTGCCGAGCGACGCCTGCGCGGCGGTCTGCACGCCGAGCCCGGGACGATCGCCGAGCGCGCGAATGAGATTGCGGGCGACAGCGAATTCTTGATCCGGCCAAATTCGCACCTGTTCATCGGCCAGATCCGCGGGTTCGATTCCGGTGCCCGCCAATAACAGCGGTTCATCCAATCCATGCGCGAGCCCGACACTCACCATCATGCGCACACTGACGCTGCCGTGCGGTAACACATCGGACGGCGTACCGATCCCAACCACAGTCCGAAATTACCAATATTCGGTCCGTTCGGCACATTCCGGCCCCCGAAAGTGGGGGCATAACCTCGACAGACCGACATCGGCACGGGATGGCCGAAGGTCAGGCAGGGATCGAGGAGGGCGACTACACCGTGGACATGTTCAGTACCTGTTGGATGGAACCGCTCGACCTCACCCCGCAGAAGGCCCATCAGATCATGCAGATGCACCGGGGCTGCCGCACCGACGAATGCCCGCGCCGCCGTGCCGCACTGCGTGTTCTGGTCGAGGCGGGCCGACTGATTCCGGATTCCTCACGGGTGCACTGACACCGCCCGGGTGACGGTTACCCCCCCGCCCAGCGGTCGGTCCAGTCCCGCCCGATCCGGCGCGCCCGGGCCGGCGGCATGCGATCGGGTTCGGTGAGGACGGCGAGCGTGAGACCGTCGAGCAGCGCCAGCAATTCGGCTGCGGCATCGGCGGATTCGTCGAATCGGTCCGGATTCACGGCGGCCAGCGCCCGGGCGAGCAGTTCCTCGGTGTGCTGCCACTGGGCTCGATGCAGCGCCGCGATCTCCGGGTCGTGGGCGGCGCGGGCCACCAGTGCGACCCACACCCGGGCCAGGCGATCCTCGCTGTCGTGGGCGATGAGCAGGTCGACGAGGCGGGACAGGCGCTGCGCCGGCCGAAGCTGTGCCACCGTCGCGGCGTCGAAGCGGCGGGCCGCCTCGTCCCGCACGTATTCCCACACCCGGTGCAGGAGGTCGGTTTTCGTCGAGAAGTAATACTGCACCGTACCGATCGACACCTCGGCGCGAGCGGCCAGCGTGCGGATGCTGACGCCCTCGATCCCGTTCTCGGCGATGACGTCGGCCAGCCGATCGAGCAGCTGATCACGACGGTCCATCGCGGCACCGGCCGCCGCCCCGGCCCGCTCAACGCCCACCGCGCCGACTCCTCTCCCGCTGATCGCGAGCCTGATAGTAGTGCCGGATCTGTGCTCCCACCCGACGCGCCACCGCCACCGGTTCCCGGCGGCCGTCGCCACGGGAGGCCCGCTCCACGACGGCGGCGAAGAACAGCAGCAGCACCGCGACGCCGCTCAGGCCGAAGTAGACCGCATCCCCGAGCAGGCCGACGAGCATGCGGGCCGATTCGTGATCCGGTCCCGCCAACGCCGGTAGCAGCGCTTCGAATTGCAGCAGACGCAAACCCTCGGCAACCAGCCACAGCACCGCTGCTCCGGCCAGCGACCACCCGGCGAGGCGATAGCCGCGCGCCAATCCGACGCCGGCCACCAGTGAGACCACCGCCAGCACCAGCACCGCCAGCTCGCCGGCACCGAACACCACCTGCGCGCCGCTCATCGCGCCGGCTCCGGCCGCACCGGACGCCGCAGGATGGCGACCAGCAACAGCGCCCAGGCCAGCACCAGCAAGAGGTTGCGGACGCCGGCGCCGAACTCCATGCGCCGCGTAATGCCCTCGGCGCCACCGGAACCGAACCACATCGCCCGACTGGTGACCAGTCCGACCACCGAGCCGGTCACCGCCACCCCCGCGGCGAGTACCGCGGCGCCGAAGGCCCGCCCCAGCCGCCGCCGGTAGTACAGCGCGATCGCCGCACCCAGCAGCGGCGCGCACAGACCGAGCAGTTCCACGAGACGAAACATCGGCAGCCACCCTCTCATACGTTCGTATGAGAACTACCATACGAACGTATGAGGCCTGCGGTCAATACGACCGTATGAGATCGGTCAGGGTGTCGCGAAACTCCATTCGTCGCCGTCGGGCCAGATGACGCGGGAGCCGTCGCGCCGGCGCAGGGTTCCGGCCGGGTCGACGATCCATTCCGCGGGGTCGAAGGTCTCACCGCCATCGGCCGGATATTCGACGGCGAGGTGGTCCCGTCGCAGATAGGCTCCGTCCTCGCGCGGCGTCCACGCGTCCGGATCGAAAGTATGGAGCGCGTTGTCCGCGGTGATCACCACCATCGGGCCGTAGCGCCGGAGACGGGAGCCGTCGGAACGGACGGTCCAGGCCGCATCGGTCATCGGCTCGGATTCGTCGGTACCGGCCCAGACGATCTCGGATGTGCCTGGCGCGTACAGATCGCCGCGCTCGCCGTGGCGCCAATATCCCAGTTCGCGCCGCGTCCACGGCCGGTCGGCGAGCAGATCGAGCACCGCGTCCAGATCCTCCGGCGCGCCGAAATGCGCTGCGGCGATGGATTTTTCCGACCGTCGCACCATGGAGGTGAGGCGGGCGCCGGGCCCGGCTTCGATCACGTACCGGACGCCGCGGGCCGTCAGTCCGGCCATCACGGCGTCCCAGCGCACGGGTGCGCAGATCTGCGCGGACAGCGCGCCGGCCGGATCCGCTCCGGCTCGCCAATCCCCGGATGTGCCGTCCACCACCGGAATTCGTGGCGTCGTGAATTCGGCGCGGGCCAGCTCGGATCGGAAGGCGGCCGCGGCCGGTGCCATCAGTGCGCAGTGAAACGGGGCGCTGACCTCGAGAGCGCGGGTGATCGCGCCGCGTTCGTCGGCGAGTCGCCGTGCCCGGACGACCGCGCCGGTGTGCCCGGAGATGACCATCTGACTCGCGCCGTTGTAGTTGGCGACCGCGACGACCTCGGATTGCGCTGCGGCAGCGCAGATCCGGTCGACCTCGTCGGCGGCCAGACCCATCACGGCCACCATCGAACCCTCCCCGGGCGGCACCGCCTCCTGCATCAGGGCACCCCGGCGGCGCACCAGGCGCACCGCGGTCTCGAAGTCGAGGGCGCCGGCGCAGACGTGGGCGGTGATCTCACCGAGGCTGTGACCGGCCACGACCACCGGATGAATGCCGGTCTCGGACACCAGAACCCGGTACGCCGCCACGCTGGTGGCCAGGATGGCGGGCTGGGCGTACTCGGTCCGGGCCAGCGCCGCCGGGTCGCCGCCGAAGCAGAGCTCGCCGAGGCCGAATTCGATCGCCGCGTCGGCACGGTCGAACACCTCGCGCGCGACCGGGTAGGTGTCGGCCAGCGCCTTGCCCATGCCGGGGAATTGCGCGCCCTGACCGGGGAATACGAATGCGAGCATGTCAGCCGATCCTCAACAGTGCGACGCCCCAGGTGCCGAACCCGTGGCTGATGGTCATGACGATCTCCCCCGGCGCGACGCCGTCCTCCAGATAGGTCTGCAGGTTGATCAGGTTGTCGGCCGAGTGCACGTGGGCGTAGTCGGCGATGTTGTCGAGATAGCACAGGTCGTGGTCGAGTCCGGCCGAATCGGCCATGAACCGCACGGCCTCCTCGTTGACGTTGTTGGCGATGATGCGTCGCACGTCGGCGCGGTCCAGGCCGGCGCGGTCGAGCATATCGGCGACCGCGCGGGACAAGCCGCGTTTGGTGAGCCCGGCCAGCGCCGGCATCTTCGCCACGCGGATCAGCTGGTTGGTGCCCTGATTCGAGCCGAGCACCTCGATGCGCGACGGTTCGGCGGAGGTGATCAGGCAGGCGGCCGCACCGTCGCTCAGCACCGAGAGCGCGTCGCGCAGGATGCGGGCGTGCGGATCCGGGCACGCGTCGGAGGTGACGACCAGGACATTGCGGGCCGATCCGGCGGCTACCAGGCTGTGCGCGATCCGCAGGGCGCTGCCGAAATTCGCGCATTCGGCGAGGGTGACACCGATCGGCGTGGCGCGGGTGAGGCCGAAACGCTCACAGAAGCGCAGGAATTCACCACCGGCCAGGGCGCCGGTTTCGGGACTCGACGACGCGTAGACCAGCAGGTCGATCTCGGCCGCATCCACCGGGATCCGGTCGAGAGTGCTCGCGACCACCTCGGCGGCCAGTTGCAGCGGGCTCTGTTCGGTGCGGCAGTAGTGATACAGGCCGAGGCCGTGCATATCGCGCAGCATGGCGGGGTCCTCGCGCAGCGGCTCCAGGCCCCCGATGGGCTCGCGAGCGCCGACGGCGTAGGAGATCCCGTGCAGATAGACGCTCATCGGGACTCCTCCTCACGCAGGCGGCCGGACAGGTAGCGGTGCATCGCCCGCACCGTCGGATGTTCCCAGTGCACCGCGCCGGGCAGGTCGATCCCCAGCGCCGCCGACAGCCCGTTCTTGAATTCGAGCAGCGCCAGCGAACTCATGCCCAGTTCCAGAAACGGTGCGGCGGGATCGATCTCGTCGGCATCGATGCGCAGGACCGCGGCCGTTCTGCTCAGCAGCAGCTCCCACAGCGCGGCCTCACGCTCCTCGGCCGGCAGGCGGCGCAGCTCGTCCGCCAGGGCCGAGGTGGCGCCGGAACCCATGGCGCGCAGAGGTTCGTACATCGGCACGGCGCGCGCGAAGGGATGGGCGCCGAGCCAGGCGTCGGCATCGAGACCGATGATGGCGGCGCGGGGACGACCGTCGTCGAGCAGTGTCTCCAGCAGCGTGTATGCCGTCGCCGGCGCCAGCGAGCGGATTCCACGGCCGGCCAGATACTCCTCGGTCGCGTCGCTGCGCGCGGCGAGTCCGGTATCGCGGAACGGACCCCATGCCACCGCGGTGGCCGCCAGCCCCTGCGCACGCCGGTAGTGCGCCAGGCCGTCGAGAAACGCGTTGGCGGCGGCGTAGTTCAATTGACCGCCCGAGGGCAGCAGGGTCGCGGTGGAGGAGTACATCACGAAGTACTCGACGGGATCGCCGGCCACCGCACGGTGAATGTTCCAGGCGCCCAATGCCTTCGGACGCAGCACAGGATCGAACCGGTCCCAGCTCTGATTGGTCAGGACGGCGTCGCGCAGGACGGCCGCGAGATGGAACACCCCGCGCACCGGACCGATCCGGGAGCGCAACCGCCCCACGGCGTCGGTGACCTCGACCGCATCGGCGACATCGGCGCGTTCCACGATCACGCGCTCTCCGGCGACGTTGAGTTCGTCGATGATCGCGCGTTCGTCGGCGGTCGGCTCCCAGCGGGCGAGCAGTCCGACCTGCGTGCCGCCCCGTTCGACCAGGGTGCGGGCCAGTTCGAGACCCAGCCCGCCGAGGCCGCCGGTGATCAGGACGCAGCCGGGTTCGGCCAGCCCCTGCGCGGCACCGCGCACGATGTCGGTGGTGGCCGCGTCGTCGGTCACCAGCACCAGTTTGCCGGTGTGCGCACCGGTGCTCATCAGCCGGAACACCTCGGCCGCCGCGGCGATCGGATAGGTCTGCACCGGAAGCGGTTCCAGTTCGCCGGAGACGACGCGGTCGAGCGTGTGGTGCAACAGTTCGGCGAAAACCTCCGGGCGCTCGCGATGCAGGCCGGCCATATCGACGGCGGTGTAGGTGATGCGGCGTTTGAAATGCTCCAGGGGGAGCCGCCCCGAGCCGTAGATATCGCGTTTGCCGAGCTCAAGGAAGATCCCGTCGGCGGCGACCGTGCGCAGACTCGCCTCGGCGGCCGCGCCGGTGAGGGAGTTGAGCACGATATCGACCCCCGCGCCGGCGGTGACATCGAGAACCTGCTGCTCGAATTCCGTGGTGCGCGAGTCGAAGACGTGCTCGATGCCCAGCTCCCGCAGGAAGCGGCGCTTGTCCTCGGTGCCCGCGGTCGCGATGATCTCCAGTCCGTGCCGCCGTGCCACCGCGATGGCCGCCGCACCCGTGCCACCCGTAGCCGAATGGATCAGGATGCGCATGCCGGGGCGCACCCGGGCCAGATGTTCGAGTGCGTAGCAGGCGGTGGTGTAGGCGGTGGGCAACGCCGCGGCGTCGGTGAGCGCGAACGTCTCCGGCAGGCGATAGACCAGCGCCGCGTCGGCGACGGCATGGGTGGCCAGGCAGTTCAGCGCCACCGCCACCACCCGGTCGCCGACGCGCACCGTGTCGACCTCGGCGCCCACGGCGACGACGGTGCCCGCGCATTCCGATCCCAGCGGCACGTCGTCGAGATCCGCGAAAAAGCCCATGGCCCACATGACGTCGGCGAAGTTGAGACCGGCGGCGGCCACGGCGACGACGACCTCACGGGGGCCCGGTCGCGGCCGGCCGCGACCGCGCAGCGTCAGCGTCTGCAGGCGGCCGGGCTCGTCGATATCCACCCCGAAGCCGCGGGTGCCCGCGGCGACGACGGGTGGATCCGGATTCAGCCGGACCCGGTCGAGGCGCGCGACCCAGCGAAGTCCGGAGCGCAGCGCGATATGCCGCTCGCTGCCGTCGGCGAGTTCCGCGACCAGGTCGGCCGTGTCGTCGCCGTCCACGCCCGCGTCGGCGGCCAGGTCGACGAGCGTGGTGCGCAGTTCGGGGTGTTCGGCGGCTAGGGCGGTGCCGAAACCCCACAGGGCCGCCTGCCACGGGTCCACGCACTCCTGCGCCACCGCCTGACCGCCGCGCGTGACCACCCACAGCCGGGGCGCGGAGGTCATCCGCACGGCCGCCCGCGCGAGGCCGAGCAGTGCGGCGAGATCGGCGAATGCCGTTGCGCCGTCCTCGGTTCCGGCGAGGTACAGGATGTGATCCGCGGGTTCGTCGAAGGTCGGGGCGTGCGGTTCGGTGTCGTCGGCACTCGGCGCGACCGCGACCGTGGCGGCGTCTGCGCCCGCCGCGACGAGTTCCTGGATCAGCGTTTCGGGTCCCAGCGGTGCGTCGTCGTCCGGGTCGCCGCCGACGACCACCCAGCGTCCCGAGAGCCGCCCGGTCGCGCGCGGACGCTGCTGCCAATCGACCGCGAGGACGGCGGCATCGGCGGTATCCGCCGCGTCGACGCGGGTGGCGGTCAGCTCGCGCACCGTGGCGACGAGCGAGCCGTCGTCGGCGTAGATGTCGAGGTCGGCGGTCTGCAGGCGACCGTCGCGGGCGTAGCGGCGCACATGGGCGTGGACCTGGGGCGGAATGTGGTCGGCGACGTGCAGGGCGCCGATCGCGGACGGCAGGAACAGTTCGTCCCCGGCCAGTGCGCCGACCACCTGGAAACATCCGTCGAGCACCGCGGCGGCCGTCACCCCGTGCTCCGGGTCGCGCGCACCGGCCGCCGCGCTCACCCGCCCGAGCGCCTCACCATCGCCGACCGACAGTTCCGTCACCGTGCGGAAGGCGGGCCCGTAGCGAGTGCCGTTGCGGGTGTAGGCCGCGTAGAGATCCTGCGGGTCCACCGCGGTGAGGCAGTGCCGCCGCGCCGCGGCCAGTCCCGGGACCTCGGGGATGTTCTCGCCGGAAACGATCCGTCCGCGAGCGTGCTCGGTCCACACCGTGGCCGCGCCACCCGGCTCGGCGGCGCGGGCGCTGATGCGAAACTCGTTGTCGCGCAGTACCACCTGCACTCGACGGCCGGTCTCGGGCAGGGTGAGTACCCGCTCGAACCGGATATCGGCGAAACGGCAGCCGGGCCCGAAACCGTGCTGCAGGCGGGCCGCGGCGGCGAGGTTGACCAGCCAGGCGCCCGCGGCGACCGGCGTATCCCCGACCGCGTGGTCGAGCAACCAGGGCGAGCGAGCGGGATCGACCACGCGCTGAAGCAGGCGTTCGCCGCTGACGGACGATTCGACCACCGCCTGACCATCGTGCTGTTCGGCCGCCACATCCCAGTCGGAGCGAGCCCAGAACCGCTTGTGCTGCCACGGATACGCCGGCAGTTCGACGATCCGGCCACGGACCCCGGCGGCCCCCCAGTCCACGGGGACTCCGTGCACGTACAACCGGGCGATCAGTTCCAGGATGTCGCGGCGTGCGTAGCCGTTGCGTTTCAGGGATCCGGCCACCGCACCCCGATCGTTCGAGGCGTCGATTCGGGCGCGGATACCGTCCACCAGAACGGGATTGGGCCCGATCTCGACGAAGGTCGCCGGACCCTCCGCGAGCACCCGCTCGACGGTCTCGTCGAGGCGGACCGTGCTGCGCAGATTTCGACCCCAGTAGTCGGCGGTCAGCGCATCGGTGGGGACGTAGTCGGACTCCACGGTGGACAGGAAGGCGGCCCGGCCACCCGGGATCGCGGTGATGCCGGCGATCCGCTCGACGAAGGCGTCCAGGTGCGGATCCAGCTGGCGGCTGTGCGCGGCCGACTCGATCTTCACCCGCCGAGGATCGTAACCGGCTGCGGCCAGAGCCTTTTCGAGCCGATCCAGATCGGCGACCGTTCCCGAGACGACGACCTGCGCGGGTCCGTTCACCGCGGCGAGGTCGAATTCGCCTTCGATCTGCTCCAGCCATCCGGCGAGCTCACCGGCGCTCATCGGCACCGACAACATGCCGCCGGTCCCTTCGATCGCGCGCAGCACGCGATTGCGGTGGACGATGACCGCGGCGGCGTCGGCGAGGCTCAGTGCCCCCGCGACCCGGGCGGCCGCGATCTCACCGACGCTGTGACCGATCACGGCATCGGGCCGGAACCCGGTCGCCGCCAGCAATTCCGCCAATCCGATCTGCACGGCGAAGGACATGGGCTGGGCGAGATCGATACGGCCGCCGTCGGATTCGCCGGTGGCCAGCAGTTCCGCGATGTCGGCGCCCAGATGAGGTTCGAACGCCGCCGCGCACCGCCGCACCGCCTCGGCGAATACCGGATAGTCGGCCATGAGCTGGGCACCCATCCCGGTCCAGTGCCCGCCGAATCCGGCGAAGACGAAGACCAGGGCGCCCGGTTCGCCGCGGCGGCCGCGAATCACGCCCGCGCGATCACGATCCTCGGCGATGGCGGTAAGTCCGCGTTGCAGTGCGGCGGCGGTTTCCCCGATCACCACGGCACGATGGTCGAGTGCGGCGCGACGCGACGCGGTGAAGCACAGGTCACGCGCAGGCGCGCCGGCCGCCAGCCGGTCCCGCCAGCGAAGCGCGGTATCCCGCAACGCTTGTTCGGTGGCCGCCGACAGCGGCAGGACCAGCAGTTCCCGAGCCGGTTCGGCGGCAACCCCGGCATCCCCGGCATCTTCGGCCGCCGGTTCGATCCCCGGGGCCGCGGTGATGATCGTATGCGCGTTGGTCCCGCTGAATCCGAATGCGCTGACCCCCGCGTACACCGGCTCGGCGCCGGAGATCTCCCGCGCCTCGGCCGGGATCACGATCGGCGTGGCGTCCCAGTCGATCAGCGGATTCGGCGCGTCGAAATGCAGTGTGGGCGGGACGATCCGGTCGCGGACGACCGTGATGGCCTTGAGCAGTCCGGCGATTCCGGCGGCCGGTTCCAGATGGCCCAGATTGCCCTTGGCCGATCCGACGAGCAGTGGACGGTCTCGATCGGCGCCGAAAACCGCGGACAGCGCACGCAATTCGATGGGGTCGCCCAGCGGTGTGCCGGTGCCGTGCGCCTCGATGTAGTCGATGCGGCCGGCCTCCAGCTTGGCCTCGCGCAGCGCATCCCGCAGCACCTGTTCCTGGGCGCGGCCGTTGGGCGCGGTGAGGCCGTTGCTGCGGCCGTCCTGATCGACGGCCGTGGCCACGATCGAGGCCAGCACTCGATCACCGGCGGCATGGGCGGCGGACTCGCGCTTCAGCACGACGACGCCGCACCCCTCGCCGCGCACCAGTCCGTCGGCGGCGGCGGAGAAGGGCGCGCAGCGATTGCTCGGCGAGGGCGCGCGGAGTTTCGACATCGAGATCATCGACTGCGGGGACACGATCAGATTGACCCCGGCCACCAATGCCAGCTCGCACTCCCCCGACCGCAGGCTTTGCACCGCCAGATGCAGCGCGACCAGTGCGGACGAGCATGCGGTGTCGACGACCAGGGCGGGCCCCTGCAATCCGAGGTGATAGGCGATCCGCCCCGCCGCCACCGACGGCGCCAGACCGGTGGCGGAATAGATGTCGATCGCCGCCGGATCCGTCGCCGCGGCGCCGTAATCGTTGGGGCACATCCCGACGAAGACGGCGGTCCGGCTCTCGCGCAGGGACTCCGGTGGAATCGCGGCATGCTCGAGCGCCTCCCACGCGACCTCGAGCAGCAGCCGCTGCTGCGGGTCCATGGCCTCGGCCTCGCGCGGCGAGATGCCGAAGAAGGCGGCATCGAAATCGCCGATATCGGTGAGGGCGCCCATCTTCGCGATGAAAGATCTGCCGGGTGCGTCGGCGTCGGGATCGTAGTAGTGCTCGACATCCCAGCGGTCCGGTGGAATATCGACCACGCCGTCGCCGCCCGCGCGCAGGAATTCTGAGAATTCCTCCAGCGAACCCACGCCGCCGGGCAGGCGACAGCCCGCACCGATCACGGCGACCGGCTCACTGCGCTGTGCCAAGGCCCCGCGGGCCGTGCGCAGGGCGGCGATGGCGCCGCGTAAGGCCTCACTGCTGTCGCCGCCCTCGGGCAGCGCACTCGGATTCGTCGCGGTCGGGGTCAACGCAGCACCTCTTCCAGGGCAGCCACTTCCGCGCGAGCCAGCGCGATGAGATCGGATTCGCTCAAGCCGTCGAGCGGGATGCGGGTCGTGCTGACGGGGATGTCGAACGACACGGGGTGCGGGTCGGCCGGGTCGTGGTACTTCGGCTGCGGCTCGATCGTGGTCGGTTCCGCCGCAGTCGCCGGTGCCGACATCGCCGGTTCGGCGGCCGGCTCGGACGGAATCGTCGGTGCGGCGGCCAACCGCGCGGTGAGCTCGGCGATCTGCACTGTGGCCGTCGGGAATTCGAAGGCGAATGCCGCTTCGATCGGCAGCGCGAGCGCACGGCCCAATACGGTTCGCAATTCGATCGCCATGAGCGAGTCGAAGCCGAGTTCCTGCAGCGGTGTCTGCAGATCGACGGGATCGGAATCCGGCATCTGGAAGACCTGCCGGATACTCGCGACCACCACCGCGCTCACGCGTCGGCGCAGCAGGTACAGCTCCGCCTCGGACGGCGCGGGCCGCGCCGATGCGACGGCTCTCGCGGGCACGTCCGACCCGGTCGCATCGGTGCGCACAGGCGGTCCGGGAACTGCGGACCCCTGGACAGTTCCCGGACCATCGCCCGAAGCTGTCGTGGCCGATCGAGCGGCATCGAGGCTGTCCACATCGAGGGCTTCGACCCGCGGAAGCCGAGCCGCCGCAGCGGGTGCGCTCGGCTCGCCGGTCGCATGCGTGGCGCCGGACGCTTCCACCCAGTAGCGGCGGCGCTGAAAGGGATAGGTGGGGAGGGTGATCCGGGGATAGTGGGTGCCGTGCAGGTCGCGCAGATCGTCGACGGCGCCGGCCACGAACAGCCCGGCCGTGCACCGGATCACTTCGCCGCGAGTGGTTCCGGTGGTGAACCAGCGGCTCTCCGGGGCGGTGCGGCGGCTTCCCAGTTCGGTCAGCGTCGCCCCCGCGACCTCGGCGAATACCGTGCAGTCGAGTTCTCCCAGCGTGGCGAAGGCCCGGTCCAGGTGCGCGGGCCACAGCGGGCGGCTCGACCAGTAGGCGGGATCGGCCGCTTCGTGGCCGAGGCGCATCCCGGTGTGCGCGGAGACGACGGTGAGTTCGGGCTCGCCCGGCTGTCCCGGATCAGGGACGGCCGTTCCCAGGTGGTCGCGCAGTTCGGCGTGCGTCGTCGCGGCGACACCGGCGGCGCGCAGGCGGTGCAGGAGCGGCTCGCGACCGCCGGGGCCCGCCTCCAGCAGATAGCGGTCGCCGGCGTGACCGCACAGGCGCGCACCGGTTTCGCGCAGTACCGCGTCGAGCGGCGCACGGTCGTCGGTGCGTGCCACCACGCGTTCGCCGAGCAGCGCCGCGGTCGAGACCGAAGCACGCAGTGCCACAGCCGGTTCCAGAATTCCGGCGATCGCGGCGGTCACGTACTCGCCCACGCCGACGCCCAGCACGGCAGCCGGGCGCAGACCGAATGCCAGCAACTGGCGAGTGGTGGCGTACCGGTGCACGAAGGCCAGCGCATCCGCCAGGCCGGGGACGCGCTGCGCCTGATGCGGTGCCAGCCCGGCGAACAGAGCGGTCCGGAAACTCTCCCGCGAGGCGGTCGCCTCCAGGCATTCGTCGACGGCGGCGCGAAAGACGTCGGAGCCGGTGTAGCTTTCGCGATCGAGCGGTTCCACACCGGGTCCGCGGTGCCCGATCAACAGTGCGGTACGCACGGCACGACCACGCGGCACGTGGCCGGTCACGATCGTCGGCTGCCGCTGCCCGGCGGTATGTGCGTCCAGGGCGGCCGCCATCGCGGTCGTACTCCCGGCCACCACGGCGAGTCGATGTTCGAACGCGCTCCGCCCGAGATTCGCTGTCGCGCACACCGATTCGAGTCTCGACGGTTCCACGGTGCGCAGCGCGAGCGCGAACCGCCGCGCCTGCGCCCGCAACCCCTCGTCGCCGCGAGCGGACAGCGTCAGCAGGCCCGAGGGTACGACGCTGCCGGATTCGGCTGCCGCCGGCGGTTGTTCGACCAGCACGTGCGCGTTGGTCCCGCTGAAACCGAACGAACTGACACCCGCGATCCGCGATCCGGCGGGCCACGGTGTGGTCTCGGTGACCACCCGCGCCGAACCGGACGCCCAATCGATGCGTGGATTCGGTTCCCGCACATGCAGCGTCGGCGGCAGCACACCGCGCTCGACGGCCAGGGCCGCCTTGATCAGACCGGCGATCCCCGCCGCCGTCTCGGCGTGCCCGAAATTCGATTTGATCGACCCGACCCACAGCGGCGCACGCGCGCCGCCGAAGACGGAGTTCAGCGCACCGATTTCGATCGGGTCGCCCAGCGCGGTGCCCGTGCCGTGTGCCTCGATGTAGTTCACTTGAGCCGGTTCGAGATTCGCCGCCCGCAGCGCTGCCCGCACCACTGCCTCCTGGGCGCGGGCGCTCGGCACGGTGAGTCCGCCGGTCCGGCCGTCGTGGTTGACCGCGGAGCCGCGGATCACCGCGTAGATCCGGTCGCCGTCGCGCTGTGCCTGCGAGAGCCGCTTGAGCACCACCAGACCGGCGCCCTCGGCGCGACCGTATCCGTCGGCGGAGGCATCGAAGGTCTTGCAACGGCCGTCCGGCGACAACGCCCGGATGCGGCAGCAGAACATCGTCGACAACGGCGAGAGGATCAGATTCACACCACCGGCCAGCGCCGTCGAGCAGTCGCCGTTGCGCAGACTCTGCACCGCCTGATGGACCGCCACCAGCGACGAGGAGCACGCGGTATCCACCAGTGACACCGGTCCGTGCAGATCCAGCGTGTACGCCACCCGGCCCACCGCGATACTCGGTGTATTCCCCAGTCCCGCATAGGCGTTCATGGCTTCGGGGATATTCGCGACGGCGATGCGGTCGTAGTCGCGCCAGCTGAATCCGACGAACAGGCCGGTATCGGATCCGCGCAACCGCTGGGGCGCGATACCCGCGTTCTCCACCGCCTCCCACGCGATCTCCAGCAGGAGCCGTTGCTGCGGGTCCATCGCGTGCGCTTCGCGCGGCGAGATGCCGAAGAAGTCGGCGTCGAACATGTCCACCGCGTCGAGAAATCCGCCGCGGGTGGTGTAGATGGTGCCGGGCTTGTCCGGGTCCGGATCGTAGAACCGCTGCACATCCCACCGATCGCCGGGCTGTTCGCCGGTGGCGTCGACACCCCCGGCCACGACGTCCCACAGGGTGTCCGGCCCGGTGATGCCGCCGGGGAACCGGCAGCCGATGCCGACGATCGCGATCGGTTCCGCCGGACGAGGTTCGGCCAGCCGCTCCCGCGCCGCGCGCAGGGCCGCGGCGATGCGCTGCTCGCGGTCGGGTGTCACACCGGTGGTGGAGACGGATTCGGAACTTGCTGCGGACATATCCCTCACCACTGTGCGTCGCTGTGTAATGCCGCCTCCAGCAGAGCCAGCTCGGCGGCGATCGGATCCTCCGACTGGGGCGGCGCCGGCGGGGCCGACGGGGCCGATTCCGAAGCCGCCGGTTGCGACTCGGCCGGAGGCGGACCGGCCGGACTCGCTACAGCGGCGGTCGGCGCGGGCGAATCCGCAGCCGGAAGCGCATCCGGCGAAACCGGCGCGGCCGGGGCCGAGGCATCCGAATACGGCCCGGCCGGAGCCGAACCCTCGGTCGGTACGTCGGTGAGGTGCGGCGCTCCGTCCTGTGTCGTGGCGTGGTGCGGCCGAGCATGAACGGCGGCAGTGGCCGGGTCGGGCGCGTCGGGCTCCCCGGAACCGATTGCGGCCATGAGATATTCGGCCGCCTTCTCGACGGTCGGATGGTCGAATCCGAAGGTCGCGGGCAGCGCGAGTCCGAAACCGTCCTGTAGGCGTGAGCGCAGTTCGACGACCGCGAGGGAGTCCATCCCGAGCTGGGTGAATCCCTCCTCCGGGTCGATCAGATGCCCGGCGTCGAGGCCCAGCACCGCCTTCACCTCGGTGGCCGTGAGCTCGCGCACGAGGCCCGCCCGGTCGGTCCGGGCAGCCGCCAGTACCCGTTCACGCAGCGAGGCGGCCGGTCCGGCAGCGGCGGGGGTGGCGGCGATACTTCCGTACCACGGGTCACCACCCGCGGCCGCGGCCAGCTTCGGCCAGTCCAGATCCGCGGCGACGACGGTCGGACCGGCAGCGACCAGATTGCCGGCCAGCAGACGCAGCCCCTGCTCCGGCGAGAGCGGGCGGTAGCCGCGCAGCCGGGCCCGCTCGCGCTCTTCGGCGTCGAGCCGGGCCGCCATCCCGATGTCGCCCCACGGACCCCACGCGATGCTGGTCGCGCGGATCCCCTGGGCCCGCAACAGCGACGCGTACCCGTCCAGATACGCATTGGCCGCCGCGTAATTGGCCTGTCCGCCCGCCCCGACGGTTGCGGTCAGCGACGAGAAGCACACCACGAATTCCGTATCCGCACCGATTATTTCGCGCAGCCGGTGGATACCGCCGACCTTGGGCGCCAGGACCTTCTCGAATCGGCCGGCGTCCAGCCCGGCGATCGTCGCATCGTCGAGCACACCGGCCGCATGCACGATGCCGCCGAGCGGATGCGGCGCTGCCGCCACCACGCCGGCGAGCGACTCGGCGCCGATGTCGGCGGTGTGCACGGTGACCGAGCAGCCGCCGTCGCGGATCTCGTCCAGCAACCGCGCGGTCTCCGGATCGGGTGCGGTGCGGCCGACGAGCACGAGGTGTCCCGCGCCCTGCTCGGCGAGCATGTGCGCCACGCGGGGGCCGATCCCCCGCAGCCCGCCCGTGACGAGATAGCTGCGATCGCGCCGTATCCGCACATCCGTCCCCGGCTGTGCCCGGCGGAGCCGCGCGACGTAGCGATTCCCGCCGCGATGCGCGATCCGCGTCTCCGGCGACCAGCGGTGGATCTCGGCCGCCAGCCGGATCAGCGACGAATCGTCGTCGCCATCCAGATCGACTGTGCTGCACCGCAGTTCCGGATACTCGCGACGGACGACCGTGGCGATACCCCACAGCATGGTCGCCGCCGGATCGGTGACGTCGGCGTCGCCGGTCACCGGTTGGGCGCCGCGGGTGGGCCACCACACGCGGACGCGTTCGGATGCCAGCGCCGGTAGTGGTCGCACCGCCGCGGCACACCGCCGGGCGGCCTCGCCGACGAACCGCGCGCTCTCGCCGTCGGCTCTCGTCAGGCCGCGCAGGTCGACGTAGCCGCGACGGTCCGCCGCGGCGAATTCGACCGGCCACGCGCAAATTTCGGCGTCGGTGGCCGCGCTGCGCGTGATGCCCGATCCCGGCGGGGCATCCGCACCGATCAGTACCGTCTCGGCCGGAATCGCCCGCGCGCGCAGCACCCGCGCGAAACGGCTCAACCGGTCGGGTTCATCGTCGACCACCAGCAGCGAGACCGGCTCGGTGCCCGTGTCGGCCGCCTCGGTGCGCTGCCAGTGTTGCTCGTGGGTGATATCGGCCGTCTTGTGTGCGAGCGCCCGCTCCACCTGCGCCCGGCTGATGCGCCGGGATTCGAATCCGTCCACGGCGACCACCAATTCGCCGGTGGCGCTGTACATCCGGATATGCGCGGTGAACGCCTCGTCACCCGCGCCGTGCCCGCCCGCCAATCGGGCATGGATCCACAGCGGGCCCTCGGTGCGGCGACCGGAGAAGTAGTAGCGGTCGATACTGAACGGAACGTAGATGTTCTCCTGCGCCCGCAGCAGATCGTTGTCGTATTTCCAGCAGCTGTTGAGCACCTGGAACGCGGCCTCGACCAACCCCGCGTGCAGCGGTTCCGGCCCGATCTCCACACCCTCGGGACGGGTGGTCAGGCACAGTGCCTCGTTGTCGCCGCGCCGGATGCTCTCGATCCAGTGGAAGGAGTTTCCGGTGTCGAGCCCCGGCACCCACACATCACGATAGAACTCGAGTCCGGACAGCTCCTGCGGACAGCGGGCGAGAATATCTCCGCGCTCGGTCTCGCCGAATGTCGAATCCGATTCGGCGGGAGCGCTTTCCAGCGCGGTGCGGAACAGCGCCGGCCAGGCCGCGCCCGCACCGGATTCCTCCTCGGCGACGAGGGTCACGTCCCAGCCCGGACCGCTCGGCCGCAGCACCAGTTGTGCGCGGCGGCTGCCGCCGTCCGACACGGCGAACGGATGCAGGAACAACGTGTCCCGCAGCACGTAGGGCCCGTCGATGTGGTGCGCGGCCGCGGCCAGCACCATGGCGATATGCGAGGCGCCGGGCACCACCGCGGTACCGAACAACCGGTGATCGGTCACATACGACGGTGAGTCACAGGCGAAACCGCGTTCGTAGCGAATCTCCTCCGACAGCGGCAGATCCACCGGACGGCCGGGCAGCCCGGTCTCCTCGGCGGCGCTTTCGGCACGGCGGCTCGCTCGTTTCGGTTCGACCCAGAAGGTGCTGCGCTGGAATGCGTAGGTGGGCAGCGGGATTCGACACCCCTGGGCGAACGGGCCCCACGGCGTGGGACAGATGTCCACACCGCTCGCATAGAGTTTCGCCGCCGCCACCAGCAGGCCGCGCGAGAAATCGTGCGGCCCGTCGGCCGCCAGTACCGTGTGGACGCCGTACCGATCGGCGGCCAGCCGTAGCCGGGCTCGTTCGTCGCTGCGACGGCCCAGCACCAGCATCCGATCACAGCCCACGGCCGCCACGCACGAATCGAGCGGTGCGTCCGCATTCGGTGCGTGCGATGCCAACCGCAGGTCCCGGCGTTCACCCGCCCACGCCGGTGTCCCAGCCGCGGCGGCCCGCATGGCGGTCGCCAGGTCGAGGACGCCGGAGATCGTCGCGGCCACGTATTCGCCTGTGCCGTAACCGATCACCGCATCCCAGTGCAGGCCGCACGCCCGCCACATCTGCACCAGGACGTACTGACGGGCCAGCTCCGCCTGCACTCCGGTGGGTTCGGCGCCGCCGAGTGCCGCCGACACCTCCGCGCGCGCCTTCCGCACCACCGCATCGTCGGCGTACCGGTCGAGGAATTCGTCGACACCGGCTTCGGGAGCGTCGCCCAGGACCAGGCACAGGCGGTGGTCCGCATGCTGCTCCGCCTCGGTGAACAATGCCGCCGCGGGTTCACCGCGCAGGTACGCCGCCAGCGCCGCCCGCAACTCCGGCAGCGTGGAGATCACCGCGGCAAGCCGCTGCCCATGATGCTCCCGGCCGAAACCTGTCGTGTAGCAGACGTCTTCGACGGCGACATCGGCATCGGCATCGAGCCGATCGAGGTAGCGCTGCGCGAGGTCACGCAATGCCGCCTCGGAACGCGCCGACAACCGGAACAGTCCGGTCCAGCCCGCGGGTGCGGCGCTCGCGATGCGCGGCGGCGCGGCCTCCAGCACCGCATGCGCGTTGGTGCCGCCGATGCCGAAGGCCGACACCGTGGCGATCCGCGGCCGATCCGACGGCCATGCGCGCGAGCGCGGCGACACCCGGAAAGGCGTCTCGGACCAGGGAATCCGGCTACTGGGCTGGTGCAGATCCGCGAGTCCCGGCAGGACCGCGTGGTCCAACGCCAGAACGGCTTTGACGAATCCCGCCACACCGGCGGCGGTATCGAGGTGGCCGATATTCGCCTTCACCGATCCGACCTCGCACCGGTCCGCGCGCGGACCGCCGAATGCCTCGGTGAGGGCGGCGATCTCCATCGGATCCCCCATCGGCGTGGCGGTACCGTGCGCCTCGACGTATCCGATCTCCGCCGGCGCCACCCCGGCCACGCGATGCGCCCGGCGGATGACCTCGACCTGGCCGTCGACACTCGGCGCGGTGAACCCGACCTTCGCGGACCCGTCGTTGTTGATCGCGGTGCCGCGCACCACGGCGAAGATCCGGTCACCGTCGCGCACCGCGGCGTCGAGCCGTTTGAGCACGACCACGCCCGCCCCGTTGCCGAAGACGGTGCCGCCGGCCTGCTCGTCGAAGGCGCGACAGTGCCCGTCCGGCGAGGCGACCATCCCCTCCTGATGCAGGTAGCCGACCCGATCCGGCACGCGCACCGCGACCCCGCCGGCCAGGGCGATCTCGCATTCGCCGCGGCCGATGGATTGGCAGGCCAGATGGACCGCGACCAGCGAGGTCGAACAGGCGCTCTGCACGGTGACGGCCGGTCCGTGCAGGTCGAGGCGGTAGGCGATCGAGGTGGGCAGGAAGTCGGGTTCATTGCCGACCTTGATCTGATAGTGCTGGGTGGAGGGCAGCTGCGTGAAGTCGTCGGCGAAATAGCGGTGGAAGTAGCTGCTGGGCAGCCCGCCCACGAACACCCCGGTGCGCGGACGCTGCGGCGCACCACCGTAGCCCGCGTGTTCGAGCGCCTCGACCGCGCATTCCAGCAGCAGCCGATGCTGCGGATCGGTGACCTGGGCCTCGCGGGCGGTGAAACCGAAGTACTCGGCGTCGAATCCGGCGATATCGTCCAGGACGGCCGCTGTGCGCACGTAATTCGGCGCGGCGATGCGCTCCTCCGATTCGCCCGCGGCCCGCAACTGCTCGTCGTCGAGTTCGGTCATCGTCGTGCGCGCATCCGCGATGACATCCCAGAATTCGTCGAGATCGGCAGCGCCCGGCACCCGCACGGCCATGCCGATCACCGCGAACGGACCGCTGTGGTCGCCGGCATCGTCGACCGACTCCCAGGCAGCGACCGAACCGGCGAGGGCCGCGGCCAGTGCGGCCACGGTCGGATAGCGGAACAGGTCCGTGCGCGCGATCGAGATCCCGAGCGCCTCTTCCAGTGCCAGGTGCACCCGGGCGACGAGCAGTGAATTGCCGCCCAGATCGAAGAAATTCGCGGTGGCGGGCACCGAATCGCACTCGAGCACTTGCGCCCAGACCGCCGCTATCGCGTCGGAGAGATCGCTCGGTGAGGCGGCGGTCGAGCCGGGCACCGCGACGACGGGCGCGGGCAAACTCCTGCGATCGATCTTCCCGGCCGAGTTGCGGGGAAACTCCTCGAGCACAACGATTTTCGCGGGCACCATATACGCCGGCAGCAGAGTACGGGCATGTGCGCGCACCGCGTCGGTGTCGACACCCGCGGCGGCGGCGCTCACGTAGCCGACCAGTTCGCTCCGCTGCGGATCATCGCCGAAGACCGTGACCACGGCCTCGCGCACTCCCTCGGCGGAGCGTAACGCGGCCTCGACCTCACCGGCTTCGATCCGCAGACCACGCAATTTGAGCTGATGGTCGGCCCGGCCGAGATACTCCAGGCGTCCGTCGGGTAGCCGCCGCACACGATCACCGGTGGCGTACAGCCGTTCTCCGGTCCGCCGGTCGGCCACGAAGCGGCCGATCTCGTCGGCGGGGTCGACATAGCCACGTGCCAGACAGACCCCGGCCAGATGCAGCTGCCCCGGAACACCCACCGGCACGAGCTGTCCCGCGGCGTCCAGGACGAGGGCGCGCACATTCTCGATCGGTCGGCCGAGGGTGACCGCCGCCCCCGGAAGCACCTGTTCGCCGGTGACGTCGACGGCCGCTTCGGTCGGTCCGTAGTAGTTGTAGAGCGCGGTATCCGGCAGCAGCCGGTGGAATTCGGCGGCCACGTCGGCGGGTAGCGCCTCACCGCTGGTGGTCACGTACCGCAGCGAGGTGCACGCCTCGGCGCCGGGCTCGGCCAGCCACGTGCGCAGCATCGAGGGCACGAAGTGCGCGACGGTGATCTCCCGCGCGCGAATGACATCCAGGAGATAGCGCGAATCCCGATGCCCCTCGGCATCACACAGGACCGACTGCGCGCCGTGCACCAGCGGGTAGAACAGATCCCACACCGACACGTCGAACGTCAGCGGCGTCTTCTGTAGCACCCGGTCGGACTCGTCGATGCGAATCGCGTCGTGCAGCAGGCGATTACAGATCGCCGCATGTTCGATCAGCACACCCTTGGGCCGGCCGGTCGAACCGGAGGTGTAGATGACGTAGGCGAGATCCGTCGGCGCGCCGACGCGGGCGGGTGCGGGCTCGGTCCGGTCCAGTTCGTCCCCTACGGCGTCCAGATCGATCGCCGTGACGCCCTCGGCGGATAAGCGTTCGGCGATCTCGGCGTCGTCACACAGCACCACCGACGCCCCGGAATCCGCCAGGATCGTCGCCAGCCGCGCATCCGGATCCGCGGGATCCAGCGGCAGATAGGCCGCACCGGCCTTCATGACACCGAGCGCCAGCACCGGCACCCGCGGCGAACGCCGCAGGCACAGCGCGACGATCTGCCGGGGCCGCACCCCCGCGGCGCTCAGATATCCGGCGACCCGCGCGGCGCGGTCGTCGAGTTCGCCGTAACTCAGCGTGCCCGCCTCGGACACCACGGCGGGACTGCCGGGCCGGCTCGCCGCTCGTTCGGCGATCAGTGCGTGCAGCGTCGTCGCGGGACGGGCCGGCTGCGGCCCGGTCGACCACTCGTCGAGGGCCGCCCGGTCCTCCTCCGGCAGCATCGGCAAGGCCGCGAGCGCGGTATCCGGCTGCGCGATGAACGCGTCGATCAGCATCGCCCACTGCGCCAGCAGCCGCCGCACCGTCTGCGGTTCGAACAGCTCCGCATCGTATTCGCAGCGCAGTTCACCCGCGCCGCGATCCTCGACGAAGACCAGATCGCAGCCGACGACGGCCTCGAGCGCGTCCTCCGCCGCGTCCGGGTCGTGCTCGCCGGTGATTTCGCAGTAGGCGATCTGGAACAGCGGATGGCGATCGAATACCGGTGTGGGACAGAGCGTCGCGATCAATTCGTCGATGTCGAAGCCGGCGCGTGCGGCCGCCGCTCGCGAGCGGGCCGCATCGACCTCTGCGGCCAGCGCCTGCGCCGTGCGATCCGGCTCGACGGCCACCCGCAACGGACTCGGTGAATCATCCTCCGGCGCAATCACTCCGAGTGTGACCTCGGCGTGTTCGGAATACCGGTGGATCAGGGCGATCAATGCCGCCACTGCTGGACCCGACGAGCGGGGACGATGCTCTTCCCGGGCACGCAGGTATCGCTGCACCGGTGCGCGGCGGAAATCGGTGGCGATGGCGATGACGCCGGGAAGAAAGTCGGCTTGCACAGTAACTCGATCCCACTTATCCGGCGCGAACCGGCTCTACCAGGTAATTGCCGATGGCCAGCACGTCCAGTCCGGCGGTGACGAAGGTGTCCAGGCCCTCGGCCGGCGTGCACACGATCGGCTGGCCCTTCACGTTGAACGAGGTGTTCAGCAGGATCGGTGTGCCGGTCTCCTGCCGGAAGGCGTCGATCACCGTCCAGAACCGCTCGTTGCGCTCGCGCGACACCGTCTGCACCCGAGCCGATCCGTCGACATGGGTGACCGCCGGCAGCCCCTCGCGGAATTCCGGCCGCACCGAGGTGATGAACAGCATCCAGGCATAGGTGTCGACCTCGGCGTCCTTGATGTCGAAATACGTGGTCGCGTACTCGTCGAGGACGGCGGGAGCGAAGGGGCGGAAGCCCTCCCGCTTCTTCACCTTCGCGTTGATGATGTCGCGCATGCGCGGATGGCGCGGGTCGCCGAGAATGCTGCGATTGCCCAGGGCGCGCGGACCGTATTCCAGACGTCCCTGAAACAGCGCCCCGATCTGCCCGGCGGCCAACCGGCGGCCCAATTCGGCGGCGAGCGCCGCGAAATCGTCGAATCGGGTTGCGGTGCAATCGGTCCGGCCCGCGAGTGCCGCCGCGATCTGCTCGTCGGAGTATTCCGGGCCGTTCAGCGGTGTCGCGATACCCGCGATCGGGGCGGCCCCCTCGCGCTGGTGGTGCACATACAGCGCCGCACCCAGCGCGGTGCCGTCGTCACCGGCGGCGGATTGGATGAACATGCGCTTGAACTGGCGGCTGCGCAGAATCACGCCGTTGGCCGTGCAGTTGAGCGCGACCCCGCCGGCCATGCACAGATTCTTCGCACCGGTCTGTTTGCGGAAGTACCGCAGCGTGTGCAGCAGGGTCGCCTCGAGCGCCGCCTGCAGGGCGGCGGCGATATCGCGGTGGTGGTCGGTCAACTCGTCGTCGGGGCCGCGGGCCGGGCCGAAGATCTCCTCGATCGCTTTCAGTGTGCCGCGGTAGGTTTCCCGGTCCAGATCGGTTTCGTTGCGGTACAGGATGGGAATCGTGAAAGTACCGTCGGGCCGCAGATGAATGAGATCCATCATCGCCGCGAAGTGTTTGCGGTGGTCACCGTAGGGCGCCAGCCCCATGATCTTGTACTCGTCGAGGCCGAACGCGAAGCCCAGATAGTAGGTGAAGACGCCGTAGAGAATTCCGAGGGAATTCAGTTCCGAGACCGTCGCGATCGGTTCGATGCCCGCATCCGTTCCGAGCGCGACGGTCGCGCTGTGCTGCTCCCCCATGCCGTCGGCGACGAGGACCAGCGCCGAATCGAATCCGCTGGGATAGAACGTGCTGGCCGCGTGGGCAAGGTGATGCGGTACCTGCACCAGCCGGTCGTCCCAGTCGCCGCCGAAGGTCTCGGTGAGTTTGTCCAGCAGCACCTGCCGGGCGAAGACCTCGCGGAACCGCGCGCGTCCGAGTTCGCTGTGTTCGAATTCGGCTCGCAGCGGCTCGTAGGAGAAACCGTGGGCGAGCACGTCGAGCGAATCGACCGAGATTCCGGCTCGTTCACAGCCGAATCGGATGGCGTGTTCGGGAAAGGCGCCGGTCGCCTTCTCCCCGGTGAACCGCTCCTCGGCCACCGCGCTGACCAGCTCGCCGTCGTGCAGCAGTGCCGCCGCGGAATCGAAGCCCTGGGTGATGCGGTAGTCGCGCCACTCCAGCCCCGGGAAGCGGGCCTGCTTGAACGGCACACTGTTGTGCAGACCGCTGATCCCCATGATCGATTTCGGTTGCGCGGCTGGTGTTCTCACCATGGCGGAGGCTCACAATCTTCGTGCCCGCGGACGTTTGCGGGCGAAATACTGGCTGGTCGCATACAGTTCGACGGCGATGTCGGTATCCGGGACGACGCGCTGCAGGAAGGCGCGATGGGCATCGATGGCCGCCGGATCGGCGCCGGCGTGTTCGAGGTAGGCCGGCACGCACTGTTCGAATCCCAAGGCGTGCAACATCTTCGCCTCGGGCATAGCCGAGACCGGCTGGAAGCGGTCGCGACGCGCGATGATGAAGCCGGCCTCGGTGAGCAGCTGTGGGGTGCGCTCGTAGATGTCGTGGGCGGCGCCGCGCGCCCGGCCGAGGGCGAACCACCACTCCCGCCACAGATCCGCGGCGGGATCGTCGGCGGGCACGAATCGCAGCGCCCCGACATCGGACATCTCCAGCAGCAGCGCGCCGTCGTCGGCGAGCATGCGCTCCATCGCGGTGAGCGCGGCGGCGGCGTCGGCCACGTGCATCAGCAGAAAGCGGCTGTACACCCAATCGACCGAACCGGGTTCGAGCGGTGCGTCTTCGATGCGCGCGTGCACGTAGCGCACCTGCGGCAGATCGCCCACCAGGCGGCGCGCGATCTCGAGCTGTTCGGCGGAGGCGTCGACGGCGTAGACGACGCCGTCGGGTCCGACCCGCTCGGCCAGCCAGGCCGTCATCGCGCCGTGCCCGCAGCCGATATCGGCCACCGTCGCGCCGGCGCAGAGCCCGACCGATTCGAGGAAGGCACGCGAACTCGGGTTGTAATGCTGATCGAGCAGGGCCAGGCGCGCCGCGTCGCGATCGCCGACGGCCATGCTGTAGGTCATCGCTGCAGCCATATCGGATTCGTCTCTCTACGAACGCGCGGCCGGTTCGTGCTCGAGTGTGGAGGCCCACTGCAGGCTGTGCGCCCGCTCGGGGTCGGGCAGCAGATAGCACCCGTCCTGGCGCGGCCGGCGGCCCGGCGTCACCAGACCGACCGGCGGCCCGGCGCCGAAATCCAGCCAGGAGGCGGGGATCCGGGACAGATTGCTGACCAAAAAGCCCGACTGCGGCGGATATCCCCAGACCCGGTCGAGTCCCGCGATGCCGTGCACCTGCAGGAACGCCTCGAGTTCGGCGATCGCGTCGTCGATGCGTCCGGGCGCGGTGGCGATCGCGTCACGCACCCAGCCGGCGATCTCCGGCACCGAGGCGTTGCGGACGCGCTCGGTCTCGACATCGATCAGCACCTGCACGAAGGCGTTGCCGAAATAGGTCGGGCCGAGTTCGCGGACGAAGCGGCGGATGTCGACCGGGCAGGCCAGGGTCACCAGGTCGGTGTCCTTGGTCGCGGCGTAGTCGCGAAACAGGCCCGCCGCCACCAGATCCGCGGTCGACAACCCCGAAACCTCGGCTTGCGCCTCGCATTCGGCGAGATCCAGCCGACCGGTGTGGACGTCGAGCTCGGGCAGTTCCAGATCCGGCTCGACCGTCACGAATCCCGCCCGGCGCAACGCGTCCGGATCGACGCTGTCGCGGTCGCGTGCCTGCGGGCGGGTGAGCACCTCGCGGTCGCAGCGCGGCGACAGGAAGCGAGCGCCGCGGGCCCGGGCCGCCCAGGCCGCCAGGAAGAAGAACATGCCGTAGCCGTCGGCCAGGCCGTGCGACATCGACAGCCCGACGGCCGTGCGGTCGCCGCGGGTCACCACCCGCCCGCGGGCGAGCACATGCCCCACTCCGATCTCGACCGGATCGAGGCATTCGCTCAGCGGCACGGTGGATTCGGCGACCGTGGCCCGGATCGCGGGGCGCGGGTCGTCGACATCCATCGCCAAGGTGCGCTCGTCGAGTTGCACCAGCGCCGCGTCGGCGCCGACGAATTCGCGGGCCGTCTCGATATAGGCCTCGACGATCCGATCGGCGTCGAGCACCTCGCCGAACTCCACCACGAACTGCAGCGGACCGGCCATATTCGCCGTCCACATGTGGTCGACGGTCGACAGCGGTACCGGCGCCATCGTCAACTCCTCTCCAGGGCGTCGAATTCGCCCTGCAGCAACTGGTTCCACATCACCCGCCGCCGCGGCTTGCCGCTGGTGGTGCGCGCGATGAGTCCCCGGTCGCCGATGAACAACCGCAGCGACGTATCCGTTCCCAGCTGCCCGGCCAGGACCTGCCGTAGCCGCACGGCCTCGACCGGCTTGTCCTCGACCAGCACGGCGACGCGTGCGGCGCCGAAGGCGTTGCCGGCCAGCGCGACCACTCGGTTGGCGGGCACGCCGAAGGCCTCCACCACGGCCGCCTCGATGTCCTCGGCGTAGATCGTGCGGCCCCGCACCTTCACCGCGTCGCCGACCCGGCCGATCGGATACAGCTGCCCACCCACCAGCAGCCCCGCATCACCGGTCGCCAGAGCACCGTCCTCGGCACGCGACAGATCGCGGGTGCCCTCTGCCGTCTGGTATTCCCGGGCGACGCTCGGGCCACCGACGATCAATTCGCCCGGCGCTCCGGCATATTCGTCGGTCGCCGCGGTCCGCACCGTCACTCCGTCCAGCGGTGCGCCACACCCGACCAGCCACCGCCGGCCGTCCTCGAGCGGCGCCGACATCAGCTCGAACGGGCCGTCCACGGCGCCGGTTTCGGGGGTCACCGCGGCGGCCTGCACCGGCTCCGACGGCCGTAGGCCGGAGACCGCGAGCGTGCCCTCGGCCAGCCCGTAGGCGGGACACGGTGTGCGCGAATCGAATCCGTAGGGCGCCAATCGCTCGGCGAATCCGCGCAGAATCGCCGGATCGATCCGTTCGGCGCCCACGATCATCACTCGCCAGGGATCGAAATCCATTCCGGCCAAGGCCTCGTCGGTCATCTTTCGCAGCAGATACGCCAGCGCGAAGTTCGGCGTCGCGGTGATCGTCGCTCCGTCGCGGCCGAAACAGGACAGCCACGACAACGGGTCCCGAATGAAATCGATCGGCGTCATGGCCTGAATGTCCAGATTCAGAATGGTCGGCGTGATGATGCAGCCGATCAGGCCCATATCGTGATACGGCGGCAGCCAGGTGGCGATCCGGTCAGTCGGGCGAAACTCCAGCCACCGGTCGATCGCGGCGCAATTGGCCTCCAGATTCGCCACCGATACCCGGACCGCTTTGGGCGAACCACTACTGCCGGAGGTGAATTGGAGCAAACCGATGCGGTCCGGCGCACACCCCGGCAGTTCGGTCACGGCGGGAGTCGCATTCGACGTGCCGACAATCGTGACCCCGCCCACGGATTCGAGCACCGGATGAACCACTCCGGCGAGTTCCTCCGCCACGATGATCGCCGAGGGAGCGGCCGCGGCCAGCAATGCGGACAGTTGCTGCCGATACGCCGACTCGTTCTGCAGTGGTAGTGGCGGCGCCAGCGGATTGGGAGTGGCTCCCGCGGCCAGCACGCCGAAGAAATTCGTCATGAATCGTTCCGGGGCCGATTCCACGATGGAAACCACCGCACCCGGACGTACCCCGGCCTCGATACAGGCCGCGGCCACCCGTCGCACCTGTTCACTCAACCGGGGATAGGCGATGCGGCGCCAATCGCCGTTGTCGGCGATGGTCCAGCCTCGTTCCTCGCCGTCGTAGGCCAGCCAGTCGAGCAATCCGGTCATGGCTGTTTCGCCCGCAGCGCGTCACACACCATCTGCTCGATATCGCCGACGGTCACCACATTCGTCGCACCGGAATCGCCGCCGGCGTCGATGCCGAAACGCACCTGCAGGCCGAGCGCGAGTTCGATCAGGGCCAGCGAGTCGTAGCCCAGCTGTTCGGCCAGCACATCATCGGAGGCCAATTCCGCCGAAGGCTGGGGGGCGTGCCGACGGACCAGTTCCCGTACCTGGTCGCGCACTTCATTTTCGTCCACGAAATGCTCCCGAGTTGTTTTTTTTCATCGAACGAGGTACGTGATGGGATGTGATTCACCGTGCAGATCGGCATATTCTCCCGCGGCTGCCGCACAGGATTCCCGCCAATTCTCCGTGAGTTCCGAAATGGTGTCCGAAGGAATTCCGATCGACGTCATTCTCCGGCCGAGAGAACTCTCCGCGAATTCCCATTGCTCCTGAAGTATTTCGGCGCGTTTCCGCAACACCGGCACCAATCGCGGAAATGGATCACGCGTTTCCGGATCGACCAATGTCCGGGCGGCCGCCGGAATATGTTTGCGAATCATCGCGACAATATGGTCGCGCTGTCCGCCGCGCACTCCGTTGCGCAATGCCAGCACACCGAAGGAAATATGCCGCGATTCGTCGCGGGCGACATTCGTGATACCGGTCCGCAGAATGTCGAAGCGTGGCAGCGCCCGCACGGTTCCCAGCACGGTGTGCAGACCGGTCATCGCCACCGCACCCTCGACCAGCAGGTGGTAGACCACCACGCCCTCGTACCAGGCGGCGATGTCGCCCGGGTCCGCCCGCACCCGCTCGACCGCGTCCACGAGCGCCTTCTCGAACAGGTCGCCCACCCGATCGACGCCACTGACCTGCGATAACTCCTCGTTGCCGAGGGTCTCGGAGAGAAAGGCGAGGTAGCGCCGGAAGAAGACGGTGTGGCGCGCCTCGTCGGCCAGCTGGGTGGCCAGATACATCTTGTAGTCGACCTCGGGCGCGGCGTAGGCCAGCGGCGCCAAGGTCTCGGTCACGGTCGTCTCGCCGACCAGGAAGCGGGCCAGGGTGGCCAGCAGCGGCAACCGCGCGAAGGCAGGCAGCCGGGTCCAGCCCTCGGCATCACGCTCGTATTCCAGGCTCTGCGCCTGCCATTGCTGCATTTCCCAGCGGCGATAGAGATCGAGCGCGGTTACCCGTTCGGCAAGATCGATCTCGATCTCGTCGATGACCGTTGAATTGTTCATCGCGATTTCTCGATCTGTTACGCGAGCAGGCCGGTGAAAATCGATAGCAGAGTGCTTTCATACACGTCGATCAACCCTTCCAACCGCCCAGCTACCCCACGCGCAGCGTCCTCACCTGCTGCGGCGTGTCAATACCCGTGACCACGCATCCGTACCGGAAGGATTAAATCCTTCGATCTTGTGGACAGCGATTCTGCACGGTGCCCGAGCTTACTCCGGAAATAGCTCGCGAGCCACTCGTAACGGGGAGATCACAGCGACAAAAGGTTACCTATGAATTTGCCGCCTTCTCGGCACTCCCGGTGAGTGGACACGGACGTTTCACATTCCGGCTGACAGCCCACCACACCCCACCTCCCCTATGAGATGCGGAGAGTTAGCCACAAGCGCCGATTCGTCCGGCCACAGCCGCGAAAAAACGCCAGGGCACACCGAAACGGCCGCCGCTCGCAGCTCCTGGCTACGATGCGGCGGCCGTCGGCAACCGGCTCCCCGGCTCCTATTCGCCTGCGGCGCGGCGGATTTCACCACCCGCGGCCCGGTTCCGGGTGGCCCGGGCAGCGGCGGCGTCGAAATGTTCCAGATGGTCGAACAGCGGGTCCTCGTCGTCGACGTCGAGCACCACCGCGCGCCGGCGCAGCGCGCGGGCGGCATCGCGATCCATCCCCGGACGACGCTCGGCCCGGACCCTTTCCTGCGCAACGGCTTCGGCGTTCTCGGCGGGGCGCTGCCGCGCTCCGGACAGCCGTGCCGCGCGGCGGCGGCGGATGTCCTCCTCGAAGCGCACCTGCCGCCGCAGGTAGGCCAGATAGCCCCCGAAGGCCACCACCGAAAGCGCACACCCCCACCACAGGGTCGCGCTCACGGCGATCGCGAAGGCGCCGAAAAGCAGTGTGCTCAGGATCAATCCGAGTGCGGTGCGCTGCCGGAAGCGATACCGGGCCGCGCGCGCGATGGCGTCGGCCTCCGGATCGAACCCGCCACGGCCACGCCGGGAGGGGACGAAATCGCGTGCGGCCGATCCGGGTTCGCCGTCGGCGCCGTCGTCGAGATCATCGAGCTCGTCGTCCGGATCCACATCGCCGCGCCGGGCCGGAACAGCCGCGTTCGGTGCGGGTGGGATGCGGGCCATGCTCGCCTGCGGGCGATCCTCGGTCTCGGCGGCGGCCGGGACGTCGTCGGCCTCTTCACCTTCCTCGGCATCGTCTGGATCGTCGGCGCGGGCGTCTCCGGCGAGATCGCCGTCGCGATCGACTTCGCCGAAGTCGTCGTGCTCGTCGCCCGGCTCGGCATCGACGGCGTCGCCGGGGGTTTCACGGGCGTGCTCCTCGCCCCCGTCGGCGCGACCGGGCGGATCACCGGCGCTCCGGTGTGCCCGCGTCACCTCCGATTCGGCGCGCTCGGGTGCGTTCCGGTCGTCCTCGATGACGGGCTCATCGGCCGATGTCGTCATCCGGTCCTCCGCATCATCGCCGTGGGAAAGCCTTTTCTGCCGAGGGGTCGGCACCCAGTCCGGATCGGTCTCATGCCCGGTGGCCGGCCCTTTCTTCGCACGTCGTCTGGTACCACCTCGATGCAGCACCCGGGTTGCCAGGGCCACGTCCGTGGTGCGGCGGATCCGCGGATGCCGATCGGCCAGCATCGGGAACAGCACGAAGACCCAGAGCACGACGAGCGCGATCCACAAGATCGAATTCGGCATCGCGCTCCCACCTCCGTCCCCGCCTGACCACTGTCCCTTCTCGACCGCTGGGCAGGTTCTCGCCACCTGTTTCGTCCTGGCACCGGACGCACCACCGACGTCCGTAGGTTAATGCGGCGTCACAGGAATATCCCGCAGGCGCGCCGCCCACACCTGCCCCACCCGTCACAAGGCGGTCATCACCAGGCCCGGGCGCGTCACCGCCGAAAAACGCCGCGCGACCGGGCCGCTCACGGCGGCGTGGCACGACCCGAGCGGATGAGGCGATCGACGACCGTGCCGGACACCTCCTCGACGGTCATCGCGACCAGCAGATGGTCGCGCCACGCGCCGTCGACGTCCAGATAGCGCCGCAACGTGCCCTCCTCGCGGAAGCCCACATTGCGCAGTACCGCCTGGCTGGCCAGATTCTCCGGCCGCACCGTCGCCTCCACCCGGTGCAGGCCCACGGGCCCGAAGCAGTGGTCCAGTCCCATCGCCAGCGCGGCGGTGGCGACACCCTGGCCGCCGACGTCCTTGGCGACCCAGTAGCCGATCCAGGCCGAACGCAACGCACCCCGCACGATGTTGCCGATGGTCAGCTGGCCGCCGAAGGATCCGTCCACCTCGATCACCAACGGCACCATCGCCCCCCGGCGCGCCTCGGCCTTCAGGCTCGACCACAGCGAGGGCCAGTTGGAGGCGTGATTGCGCGCCTCCCAGCTACCCCGGCCGGTCGGCTCCCACGGCTCCAGATGTTCGCGGTCGCGCAGGCGGATTCGCGACCAGGCCGCCGCGTCCCGCAGCCGGATCGGGCGCAGGGTCACTCGCCCACCCGCGACTCGAACCGGACCGAGATGTGCGGGCCAGCCCGGATGCTGGGCGGCCCGGAATACGTTCATGTCCACAGATCACCCGCGCTGTGCGAGAAATGCGACCTGGACCTCGTCACCGGTGCGAATATCGGTGACCTCCGGGTCGATGACGATCAGGCTGTTGGCCTCGGCCAGGGTCGAGAGCAGATGCGACGAGCCGTTCACCCCCAGCGGCTGCACCAGGTATTCACCGGTCTGCTCGTCGCGCATCAGTTGGGCGCGCAGGTAACCGCGACGGCCCTCCATCGAGGTGATCGGCATGATCGTGCGGGCCCGCACCACGCGGCGCATCGGATGCCGGCGGCCCAGCGCGATCCGGATCAGCGGCCGCACCATGATCTCGAAAACGACCAGGGCGCCAACGGGATTCGACGGGAGGAGGAAGGTCGGCACCTCGTCGCGGCCGAGCCGGCCGAAGCCCTGTACCGAGCCCGGATGCATGGCCACCCGGTCGATCGTCAGCTCACCCAGCCCCTCCAGGGCCTCGCGGATCTGCTCGGAGGCCCAGCCGCCGACCGCACCCGCGATCACGACGACCTCCGAACGCACGAGCTGTCCCTCGACCACATCGCGCAGGCGCTTGGGATCGGCGCTGACGATGCCGACCCGATTCACGTCGGCGCCGGCGTCGCGGGCGGCGGCGGCGAGCGCGTAGGAGTTCACGTCGTAGACCTGTCCCGGGCCGGGCGTGCGATCGATGTCGACCAGCTCACCACCGATCGAGATCACCGACAGCCGCGGCCGGGGATGCACCAGCACCTTGTCCCGGCCGACCGCCGCCAGCAGGCCGACCTGCGCCGCGCCGATGATGGTGCCCGCCCGGACCGCGATATCGCCGGGTTGCACGTCGTCACCGATGCGCCGCACGTAATCACCGGAGCGAACCGGCTCGTAGATCTTGATCCGGGCCCGGCCACCGTCGGTGAAATCCAGCGGCAGCACGGCGTCGGCGAGGGTGGGCAGCGGCGCGCCGGTATCGATGCGCACCGATTGCCGCGGCTGCAGTCGGATCGGCTGGCGCGAACCGGCCGCGACCTCGCCGACCACCGGCAGCGTCAGCTCGATGGGATCGCCGTCCTCGGTGCGGATGTCGGCGCCGGCGCCCTGCACGTCCACGCTGCGCACGGCATAACCGTCGATGGCGGCCTGATCGAATCCGGGCAGCGGACGCTCGGTGACCACGTCCTCGGCACACAGCAGACCCTGAGCCTCGGAGATCGCGACCCGGACCGGCCGCGGGGCCACGGCCGCCGCGGTCACCTTGATCTGCTGGTCCTCAACCGAGCGCATGCCGCCCTTCCCCTTTACTCCGACTGATCACCCGGTCCCGCGGTGACGGGACCCGGCCGACCCCGTCGTCACGACGAGATCAGCTGCGGGTTCCAATCCGGAGCAAGCCGACGCTGCAACCACTCGCGCAAGGCGGGGCCGTATTCGTCTCGCTCCAAAGCGAAATCGACCGCAGCACGAAGATAACCGCCAGGGTTGCCGAGGTCGTGGCGCGACCCACGGTGGACAACGACATGTACCGGATGTCCCTCCGCGATCAGCAGCGATACGGCGTCGGTGAGCTGCAGCTCACCGCCCGCACCCGGCTCGATGCGGCGCAATGCGTCGAAGATCGCACGATCGAGCAGATACCGGCCCGCGGCGGTGAAGGTCGACGGCGCCTCCTCGAGCGCCGGCTTCTCCACCATGCCGACCACACGCAGCACGTCGGGGTTCGTACTGTCGGTCACCGGCTCCACGTCGAAGACGCCGTAGGCGCTGACCTCCTGCTTCGGGACGTCGATCGCGCACAGCACCGTGCCGCCGCGTTTGCGGCGGACACGGCTCATCACGTCGAGGACGCCGCAGGGCAGCACCAGATCGTCGGGCAGCAGCACCGCGATGGCGTCCTCGTCGGGGTCGAGCGCCTGCTCGGCCTGGGCGACGGCATGGCCCAGCCCGAGGGGCTCGTCCTGCACCACCGAGGTCACATCGAGCAGGCCCGGAGCCTTGCGCACCTTCTCCAGCAGCTGGAACTTCCCGCGCTCGGCGAGCGTGCTCTCCAGCACCAGGTCCTCGACGAAGTGGGCGACGACCCCGTCCTTACCGGGCGAGGTCACGATGACCAGCCGCTCGGCGCCCGATCCGGCGGCCTCGGCGGCCACCAATTCGATACCGGGCGTGTCCACCACCGGCAGCAGCTCTTTCGGCACGGTCTTGGTCGCGGGCAGGAACCGTGTCCCGAGTCCGGCCGCGGGGACCACCGCGGTACGGAAGCAGGAACTCACGGCCTGCGTCGCGTCCGATCCGGCGTCAGCTGTCATAAGTGCACACCCTATCCATCGCTCTTGTCGTCGGACCGGCTCAACACCGGCCCGGCATCTGGGAAGCCTAGGCGGCCGCGGCGGCGCCGTCGCACCGAAACGGTGCGGCAGCAACCCTGCCGAGGTCCGCCGCCGGCCCCCGCGACTACCCGTCGGGGAACCGGCCGCAACCATGGTTTCACTGCGTTACCAGCGTGTTCGCGATACCGCGTCGGGTCAGCGATTCCCCGACGAGGGCACCTGGAAACACGGGAGCGGGCAAACTCACCGTTCGCCCACCTAGGGTGAGCCTGTGGAGATCGCCGGTCAGCGGGACAAGGGGCGGTGGCGAGCGGGATTGCTGGCCGCCCGGGCGGCGGTGCCGCCGGAGGTCAGGGCCGCGGAGGCCGACGCCCTGGCCCGTTCCGTGACGCGGGTCCTGGACATCGACCGGTCGCGTATCGATGGGTCAGGTGGCGAGCGGCGCCGCCCGGCGGGCGGATCCGGCTCGAGTGCCCCGGGCTCGGAGTGGGTGGCCGGGTATCTCCCGGTCGCGGGTGAACCCGGTTCGGTGGCGATGCTCGACGCGCTGCGGGCCGCGGGGGCTCGGGTGATGGTCCCCGTGACCGGACCGCCCGGACCACTGGACTGGGCGGAGTACACCGGAATCGAGGGGCTGCGGCGCGCCCGCTACGGCCTGCTCGAGCCCGAGGGACCGCCGCTGGGCGTGGCGGCGATCGAGTGGCCGGAGGTGATCGTGATACCGGCGCTCGCCGTCGATCGGCGCGGCGTGCGGCTGGGACGAGGCGCCGGCTACTACGACCGGACACTGCCCGCGGCGCGACCGGACGCACGCCTGGTGGCCGTCGTCCGGGACTCGGAACTGCTGGATGTGTTGCCGGAGGAACCCCACGATCGGCGGATGGGGTGGGCCTTGCTGCCGGAGGCCGGGCTGTGCACGCTCGACGCGGACGATCGCCGGATCGACGTCCGCCCGGTGCCACGGTGAGAGCGAGACCACCGTGCCGGCGCCCGACCGCACCGGCACCATGGGAATCAATACCGGATTGGCACTGTTGGCACTGTCGGCTGTAGAGTGCTAAAAGACGAAAACCGTGGAGGTTCGCAGGTGCCTACTTACTCGTATCAGTGCACGCAGTGTGGCGACAAGTTCGACATCGTGCAGTCGTTCTCCGATGACGCCCTGACCACCTGCGAGAAGTGCAACGGCAAGCTGCGCAAGCTGTTCAACTCGGTCGGCATCGTCTTCAAGGGCAGCGGCTTCTACCGCACCGACAGCCGCAACGGCTCCTCGTCGGCCAGCGAGCCCGCCGCGAAGTCGAGCGAATCCAAGTCGAGCGATTCGTCCGCCTCGAGCAGCTCGGGTTCCTCGTCGAGCTCCTCGTCGACCAGCACCGCCGTCGCCTGACCCGGCCCGCAATCGGGCGGCCACGGACCGCCCGGTCGGCCACTGTCTTCTGTCCGCGCCGGTCTCCGGTTGTCCACAGCCTCTTCGTTATCCACAGAGAAGTTCTGACCTGCTCTTTTCCGGGATGACCGAGCTGCTGCGGCCCCTACGGTGGCCGGTATGCGGACCTTGCGATTCGATCGTCTACGCCCCCTCGACGCCGATCTCGGCCGTGCTCGCGGCACCGAATTCCTGTCCCGGATACGGCCACCCTGGCTCGACGTGACGCTGATACGGCGCCTGTCGGCCGTCGGACTGGCCGCCGCCGCGGCCGTCGTCGCCCTGCGCGGCGACCCCGCCGGGCATCGCACGCCGGTCGTCGTCGCGGCGCGGGATGTGGCACCCGGACAGGTGCTGTCCCCCGCGGATCTGCGGGGCGCGAACCTGCCACCCGACGCGATACCGGACGGCGCCGTCACCGATCCCGCGAAACTGCTCGGCGCGACCTCCACGGGCGCCGTGCACGCCGGGGAAATACTGACCGATCTCCGGATCGTCGGCCCGCGGCTGGCAGCCGCGGCGACCGGTGTGCCGAATGCCCGGATCGTGCCGATGCGATTGGCGGACAACGCCATTGCCGATATTCTTCGGCCCGGCGACCGGGTGGACGTGGTCGCCGCGGAAGAGACCGGCGGCCACGGCGATCCGGATACGGTTGCGCCACGGGGGCGTTCACCGTCCGCGCACACCCTCGCCTCCGATGCCGCGGTGGTCTTGATCTCCGGCGCCGCCGACGCAGGCTCCCGGACCCGAGCCGCCCCCGAACGAATCGTGCTGCTGGCACTCGATCCGGGCCATGCGACCACCGTCGCGGCCGCCTCGTTGCAGACGGCGCTGACCGTGGTGTTTCACTGATGTTCGCTGTGTTCGCCAAGCATTTGCCGTAACTGTCCGTTAGCATCCCGAGTACCTCATTCGATAGCGGAAAGCGATCGCATCGGATGCCACGACCAGACCGAACGGCGAGGCGGGGGCACGCCGGATGAGACAGGAGCCGCAATGCTGAAGGGTTTCAGGGATTTCCTGCTCCGTGGGAACGTGATCGATCTGGCGGTTGCCGTGGTCATCGGTACCGCGTTCACCGCGGTCGTCACCGCCATCGTGAACGGAATCGTCAATCCCCTCCTGGATTTGTTCGGCGGCGCGAACGAACACGGCTGGGGCTTCTATCTGGATTCCAGTAAGCCGTCCACGTTCATCGCACTCGGCCCGATCGTCACCGCCGTGGTCAACTTCATTCTGATCGCGGCGATCTTGTACTTCATCCTGATCCTGCCGGCGGGCCGCCTGATGAAGCGATTCGGCACCGAGAAGGAAGCGGTGATGACCGAGGTCGCACTGCTCGCCGAGATCCGCGATCTGCTCTCGGAGAGCAGCAAGAGCGCCGGCGGCCGGCACGAGTTCTGAGATCGAATCCGCAGGCCGCCAGGGGTATCCGGCTCGGGCTCAGCCCAGGCTGAACGGCTCGCCCCACAGCGTCACCCATGAGATGACGTTGTCGGTCTCGACCTCGACGCTGACGAATGCGCGCGCCTGCGCGTCACCGCCACATCCGGTCAGGCCGATGGTTTCGTCGGACCAGGCCACCGAACCGCTGTCACCCCGGAACTTGTTGCGGGGCTTGTGCACATCCTGGCCGACGTCGTCCTTCTCCTCGATGTCGAGGACATAGAACGACTTCGCCTGGCCCGGCGCGAGAATCAGATTGCCGCCGACATTTCCGCCGGCATCCGGCTTGGCGTTCTCGCCGTCGCTCCAGTCCATGCTCGCGCCGGGACCGCCGTCGACGCCGACACCGGAGATGTCGACCTGGCAGCCCACGGTGTACCCGGGGTAGATGCTGCCGCCCACGACGGTCGTGTCGCCGGACAGTTCGACATGGGCGTTACCCGAGACCCGGGCAGTGCGGTGCACCGCCGGGACAACGATCGCCGGATCGATGGTCGCGGATTCGCCGTCCAGCCGGACGTGCACCACGGTGCCGTCGGACAGCGTCTTGGACAGGTCGCCGCCGGGCAGCGGGACGAAGGTGCCGGCGTTGGCGGCGCCGGTGGAGAACAGGCCGAGCGCGGCGGTCGCCACGGCACCGATGCCGGCGATGCGCGCACCCCAGACCCGACCGTTCGTATTCATATTTCTCTCGTCAGCTTCTTGCGGTCGGCCGCGATGAACGTCGAGATTCACAGCTGCCGACAGGGGACGGTGACATGCCTCGGCATCCGAGGCACCGCAAAGTCCGATTATCCGTGATGTGGCGGGACCTGCGCGCGCAGCCAGTCGTCCCCGGAGCGGGGCAACTCACAGTCGGGGGCGCGCTCGTCGCTGCTGGTGCGCGGCAGCGCCTCGCCGAAGATCCGCGCCAGGCGCGCGGACTCGGCGGCCGAACGGGTGCGCCCCTTCGCCGGGCGTTCCGCCGATTGCGAATCGTCCGGGCGCTGCGCCCCCGCCGGCCGGTCGGTCATACCGCGATTATTCCGCCAATCCGGACAGTTCGTCGACGACCCGGCTCACGAGCGGACCGAGCGTGGCCATGCCGTCGCGAACGGCGTCGCGCGTGCCGGGCAGGTTGACGACCAGGGTGCTGCCCGAGACGCCGGCCAGACCACGGGACAGACCGGCGTCGAGCGAACCGGCCGCGAGTCCGGAGGCGCGCAGGGCCTCGCTGATTCCGGGCAGTTCGCGATCGAGCACCTCCAGGGTCGCCTCCGGGGTGACATCCCGCGGCGACATACCGGTGCCGCCCACGGAGATCACCAGGTCGACCCCGCCGATGACGGCGGTGTTGAGGGCATTGCGAATCTCGATCTCGTCACCGGCCACCGACACCGTGGCATCCACGAGGAAGCCGAATTCGGTGAGCAATTCGGTCACCAGCGGGCCCAGCGAGTCCACCCCGCCGTGCGCGGTTCGATCGTCGACGACCACAACAAGTGCCCGGCCCGCCACGGGAGCATCGATTTCCATATTGCTCACCGTAGCGTCCGTGGGCGACAACCACTCCGGTCCCCCGGGCTCGTCGGCGTCGGGTGTCGGGAGCACTGTCAAAGGACGCGGTTCACGGATCATCGGCCACCCTCCGCCGGTGCGGCGCCGAGGGTCACCTCGACGGTTTTCGGATTCTGTCCCTGTGGATCGGTGTAGGTGACCTTCACCTTGTCACCTGGTTGGTGCGACCGCACGGCGGCGATCAGCGAATTGCCCGAGTCGATGACCTGATCGTCGACGCGGGTGACGATCGCGCCCGACGGGATGCCCGCCTTGGCGGCCGGACCGTCGGGTGTCACGTCCAAGACCCGGGCGCCGTTGACGTCGTCCTGCGCGCGCACCGAGATCCCGATCTGAGCATAGGTGGCGTGACCGGACTTGGTCAGTTCGTCGGCCACGCGACGGGCCTGATCGACCGGAATCGCGAAGCCCAGGCCGATCGATCCGCTCTGCGAACCGGGCATCTCGGAGGCGCCGAGCGTGGCGATCGCGGTGTTGATGCCGATCAGCTTGCCGTTCGTATCGACCAGCGCGCCACCGGAATTACCGGGGTTGATCGCGGCGTCGGTCTGGATCGCGGAGATGACCGTGCCCTGTGAGCCGGCCTCACCACTGGTCGACACCGGGCGGCTGAGCGCCGACACGATCCCGGTGGTGACGGTTCCGGCCAGGCCCAGCGGCGAGCCGACCGCCACCACGGGCTGGCCGACCATGAGGTTGCGCGAGGTGCCCAGTTCGATCGGCGTCAGGTTGGTCTTACCTGCCGCCTTGATGACAGCCAGATCCGACACCGGGTCGACACCGACGACCGAAGCATTGGCGGTACTGCCGTCCTGGAAGGCGACCTCCATCTTCGCGTTGGGACCGGCACCGCTGGCGACATGGTTGTTGGTGAGGATCAGCCCGTCCGAGGACAGCACCACACCCGAGCCCTCGCCCTCCGCGCGGGCGCCCGCGACGCGGATCATCACCACGCTGGGGAGGACCTTCTGCGCGACCGCGGGGACGGATCCGGGCGGCGCGCTCGCCGAGGCCGGATCGACCGGAGCGGGCGCGTTCAGGGCATTGTTGACCGGCGCGTTGTTGTCAGAACGCGTGGCGAGGCTGCCGACCGCACCGCCGATACCACCCGCG